>CAINFC010000122.1 GCA_903847975.1 uncultured Acidobacteriota bacterium | reverse complement strand
TAGATGGTTCCGAGCTCGAGCCGGTATTATAATAAGGTTTTCGATCCTAAAAGGAGGAAAAACATATGGAGTCAAGCTGCAATTTTGAGTTTTACAATCCGACCCGGATTCTATTCGGACGGAACACCCTCGAACAGATCGGCCCCTGTATTCAATCCCGCCGGATCGGGAAGGTCCTGCTTCTGGCCGGGGGCGGTTCCATTCGAGATAATGGAGTTTACCATGCGGTCTCCAGCTCTCTTCGGGCAGCAGGAATCCAGTGGGTGGAACATTGGGGAGTCCAGCCCAACCCGATCCTTTCCACGGTCCAGGAAGCGGTTCAGAGGGCCAGGGAGTTCCAGGCGGAAGCGATCCTGGCCGTCGGCGGGGGGAGTGTGATCGACTCGGCCAAAGCCGTGGCAGCCGGCTGCTGCATGGACAACGTCTGGGATGCATTCGCCCGCAAGTCTTTTATCGAGAAGGCTCTTCCGCTCTTCGTGGTTCTCACCCTTTCGGCCACCGGATCGGAAATGAACCCCTTCACGGTGATCACCAAGGAGGACGAAAGGAAAAAGTGGGCTACCGCCAGCCCGGCCCTCTACCCGACGGTAGCCATCATCGATCCCGCGGTACAGATGACCCTGCCCTGGATCCAGACCGTCAACGGCGGACTGGATGCCATCGCCCACATCCTCGAGTTCTATGTCATGGGAACCGACGAGGAGACCACCATCGCCCTGGATGAAGCCCTGATGCGGTCCGTCATCCAGGCCGTCGACCAGCTGCAGGAGGACCCCTCCCGTTACCCGGCCCGCGCCAACCTGGCCTGGGCCGCCACATTGGCCCTGAACGGAATCAGCGGTACCCAGCTGCGCGGCGGCGACTGGTCCACCCACATGATCGAGCATGGCTTGAGCGCGGTTCATCCCGAAGTGGCTCACGGCACGGGCCTGGGAATTCTCTTCCCCGCCTGGCTGCGTTACATGGAACCGCACAACCCGGCTCAATTCCGCAGGCTGGCCAGGCAGGTTTGGGCTGCCGATTCGCTGAATGAGGGTCTGGAAAGAATGAAGTCGAAGTGGAAGCAGTGGGGTACGCCGACAGCTCTTCGGGAACTTGGCGTCCGCGCGGAAGAAATCCCCCAGATTGCGGACAACGTCTGGATGGCAGCTCCGCTTGGGCAATTGAAAAGCCTGTCCCGAAAGGATGTCGAGGAAATCCTGAAACTGGCCTATTAGCAGAAAGCAGGATATCCGGAAGCCGGTCAGGATTCCCCTTCCGAAGCGCGTCTTTCCTTTTTGAGGGTACCTCTGCGCCGCTTGGTATCCATGCGCTTTTCTTTCGAGGCCGCCGTCGGACGGCTCGGACGCCGTCGCTTGGGAATCCTCAGACCGTTCTGCAGCAGGGTGATAAACCGGGCGGTCACTTCCGTCCGGTTTCGGTACTGGCTTCGCGATTCCTGGGAAGCCAGGTGTAGAACGCCTTCTTTATCCAGGCAGCCTTTCAGGGCGATCGCCAGACGGCTCTTCTGCTCCTCCGTCAGGGAGGGCGATTGGGCCAGGTCGAAATACAGCTCCACCTGGGTGGCAGAGCGGTTGACATGCTGCCCGCCGGGACCGGCGGAGCGAACAAAGCGAAAACTCAATTCCGAATCGGGAATCCGGACCCAATCATTGATCGTGAGGAAGGGCATCGTCCTCGAAGCCGAATCCGCTCAGTTTCGGGGAGGGGAGTCGCGGCGGATGATTTGCCCCGGGGAAACACGCACCAGCGCTTTGCGTACGTGCTCGTCGTCGCTCAGGTCCGCCTGAAAGCGGGCCTGCACGTAATGAATCAGCTCCGTCACCTGCAGCTGCATGGCATCCATCCGCTCGCGCAAATGGAGAATGATCTCCACCCCCGCCAGATTGACGCCCATATCGCGAGTCAGGTTAAGAATCATTTCCAGGCGGTTGAGGTCTTCCTGGGTATAGAGCCGGGTGTTCCCTTCACTGCGGGATGGCCGCAGCAGCCCCTCACGCTCGTACAGCCGGAGCGTCTGCGGGTGGATGCCGTACATTTCGGCAACCGCGCTGATCATATACCCGGCTTTTTTGCGCTGAACCATACTCCATTACCCTCGATGATCCCAGCCGATCGAATCCGTTTCCATGACTATGCCAGTCCCATATCGGACCGGGGATTGAAGGAATTGATCCGTGAAAACTCCCGCAGTATCTCCTTGGACCTCTCATCGGCTATGCGCGGCAGAAATAAAACCACGTCCACGATCAGATCCCCGTAGCCCCCTCCGTGCACCGAAGGAATTCCCTTGCTGCGCAGCCGGAATTTCTGGCCGCTCTGCGTGCCGGGGGGAATTTTCAGGATCGATTTCCCCTCGATGGTAGGCACTTCAATTTTCGCCCCCAAAGCGGCTTCCGTTATGGTGATCGGAACGGTGCACAGCAGGTCGTCCCCTTCGCGGCGAAAAACAGGATGAGGCTCCACTTCGATTTCCAGGAAAAGCTCGCCCGGCGGCCCGCCCATGGTACCGTCGTCTCCCTTTCTCGGAACCCGAACCCGCCCGCCGTCCTTCACTCCGGCCGGAATCCGAACGGTGATGGTTTCCGTCCGCTGAAAGCTTCCCTGTCCGCTGCAGCGAGTGCAGGTAACGACCGATCCCTTCCCCGTTCCGCCGCATGCCTGGCAGGGCGAAGAAAACTGCATGATTCCCTTGGCCCGGCTGGAGCGCCCTGTCCCGGAGCAGACGCTGCAGACTTGCGAAGTACGGGAGTGCACCTGCCCCGTTCCGCTGCAATCCGCGCACGCTTCCCGCCGGTTGATGGTGATCTTGGCCGCCTTGCCCTGCACGGCATCCATAAAGGGAAGCTTGATATGGTAGTGCCGGTCCTGTCCACGGGTCGGCTCCCCCCCGGCCTCTCCCGAGGAAGACCGGAACATTTCGCTGAATATGTCCCGAAAGCTGCCGCCTCCCGTTGACTCGAAATTGAAGCCGCTAAAATCAAAGCCGGAGGCCCCGGAAGGCGTTCCTCCCGCTCCGGCGGCAGTCTGATCGGAGTAAAAACCGGTCTGATCGTAAAATTGCCTCTTTTTGGGATCGCTCAGGACATCGTACGCTTCCTGAATTTCCTTGAACTTCTCCTCGGCAATTTTGTTCCCCGGGTTCAGGTCGGGATGATATTTTCGCGCCAGATGCCGGTAAGCCTGCTTAATGTCCTTTTCTTCCGCACTGCGGGCGACTCCCAGAAGCTTGTAATAGTCTTTCCGGCCTTTCATGGATCAATGACCTTGGGCTCTATCTTTCGGGAGCCGTTCCCCCGGTATAAACGTCGAAGGGAGACGACCCGAAGCGACGGCGCCTCCCTTCGTTCAACGAATCAGTTCTTCCCTTTCCGCGCGTCATCCACGTCCACGTACTCGGCGTCAATCACGTCGTCGCTTTTGGCCCTGCCTTGCGACTGGCCGGATCCTGCGCTTTCGCCTCCCGGCGGAGGCGGAGGAGGCGACTGCTGAGCCGTGCTCTGCTTGTACATCAGCTCCGCCAGCTTGTGAGAAGCCTGGGTCAGCTTTTCCACTGCACTGTTGATGCCGTCCAGGCCACCCTTCTCGATGGCGGCTTTGGTCTCGGCAATCGCCTGCTCAATGTTGCGAGCATCGGCATCGGGTATCTTTTCGCGGTTTTCCTTTAAGAGCTTTTCGGTGTTATACACCATGTGATCGGCACGGTTTTTAGCATCGATCTCGTCTCTCTTCTGACTGTCCTCCGAAGCATGACTGTCGGCCTCCTTGACCATGCGGTCGATTTCATCCTTGTTCAGCCCGGAAGAGGAGGTAATCGTGATTTTCTGCTCCTTGCCGGTTCCCAGATCCTTGGCGGAAACGTTGACAATGCCATTGGCATCGATGTCAAACGTGACCTCGATCTGGGGAATGCCGCGCGGTGCCGGAGGAATGCCGACCAGCTGGAATTTCCCGAGCGTCCGGTTGTCGCGCGCCATGGGCCGCTCTCCCTGCAGCACGTGAATCTCCACCGAGGTCTGGTTGTCGGCCGCCGTGGAAAACACTTCGCTTTTACGAGTCGGAATGGTGGTATTGCGCTCAATCAGCTTGGTGGACACGCCTCCCAGGGTTTCAATGCCCAAAGAAAGCGGGGTAACATCCAGCAGCAGTATGTCTTTGACATCTCCGGAAAGCACGCCGGCCTGTACCGCAGCTCCCACCGCTACCACTTCATCCGGATTGACTCCTTTGTGAGGCTCCCTTCCGAACAGATCGCGAACGATCTGCTGGACCCTGGGAATACGGGTGGAACCACCCACCAGCACTACCTCATGGATGTCTGAAGGCTTCATCCCCGCATCTGCCAGGGCCTGTTTGCAGGGAGCCACCGTCCGCTGGAGAATGTCCTCCACCAGCTGTTCGAACTTGGCCCGGGTCAGCTTGAAGTTCAAGTGCTTTGGGCCGCCGGCATCGGCGGTAATAAAGGGCAGGTTAATCTCCGTTTCCATGGTGGTGGACAGCTCCATTTTGGCTTTTTCCGCGGCTTCCTTCAGCCGCTGCAGGGCCATTTTATCCTTGGAAAGATCGATTCCCTGGTCCTTCCGGAACTCTCCGATCACCCAGTCGATCAGCCGCTGATCGATATTGTCACCGCCCAGATGCGTATCCCCGTTGGTGGATTTGACCTCCACCACGCCCTCTCCAACCTCCAGAATGGAGATATCGAAGGTTCCGCCACCGAAATCGTAGACGGCAATGGTCTCGTCTTTTTTCTTGTCCAGTCCGTAGGCCAGGGCAGCCGCCGTAGGTTCATTGACTATTCGCAAAACCTCCAACCCGGCAATCCTTCCGGCATCCTTGGTGGCCTGCCGCTGGCTGTCGTTGAAGTAGGCAGGCACGGTAATAACGGCCTTGGTGACCTGCTGGCCAAGATATTCCTCAGCAGCCTGCTTCATTTTCTGGAGCACCATGGCGGAAATCTCCGGCGGCGCGTAGCTTTTTCCGCTGATTTCCACCTGAGCGTCTCCATTGGTCGAGGAGGACACCCGGTAGGGTACCATTTTCATTTCTTCGTTGACTTCATTGTACTTGCGTCCCATGAAACGCTTGATGGAAAACACCGTGTTTTCCGGGTTGGTAATGGCCTGCCGCTTGGCGACCTGCCCGACCAGACGCTCTCCCGATTTGGCAAAAGCCACGACGGAGGGAGTCAGGCGCCCGCCCTCCGGATTGGTGATTACCGAAGGCTCCGAACCCTCCATAACCGCCACTACGGAATTCGTTGTCCCAAGATCGATTCCTATAACTTTCGACATATTTTCTTCTCCCTGGTGAAATTCAGAATGCTTGCCAGAATGTTCTTATTTAGTTCACAGTTAATATAATTATTGAGCCTTCTGTTGTCAAGTTTCAGGAAAAATAAAGGTTGGCCTCTCCAATCCGCTTTATTTCCTTCGGATCGCACGCACCAGTTCGGGATATGCGTCTTCCGGAACGGGCCGGCCGTTTATGATCCGGAGCCTGGTCAGGTGCAGATGAGTGGGAGAGCGCTTCCTGGCGGCACTTTTCCCGCTGCGACCGACCTCCCCAAGTACTCCGCCCCTATCCACGCATTGCCCGACACGGACAGAAATACGAGCCAGATGGGCATAGCAGAACAGCTCCGAACTTGCCGGGTGGTATACGACAACGTACCTGCCACCCCTCAGAGGGGAAACAGCCTCCCAGTTCGACTCCAAGGCAATGACTATGCCGGGCAGCACGCTGCGTACAGGCACAGGCTTTCCGCTCGTGTCATCCCGCTCGTCCTGATTCTCATCATGAATGAAGATATCGTGGGCCGGATGCCCGTGGTGCCGGTTTCCGTCAAAGAAGTTGTACCCCCCGGGCTGGTATCCGCTCCCGGACCTGCCTCCGATATCCCGGAGTCGTGCACGGTCGACCGGAAAAACCCAGGAGGGTTCTCCATCGGCACGCCTTGGTGGACAGCTTCCTGCCGCGTGGCGATCCAATTGCGGGATCAGTTCCGAAAAACGCCGGGCGGCCTCCGCCTTGGCGATGGCTCCATCCCGGATCTGTTTATCCAGGATATCATAATCAACGCATGGATTGGCAGGTGCATTCAGTGCCAGCAGGAACAGGAGCAGGAAGTTCATCGGCATGGTATTTTTGCGATCCTCAATGTCAGTGAGGCAAAAAGCATGGAAGCATCCTTTGTTTCAACATGATGAAGGTGCAAAAAGTACGAGAATCCCGAAAGGGGTTCCGGATCACAGCCCGGGGTTGCACCTCTTGGGCGCTACCCCGGATGGACGGATTTGTTCACTACCAGCCCTTATAGAGCTGCGCAAGCACCTGGCAGGGTTGGATTTTGCGCAACCCTTTCAGGGTCAGGGTTGTTTCTTCCGAACATCCCTACCCGGGGTAGGCGCGAAGCGCCCCGACCCCGGGCTGCGATCCGAAGCCCCTGCAGGGCTTCCGCGAGAACCTTTTTTGCACCTTCTCCCACATGATGAAGGTGCAAAAAAACAGGCTCGTTTTCAGAGGTTTCCTTCTTCCATCTTCTGGCGGATTTCCTCGGACAACCGCATGGCGCAATAATTCGGACCGCACATGCTGCAGTAGCGCCGGTCGCACTCCTCCTTTTGCCGGGAGCTTTCCTGCTGGAACTTCATGGCGGTAGGAGGGTCGATGGAAAGACGGAACTGGTTGTTCCACTCGATGGAACGCCGGGCGTAGCTCATGGCATCATCCCAGTCGCGTGATCCGGGGATTCCCTTGGCCAGATCGGCGGCATGCGCGGCGAGCTTATGAACCAGCACGCCAGCCTTGACATCATCCCGGTCAGGGAGGCCCAGATGCTCCTTTGGGGTCACATAGCAAAGCATGGAACAGCCGTACCATGCAATCATCGCTCCGCCGATCGCACTGGCAACATGGTCATACCCGGCTGCCACATCCGTGACCAGGGGACCCAGGGTATAAAAGGGAGCCTCGGCGCAAACCCGGTTCTCCTCCTCCATATTCTCCCGAATCAGGTTCATGGGGACATGCCCGGGCCCTTCGATCATAACCTGGCAGTCCTGCTCCCAGGCGATCCGGGTCAGCTCCCCCAGGGTTGTCAATTCCGCCATCTGGGCTCTGTCATTGGCGTCGGCCAGACAGCCAGGGCGCAGACCGTCGCCCAGGGAAAAGGAAATGTCATAGTCGGCCAGAATTTCACAGATTTCCCGGAAATGAGTGAAGAGGAAATTTTCCTGCCGGTGCGCCAGGCACCACCTTGCCAATATGGAGCCGCCCCGGCTGACAATACCCGCCAGGCGCCTGGCCGCAAAGGGAATGAACTCCCTGCGCAGCCCGGCATGGATGGTGAAATAATCCACTCCCTGTTCCGCCTGCTCGAGCAGCGTGTCCCTGTAAATTTCCCAGGACAATTCCTCCGGGCGGTCCCCGGCTTTTTTCAGCGCCTCATAGATGGGAACCGTTCCGATCGGCACCGGACTGTTGCGCAGGATCGCATTTCTTGTCCGGGAAATCCCCTCGCCGGTGGAAAGGTCCATGACGGTGTCCGCGCCCCAGAGGATGGCCCAGAGCATTTTTCGGCATTCCTCTTCCGGGCTGGACCTTTCCGAGGAATGGCCGATATTGGCATTGATTTTCACCCGGAAGGATTTCCCGATGATCATCGGCTCCAGCTCCGGATGCTTGCGGTTGGCAGGAATAATGGCCCTTCCTTCCGCTACTTCCCTTCGAACCATTTCCGGGGTGTAGCCGGAGCGCGCCCCGGACGCATCTCGCCCGTCCCCGCGACACGCGGAAGCATACCATCCGCTTGTCTTCCCCAGGCTCTCCCGGATAGCCACAAACTCCATTTCCGGGGTAATGATCCCCTGGCGTGCCAGGGCGCGCTGGGTGGATGCACCTGTGCGCCCCTTTCTCCGGCATCCACGGGCAGATTCACCGCTCGGCTGCTCCGAAGGAGTGCAGGTCGATTCTCCCTCCCGCAGCGGCACTTCCTGCCAACGGTCGCGCAGAGGGGGGAGGCCGCGATCCAGTTCCGTGTTCACTTCCGGATCGGTCCAGGGTCCGCTGGTATCGTACAGAACCAGGCGGCCCGATCCTGCCGTTTTTCCCGAACCATCCGCCTTTTCCAGGGTGACCTCCCGGAACGGAACCCGGATATCGGCCGAGCTGCCTTGCACATAAACCTTTCGGGAACCAGGAAAGAAGGGCTCAAATCCTTCTTTGCTTAATAATTCATCCGTCATGGATTCGCCTTTACAGGGGAACGGGAACCTGATCGATCATGTCCTGCAGAATATTTTCCGCCTCCTCGGCCGCCTTGGTCTGGGAAATGTGTCTGGTGCGGGAGACCAGGCGGTGAGCCAGAACCGGCTGGGCAAGGCTTTTGATATCGTCGGGGACGCAGTAGTCCCGTCCGTCCAGAACAGCGGCGGCCTGCGCGGAGCGCAGCAGGGATAGGGATCCGCGGGGGCTGATCCCGACAGCGAAAAACGGAGATTCCCTGGTGGCCCGGATCAGGGCCAGAAGGTAGTCGTAAAGCGACTCCTCCACGTGAACCTGGCGGCATTTCCGCTGCAGCCGGAGCACATCCTCCCCGGTCAGGACAGGCGCAACCGCGCATCGCAAACCGCCGTCCGCGCGGCTCTTGAGTATTTCCTTTTCACTGGCCTGGTCTGGATATCCCATGCGGATACGCATCAGGAACCGGTCCAGCTGCGATTCGGGCAGAGGATAAGTTCCCTGGTGTTCCATGGGATTCTGCGTGGCAATCACCATGAAGGGCTTGCAAAGCGGATAGGTCACATTGTCCACCGTCACCTGCCCTTCGTTCATTACTTCCAATAGCGCGGACTGGGTTTTGGGAGTCGTCCGGTTCAGCTCGTCCGCCAGGATAAAATTGGCGAAAATGGGCCCGTGACGGAACTCGAACTCCTGAATTTTCTGATTGAAAATCGTGACCCCCAGGATATCCGACGGAAGCAGGTCGCTGGTAAACTGCAGACGGTGAAAAGAGCAATGAAAAGACTGGGCCAGGGTGTGAGCCAGGGTGGTTTTCCCCACGCCGGGCACGTCTTCGATCAGCAGATGCCCTTCGGCCAGAAGAGTCACCACCGCGAGGCGCACCACGCTGCCCTTCCCCTTGATGACCGTTTCCATGGACGCCATCAGCTGGGCCAGCTCGGGGATTTCCCCTCCGGTGAATGGACGCGTCAACGCTCCACCTCCGTGATTCCGTCCAGCAAAGGCAGGGCGCGGGCTCTGGGCATTTTTCTCTGGAAATACTCGAAGGCCAGCCGGGTGGCCACCCGGCCCCTCGGAGTTCGTTCCAGAAACCCGATCTGCATCAGGTAGGGCTCGTAAACGTCCTCGATGGTCTCGACCTCTTCGTTGATCGAAGCGGATATGGAGCCGATCCCAACCGGCCCGCCCTGGAACTTGTCGATGATGGTCTGCAGCAGCCTGCGGTCGGTCTCGTCGAAGCCGTAAGGATCCACGTCCAGCATGGAAAGCGCATCCTCCGCCACGCTGCGGGTGATCCGCCCGTCGGCTTTCACTTCGGCATAGTCCCGAACCCGGCGGAGCAGCCGGTTGGCAATTCTCGGGGTTCCCCGGGAGCGGGAAGCCAGCTCCCGGGCTCCCTCCGGCTGCAGCTCCACACCCAGAATCCGGGATGAACGATTCAATATGATCTCGAGATCCTCCATGGTGTACAGATCCAGGCGGTGAATAATACCGAACCGGCCCCGCAGCGGCGCGGTCAAAAGCCCGGCACGGGTGGTGGCTCCGACCAGGGTGAATGGCTTCAGCGGCATGCGCAGGGAGCGGGCGGCAGGACCTTCCCCGATAATAATGTCCACGGTGAAATCTTCCATGGCGGGATAGAGCAGTTCCTCGATGGCCGGGTGGAGCCGATGGATTTCATCGATAAAAAAGACATCGTTCTCTTCGAGGGAGGTGAGCAGAGAAACCAGATCTCCGCGCTTTTCAATGGTGGGGCCGGCAGAGCTTCGAAAGCTGACCCCCAGCTCGGCAGCGATGATAGCGGCCAGAGTGGTTTTTCCGAGCCCCGGCGGACCGAAAAGAAGCACGTGGTCCATCGCCTCTCCGCGCCGGCGCGCCGCCTGAATACTGATGGAAAGGTTCTCTTTGACCTTATGTTGCCCGATGTATTCCGCCAGCCGTCGGGGTCGCAGGCTCAGCTCCACCCCGTCCTCTTCCTCCATGGATCGTACCGGAGTCATCAGCCGCCTGGAAGAATCGCGCGATTCCATAGAATTCCGCTGGGCCGGCAGGCTACGCTCCACCGCTCATCCGGCGAAGCACCGCCCGCAGAAGAGTTTCAAAACTGGATGGTTCCCCGGGAGCCGATTCCATGACCGCATCCAGGGCCCTTTCGGCGGAGGCTTTCTGATAGCCGAGATTGATCAGGGCGGAAAGCATGTCATCGCGCATGCGGCCGGCGGCGGCCGGCCTGCTTGCCGCGGATTCCACGGCGAAGCTTTGCATTTTGTCCCGCAGCTCCAGAACCATTCGCTCCGCGGTCTTTTTGCCGATTCCGGGAATTCGGGTCAGCCGGGATACATCTCCGCTTTTCAGGTAGGAAGCCAGATCGTCCACCGATGCTCCGGAAAGGATATTATTGGCGAGCTTCGGTCCGATGCCGCTGATGCCGATCAGCTTTTCAAACATCTCCTTTTCCTTCTCGGTGAGGAATCCAAAAAGCGATATGGTATCTTCCCGCACATGGGTGTGTATTTTCAGCCGGGTGGCCGACCCCGGTTCTCCCAGCTGATAGAAGGTGGAAAGGGGGATCTGCACTGCGTAGCCGACACCCTGAACCTCGACAATGGCCAGATCGGGTTTCTTTTCCAGCAGGCTTCCGGACAGATGGGCAATCACTATATTAAATCCATTCCCGGCTGTGGGATTAGGCAAGGCACAAATATCCTGTTAAAACAGCCGGAGCCTTTTCCGATTGCAGAACCGCACATTTTCGTGGTAGCGCTACGGGGATTCGAACCCCGGTTTGATGGCTGAGAACCACCCGTCCTGGTCCCCTAGACGATAGCGCCACATGTATTTTCAATGAGCAGCAAATGATAGAGCAAAGTCCGGGAAAAATCAAGGTTTTATAAGCCCATCTGCCGGATTCTTAGCCGATTACTCCTCCGCCGGAGCTTCAAAGCGAATCAGATCCTTTTTAAATCCCCCCGTTTTCCAGGCCCCGTAGGCCAATCCAACCATAAGCCAGGAAATCCCCACCATTTTAGCAACCAGGCTTAAGCTCAGCCAAAGATAGAAACAAACCAGGAAGCCGACGGCGGGAACCAGCAGGTGAGACCAGGTACGCTCCCTGCCGCGAACCCAGTAGTGAAGAAGAGAGCTGACGTTGACCCCCATGAAGCCGATGAGCGCTCCGAAGTTCAGCAGCTCCGCGCCGGTCTGGTAGGAAATGAAGAAAGCGCCCACCATGCAGACCAGACCGATCAGCATTACATTGCGGCTGGGAATATGGCGGGTGGGATGAAGGTAGCCAAAAAATCCTTTCGGCAATGCCCCGTCCCGGCCCATGCCATAAAGCAGTCGGGCGCCGGCCAGCATGGCCCCGGAAGCCGAGCCGATGGTGGCCACCACCAGGGTCCAGGACATGACCTGAAAAAGACCGTTGCCGCCGGCCCGGCGGGCAATATGATTGTAGGCCGTGTCGATATCCGGATAGGCTTCGGATGCGGGCCAAACCAGCTGGCCTATATAGACCTCCACCGCGGAAAGGATGCCGATGATCAGGCAGGTACCGACCGTCGCCAGCAGGATATTGCGGCGCGGATTGCGCACCTCCTCCGAAAGCGTGGAGATGCCGTCGAATCCTATGTAGGTCAGCACGGCAATGGATGCACCGTTCGACAAAGATGCCCAGGAAAACCTTTCCGGATCGTAGAAGGGCCGCGTGAAAAAGGCGCTGTCGAGTTCCGGAAGCCGGAAAATATAGCGCAGCCCTGCCCAGATCATCCAGATAATCACCACTCCCATGGCAAGAGTAAGAATTTCATTGGTGCGGGCCGAAGCCCGGATGCCGCGCAGATTGAGTCCGGTGAAGAGAAAGGCAAAGAAGCAGACCCAGAAAACAAAGTTGGTGGAGGGGAAAAGACCGATCAGCGCCTTGGAGCACCAGATGGTGCAGATCAGGGGGTTGACCACGTAATCCAGGAGCATGCTCCAGCCGGTGATATAGCCCAGAGCGGGATGAATCTCCTGGGCGACGTAAGTATAAGCGGAGCCGGCACTCGGATAAGCGCGGGCCATGCGTCCGTATCCTATGGCGGTCAGCATCATGGCAAACATGGCGATCAGAATGGTGGTGACCACATGCCCGTTGGCACCCGTGCTGATGGCACCGAAGGGCGGCATCGGCGCAGTAGGCTGCACCATGATGACCCCCATGATCAGCAGTTCAAACAGCCCGAGACTTCGACTTAACCGTATGTTCTGATCAGCCATGGATACCATCTCGCGAAAAATCGGAAAACGTTAAGTAATACGCTGCCATTGCTTTGCGGGGCCCTGTATGAACCCGGATGGGAATTATTTTCCGGGGCAAAAAGTCCTGTAAGGGACGTTAAGATTATAGCCCGGCCATTCGTTGCCGGGTTTGTTTCGCGCACACATCAAGCCCGATCGGGACGGTAGAACAAAATGAAAAATCTTTTTTTGCGAATCCATCATGCATGTCTTCTTCGTTTAGAGTACAAGCTTTAGCTTGCGTAGTACAAGCTGAAACCTGCTTGCAGCGCGCAGTCTGAAGACTGTACTCAAAACGGCTTTCGTTTGTCCGTTTGTTTTCGGGTGTTTCTGTGAAATTGACTTTTTACACCTTCGTCATGGATGCCCTGAGGCGATTCGTGCGGATCAGTTCCTATCCTGGCCTTCGTTATAGGAGAACACCAGCTTGGCGCCAACATGCTCTCCCGGAAATCGGGAGGGCAAAGGCGGGAATGGCAGGGATTCCAGAATGGAGTTGAGAGCCGCCCGATCCAGCAGGGCGACTCCGGAAGGAGAAACGATTCGCATCCGGCTGATCTGGCCGTCCTTTTCGATATAAAAGACAACCGTGGAGCGCCCGCTGCCATGCCGCACCGCAGCAGGAATCATCCAGTTCTGCTTGATACGGTCGATGACGAACTGCGAATAGTCGGACAGCTCAAATCCTTTGGTATCAAAGAACCCGGAGCCCTCGGACCGGAGGGCGGACTCTTCGTTATCAAACACCTGCTGCTTTTTCTGCTCCAGACCCAAAGCGGGATCCGCAGGCGTTTTGGCAGCGGCCTGCTGGGAGGCGACAGAATTGGCTGCGCTCTGCGTCTCCCCCTTCGGGCTACCGATTTTTTCTGCTGCCTGACTGGCGTTCGACGGGGCAACCATGGCGGCCGGATTAACCTTTACGGGTTCGGGAACCACCGGCAAGGTAGGCGGAGCGCCCAACGGAACCGGAAGGGATGTTACCTGGGCGGCCTTCCCGGCTTCCGATCCGTCCCGGTTGCCCGAGGAGGGCAGTTGCCTGGCCACATCCGTAATCGTGAATTCCTTGGTGGTCCCCCGGGAATAGGGCAATTCGTTTCCGCCTTTTTGAACCCGCGGAGGCCGGCTGATGGCCACCGTGTCCTGCGCCCCGTAAAGATTGCCCTTCGGCGGAGTCAGGACCGGAGCGTACATCGGGCGATTATTGGCCAGAAAGGTTACCATTCGGCCCTGGCTGAGCGGCCCCCCACCCTCCTCCCCTCCCGAAAACATCCCGGCAGGCAGGATGTAGCGGAGCGGGTAAAACAGCCAATGGGGATTGACCACCAGCACGTAAATCACTACAACGTGAAGGAAAGCAGAAAGAAGAACGGAGACGTAGTCCAGAGGTTTGACCCGCCGGGGATCTTTGTAGTGGACCAGAAACTCCAGGGGTTCCAACTCTTTCCCTGTCATCAGGCCTCTCCCCTTGATCGATGGAAGCGCATCTCCGTTTTCTTTCCCGTTTTGATTCCATTCCGGACGGGTTTTCATCCCCCCTCCGGAATGGAGAGTTAGACTTTCAACGTATCCTGTCCCTTTTCCCAGTTGCAGGGAGTCAGCTCACCCGTCTGCAGGGCATCCAGAACGCGAATGATTTCCCTGGTGTTCCGGCCGACCGAGAGGTCGTTCATGCACAGCCACCGGATCACCCCCTTCGGATCGACAATATACGTAACCCGATACGGCACCTTCAGTTCGTCCACCAGGATTCCCAGTTCCTCCGAAAGCGATTTGGAAGTATCCGCCAGCATGGGAAACTGAAGTTCCCGGAGACCGGCATGCTGGTTCCGCCAAGCCAGGTGCACGAACTCGGAATCGGTGGAGGCGCCGATCAGGAGGGTGTTTCTCTTCTGGAACTCCGCATAATCCTTATTGAACTCCACAATTTCCGTGGGACAGACGAATGTGAAATCCAGGGGCCACCAGAAGAGAACCATCCACTTCCCGTCTTTTTTGTGGTCTTCCGAGGATAACTCCGCAAATTCCTTTCCCGGCTTCAGGGAAACAACGGCCTTCTTTCGGAATGCCGGAAAGGCGGAACCAACGGTCAGCATCGTTTTCTTTTCGCAACTCATCATCGAACACCTTTCTCTATTTTATTGGTTTTTATACTGGACTTACTTGATCCAGTATCAATTATAACCAATAAAAGTTTCTTTCTTTCCGCATGGTCCCTAAGCGGTCCGCATTTCCTTGCGGACCAGCAGCGCCGCATCCAGGGCCCGCAAGCCATCGATGCCGGGGCAGGGATTTTCGCTTTCCTTTCGGACCGCGGCGATGAATGCGCACAACTCCTGGTGCAAAGGCTCCTGGTCGCTGGCCCCGATCTTAGAACGTTCCAGCCGGGGAAGAGTTCCCGGGGAACCGGCACAGAGCCGGACAATTTCGCTTTCCCTTTTTATGAAATCAATCGAAATGTAATCGCTGGGTTGAAAAAAGCGCAGCTTACGGATCTTTTCGTCGGATACCCGGCTGCAGGTAAGATTGGCAACGCAGCCGTTTCTGAATTGAATCCGGGCATTGGCAATATCGATTTTCGGGGACAGGACCGGGATCCCTGTGGCATGCACCTCCTCGATTTCGCTCGGAACCATGGAAAGGACCAGGTCCAGGTCGTGGATCATTAAATCGAGGACCACATCTACATCCAGGCTGCGCGGCTGAAAAACGCTCATCCGGTGCCCCTCGAAAAAGCGGGGATGGTGGATCCGGTCCCGGATGGCCACAACGGCGGGGTTGAAACGCTCCAGGTGCCCAACCTGAAGAATCCGGTCCGCTTTTTCGGCGGCGGCGATCAGACGCAGCCCCTCTTCCCGGGTGGCGGTGATCGGCTTTTCCACCAGGACATGAATGCCGTGACCCAGGAACATCTCTCCCAGCTCGCCGTGATGCACCGTCGGCACCACCAGGCTGACGGCATCCACCTCGCCGACGAGCTCCTCGGGCCGAAGCACAAAACGGGTGCCGAGCTGTCCGGCAGTAGCCCTGGCGCGCTCTTCCACCCGGTCACAGACCGCGACCAGCTCCACGCCTGGTATCCGGCTGTAATTACGCGCATGGTGCACACCCAGGCTGCCCACACCGACCACGGCCACGCGAATCAAGGCTGAACCTCCTGTCCGTACAGGGAGATGCCAAACTCGTCGGCCATTGCCAGCAGAGCATCCTTGTCCAGCAGCAGAGTCTTTCCGGCATCCACCGAAATGGCGGAGGCTCCCGCGGCCTTCATGACCCGGATGGTTTCCAGTCCGACGATCGGTACGTCGAAGCGCATATCCTGCTTCGGCTTGCTGACTTTGACCACGGATAGCCCGCCCCTGGGACACAGCTCTCCGGCACGACGGATGGCCGCATCGGTTCCTTCCATAGCTTCCACCGCCACCACAGCCCGATCGCAAACCACGACCGTCTGTCCGATATCCAGGCGGGCCAGTTCGCGGGCCGCCTCCAGCCCAAAAGCAATGTCGGAGGATTCGTCGGAAGTCAATGAGCGAGCCGTCAGGTTTCCCCTGCCCGCCAGAAGGGGCTCCAGGAAGGCGGTGGAATCCAGCAGGGTGATCCCCTGTCTGGCCATATAGTCAGCCACCGCACCGATCAGGGAATCCGTATTTTTTCGGGCTAGTCCGGCCATCAGCCGGATCAGGTGCAGGTCAGGAACAATGGAGCTGAAAATCTGTTTGTGCTTTACCTGGCCGGCCATAACCGCACGGGTGATGCCACGATCCTTGAAAATCCTGATCAGCCGGCCGAGCTGTCCCAGACTGATCCAATGCACTTCGCTGCCCGCCTGATCGATTTCAGGAAATGTCTCTTCGCGGATGGCGGCAACCACCATGGGGATTCCCATGGAACGGGCCGCATCCAGAACCAGAAAGGGGAAACGGCCATTTCCGGCAATCAATCCGCAGGCCGAGCTCACCGGATAAAGCCTCGCTCCGCCGTGGTCATGAAGTCCAGCAGGATGAGCACCTCTTCGGTGTGGGGGCCATGGAGTCGGACCTCAGCGAGCCGCTCTTCAAAGGGCCTTTTGTGGTCCTGAAAGAGCCGCCGATAGGCCTGCTGGAGTGCTGCGATACTTTCTTTCGGCATCTGCTTGCGCTCCAGCCCGATGGAATTGATGCCGTAGGTTTTGGCAGAATTCCGATCGCCCACCGTCTTGATATACGGCAGAGCATCGCGGGTAATCACCGAATAGCCGCCGACGAAAGCCTCTTTGCCAACCCGGCAGAACTGGTGAACGCCGGTAGAGGCGCCCACGGTGGCGCCGTCCATTACGTCCACATGCCCCGCCAAGGTAGCGGCGTTGGCCATGATCACGCGGGACCCGACCACACAGTCGTGGGCCACATGGGCGTAGGCCATTAAAAGGTTGTCGCTTCCGATGCAGGTAACCTGGTGCCCACCCTGTGTGCCGCGGTTGATGGTCACGAACTCCCGGATCGTATTGCGGGAGCCGAGGGCCAGCCGCGTCGGCTCCCCTTTGTACTTGAGGTCCTGGGGTGCGGTGCCGATGCTGCAGAAAGGAAAAACCAGATTGTCTTCTCCGATCTCGGAAAAGCCTTCTAGTATAACATGGGAAATAAGGCGGGTCCGGGCGCCGATCGTAACTCCCGCACCAATTATGCAGTGCGGGCCGATCTCAACATCCTCCCCTAAAACCGAATCGGGGTGAACAATGGCCGATGGGTGGATTTTCATTCCGTTTCCGATCGCCGCCCCGGCCCGGGAAGCTCGGGAAGGCGTATGGGTTTTATTTATCCACTACCGAAGCTAGAAAATCGGCCTCCGCCACCAGCTGGCCATCCACAAAGGCTTCCCCGTGAAGCTTGCATGTGCGCGACTTTCTCTTTAAAAGAACCACTTCCATACGCAGCTGGTCCCCGGGGCGCACCGGACGCCGGAATCGGGCATTATCCACACCGGTGAAAAAAATCCATTTCCTGTCCTTATCCGGCTCGTGCTGCAGCAGATAGGCGCCACCTACCTGCGCCATGGCTTCCAGGATCAACACGCCGGGCATCACCGGAAATCCGGGAAAGTGCCCCGGGAAAAAAGGCTCGTTGGCCGTAACGTTCTTGATCCCGGTAACTTTTCCCTCCCCGGTCACTCCCAGAATACGATCCACCAGAAGAAAGGGATAGCGGTGCGGCAGAATATTCAGAATCTGGTCCACAGTCAGGCTTTGGCCTGTTTCCGTCATGACAATTTTCCTTGCCGGTGCTAAGGGGTTTTGGGCTTGGCCGCCGGAGCAGCCGCGGAGGAGGTCACCGGAAAAGCCACATCGTATCTTTTAATGATCTCATCGGTGACATTGAGCGTTTCGTCTACGTATGCGTAGAGCTGCGGGGACCAGATGACGATGGAGGTGAGTTTCTTCTCCTTGGCAAAGGCGATTAAAATCCCCTGCATCTTGTCGCCGATCTTTTTGATAATCCCGTTTTGACGATCCGTGATCAGCTTGGAGGTGTCCTCCTGGAAGCGGGTCAGACGGGTGCGCTGTTCCTCGAGGTCTCTCTGGCTGGAAAGACGCGCTTCGTCGCTCAGCGTGGCTTCCTGGGCCCGGACCTGAGTTTCCTTTTTGGTAATTTCCGCGCGCATGGCATCGAGCTCTTTATTCTTTTTGTCGATGAAGACCTGCAGCTCTGCGAAAAGCTGCTTCCCTTCTGCCACTTCCATGAGCGCCCTTTCCAGGTTGATGAAGCCCTGGCGGGCCGGTCCCGGATCGAAAGCCACGGAGGCGGGAGCGGAGGCCGGCGCTGCCGGCCTTGCCGCCTGGCCGAAGCCGGGAACGAGCAGCAGGAAGAGCAGCAGAAAGGCGATGACGATTATTTTGACGTTCACAGAATCAATCTCCTGATAAAAAAGGTAAGCGTCCCACAAACACGGGTGAGGCTAAAAGCTTCGGCCAATGGTGAATTTCACATCCGATTTCGACTCCCGATAGAGGAAGCTGCCGGACCCGAAGTCGACATAGCGGGACATGCGATGCGGATTGTAGGCGAAAATCAACCGGAAAGGAGCCTGAACGACCGGCAGGAGGAACTGCAGCTCGACACCCGTAGAACTTCGCCAGACATTATTGGTGTTATCTATCAGCGTGATACTGGTATCCGTGCCGAAAAGGGTCAGCTGCTTGGGAAACAGCACGCTGGCCGTGCCGATATCAAAAAAGGGAGAAATCGACAGCGGACCGGCGATGGGCATGCGGTACTCGATGTTGCCAACAATATAAGTATCCCCCCCTACGGCGGAGGGCCCATAGGAAATTTTCGGCATGCCGCTGTTGGGGTCCACCAGCGGTATGCGATTGGCGTCGAAGGCCGGGGTGCGGCTTACGGCGTAGGGAACGATGGAGCGGATATCGAAACCGCGGATCGTGTTTTCACCACCGATGAAGAAGCGGTCCCAGAAGGGCGCCGGAGTTCCATTAAAACCGCTGACCACGCCGCCCAGAGCGTGAAAGGCAAACACATTGCGGCCTCTGCTCAGCCAGCGGTCCGCCTTGAAGTAGCGGTACTCCACGCTGGGCCGGATCATGTTATAGTCGCCCCCCAGAATGCCGCCGGCATATCCGAAGGAGAGAGTCAGGCTGTGCCCCTTCGATGGATTGTAATAGTCGTTGGTAGTGTTGTAGGTTAGGGTCGGGGTCAGTTCGCTGCGGATGATGCCTTTGGTTTTAACCTTGGTGGTATCGCCGCCGGGCGTGAAGCCGATCAGCTGGCCCAGGGCATAGTCCTCGAACCCCTCGGCGATATCGCTGATCCCGATGCTCTGAATGCTGTAGCTCCCTCCGAACCGCCAGAAATTGGAAAGCGGATAGCTGGCAGAAAGGGTGATCCCGGTGGAAGTTCGCGTAAAAAGCTGTGTGGCGTCTTTGATATTTCCCGTGTAAATCCCCAGAAGTGCATAGGTGTCATAGCGGAACCTCTGGTTGAACACCGACAACCCGAGAGACCAGCGGGTGCTCAGGACGTAGGGTTCCGTAAAGCTCAGCATGTAATTGCTGGTACGGGTCCCACCGGTCAGATCCACATCGATGCGCTCCCCTCGACCCAGGAAATTATTGGTGCTGTAGTTGAGCCCGATGAAGCTTCCGGAAATTCCGCTCACTCCGCCAGTTACCCCGATCGACTGCTGGCTTTTTTCCTTGACACGAACCGTAACATCCACTTCATTGGTCTGGTCGTTCGGGGTGATGTCGTAGTCCTTCTCCTCGATCTTGTCGAAAAATCCGAGCTGGTTCAAACGGAGCACGCTGAGGTCCATCAGGTAGCCACTGTAGGGGGCTTTTTCCACCAGAAGAAATTCGCGCCTCAGGACCACGTCGCGCGTTTTGGTATTCCCCTGGAAATTGATCTGATTAACCGAAAACTGGGCCCCCGGCGTGATATTGAAGGTCATGTTGAACAGCTGTTTGGCTTCATCGACCGTCTGGTTGGGCAGAATCTCCGCATTGATATAGCCATAGCTATGATAAAACTTCTTCAGGTTCTCCATTCCGTTGCGGACTTTAGTGAAATTGACCACGTCGCCGGCGCGCATGCCGAAGAAGGCGGCGGCACCCTGGTTGTTCAGAACGACCCGCTCCCCCTGCTTGATTTCGGCGTTTTCCGCCTTCAGCTCTCCCAGCTTGAATTGCGGACCGGCATCTACGGGGATATTAATGTAGAACTGGCGCTTGGTCCGGCGGAACAGCGGCACCAGGCCCCTGGGTCCCTCCTTGATCACCACCGTAGGCTCCCCGAAATTGGCGCGCACATAGCCGCTTTCCTGGTAGACTTTCTTGGCATTCTGCTCCAGGTCGGCCTCCAGCATCATCCGGGCATACTTGTCGCGGCCCCGGAAAATATTGATGAACGTGCGCTCCTTGACCAGCTTCATGTAGGAAGCGATTTTTTCGTCCGAGTAAATCTTGTTTCCGGAAAACTGTATCTGTCCGACGCGGACCTTTTCTCCCTCGGTAACCACGAACTTGACGTTCACCCCGGCCAGAGCGATATCTTCCCTTTCCATCCGAATCGTGCCCAGGGGGCGGCCATTCTTTTCGAGGAGCTCCTTCAGCGCGCGCTCCGCGGCTTTAATTCGCCCCGGATCGAACTGGGAGTCCACCGTCAGACCCACCTTCCGCTCCTTGAAATGCTCCAGGATGTCCGACTCGGTGAACGACTTGTTGCCTACGTATTTGATCGTGCGGATCATCGGCTTTTCTTTCACCTGGAAAGTCACGATTTTGCCGACGAGCCCATCCTCCGCAAAAAGGTCAATCTGCTCAAAAATATTGGTTTTGTTCAAAGCCTGCCAGTCCATCTTCAGGCGGGTTTCATCGTAGGCATCGCCTTTCCGGGTTTGGATATAAAAGACGATATCCTCCATGGTGATTCGCCGGTTGCCGCGAATACGCACTTCTTCCACGGACGGAGCCTCGGTTTGGCTGTTGGGCACGGTCTGAGCGCTTACCCGCCCCGGCAAAAACATGGTTCCCAGGAGCAGCAACCGCATCACCAGCGATAAAGGCTGTTTTTTCACTTTGAGCAGCATATTCATTCCAAAAAAAAATGCGCCATTAAGATATCAAACTTCGGTGCAGGATTGCACTTCCAGATAGAAATTTTGTTTATTGACCGGCCCCGAAGGAAAAGACAATCCCATGCCTGCGAGAAAAATCCCGGTGGATTTCTTGGATTTGGTCCATTTACCCATGGACTCAAAGATGGAAATTTCATTAGGGCGGTTCAAAATTCCGGTTATTATCTCGCTTCCCCCTCGGATCCGTTTTTGTTTGCCATGAAAGACATTACAGAACTATTCTCCCCCGATACGTTCCGAATCAAAAATGGTTCCCATTCCCGCTTCAAAACGTACTTCCTATGATAAACCAAGCCTCAGGGAGCCGAATCATGTTACCTGAGGAGTACCCCGTTTTCAAGACGCATGAGCCGACGGCAGGCGCGGGCCAGTTTTTCGCTGTGGGTCACCAGCAGAATGGTCAGTCCGCGACGGGCATGAATTTCCATCAGCAGCTCTTCGATGGCTCCCGCCGTTCGGCCATCCAGGTTGCCGGTCGGCTCATCCGCCAGCAGGAGGTCCGGATTTGTCACCAGAGCACGGGCCAAGGCTACCCTTTGCTGCTCTCCCCCGGAAAGTTCGGCCGGGCGATGTCTCGCCCTTTTTTCCAGACCGACTTCCTGCAACAGCAGGGCCGCGGCTTCGGCTGCAGCTCGACGGTTCCTACCCATGATCAGCTGGGGTACGACCAGATTTTCCAGGGCGCTGAATTCCGGAAGCAGGTGGTGAAACTGGAACACAAAACCGATCTTCCGGTTGCGAAATCCGGCCAGCTCTGCCGACGGCAGGCGGTAGATATCCGTCCCTTCCACTCTCACCGTGCCCTGATCCGGACGATCCATACCCCCCAGAAGGTGCAGAAGAGTGCTTTTGCCCGAACCGCTTTCGCCCACCACCGCCAGGATATCCCCGGCAGGCAGGATCAGGTTCAGTCCGCAGAGCACCTGGATGGTTTGCCCGCCTGCGGTATAGGACTTGAAAAGTCCGTCGGCCTGAAGGAAATCATTCATAGCGCAGCGCCTCGACGGGATTGAGCCGGGCGGCGGTTCGGGCCGGGTAAAGCGTTGCCAGAAAAGAAATCAGTATGGCAGAAAAGGCAACCAGCAGCACGTCCGCCCCTTGCACCTGGAAAGGCACATAGGGAATCGCGTAAACTTCGGGCTCCAGGCGGATCAACCGGTAGCGATCCAGCAACCAGCTGACCGCCACGCCGAGGACGGATCCAGCCAGAGTCCCGATCGTCCCGAGCACCAGCCCCTGCAGCATGAAAACCCGGAGGATGTTCCTTTCCGTGGCGCCCATGGCGTTCAGAATTCCGATATCCCGGTTTTTTTCCATCACCATCATCACCAGGGTGGTAACGATGTTGAGTGCCGCTACCATGACGATCAGGCAGACGGTCACGAACATGGCCAGCTTTTCCAACTTCATGGCGGAAAAAAGGGGGCGGTTCAGGTCAATCCAGTGTGTGGCCGTGAAGCCCGGCCCCGCCCTGGCGAGTAACTTTTGGGAAATAGCCTCCACGTCGTAAATATCCGTCACCCGGACCTCAACCACACCTGCACTGCCGGCCGGCATGTTGAAAAAGCTCTGGGCGGACGACAGGGAGACATAGGCCCAGTTCAGGTCGTAGTCCCACAGTCCGGAGGCGAAGATTCCCACAACCCGGTAGTTGCGAATGCCAGGAACCATCCCCATGGGGCTGAGGCGCCCCCTTGCGGAATAGGCGCGCACCGTATCCCCAAGGTGCAGGCTGAGGCTGTCGGCCAGCTCCTTCCCCAGGATGATGCCTGCCAGGACGGCCTCCTTTCCGGACGGACCGGACCTTTCCAGCTCCTCCAGCGTACCCTGAAGCAGCTGCTGCCGCAATTCCCCGAAACGCTTTTCCCTTTCCGGCTCGATTCCCTTGAGAACGGCGCCGTGAGAACGGTTTCCGGAAGAGAGGAAAACCTGGTCGTAAATCACCGGGGCAGCCGACTTCACACCCGGAAAAGTGCCGATCTTCTGCAGCAGCGGATCGAGGCCGCCGATCGGCCCGCTGTCCAGACGCATCAGGTTGATGTGGGAGGTAGCAAACAGGATGCGCGTCTGAATCTCTTCGCGAAAACCGGTGGAAAGAGCCAGAGCGATGATCATGGCCATCACTCCGGCGGCAATGCCCAGTATGGCGATTAAGGAAATCACCGGCACCAGGGTTTGCTTCCGCCGGGAAGTCAGGTAGCGCCAGGCGATAAAAAGCTCCAGCCTCATGCGTGCGGCTTTTCTTCAACCGGCTCCGCGGCTTCCGTGCTTCTTCCCTGTTCCGGTCGCAAATGCGGAAACAGAATCACATCGCGAATCGAGCGGGAATCCGTCAGAATCATGACCAGCCGGTCGATTCCGATCCCTTCTCCCGCCGTGGGAGGCATACCGTACGCCAGGGCGCGGACATAATCCTCGTCCATTTCGTGCGCCTCGTCGTCGCCGCGGCCCCGGCTCCGAACCTGCTCCTCGAACCGGGCAAACTGGTCCATGGGATCATTCAGCTCACTGTAGGCATTGGCAATCTCGAAGCCTCCGATATAAAGCTCGAAGCGCTCCACGGTAGAGGGATCGTCCGGGCACTTTTTGGACAGGGGAGAAAGTTCGACCGGGTAATCGAAAATGAAGGTGGGCTGAATCAGATGCTCCTCCACGACGGTCTCGAAAAGCAGCCCCAGCAGCTGGCCCGCCGAGGAGTCCTTGGGAGGCTCGATCCGGCAGGAGCGCAGCAGTCTCTCCAGCTTGCCGGCATCTGCCAGGTCCTCTTCCACGGGAGCCGTCCCGCATTTTTCATCCCAAAAATGACAGATGGCTTCCTTCAGCCGGAAGCGCCGCCAGCTGTCAAACGATATGGTGTGCCCGCAATAAGAAACCGTGCGGGAGCCGGTAATGGTTTCCGCCAGTCCGGTGAGCATTTCCTCGGTGAGAGCCATCAGGTCGCGGAAGTCGCTGTAAGCCTGATAAAACTCGAGCATGGTGAATTCCGGATTGTGCTGTGTGGAGACTCCTTCATTGCGGAAATTCCGGTTGATTTCGTAAACCCTTTCCAATCCTCCGACGATCAGACGCTTCAGGTACAGCTCCGGTGCAATGCGAAGAAAAAAAGGCATCCCGAGGGCGTTGTGAAAGGTTTTAAATGGACGGGCGGTGGCTCCGCCGGCGATGGGGTGCATCATCGGAGTTTCCACCTCGATATACCGCCTCGCATCCAGAAAGCGACGCAATTCCTGAATGACTCGGCTGCGAACCACGAACGTATTTCTTACCTCCGGGTTTACCACCAGGTCAAGGTACCTCTGCCGGTACCTTAGTTCCACATCCGTCAAGCCGTGCCATTTTTCCGGAAGAGGGAGCAGCCCCTTGGATAAAAGGGTCATTTTTTTCACAAGAACCGTGAGCTCCTGGGTCTTGGTGCGGAAAAGGGGCCCATCCACGCCGATAAAATCCCCCACATCCAGCATCCCCAGCAGCTCGAAATCCTCCGCCGGCACCTGGTCCTTCTTCACATAGACCTGCAGGCGAGCTCCCCCCTCCGCCAGCTGAAGGAAACAGGCCTTGCCGAAGCCGCGCATGGCCACAATGCGCCCGCAGGCCCGTACGGCCTGATCCTGGCGCTGCTCAAGAGCCGCCGAATCCAGCGAGCCCATTTCCGCAACCAGCTGCGGCAGGGAGTGGGTATAATCGAATTTACGCGGATACGGATCCGTACCCCGGGAGCGGATTTCTCCCAGCTTGGCCACCCTTTGCAAATAAAGCGGATTTTCTTCAACCGGCAGTTTCATGTTTCCCTTTCCGAAATAAAAATTGAGGGAATATTATGCCACAAAGGAACCGGAGGCACGGCACAATTCCTATCGACAACGGACTCCCCGTCAATGTTACAATGAACCGGACAAGGTAAAAATGGAATTGGAACATTTCGAACCGCAGAGCGAAGGACCAGGCAAAAAGATGAATCCCGGCACAAAACCCATCCTAAGCGCCAACCTGGATAATGTCTCTGTTATTCTGGTAAACCCGCAGCATCCCGGAAATATCGGCGCCGCGGCCCGCGCCATGAAAAACATGCGCGTTCACCACATGGCGATGGTTCGGCCTCACACCGAACTGACAGAACTCAGCATCCAGATGGCCTGCGGGGCCGACGACATTCTGCAGAACGCCCGGTCCTATGACAGCCTGGGAGATGCAATGGCCACCGCCGCCATCACCGTCGCCACCTCCGCGCGGCGGGGACGCCGGCGCAAGGACTCGCTCTCCCCTCGGGAAATGGCGGAACTGATCGCCCCGCTGACCCTGGACAACCGCGTGGCCCTCGTTTTCGGGCCGGAGTCCAGCGGATTGAGCAACGAGGATATCGAGCACTGCCAATACGTTACCTGCATCCCGACGGATCTGGCATTCAGCTCCCTCAACCTGGCGCAGGCCGTTCTGCTCCTGTGCTATGAAATGAACATGGCCACTTTTCCGAAACGCCAGCGCAAACGGGTCCTGGCCCCGCAGATTGAACTGGACGGAATGTTCGAGCACGTGCGCGACGCCTTGTCCCGGATCGGCTTTCTACCCTCCGATGATCCGGAGCGGATGATGCTGGTCCTGAAGCGAATTTTCGCCCGTGCCGGGCTGGACAGCCGCGAAAGCCGAATCATTCGGGGAATCATGCGGCAGATTAACTGGTACCGCCGCGCCGGAGCGCCCGTCGAAGAGGGCCCGAAGGATAGCGGCTCCTGACAACCATAAGGAGTAAATGGCTGATGAAAAAACAAGGGAAAGCTCTGATTGTGGGTCTGGTCCTCTCCTTCTGGCTCACGTTCCTTTTCGCCCAGGCACCCTCCAACTCCAAGCCGGCAGCCGGATTTTCGTATCCTCCCGCGATGCCGGGAGCGCAGGAGCGCATCTATAAAACGGTGGGAAAGGCCAAACTGAGCCTCTATATTTTTCAGCCTGCCGGCCACAAGGCTTCCGACCGGTCTCCGGCCATCGTTTTTTTCTTTGGCGGGGGCTGGAGCTCGGGCAGTCCAGGACAATTTCTCACCCAGTGTCAACACCTGGCTTCCCGGGGTATGGTTGCCATTTCCGCCGATTACCGGGTCGCTTCACGCCACGGAGTTAAAATCCCGGAGTGCGTTCAGGATGCCAAATCGGCGGTGCGATGGATTCGCTCCCACTCTTCGGAGCTGGGAATCGATCCCCGGCGCATCGCGGCAGGCGGCGGGTCCGCCGGAGGGCATATCGCCGCCTGCACCGGAACAGTCACCGGATTCGAAGAGGCAGGAGAAGACATGGCAGTCAGCTCCGTACCCGATGCCATGGTCCTTTTCAATCCGGCCCTGATCCTGTCGCCCGCGGGCCTGGAGACGATCTTTCCCAAAGAAAAAATGGACTCCCTGGCTCAGAGGGCAGGCACGGACCCGGCCCGGATTTCCCCCTACCATCACCTGTGCAAGGGGATTCCGCCGACAATCATTTTCCACGGTACAGCAGATACCACGGTTCCTTTTAAAAGCGTGGAACTCTTTGCAAAATCCATGGACTCCTTCGGAAACCGCTGCCGCCTGGTTCCCTATCCGGATAAAGAGCACGGTTTCTTTAACTACGGCCGGGCGGATGAGAAGACCTACCAGTCCGTCCTCGAAGAAATGGACCGCTTCCTGGAAGAACAGGGCTTTTTGAAAAAAAGATGAGCCCGGGCGCCATCCAGGAAACCCAGGAAAGCCCGCCCCGCCGTGCGGCCTACCTTCGGCTTCATGAATCGGGAGAGCTGAAAGAGCGGGGCAAGTTACTTTGGGAAATCATGGAAAGCTGCCGGCTCTGCCCGCGCGAGTGCGGCGCCAATCGCCTCGAGGGGGAAACCGGGGTCTGTCAAAGCACTGACCGGCTGGTCGTTTCCTCGCATCACCCCCATTTCGGTGAAGAACGCTTTCTGGTGGGAACGGGAGGGTCCGGAACCATATTCCTGTCCGGATGTCATCTGCGCTGCGTATTTTGCCAGAACTGGGAAATCAGTCACGAGGGCCAGGGGAATGAGTGCTCCGTGGAAGAGCTGGCAGGAATGATGCTCCGGCTCCAGATCCTTGGGTGCCACAATATCAACCTGGTCTCTCCCACCCATTTTGCGGCTCACATCCTCCAGGCACTTTCCCTGGCTGCCGAACAGGGCCTGCACCTCCCGGTGGTATACAATACCTGCGGCTGGGAGCGCCTGGAAATTCTTCGTCTGCTGGATGGAGTGGTCGATATTTACCTTCCTGACTTTAAATTTTCGCAGGATTCCTACGCCGAATCTTTCTGCTCCGGAGCCCGGAAATATGTTTCCACCACGCAGGCAGCTCTCACCGAAATGCACCGCCAGGTGGGAACCGCCATTCTTTCCGCAGACGGCCTGGTTCATCGAGGTCTGGTAATCCGGCACCTGGTAATGCCCGAAGATGGCAGCGGAACCAGGGAGGTCCTGAACTGGATTGCCTCTCACCTTCCCAGGGATACCCGCGTCAATCTGATGTCGCAGTACCATCCCGCCTATGGTGCCTTCCGCTGCCGGAGCATTGCACGCCGCCTGAACCGTGGAGAGTATGCCCAGGCAGTTCGCTGGGCGCTCGAATCCGGCCTTACCGCGGTTCATTATCAGGAGTGAGGACCACCGCGCGGCTCACGATCCGCTGTTCCCTTCGTGGAATACTTCTTTTTTCATGGCGCGCTGCAGGAGGTCAAACTCCTTTTCCAGGACATCCATTTGCTCCCAGGCGGCCTTCAGCTTTCCTGACCGGCAATCCAGCTCCATGGCCAGGGCGACATCGCGCAGCTGCAATCCGCCCACATTGGCCGCCGCCCCTTTTATGGAGTGCCCCAGGCGCTCCGCCTCCCTGGCATTTCCCTCTTTCAGAGTCTCGCGAAGCACTCGCATCTGAACAGGAAGGTCCTTTAAAAAGCTTTCAGCAACCGTCCGGACAAGGTCCTCGTCATCCATCAGCCGGCTTACAAGTTCGGCCTTGTTGAAGATGGGAGGCACCTTATCCGGAAATCCTGCCGTTCTCTCCGGAAAGGAACCCTCATGGAGGACAGGGAACGGAATTTCCTTATCTTTCCCCAGCCACTTGCTCAGGCATTCGGCCAGGGTTTTCGGGGTTACAGGCTTGGAAATGTAATCGTCCATCCCTGCATTAAGGCACTTTTCCCTGTCCCCCTGCATGGCATGTGCCGTCATGGCTATAATGGGAACCGGACGTATGCCGGCCGCAGCCTGCTGGAAACGGATGCGGCGAGTGGCTTCAAAGCCGTCCATTTCCGGCATCTGCACATCCATCAGGACCAGATCGTACGGAATCATGCCAACCGCATTTACCGCCTCGGCCCCGTTGGCGGCGGCGTCGACGCGCAGTCCCATCTTGTTCAGGATGCCGACGGCTACCTGCTGGTTGGTGATATTGTCTTCCACCAGCAGAACTCTGGCCTTGGAACCGGCAAAAAGGTTTTGCACCTCATGCACGGAATGGCGGGAGGGAACAGACCGGGACAGAAGTGCGGCCCCCGGCTCCGCCAGGGCTTGCCCCAAAGCCATCTCCAGCTCCTGCTGCCGGACCGGCTTGAGGGCAAAGGCGGAAAAGCCGATCTCCTCCAGCTGCTTCGCATCACCGGGCATCCCCATGGAAGTCAACATCACCAGGCGGGTATCACCGAGGCTTTTATCGGCCTTTATCAATCGCCCCAGGGTTTTGCCGTCCATCGAAGGCATCTGCATATCGATCAGGGCAATTCGAAAAGGATCCTTTTCCTCGACGGCACGATACAGGTTCCGAAGGGCGGCCGATCCGTTTTCCGCTTCCTCCACGCGCATCCTCCAGGAGGAAAGCCGGGTGGTAAGGAACTCCCGGTTGGTTCGATTGTCGTCCACGACCAGGACTCGGATTCCAACCAGATCGGGACAGGAGAAGCGGTGCGCAACAGACTCGCCTTGCACGACCATCACGACCGTGAACCAGAATTCCGAGCCCACACCCTCCTGGCTGCTTACCCCGATTTCTCCGCCCATCAACTCGACCAGCTGCTTTGAGATAGCCAGGCCGAGGCCTGTTCCGCCGAACTGCCGGGTTGTGGAGGCATCTGCTTGCGTGAATTTCTGGAAAAGCGACTCGATCTTCGCGGCCGGGATTCCGATACCCGTATCACGAACCGTAAAGCGGAGAACCACTTTTTCCCCATGCATCTCCTGCAGCGAGGCGCGAACCGAGACTTCTCCGACCCGCGTAAATTTGACGGCATTTCCAGTCAGGTTGGTAAGTACCTGGCGGAGCCGGCCCGGATCGCCGCGCAGAAGAATCGGAACATTGCTGTCGGCAACGCATAGCAGTTCAATTCCCTTCTCGCCGGCACGCACCGACAGGGTGGCGGCAAAGTCGTCGAGCAGGCTCAGAAGGTCGAAATCGAGGGTTTCCAGCTCGAGCTTGCCCGCCTCGATCTTGGAAAAATCCAGGACATCATTAATCAGAGCGAGCAGCGATTCGCCGCTGGCACGAATGGTTTCCGTGTACTTGCGCTGCACCTCCGACAGCTCCGTATCCAGAAGCAATCCGGTCATGCCAATCACCCCGTTCATGGGAGTGCGAATTTCGTGACTCATGTTGGCCAGAAACTCGCTTTTGGCCCGGTTGGCTGTTTCGGCCGCAATCCGTGCTTCCTCCAAATCGCTTTCATGCCGCTTCCGGGCGCTGATGTCTGTGTAGGTTCCGAACATCCATAAAGGCTTTCCATCCGGAGTCCACGTCGCTACCTTACCCCGGTCCAGAACCCAGATCCAGGACCCGCTTTTATGGCAAATCCTGGTTTCACACTCGTAATAATCCAGCTGGCTTCGGAAATGTTTTTCCAGCAGGGCTCGGCTGACCTCCCGATCCTCCGGATGGACGAGCCGCCGCCAGGTTTCAATGGAAACGGGCGCGAGCTCCTCCCGCGAAAAGCCGGTCATCTCCACCCATCGATCGTTAAAAATCGCTTCGCCGCTCTGTACGTTCCACTCCCAGGTCCCGGCATTGGTTCCTTCGATGATGGCGCCGAGACGCTGCCTCTCCTGTCGCAGCGCCTGTTCGGCCTTTTTGCGATCGCGGTTGGAAATGGTCAGGGCAACCTGGTCCGCCAGCTGGCAGGCAAACGAAATCTCGTCTTCCTCCCAATGGTGAGGATCTCCGACCTGCTCAAAGCAGAGAGCCCCCAGCGGTTCGCCGCCGTAGCGGATGACGGCGTCCAGCATGGAAGCAATCCGGTAATGCTTGAGATATCCGTCCACATATCCTGCGGTTCGCGGATCTGTCATGGCGTCGTGGGCGTCGACGTACTTGGAATTGCGAAGCGCCTCCAGCTCGTTCCGGAATTCGTGCTCCTCCAGGACGGCACCCGAAGAGTGAAGGCCCTGGATTGCCTCGTAGCTGTCCAGGCTGACCAGCCGGCTTCCATTGTTTTCAAACAACCATACGCCGACGCGGGAAACATCCAGTGCAAAGGAGCCGGCCTCGGTCATTTCGCGGCACAATTCTTCCAGCAGACCCTGGGCCAGTTTGTTGGAGGCGGCAAGCCGGGACACCACTTCGACTTCCCGGTTCCGCCGGGCCGCCTTTCTCTGGTCGGCCTCTTCCTGCATTTTCCTTTCCGTAATATCGGTATCACTCCCGCGGTAGCCCAGCAGGGTACCGTCCGCATGAAGGATGGGCAGGCCGTTCGTGGATATCCATACTTTCCGGCCGCTCCTGGCAGCCACGCACTTGACCCAGTTGCTCAGGGTCCCTTTCTGGCGGATGATCTCGAAGGCATAACTTTTTGCGGCCTCACGCTCGCCGGGCAAATGCAGATCGTAAAAGTGAAAATGCCCGACCAGTTCCTCCGGCTTGTAACCCAGCACCATCTCTGATACCTGGCTGACATAAGTAAACAACCCGTTGGCATCCACTTCCCAAATTACGATCCGGCTGTGCTCGGCCATCTGGACGAGCCGCGCTTCGCTCTCCCGAAGATGGGTCTGTTGCGCCAGGATTCCGGCGTCCGTGCGGCGGAGCAGTACATAAATGAAACTGAACAGGATCACATGCAGAATTGTGCCGATCGTCCCGCCGAGCACCAGAAGGTGAAAAAAGGCAGCCTTGGTGGCGGAGATGTCCCGGAATACAATCAGGCGGCCCACTTCCGCGCCGGATGCGACTTTCAAGGTGGTGACGGATACCCACCAGTCCGTTCCGGCGAAAACAAGCTCCCCGTCTCTTTGGCCGGAACCGGCTTGCAGATCTTTCAGCCACGAAGCGTAGGTCGCGGGCAGCCGCTCCTCCGAAGCGTAGTCCACCACCTGGTCCGGCATGTAGTTCCAGTCGGCTTTCCTGTCGAGGGAGCGCATACCCTCTTCCCACTTTTCCCGATTCAGGAGCTCTTTGCGGATCAGGATCATCAAATGATTCCCGGACCGGTTGTGCAGGCTTTCCAGAACCTCTTCGACCTCTTTGCCCAGCTCGACAAAGCCCGCCACTTTGCCGTCCAGAAAGACTGGCTGCACGACCCGGAGGATCAGGTTGCCCCAGGGGCCTAATTCCAGGCCCGAGGCCTTCTGGCCCGTTCGTTCCGCTTCGCGGGCTGTAAAGCTATCCACCCGGTCGCCTCTCCGGGCAGGGTGGTGCAGACGCAGGATGCAGGAACGGCGTCCGTCGAGCAGGCAGAAGTGCGTAATCCCGCTCTCCTGCCTCATTCTTTCATACGGTGCCTGCCATTGGCGGAGCAGAGCCGCCGTATCCTCCCGCAGCAGCGCGCCCGGCAAGTCGGGATGGGCGATAATAGCCTGCAGGGCGGCTCCCAGCCCCAGGGACTGCTGATCGAGGCAGGAATGAAGATCGTTTTCCAGCTCCGATGCCTGACCCTTCTGCTCGCCGGCGATCTGCCGTTTCTGCTGATGCCAGAGCAGGGCGGCGGCACTGGCCACCAGCAGGAAAACGATCAGGATCATCGGCGGAAGAAGCCGCCGCAGAACCGGCCTGGCGGTGGCAGCAGAACGGGACGCGGAAATCCAGAAAGTAACGATCACAATGAAAAGGATCAGAACCAGGCCGATGGGAATCGCTGCCTTTTCCAGAACGGCACGCGTCCAGTCGCCGGACATGACGTCCATGCCGATCACCGCGACCAGCTGTCCGGTGCGGGGATGGATCAGAGGCGTGAAGGCGCTTACAAAGGTCCCGTATTCATCGGTGAACGGGCCGATGACCACCGTGTGACGGCGCTCGAAAACGCCGTCCAGTTCCGGCGGAGGTTCCTTATACAGCGTCCCGGGGGGTGAGGCGCGATGATCCGTTTCCAGAATGCTTTCCGGACCAAAAAAAATCGCGCCGCCCCTTTTTTTCATGGAATAAATGCTGATGTAGTTGCTGGCCGGGGCCCAGCTGATGTGCAGGGATCCGCTGAGATCTCGCATCAGCTGATCCATCTGTTTGAACTCCGGCAGATATTTATCGGAGGGCTCGAAGGGCAGCCGTTCCATTTTCCCGACGTCCATAGCCTTGGCCACCAGGAGGGCTCCCCGATACATCTCCTCCCGCATTTCCCGATCCGTGAGAGCCATGGTCCCCCAGATCAGCAGACAGCTGACGAAGGCAAGAACGGCCAGAAAAAGAAAGAACTGATTTTTATTTTTATTTTTGAAAATCCAGTTTCGCGGATTCTGCTTCATGCGGATCGAACGACGGGTGTCAGGCTAAAGCTGCAGAAGGCTCTCCAGATATTGCGTCTGGGACGGCAGGATTTTCCGGAATTCCACGCCGATTCCGGGAATACGGCGGAATTCGCCCCAGGGGATCCGATTGCGGATCAGGCCCTGAATCGGCGTTTCATCCGGAAAATCCCGAAAACGAACCCAGACATCCGAACCCACTTCCCGATATTGCGAGGAAAAAAGGAAACAGCCGTTTCGACTGAGGTTTACGGTGACCGACCTTTCCGGATTCTGATCCTCCGGATGGCCATAGATCAGAGCGTTGAGGTGGACAGCCATGCGCGGTTCGGTGCGAACGGGGGAAGGAATAAATCGGCAGCACTCATTCTGGATAAAATCGAGCGGGTGAGAAATGTCGCCGCCGGTGGGATAAAAGCACTTTACCCGGCCGGTTTCTTCCTCGATGATCTTCAGCTGACAGACGGGAAATTTCTCCAGTAAACCGTATATGTAGCCTTTATTCCGCCGAAGGGCTTTCATCTTAGTGGCGAAATCCAGGAAAATGCCATGAAATGTCTGGCTGCAGATCTCCTCGCTCAAATCGGTGAAGGACGGAGAGACATACACACGAATTCCTTCTTGTTGGATTGCCTGCAGGTACAGCTCCCTGGATTTTTCGTCCTGAACGATCAGCAAAACCCGAATTTCCATAACGAATCCTAAGCCATTCCCCCCGGAATGCGGCATCCCTCCCCCTCCTGGAGGTTATTCTAGATGCTGTTGGATAGTACTGTCAACTTTTTTGCAGCCGGATTCCCTGTGCAGTGCGGTTTCCAGCGGAAAGGCACGTTCGATGTTTCTTGAAAACCTGCGGCTGTTTCGCTAAAATCCTTCCATGGACGAAGGCAGTTTGGTTCTCATCGTGGATGACTTGCCCTTGGGCCGCATGGCTCTGGAGGGGCTGTTGACCGGACAGGGCTACCGGCTGGAATTCGCCAGCGACGGAATGCAGGCTTTGCAGCAGGCAGCGACGCTCTTTCCGGATCTGGTCCTGCTGGACGTGATGATGCCCTTCATGGACGGCTATGAGGTCTGCCGTCGTCTCCGCGCCGACTCGCTGCTGGCGGAAGTGCCGGTGGTCCTGGTGACCGCGCTGGATGATCGGGAATCCCGGATGCAGGGAATCGAGGCTGGCGCGGATGACTTCATCACCAAGCCCTTTGACCGTGCCGAGCTGCGGGCGCGGGTGAGAACCATCACCCGGCTGAACCGCTACAGAAAACTGCGGGAGAAGCACCAGCGCCTGGTGGAAGCCTATCTGCAGTTGCAATCTACTTACGATGCCACGATCGAAGGCTGGGTGCATGCCCTGGACTTGCGCGACAAGGAAACCGAAGGGCACAGCCAGAGAGTGACACGTTTGACGGTGAGCGTTGCCCGGGCGCTGGACTTGCATGAAAAATCGGCGGACAAAATAACCGCATGCCTTCCGCAGCACAGTGGCCGTGGAAACTCCCGTGCCGCGACGGCTTTGGAGTCAGCCGGCGAGCACCTGAAGCATATCCGCCGCGGAGCCCTCTTGCACGATGTCGGAAAGCTGGGAGTTCCGGACAGCATTCTTCTGAAACCAGGGCCGCTGACCGAAGAGGAATGGGGAGTCATGCGCCGCCATCCGGTCTATGCCCTCGAGTGGTTGTCTCCGATTGCCTATTTGCACCCCGCGCTGAGCATTCCTTATTGCCATCATGAAAAATGGGATGGAACCGGCTACCCGCAGGGATTATGCGGGGAACAGATCCCTCTGGCAGCGCGCATTTTTTCCCTCGTGGACGTCTGGGATGCCCTTCGCTCCGATCGGCCGTATCGTGCCCGCTGGCCCGTGGACCAGGTCTGTCAACACATCCGCTCCCTGTGCGGTACGCACTTTGATCCCGGCTTGGTGGAGCTTTTCCTCGAAATCGCCCTGAGGGAATCCGCCACGAATCCCGGCAATGATTGCCTGTAGCACGGGGCAGGTCCCTATCGGGGCACAGGAAAGAAATTCTCGCAAGCGGTTATCGCTTGTCAGTTTGTTTTCGGGTGTTTCTCGAACTTTTCACCTTCCTTCCTGATCTTCTTTTCTTCCTCAAAGATTGGGCTTACAGGAAGAAAGGAAGAGCGGGAAGAAGGGCCGAAGGGCTTGTCGCAAGGAGATGGAATTATGACCGCCTCCTCGGAAATAATACCTTCGCAGAAATCCGGGTCAGACCGGAAGAAGCCAACCGGAAGCCCGGCAGCAGGACGCCGCGCTGACTCCCGGAAAGGACAGAGAAGCGGGTTCGGATTATTCGGCGGCGCTCTTTGCGCTGCTATTCAATTTGCGGGTGAGACGGCTCTTTAACCGGGCCGCCTTATTGCGATGAACCACCCCGCGACGGGCCATCCGGTCAAGAACCTCAACCATTTTGGGCAGTGTGGTCTTAGCTGCGTCCAGGTTGCCTTCCTCGATCGACTTGCGAACCTGTTTTACCGCTTTGCGAACCCGCGTGGAATTAGCCGAATTGATCTGGTTCCGCTTGACGGCAGCGCGCGCCGCCTTCATGGCCGATTTATGTCTTTGCATCGAAAACCCTTTATCAAATATCGTTTACATTTAAAAAGAGTCGTAAAACTACCCTGAAACACCCATTTTGTCAAGAATTTAGACCCATAATCAAAAAGGATTTTTGCCAGGCTGCCCCCTTGGTTTAAAATTAACCGCGGTGAATGCAGGCCATTTTAGCGGCTTTTTTTAACATTTTAGCATGCAAGAGCATGTAAGGGACACCCCTTTTGCACAACCCGTTTTATAGAGGATGCGCGATATGAATCGAAACATCGAACGAAGAGAGTTTCTCGCCGGGACCACCGGTCTTTTTGCATCGTCCGGAATCATGGCAACCACCCAGTCGGGCCAGGCCCCGGAGAACCCCATCTGCATTTTTTCCAAACATTTCCAGTGGGCGGAAATCGGGGAAGCCGCGGACAGAAGCGCCGAACTGGGTTTTGACGGGATCGACGTGACGGTTCGCGCCGGGGGTCATGTTCTTCCGGAGCGCGTGCAGGAGGATCTGCCGAAAGCAGCAGAGAGAATCCGGAAAGCCGGGCTGAAAATTCCCATGGTGACCACCGACATCGTGGACGCCTCGTCGCCTCACGCAGAAGCCGTCCTGAAAACCATGTCTTCCCTGGGGATTCGACGTTACCGGTGGGGAGGATTCCGCTACAAGGACACCGGCAGCCTCCCGGATCAGCTCTCGGAATTCAAGCTTCGCGTCCGGGACCTGGCCTCGTTGAACCAAAAGTACTCTGTTTGCGCCATGTATCACACTCACTCCGGAATCGGTCAGGTCGGAGCCTCCATGTGGGATCTTTACCTGCTTCTCAAGGACTTTTCTGCCGATGCGGTCGCCGTCAATTATGACATTGGCCATGCCGTGGCGGAGGGAGGATACGGCGGATGGATCCATAGCACACGATTGCTTCTGCCTTATATGAAAGGGACGGCCATCAAGGATTTCAAGTGGAAATTGAACGCCCAGGGAACCTGGGTTCCCGGCTGGTGTCCGCTCGGAGACGGAATGGTCAACCTTCGTAAGTACCTGAAAATGATCCGGGAGGGCAAATTTTCCGGGCCCGTTCAACTTCACTTTGAGTACCCCGAACTGGGGGGTGCCGATTCGGGGAAGAAACAGCTTTCCATTCCCAAAGATCAGGTGCTCGGCTTTTTCCGCAAGGACATAGACCGCTTCAAAGAGATGCTTCGCGAAGCACAGGGAGCCGGCAGCTAAATCCAAAAAATGAAGCATCTTTTTCTTTTGGATCCCGAGATTGTCTTCCTGAACCACGGCTCCTTCGGCGCCTGCCCCCGGGAGGTTTTCCGTGTCTATCAGCAGCTGCAGCGGGAAATGGAAAAGAATCCGGTCGAGTTTCTTGGACGGCGCTCTGCCGACCTTCTCAAAGAATCGCGGACCTGCCTGGCCCGCCGCCTGGGAGCCTCGCCGGAACACCTGATCTTCCTGACCAATGCCACAACGGCGGTCAACAGCGTGGCGCGATCCCTTTCCCTGGCGGAGGGGGATGAAATTCTGGCCACCGATCAGGAATATGGCGCCTGCGATAACGCCTGGGAATTTGTCTGCCGGCGCGCAGGAGCCCGCTACGTTCGGGCGGAGATCCCCCTGCCTTTCCACCGGCAGGAGTTTTCCGACCGCATCTGGCGCGCGGTAACACCCCGCACCCGGCTCATTTTCCTCAGCCATATCTCCTCGACTACCGCCCTGATCTTCCCTTTGGAAGAGATCTGCCGCCGGGCCCGAAGCTCCGGCATCCTGACCTTTATCGATGGAGCTCATGCGCCCGGACAGATCCCCGTATCTCTGGACGCGCTGGGCGCCGATTTCTATGCCGGCAACTGCCATAAGTGGCTGTGCGCCCCCAAGGGTGCCGCCTTCCTGCACGCCCGACCGGAGCACCACTCCATGCTTGACGCCCTGGTAATCAGCTGGGGGTACAGCAGCGGTTCGGGCGGGCACACCGGGTTTGACGCCTATACCGGCACGTCGCTCTTCGAGCAGAGAATGCAATGGCAAGGGACGCGCGATTTGTCTGCCTTTCTGGCGGTTCCCGCGGCGATCGAATTCCAGAAAAAGCATGACTGGGGCCGGGTTCAAAACGAATGCCACGAGATGTGCCGCTGGGCGGCCGGAGAGATTTCGGCAAGAACGCGCCTGGGTGCCATCAGCCTGGAAGAAGACTACGCCCAGATGACCGCCATCCCGGTTCCGCCGATGGATGCCGAACGCCTCAAGCAATCCCTTTTTGATACCTTTCGAATCGAAGTCCCGGTGACCTGCCACAGGGATCGGATTTTTGTCCGCGTATCTGTCCAGGCCTACAATACGCGGCAGGACTTATGCACTCTGATTCGAGCCCTGGAACTTGTTTATGGTCTGTAAGCCGGAACAAGGAACCCCCTCCTACACGAGCTGGGAGCTTTTACACAGTGCCATCCTCCGGTGCCAGGCATGCCCCCGCCTGGTCGAACACCGCCTGCAGGTTTCGGAACAAAAGAGGAAGCGTTTCCGGAGTGAGCCCTACTGGGGAAAACCGGTAACCGGCTTCGGAGATCCGGAAGCCCGGCTGCTTCTTGTCGGTCTTGCTCCCGGGGCCCACGGGGCTAATCGAACCGGCAGGGTATTTACCGGAGATTCCAGCGGAGACTGGATCTTTGAAGCGCTGCATCGGTTCGGGTTCGCCAGCCAGCCGTTTTCTACCTCTGCCGGAGACGGAATGGTCCTGCACAAGGTTTTTATTTCCATCGCCTGCCGGTGTGTTCCGCCCCAAAATCGGCCTTCGCCGGAGGAACTTGACCGGTGCCGTCCCTTCCTCTTTTCCGAAATCGCCCTCCTCACCCAGCTGCAATTGATCATTACCTTCGGACGGATCGCCCTGGACAGCTTCTGGAAGTCCGCACCAGGCGGCTGGGCCGTGAAATGCGAAAAGCCTGCCTTTATCCATGGGAAAATGGTTGCTCTTCCCGGTGGAAAAAGTCTGCTGACATCCTATCACCCGAGCCGGCAAAACACCCAGACAGGCAGGCTAACCCGGGACATGTGGTATGAGGTATTCAGCGCCGCCCGCAATTTTCTGGAAGGAGAGAGCCTTGCCGCCGGGTGGCGATGGAAATAAAAAATCCATCTTAAAAAAAGGTTCATGTTGACCTTTTTACCTTCCTTGTATTATTAATTTACGTAAGGTTGACGAAATTGCAAAAGAGGCAAAAAATCTTCTGGACCTGGAGCCGGTTGGGATCAGAAGGCTCAAGGCTTTCCGGCAGTCGGCCATCCGAAAAAAGACGCTTCGCTCCGCAGTCCCACGGCCGAAACAGGCATCAGGCCTCCCTGTCATGAAAAAAATACTGCTGCCTGACGAATCCATCCGCACGCTGTTCGGCCCCCACGACGAGAACATCCGGCTGATGGAAAGCTTGTTCAACATCACCATTCACCTCCGGGGGGCCAACCTGATCCTGGAAGGGGAGGAGGCAGATGTTGCTGCCGCGGAAAACATCCTGGTGGACTTCACAACTCTGCTCCACAACGGGCACGAGTTTACCAACGGGGACCTTCGCTCTGCCATGCAGCAGATTGCCTCCGACAATATGCTCCGCCTGAAGGATTTTTTTCCCAAGCTGCAAATCTGCCTGCCGAACGGCCGATGCGTATTTCCGAAGAGTGCCAATCAAAGGCGCTATATCGAAGCGATGCTTGCCAACGACATCGTTTTTGCCGTCGGCCCGGGGGGGACAGGCAAGACCTATCTGGCGGTGGCCATTGCCGTGCATTACCTGGCGGAAAAAGTGGTGTCGCGCATTATTCTGACACGGCCCGCCGTGGAAGCCGGGGAAAAGCTGGGCTTCCTCCCTGGCGGCATCAATGAAAAAATTGATCCCTATCTACGTCCATTGTATGATGCTTTATACCATCTGATGGATATGGAGAAGGTAAATCGTTGCATCGAAAAAAGTATTATTGAGATCGCACCCCTGGCCTACATGCGCGGCCGAACCCTGAGCGATTCCTTTATCATTCTGGATGAAGCCCAAAACACGACCTCCGAACAGATGAAGATGTTTCTAACCCGTATCGGATTCAACTCGCGTGCCGTGGTTACAGGGGACGTCACCCAGATTGACCTGCCGCCTGGCCGGTGCTCCGGCCTGGTGGAGGCCAGGCAGGTATTATCCAAAATTCCCGAACTTTGCTTTTGTTCTTTTAACGAAAACGATGTGGTTCGCCATCGGCTGGTCCGATTGATTATCAAAGCCTACGACTCCAACTCCAACCGCAATTCTCAACCTGGAAATGACCCTCAAAGCGCGCACATCCTCAACTGACCTACGCCGGCATATCGGCGTGCTCTACGGCGGGCGCTCCGGAGAACACGAGATTTCCCTGCAATCGGCCCGCAACATTCTGCAGTTGATAGACCGGAAACAGTATGTGATTCACCCCATGGGAATCACCCGTGACGGACAGCTGGCTTCTGCCAGGGATTCTGTCGAAATGCTGCCCGGCCTGCCTTGGTCCGGAATCCTGGAAGGCCGCCGGCCTTCGGAGCCCGCCGACCTCCTGAACTGGTCTGCCCCCCTCCGGAAGACTGCCGGATCGGACAGGAGAATCCGGCTGGATGTAGCCTTCCCGGTACTCCATGGCCCTTTCGGAGAGGATGGAACGATACAGGGTCTCCTGGAAGTATCCGATATCCCTTACGTCGGCTCCGGAGTTTTAAGCTCCGCTCTGGGAATGGACAAATGGATTTCCAGGCAGCTGCTGAAGGCATCCGGCCTGCCGGTAGTGGATACCTTCCTGGTGGAACGATGCCGATGGCAGTCCAATCCTGCTGGGATCATCCGGCAGATAAAAAAAACTATTGGTGTGCCCTGCTTTGTAAAGCCCTCCCGGCTGGGCAGTTCCATCGGCATCAGCAAGGTCGGAACCACGGGGGATTCCCTGCGGAAAGCAATAAATCTGGCTAGTCAATACGACTACCGGGTACTGGTCGAAAAAGCCGTTCCCGCGAGGGAGCTGGAAGTTTCGGTCCTCGGCAACGCGGATCCGATCGCTTCTGTGGTCGGCGAGGTCATTCCCGCAGGCGAATTCTATGATTACCAGTCCAAGTACTTCGACGCCCACACGAAAGCGATCGTTCCCGCACAAATTCCCAAAGCGATTGCGGCCCGGGCACGCCGGATGGCCCTGCAAACCTTCCGCGTACTGGACTGCAACGGACTGGCTCGCGTTGACTTTTTCCTGGACCGGCACACGCACCAGCTCTTCATCAGCGAACTCAACACCATGCCGGGCTTTACACCCACAAGCATGTACAACAGGCTCTGGCAGGCCGGCGGATTCAGCGAAGGGGAGATCGTCAACCGCCTGATCCGGCTGGCCATCGAATGGAGGGAGCTTTCCGCCAGACGCATTTACTGATTTTCCCGGCGCCTGTTCCGGGAACAGGACAACCTCCCGCACGTAAAGGACTTCAGTACGTAACAACCGTTATCATAAGGACCAAGAAAGGATGGTTACCGATATGAATGATCAGAACATCAAGGAGCAGCTGCTGCAAAATCATGAAGAATACCGGCGGCTTTGGGAGCAGCACCAATCTTTTGAGCAGCGGCTGAAGCAGATCTCTTCCAAGTCTTTTGTGACCGATGAGGAAAAACTGGAGGTACCAACCCTGAAAAAGAAGAAACTTGCCTTGAAAGATCAAATGCAGGTAATCATTTCCCAGTACCGGGCTCAAGCCGGAACCGCCAAACACGACTAGGATTTTTCAGAACCATGCGTATCCCGATTTCCGGCGAATCGATCCGTTTCCTGCTCCCTCTCCTGCTGCTCTCTGCGGCTTTGGCCCTGTTTCAGCAGTGGGCCATCTGCTCCGTCGCCCTTTTCCTTGCCGCTTTTGTTCTTTTCTTTTTCCGGGACCCCGAGCGGCGCTTTCCGGAGGACCCGACCCTCCTCCTGTCTCCGGCCGACGGCCGGGTGGTCCGCATCGAGGAATACATTCACCCCGAGTTCGGCCCGCGCCGCAAGGTCAGCATCTTCCTCTCCGTCTTTAACGTGCACATCAACCGGTTCCCCTGTTCCGGAAAAATCAGCCGGATGCAGTATTTTCCGGGAAAATTCATGGCAGCTTTCAAAAAGGAAGCCTCCCTGGAAAATGAACGCAACACTCTGGAAATTGAAAACGGGATTCACCACATCCTGGTGACCCAGATCGCCGGACTGATTGCCCGACGGATTGTCTGCTGGAAAAAAACCGGGGATGAAGTCTCCCGCGGGGAGCGGTTCGGATTGATTCGGTTCGGATCCCGCGTGGATCTGGATCTCCCTCGGGACCTGCAGATTCTTGTCCGGATCGGAGATACCGTCCGGGGGGGTAAAGATGCCATGGCACGATTCGAAAAATCCAATCATTCCTGACGATTTTCAGCAAAATCGATCTCAGAAACGGGAGCCAAATTGCTTAGCAAAAGCACGGATTCATCGGAAACCATCAAGCCCCGGCGCAAATTCCGCCGGACCATTGCCGCTATTCCTACGATTTTTACCATAGGGAATATATTCTGCGGCTTTTATTCCATTATATCGGTTCAGCACGGAAACTACGATCTGGCCGCCAAGCTGATCGGCTGGGCCGCCGTTTTTGACATCTTGGACGGCCGGATTGCCAGGCTGACCAAAACCACCAGCGAAATGGGCTTGCAGCTCGATTCCCTGGCGGATGTCATCTCGTTTTGCCTGGCTCCGGCCATTCTCATCAACGCCTGGGCCTTTTCCCAGTTCCAACCGCTCGGATGGATTGTCAGCTTTATCTACATTATTTGCGGCGCGATGCGGCTGGCCCGATTCAATGTCATGGGACCCGGACACAAGGATTTCGTTGGCATGCCTACCCCCGCCGCCGGAGGAATGGTTGCCTCCCTCGTTCACTTTTACGCTTTACCCGAAGCCGTACAGGATCAGATGATTTTCGTCATCTTTGGCCTGGTAGGCGGTTTGGCTTTTCTGATGATCAGCAAAATCCGGTATATCGGCTTCAAGAATCCGGCCCGGGGCAACTCCTACGCAACGGTTCTTTTCCTGGCTCTGCTGGTCACCAGCATCTATTTCTATTCCCGGGTGGTTCTGTTATTCCTGGCTTCCCTGTATGCGCTTTCTGGAATTACCATGAAAACCTACTCGTTTCTTGGAAGAAGATTCGGGAGCCGAAGCCGGGTGGAGCAACTGCCGGAAAAAAGCTGATCCCAGGCAACCCAATACTTGAAAGCATTCCCGGATCGGGCTCTACTTCGGCATGATCCCGAACCGGGTTTTTATTTTTAACCCTTCATGAATCGGATTTGGACATGGCTGCTCCTGCTCTTTGCGGGCAGCCTGGCGGTTTCTGCCCTTCTGAACTTTTCAGCCCACGCACCGGCCGGGTTAGAGGAGGCAATCGGACACCGGTTGCCTCTCTCATCCGTGGTTCCCTTTATCCTGATGCTCCTGGCCATTGCCCTGGTTCCGCTTTTCGCGCCGTACTGGTGGGAAGAAAATCGCAACAAGGCGATGATCGCCGGGGGACTCGCTCTCCCGGTGTTCTTCCTCTTCCTCCAGCTGGAAATGGGAAGCCACGCGCTCTGGAATGTCACCCATGAGTTCTTCTCCTTCCTGGTCCTGCTTGGCGCGCTGTTTACTATTTCGGGAGGAATTCACCTGCGCGGGGATCTGAAAGCCACACCCTGGACCAATACCGGCTTTCTGGCCGCCGGCGGAATTCTGGCCAGCCTGATTGGCACCACCGGAGCCTCCATGCTGCTGATACGCCCGCTCCTCTCGACCAACCGGGAGCGCGAGCATACCCGACACGTTTTTCTTTTTTTCCTTTTCCTGGTCGCCAATGCCGGCGGCCTCCTGACGCCTCTGGGCGATCCGCCGCTCTTTTTGGGATTCCTCCGCGGCGTGCCTTTTTTCTGGACGCTCCACCTCTGGAAAGAATGGCTCTTTATGATGGGGGCCTTGCTGGCGCTTTTTTATTTTCTGGACCAAAGCGCCTACCGGAAGGAAAATCCGGCGCACCGACTGGCAGACCAGGTCATTTACGAACCTTTGCGGTTGAGCGGCCATGCCCATCTTTTCCTGCTCGGCGGCGTCGTAGCCGTGGTTATTTTCGCCCACGGCCCGCATACCTGGATGCGGGAGCCGGCCCTGGTCGGCCTGGCGGCGCTCTCCTACGGAATGGACCTGCAGCGCAGAAAGGGAAGCCAGGCGGCTTTCTGCCCGCGCCTGGCCAACCGTTTCAACTTTCACCCCATCGTCGAAGTGGCCGTCCTTTTTGCGGGAATTTTCATTACCATGCTTCCCGCTCTCTGCCTCCTGAAAGCGCGGGGCAGTGAACTGGGTATCACCCGGCCATGGCACTTCTTCTGGATGAGCGGGCTTTTGTCCTCCTTTCTGGACAACGCCCCGACCTATGCCACCTTTTTTGCCCTGGGACAGGGGCTGGCCTCCCAGCAGGGGCTTTGCCAGACAACGGCAGGCCTGGGCGGTTGCGTGGCTCAGACCGGGGTTCCGTGGCCGCTGCTGGAAGCGATTTCCCTGGGCTCCGTGCTCATGGGAGCCAATACTTATATCGGCAACGCTCCCAACTTCATGATCAAGACCATTGTGGAGCAATCCGGCGTGAAAATGCCCTCTTTTTTCGGATACATGGCTTATGCCGGAATGGTCCTTTTTCCCGCCTATCTTTTCATAACATTTTTCTTTCTGCAGCGTTGACGGAGGAGTGGTAAGGAATGATCAACCCAAAAGACAAAGCCCGCTATTTTTCCATTCTGAGACAATTTAACGACCGAAAAGTCCTGGTAGTCGGCGATGTCATGCTGGATGAGTTTATCTGGGGCACGGTCAGCCGCATCTCCCCGGAAGCGCCCGTTCCCGTAGTGCTGATCAGGCAAAAAAGCGTGCACCTCGGCGGTTCGGCCAATGTGGCCTGTAATCTGCATGCCCTGGGCGCGACTCCCATCCCCGTCGGAATCATCGGAGCCCGCGAAGAGGATCCGGCTTCCGGGACCATTTTGCGGGAGTACCGCCGCATCAGCCCCGTGACCTCCGGGCTGATTGCCGAAAAAAGCCGGCGCAGCACGGTAAAAACCAGGATCATTGCCCATCACCAGCAGGTATGCCGTATGGATGCCGAGGACACCCACGCGGTTCTGGATGGAACCCACCGTCGATTGCTGCAGGCCTACCGGAGGCTCAGCCGCCAGTCGGAAGCGACCATCGTTTCCGACTACGCCAAAGGTGTCATGCACCCATGCCTGTCGGATGCCATCCAGGAAGCCCTCGGCTCGGGCAGGCAAAAAGTGTTGTCCGTGGATCCGAAGGTTCGCGACCTTTCTCTCTACGGACGCCCGACCGTCCTGACCCCCAATAAGGCGGAGGCGGAGGCTTCCTCGGGCATCCGCATCGCCGACGAGGCCAGCCTGATGTCGGCCGGTCGGAAAATCCTGGAGGAGACCGGGGCAGAAAACCTGATCATCACCCGGGGAGAAGAGGGCATGTCGGTTTTTACCCGGGAGGGCCAGGTGAAGCATATACCGACCATGGCCCGGGAAGTGTTCGACGTGACCGGCGCCGGAGACACGGTCATTGCCACGGTAACATTGTCCCTTCTTTCCGGTGCCAGCATCTTCGAGGCGGCCGCTATTGCCAACTATGCAGCCGGAATCGTGGTCGGCAAACTGGGCACCGCCACGGCATCCACCAAAGAGATCATGGAGCGAATAAGCGCGGGGTTCTGAGCCTTACCGGAGGCGGATGCTTATTGCACCTGCGGCTGGATGACGCGACAGCCGATTTTGGCAAACTCCTGCTGCATCCGCTGCAATAGCCCCTCTTCCGGGCAGATGCCGACGATCGAACCGCCGGAACCGGCGTAATTGGCGCACACTCCCAGGCTTCGTGCCAGCCGGACCATTTCCACGTTGCGGGGATCCAGCGTCAGAATTCCGGCGCGGATATCGAAATTCCGGTCCATCAGCTCCGAAAAGGTACGCCAGTCCTTCTTCTGCAGGCATTCCCGGCCCTGCTCGGTGATATCGGCCAGGGTGCGGATGGCCAGAATTACGTCCATGTCCCCCCGATCCCATCGGGCGCGAAGATTGCTGTGCACAATCCCGGAGATCTCACTCAGATCGCTGCGGTAGGCCAGGTACAGCGGGGGAAGGACCCCGGGATCCAGGGGCTCATAACGGCCGTGGCCGTGGGCTTCCATATGAGCGCGCTCAAAATCCATGTACACCAGCCCTTCGTAGGTCTGCACCACCCGGTCCTGCAGTCCCGCCTGAATGCCGATTTCCCGGTTCTCCACTTCCAGGATCAGGTTGGGAAGGATTTCTCTGGGAACCTCCACCCGGTAGAACTGCATCAGGGCGCGGTAAACGGCGGTAATGATGGCGCTGGATCCGGCCAATCCCACCTGTCGTGGGATGGTGGTATCGTAGCGCAGGGAAAAGTTCTGATGCGGCAGCCGAATGCCCGACCGCAGGCAGTACTCGGCAAATCGCTTGATGGCCGCCTTGATGAGCCGCAGTCCGCCATAGAGGCCGTTCAGCTTGACGTCTTCCACCAGCTGGTCCAGGCTGTCGAAAAGGCAGCGGTCCTGCCGGCTGAGGACAATTTCCAGCTCCGGCCATTCGTAGAGCACGACTTCCGCGGAAAAATTTTTTACGCTGATGGCGATCGTTCTTCCGAAATAGCCATCCGAAGGGTTTCCCAGCAGGGCGGCCCGGGCATAAGCTTTGGTCTTAACGATCTTCACGAAGGAGCTCCTGGATCATTCGTTTCACCTCCCCGCTCAGCTGGGGATCATTCCAGGCAAATTCCAGGAACGCTTCAAAGTAGCTCTGAAAATTGCCCACGTCGTATCGCTTTTCCTCCGGGCCGAGGCGAACCCCGTAGACGGGCATTCCTTCTTTCAGCAGCAGCTGGATGGCATCGGTGAGCTGAATTTCTCCGTGCCGGTCCGGCTGGATGCGCTCGATGGCATCGTGGATGGCTGCCGGCAGAATGTAGCGGGCGGTGATGGCCAGCCGGCTCGGAGCCGCTTCGGGAGACGGCTTCTCGACCAGATTGCGGATCAGCGAAATCGGACCTTCGGAGGCCGGCTCGACAATGCCGTAGCGGGATACCTTCTCGAGGGAAACCTCCCGAAGGGCAATCACCACGCAGGGAGCGTTCCGGCGGTAGGTTTCCACCATCCTGGAAACCACGGTCGCCGAGCCGTGCATCCCGAGGACGCTGTCCCCCAGCGCCACGACAAAGGGCCGATCTCCGGTAAAATGCTGCGCGCACAGGATGGCGTCCCCCAGCCCCTTGGGACGGCGCTGGCGGGTAAAGAAGAACTGCAGCCGCATGCGCTCATATTCCAGCTCGGAAAGCAGCTCTTCCTTGCCGTTCTCCCGCAGGGTTCGCACCAGTTCATGATCAAAATCGAAATGGTTCTCGATGGAGGTTTTATCCCTGCCGGTTACAAACAGGATCTGCTTGATACCGTTTTTCTCCATTTCCTCCACCACATATTGCACCACCGGCTTTCGCCCCACCGGCAGCATCTCCTTGGGCTGGGACTTGGTGGCAGGCAGCAGGCGGGTTCCCAGTCCGGCTACCGGTATTACGGCTACATGGATGTCTTCGCTCATGATCTCCCCGGGAAAAATTCGTTGCCCAACTGATTGCTTTTTATTGCGTTGTAATTATACGCTATCCGCCCTTTCGATGTCCCCCCCCCTGCAACGGGTATAATTGCATTTTGAATAAGAATGAGAACATGTTTCGCTTTCGCCAAGGAGATGAAATCCGGATGGCCCCTATGAAACCAGCACCAATTTCCTGGATCGCCCTGTTGTTCTTAAGTGTTGTTCTGTCCTCCATGGCGGCTGCCGCGGAGGAAAAACCCAGCTGGGCTGAGCGCCTGGGATGGCCCCCGGGATCCCGCCTGATCATCCTCCACGTGGATGATGCCGGTATGTCGCATGACTCCAACGTCGGGACCATCGAGGCCATGGAAAAAGGGATTGCCAGCTCGACGAGCGTCATGATGCCGTGTCCCTGGGTCCCGGAAATGGTCCAGTATATCAAGCAGCACCCCGGGACCGATGCCGGGATGCACATCACCCTGAATTCCGAATGGAAGCTATACCGCTGGGCACCCCTGGCAGGCAAGAGCGCGGTGCCGGGACTGACGGACGGAGAGGGCTGTCTGCATGCCGACAGCATGCAGGTCGTTCGCTCCGCTTCCCCGGACGAAGTGGAGCGCGAAATCCGGGCGCAGCTGGACCGCGCCGTTTCCATGGGCTTTCACCCCACTCACCTGGATTCCCACATGGGAACGGTGATCCTGCCCCCCTTCTTCGAGCGCTATGTGAAAGTCGCCCTGGAAACCGGCATCCCCCTGATGCTTCCGGCAGGCCACATGCAGTACGTGGGCGCTCGTGTCTCGGGATTGAGGGAGCAGGTCATGGAAGCCGCCCGGCGGGTCTGGGATGCCGGCCTGCCTCTGATCGATGATATTCTTGCCGAACCGACGGTCGGCAGAGATTATAACGAGATGAAATCCTACCTTCGGGAACGGCTGCGCACCATGAAGCCGGGCATCACCCAGGTCATCGTTCACTGCACGCGCCCTTCGGAGACTTTCAGTTTCATCTCGAACTCCGGGGAAAAGCGTCTGGCCGAACTCCGCATGATGATGGATCCGGAAGTCAAGGCGTTTCTTTCGGAGCAGGGCATTGCCACGACCACTTGGATCGAATTGAAGAAAAGGAGACTGCAGGTCCGCTCGTCCTTCTGATGGACCGAATCCGGCGCTGCGGCTTTGACCCATGTTCTCCTGGGACGGGTAGCGGATCAGGCGGGCTTGGCCCTTCGGTACCCGTGCATTCGGAACAAAGAGCTCAGGCCGGCCCATCCGGCCAGCAGGGCGCTGCCGATGATCATGGCTTGAGCCCCCAGCAACCCGGACCACTGCCAGGACCCGTAGGCGCCCACCAGAGGTCCGGCAAACAGGCCCATCCCGATAATCATTTCGTGCAGCCCGCCGTGTTCCCCCTTGTTTTCCCCGTAATCGAGCGAGTAATAAAGAGAGCCGTAGTAGGTAAAGCCGCATACCATCCCGAAAAGAGCCAGGCCCAGCAGTACCGGAATCAGCCAGGGCGAAAAGAAGACCAGTGCCATGCTGACCGGAGCGGCAAAGGCTGCGGTTACCAGCCAGATCATACGATAGTGCCATCCCTGCCAGCGACGAAACCAGAAGAAAGCCAGGGTTCGGGAAAAAAACAGGGTGGAGGAAAGCCAGATCGCCGTGGAAGCGGAGAGACCGAATTTGGACCCGACGAACGGAGCCATGGCGGTAAAGGAAGCGAACATCATGTAACTCAGGCTGTTGCCAAGCCAGGCGGTGTGCAGAAACAGCCTCTTCCGGTCCTCGGGTACTTCGTCTCCGGTGTGGGGAATATCCATGGCCACCTGGCCCCGGGCATCCGGCCGACCGATCGGAAAGCGGAAAAAAATCAGAATCAGCAGATGCAGGGCGGCACTCACCCAGAAGATGGCATCCGGACGCCATCGGAAAAGAACCCCGCTCAGAAAGAAACCGAGTGCTGCGCTGTAGGCCCAGTTGATGTTATAGCTGCCGATCCGCTCCGGCATGCTGGTCGAGGCAGGCGCGTGCATCACCACCGCTTCCAGCGCCGGCCAGAAAGAGGCGGTGAAGACGATGTACGCCCCGATGATCACGAACGGCATGAAATCGGCTTGCGGGATCCAGCCCGTCAGAAGAATGCCGGCCATGGCGCTGGTGCAGATGACCAGCTGGCGGTGATACCCCAGGCGATCCGACAGCTTGCCCCCGCAGCGGGACGACAGGATATAGACCAGTCCCTGCTCGGCATTCAGCAGCAGGTTCTGCAGGCTGCTGAACTGGTACCGCTCCCGCGTCCAGAAGTAGACGCTGCACAAAAACAGACTGGTGGCAAAGGACTGAATCCCCTGAATCACCGCGTAATTTACCAGGCTGAAATATTTTTTTTCTTCCATCGGTCGAGCCGCCTGCCACCCACTTTGGGTCAACGAGGGTACATTCTGGCAAAGACCCGCCAGAAAAGCAAGACGGCATTTGGAATTGAACGAAAAAGGAAGGATGTCTTATAATAATCGCACCCTATTGGTAATCTTTGATAAGATTGGTCATTCATAACCAAGGAAGGAGAATAACATGGAACATGTTCTGCCGGCGTTACGTTACAGCAAGGACGGTCTTGCCCCTATTATCTCTGCGGAAACCATTGAATATCATTACGGCAAGCATCATGCCACGTATGTGAACAACCTGAACAAGCTGATCGCGGGAACGGAGTACGCGGAATTGTCCCTGGAGGAAATTGTCCGCAAAGCCCCCGCAGGACCGCTTTTCAACAATGCGGCCCAGGTCTGGAACCACACCTTTTACTGGAACGGACTTTCCCCGAAGGGCGGCGGCGAGCCGAGTGGCGCCCTGGCGGATGCCATTCAGGCCGCTTTCGGCTCTTTTGCCCAGTTCAAGGAAAAATTTACCGCCGCTTCCATCGGACAGTTCGGGTCCGGGTGGTCCTGGCTGGTAAAAAATGCCGACGGCACCCTGGCGATCGAAACAACCGGCAATGCGGGTACTCCTTTGAAGGACGGGAAAACGCCTCTTCTTACCTGCGATGTCTGGGAGCACGCCTACTATATCGATTTTCGAAACGCCCGGGCCGCCTATCTGGATGCTTTCTGGAAGCTGGTCGACTGGACCTTCGTGGCCCAGAACCTGTAAGGTGGGAGCCGGATTAAAAGGCAGCCTCGCCCGAGCAGTTCTTTTCGGAAAGGAGGCATCTCGCTTCTCCCCTCTTCCCGCTCTTTCCGTCTTCCTGTGAAAAAACTCACGGGGAGACAGGAAGGACGGGAAGAAAAGAGAAGGAACCGGAGCCGGATTTGCGGACGCCGTGCGGTGGTCCATCGTATGCGACCGGAGATGGGCTGGAAGTGGCTTTTAGCAGGAGCGCCGCCCGGTTCCGGCCCTCCTCTCCGAACCCGGAAATTCAGCCGTTCCTGTTCAGCTTGCCGCTCAGCCGCTGCATGTCTTGCGGCCGGCCCATGGCCACCAGGCAGTCGCTGCCTGCCAGTCGCTCGTCCGCCGCGGGATTGAAAATCATCCTCCCGTCGCTTCGCCGGATGGCCAGAACGATTACGCCCATATCCCTTCGGAGGTGAAGGTCTCCCAGGGATTTATTGACCAGAAGATTGGTCGGGGAGACCTGAATTTCCTCCAGCACGACGTCCAGCCCCAGGTCCTGCGTCAGGTTCTCGATAAACTGCGTGACGTTGGGCCGGATCATGGTTTGGGCCATCCGCTTTCCCGCCCGGGCGTATGGCGAGATGATGGTATCGGCTCCCGCGCGCCTTAGCTTGGCTTCCGCGCCTTCATCCCCGATGCGCACGGCAATGCGCAGCCCGGGATTGAGCTCCCGGGCGGAAAGAACCACGAAGAGGTTATCGGCGTCCGTAGCCAGAGCGGCAATCAGCCCTTTGGCCCGTCCGATATTGGCCTCCAGCAGGGACCGGTCCTGCGTGGCATCCACCGCCAGGACCGGAATCTTTTCCCCCATCAGCTGCTGAACCTTTTGGGGATCTCTTTCCAGCACCACCAGCGGCACGCCGCTGCGCTGCAGCTCCTCGCAGGCCCCGCGCCCTACACGGCCGTAACCGCAAATGACATAATGGTCCGACAGCTGATTGATCATCCTCTGGATCCTCTTCTTCCAGAATGCACCTCCCAGTTCCATTTCCACGATGGTCTGGGTCATCAGGCCGATGGCCAGGTACATCTGGGTCACGCCAATGAAAATCAAAAAAGAATTGAACAGCCGCCCCGTGGAGCTCAGATCGTATATTTCCTTATAACCCACTGTGGTAATGGTAATAAGGGACATGTAAAAGGCGTCGAAGGGCGGAAATCCCTCCAGCAGGCAGAAGCCGGTGGTCCCAATCGCCAGAGTGAGGCTTATGGCGCCGATGAGCAGAACAAAACGCCGAATCAGAGGAGAGGCCCAAAGGGCTCTGCGTCTGGTAAGGACAGTCATGACACCGGCAGGAACGCAGGTCGGAGGATGAAAGCGGCTACCGTATCGGAGAATAAGGTGTTGCCCGGTAGAGGGCAATCTGGCTGTTCAGGGAGATTTGTCCGCTTCGATCGATCGATTCCTTTCTTACCCGAATCCATTCCGGATCCTGGCCGAAGGCATCCCAGGCTTTTTCCCTTGCGGCCAGGCTGTCAAAGGGAATGACATAGGTCAAATTGGGCAGACTGGTTCCAAAAACGGCACTGGAATAAAGGATGGGATGGACCCCGACCCGGTGAAAGATTTTTATTTCCGGACCGGCGAACCGGGCGTGCAGGGCTTCCAGCTGGCGCTGGCTGGGCGAATGGTAGACGCGCACTTCGAAGATTTTTCTGCCGATAGGTGCGTCGGCGGGATTGGCCAGCGGCGGGCAGTAGGGAGTGGCCTTCAACAGGCTTCGAGAGCACTCCTCGTAAGGCGATTCCTCCCCCGACTCCCACTTTTCCATGCCCTGCTTCCACTCCTTGTCGGCTTCCAGCCTGGAAAGAACAGTCTGCATCCGGGCAAGGGAGTCGAAGCCCATCAGCACGGCGACCTGCGGCTGTCGGGCCGCCACCAGGGACTCCATAAAAACCTGCGGCCCGCCGTGGATTTTTTTGAGAGAGGACAGAAGAGGTCCGGAAAAAAACTCATGAATTCTGCCCGGCTGGGTACCGTTTTTAAGAAAGTACTGCTCAAAAACAAATACCCTGTCTTTCTTGCTGCTTTCCATTGCCGGCTCCTGCCCCATACCAGCCAGCCCGGCCACCCCGACTCCTTCCATAAAATCCCTGCGGTTCATTCCTGCCTCCCTTTCCTGATTGATCCGGTGTTCCTAACCTAACTGCCGACAGATCATTATCTCACATTTTTTCCGCGGATTTGGAAGGCTGCCGGCCGACTTCCGGATTCTTGCGCAGCTCATGCAGCTTTTTGAGATCCTCAAAGGGCATCTGAATCCGCACGGAAACCGTGGTCTGGTTCAAAGAAACCTGTATGTCTTCCATTACCCCGGCCAGTTCCGGCTTCTGCTCAACGGTCAATTTACCCAGGGCAATCATGCCGCGAAGAAAGTCATTCACGTTTTGAGCCGTTTTTTCATCCTTGCATCGGGTTTGCATGGAAACGGAAATCACGTTGCCCAGATCGCCCTGTAAAAGGAAGTTCTCAACCGGAGGCAGTGAGGGAATCAGGCTCCTTTCCGTTCGAAGCCCGGTGGTTTTGTCGACCGCCCCCCGGACCTGAAACTGTTTAAGAAAGCTCATGTCGGTTCCGACAACCCAGAACGATCCTTCCGTGGAGGTCTGGTTCAGCATGGCGAGGAATGCGGGTTTGGAGGCTACACCGGCATGTTCGCCGCGGCTGATGTCCACAACCGATTGAATGGCTTCCCTGTGACCGAAGAGTATCCGGTTCCCGTCCAGAAAGCATACCGCTTCCCCGCCCGTGGTCTTTTCGCCGGAGGGACTGCTTTCCTGCGGCCGGCCATAAATGGCGGTTCCCTTATAGGCGGTGCTTTCCGCCTTACCCCGGACGGTGATCAGGGAGGTCAGTTTCTCTCTATCAAAGCGTCCGCTGACGATCGCCAGGCGAACGGTTCCGCTGCCGGCGGGACTGGGACTGCTGCAGAATGCCACGGAATCGATGTCGTTGCGCGGATCGATGCCCGTAGTGCGGATCATTTCCTGCAGCTGAGTGGTGAACTTGTCCCCGTGTTCATTTTCAAAGGCCTTGTATACCGGAGAATACAGAATCTTGCGAACATCCACATAGGCAACAAAGCTGGCGCTCTCCGGCATCAGCGCGATCACCGCAGGAACGGTAGGGCTGAGCGCCTGCACGGAACCATTCCGGAAAAGAGAAACCAGCCCTAGGCTCAAACCGCAGACCGCCAGGATAAAAAACGCAGCCATCATCCACTTCGTCTTATTCATAATAACCTCCGGATAAAAGTCAAGAAACAAAAACCTTACACAAGATAACCTACGATTCGTTCCGTAAAAAGTTTAGGAACAAACCATTTTTTTTATGCCGGTCTCCGCAATCGGAAGCATGACTATTCTATGTTTCCCACATCGCCGCCGGCCTAATTCTTGTGTGGCACTTGACAGGAGCCCTCCCAGAAAATAAAATTGCATCTTCTTTTTGATGGAGAACATTTGTGATTAAACAAGATATCGTCAACCGGGTAGCCGAAGATGTCCAACTGACCAAGAGCCGTTCGGAAATCGCCGTCGAAAATGTTCTGGAAGCTCTGAAGATGGCCCTGAAAAAAGGGGACCGCATCGAGTTGCGTGGATTCGGCGTCTTCAGCGTCAAGGACCGGAAAACCGGAGTGGGAAGAAATCCGCGAACAGGGGAGCAGGTTCCCATTCCCAAGGGAAAATCGATCCGTTTTAAACCGGGCAAGGAGATCCGCTTTGACGGAATCACAAATGAATCCTCAGGAAGTTCCACCTAACCCTCTGGATCCATCGGCGGATTCCGACTCGCTCCCGAATCAGGCCCCTGCGCCACCTCCGTTTTTAGCAGAACCGGTAATCTTTCTGCGAGCGGCCGACCTGTCGGCTCCGCCCGCTTACCGGCCATCGATGGCGTGGCCGGCAGTTCTGTTTGTGCTAACCCTGGCCAGCACCACCATGGCCGGCTTTTTTTATTTTTCCGGTTTCCTGGCCGCTTCGGGGAAAGGGGATTTTCCGGAGGGCATTCTCGGCAGCCTGATCAGCGGCCTCCCTTATGCCTTCGCGGTGATGGGAATTCTTCTGGCGCATGAAATGGGTCATTTCCTGGCCTGTCGCTATTACCAATTGGCCTCCACCTACCCCTATTTCATTCCCTTTCCCCTGCTTTCCATTGCCGGAACCATGGGCGCCTTCATCCGGATCCGCACGCCTTTCCGCAACACCCGGCAGCTCTTTGATGTGGGAATTGCCGGTCCTCTGCTGGGATACCTGTTCGCCCTGCCGGCACTGGTTATTGGCATGATCGCCTCCAACCTCACCGTGCTGGAACCGGATACGGAAGGCCTGATCTTTTTCGGGGAGCCCTTGATTTTCAAGATGGTCGCCCACCTGGTTTTTCCGCATTACAACGAAGCGGCGGAAACCATCAACCTTCATCCGATCGGCTGGGCGGCCTGGTTTGGAATTTTTGCCACGTCCATCAACCTGCTGCCCATGGGACAGCTGGACGGCGGTCACATCGTCTACGCATTATTCGGACCGGTCTGGCACCGGCGCTTTTCCATCGCCTTTTGCGCCGGTCTGGTAGCTCTGAGCGCCTTCACCTGGTCTCCGGCCTATCTGGTATTCGGAGCGCTGGTCTATTTTCTGGGACTCAAGCATCCCACGCTTATGGAACCGGGAACCATTTCCGGACAGGGACGGCGATGGCTGGCTCTGCTGGCGCTGATCATTTTCCTTCTTTCCTTCGTGCCGGTACCGGTTTACATGAAATAAGCAATTTCGTCCCGGCAGGCTATTGACGAAGGACGGTTTTGCGGATATATTCCTACTCGCCTTTTTCAAACGTGGGCGGTTAGCTCAGCTGGGAGAGCGCGGCGTTCGCAATGCCGAGGCCGGGGGTTCGATCCCCCCACCGTCCACCAGAATTCCCGCGGCAAAAAAATCCAGGCAGGTGCAGCTCACATGCTATGGCTGCACCTGCCTGCCGTTCAGGCATCTTCCCGGATTGCGGACAGGGAGGACATCGGCGCGCTTTGCGCGGAAACAGCCGGCTTGGACCTGCGGAACAACCGGGACAGCCAGGCCAGAGGGCTCCACTCGCGAAGGTCGTCGAAATAGGAGTAGATCACCGGAGTGATCAGCAGGGTGAGCAGCAGGCAAAGAATCTGCCCGCCGATTATGGTTACAGCCATGGATGCCCGGGATCCCGCCCCCGCCCCTCTGCCGAAGGCGATCGGCAGCATCCCGGCAATAATGGAAATGGTGGTCATCAGGATCGGGCGCAGCCGCACATGGTTGGCCTGAATCAGGGCATGATGCCTTTCCATGCCTTGGGAGCGAAGGGTATTGGTGTAGTCCACCTGCAGGATCGAATTTTTCTTGACGATTCCGAACAGCATCATCAGCCCGATGGCGCTGTAGACGTTCAGGGTCATTCCAAAAGCCATCAGGGCCAGCAGCCCGGCAGGAAAGCTCAGGGGCAGCGCGGTCATGATGGTCAGCGGGTGAACGAAGCTGTTGAACTGCGAAGCCAGCACCATGTAAATGAAGGCCACCGCCAGAAAAATAGCCAGGACAAAATCGTTGGAAGCCTGGGACAAGGTTCGGGCACTGCCCCGGAAGACTACCTGGTAACCGGGCTTCAGGTTCAGCTCTTCGACTTTTTCCTTGGCAATTTCCACCGCCGTTCCCATGGCCAGACGATCCAGTCCGGCCATTACGCTGATCTGACGCTGCCGGTTATAGCGGTCGATGTCCGCCGGACCGTAGCCCATATGCAATTGAGCCACATCGCTGACCTTGACCGTACGCCCGCTGTTGGTGGGCACCAGCAGATCGCCCATCTTCTCGGGGTTGTTCCGGTATTCCTGGTCCAGCCGCAAGCGAACGTAATATTGTTCATCCCCTTCTTTATACCGGGAGACCTCTTCTCCGCCGACCAGAGACCGCAAACTGGAAGCCAGCGAATCGATATTGGCACCCAGATCGGCGGCTCGAATACGGTCTACATTTACTTTCAGCTCCGGTTGGGTCGCTTCGTATCGGGTATCGGCATCTACCATCCCTGGCACCTTGCGCAGTTTTTGCAGCAGCTGTGTGGTGTATGTCTGCAGTTGCTCGATCTCCGGTCCCTGGATCAGTAGGTACAGGCGGTTACCCATGCTCATGCTGCTGCCGCCTCGGGATCCGGCGCTGGACGCCCCGGACAGATCCGTACCTCCCGAGACGCTGATGCGAGCTCCTTGAAAACGGCGCAGGGCCATTCGAGCCTGGCGCATCAGGTCCTGCTGGGTCTGTTTCCGCGTTTCATGATTGGTCAACTCCACTAAAAGGCTGATGCCACCAGGGTCTACGTTGGTATAGACCGATACGACTTCCGGCAGCTTGCGAACCATGTTTTCGACTTCCATGCTGTAGGCATTGGTGCGTTCGAAGCTGGTCCCTTTCGGCAGGCGAAGGTTGATGGAATATTCGCTCTGATCGTCGTCCGGGACCAGTTCCTGGCCGATGTACGGCATCAGCAGGATCGCAGAAAGGGAGACGCCGGCTGCGATCAACAGCAAAACAAACCGATGCCGCAGCGACCACTCCAGCATATGACCATAGCCCCGATCCATGGCGGCATATAATCCCTTTTGCTTCGTCTGACCGTGAGCCGGCCCATGAAAATCCTTTTTACGGAGCCAGACGGCACAAAGAGCCGGGGTCAATGTAAAAGAAATAAACATGGAGATCATGATGGCCACCGCCGAGGTGATGCCGAAACTGTAAAAGTAGCGCCCCACCTGTCCGCTCATGAAAGCCACCGGCAGGAAAATGACCACCAGAGAAATCGTGGTGGCCATGACCGCCAGGCCGATTTCGGCTGTCGCCTTGCTGGCCGCCTCCCGCGGAGCCATTCCTTTCTCTTCCACGAAACGGAAAATGTTTTCCAGTACCACAATGGCATCGTCGATGACAATCCCTGTCGCCAGCGACAGTGCCAGCATGGTCATGTTGTTCATGGTGAACCCCAGGGCTTTCATCACCGTGAAAGTTCCGATGATGGATGCAGGAATGGCAATGGCGGCGATGATCGTACTGCGCAGGTTGCGGATAAAAAGAAAAACCACGATGCTGGCCAGGATGCCCCCGAGGATAATGTGATGCTGAATATCCTCGACCGAACGTCGAATGAAGCGGGACTGGTCACGGATGGCCTGAATGCGAAAATCCGCCGGCAGGGTTGTCTTGATACGCTCCAGGCGGGCCATCACGGCATCAACCACCTCCACCGTGTTGGTTCCCGACTGTTTGCGTATCTGCAGGGACACCGCCTGAACACCATCCAGCCGGGCCACGCTGCGGGGTTCCTCGACGGTATCCACCACACGACCGATATCGCTGAAAACGATGGTGGAACCCTCCCGATAGGCCAGGATGATGTGATTGAAATCCTCCACTTTCTGGATACGCCCCATGGTTCGCAGCCCGATTTCGGAAGGTCCGGCAATGAAGGACCCTCCCGGAACCTCGACATTCTGGCGCTGGATGGCCTGACGGACCTGTTCCACCGTAATGTTGTAGGCCCGCAGCCGGTCGGCATTCAGCAATAATTGAATTTCGCGCCGCCGGTCCCCCCGAAAGGTGACATCACCGACATTCTTGACGGTCTCCAGAACCTCCTTGATTTTCTTGTCGGTAATTTCCGTAATTTCCTTGGGGGTTCGCTTGGCGGAAATAACGATGGAAAGAATCGGTTCGGCATCCGGATCCATCTTGGAAATTTCAGGAGGATAGGTGTCTCTCGGAAAACCCCTGACGATCGTGGCCACCTTGTCCCGTACATCCTGAACCGCAATGTCGATATCTTTTTCCAGAAGGAAGGTGACAAAACAATGGGAACGGCCGAGACTGGAGCCGCAGCTGATTTCGTCGACTCCGTTGATGGTGTTCACTACCTCTTCGACCGGCTTGGTGATCTGGGTTTCGATCTCCTCCGCGCTGGCCCCGGGCAGCGAGGTCATCACCATTACATTCGGCTGATCGGTTTTGGGCATGAGATCCAAGCCCAAGTCGCGATAAGAGAACAGCCCCAGGGTGACCAGGGCGATGGTCATCATAAAAGCGAAAACCGGACGCTGAATACTGACGTCTGCAAGCTTCATGGTTATTTCGACTCCCCTCTTTTTTCGGAACGGGCTCCCGGTTTCATTTCAACATTGTCTCCGGCAGCCGGCGCGGCGCCGGTCCGGACCACCACGTCCGTGGCCAGTTGGCTGAGGTTGCTCGAGGCCAAAGTCTCATCCCCCTTTAATCCTTCGACAATTTCCACCAGTTCGCCCTGCTGGACTCCGAGGGAAACCGACTGCTGTCGAACTTTATTCCCTTCTATGACAAAAACGGCAGAAACACCGGCTAAAGTGGATATGGCGCCCTCGGGCACCGAAAGAACGTTTTCGTCCAACCGGGTGAAGACGGTTCCTTTGGCAAAAAAGCCGGGCTTCAACCGCCTGTCCTTATTATCTACCAGGGCCTCCACCACAAAAGTCCGAGTGACCTGCTCGATGGCCGGACTGATAAATGCAACCCGCCCGTGAAACGTTTCGCCGGGAAACGATTCCACTGTGAATTTGATGTCCTGGCTCGGTTTGATCAGGGAGACATGCCGTTCCTGGATGGCGGTTTTGAGCTTGAGCGGATTCATCTGCACGATCGTGCAGATCGGAGTCCGTTCAGAGATAAACTCGCCGGTCTGCACCAGCCGCTCGCTGACCGCTCCGGCAACCGGCGCACGGATGACAACATCGCTCAGCTTTTTCCTGGCCAGCTCAAAGGCCGCCCGGCGGTCCTGCAGGGTGGCCTTCAGGGTTACTACGCTTTCCAGCGCCGACTGGTAGGCCGCTTCGGTCACCTCCATGCGCGTCCGGGCGGTATCCAGCTCGGAAACCGGCACCAGGCCCTGGGAAAACATCTTGTTGGCCCGGGCCAGCTGGGTCCGGGCATCATTCCGATTGGCGGTGGCCGTACGGACCGAGGCAATCTGCTCCACCGGCAGGGGTTCCTTGACTTTGACTCCGTCGATCCCCAGCTGGGCTTCCGTCTGCCGCAGCTGGCTTTCTGCACGGTTCAGGGCCAGCTCCAATTCCCTCGGATCCAGATAGACCAGAGGCTGCCCGACTGTGACCTCCTGCCCCAGCTCAATGGCCACCTTACGGATGATTCCGGGCACTTCGCTGCTCACTTTCGCCTGATCGGGGGAGATCAGCGTGCCGGAAAGCGTAACCTGCCGGGGAATGCTGATCCGCATAACAGGTGTGGTGTGAATGGAAACCGGAGGCGGACCTCCGCTTCCCTGTTTTTTCCCCGCTTCAGCCGGATTCCCCTTGTTGCACCCCGGAATGGCAAATGCCAGAAATATCAGCGTTATCCATAAGATGGTTTTCGTTGAATGCTCCTCGCAACCCCTTGTTTTTTGAGTAGAGATCATCCGTTGCTCCCGAATCATGTGTATTTATGAATCCTGAATTCCCCGAGAAAAAAGAAAAACTGCCGGCCGGCGGTCATTTTCTGCCGCGGCCCGGCTCCGCTGCCACATCTTCCGCATTAAAAAATGGAAATGTATCATGAATAACGTCCGCAAATCTATCGGGCAGCCATGCCCGCTTCACATGACTACCCTTGCCATGGTTATATGACCGGTTTACGGCTAAGTTACATTAATTTAATGAAAATGAAACAATGCAAAGAAGGTATAATCAACTCCTTAAAAAAGGATCCAGATCGGAAATCTCATGGCCAATTCGCCCAGTTCCGTCGGTTTTGCCGCACCGCCCATCCGGCTGGTCCTCTTTGACCTGGATGGCACTCTTATCGATTCCCTTCCCGATCTACGTCAATCGCTGAATTTCGTGCGCCGGCTCTTCCGGCTCCCGCCCCTGTCCTCGGGCCAGGTGCAATCCTTCGTGGGCGACGGGGCCTGGAGGCTGATTGAGCGGTCCCTTCCCGGACTCAGCCGGGAAGAACAGGAAAGCGGCTATTCCCTATTCCGCAATCATTACCACGACCATTGTGCCGACTTCACGACCCTTTATCCCGGCTGCCGGGAAACGCTGCAGAATCTGCGCTTGCGCGGCAAGACGCTGGGCATCATCACCAACAAGCCGGACACCATGGCCCAGCGAATCCTGGATTCCTTCCGCGTTTCGGACCTGATCCATATCCTGATCGGCGGAGATCGGGCGCAGGAAAAGAAACCGTCGCCCGTACCCCTGAGGCAGGCTCTCCGGGAAGCAGGCTGCCTCGGCGACGAGGCACTCATGGTGGGCGACAGCGCCAATGATATCGATGCCGCACGGGGGGCGGCCATCCGCTCCTGCGGCGTCAGCTATGGTTTCAGCCTGGCAGCGGCTTCCGACGGCAGCCCTCCCGATTTCACCGTACACCGCCTGCCGGACCTGCTTTCCCTGGTGCATTAGATCCTATGGGGATCTCCTCTTTCCTCAAGGAAGCAGAATTCGCCTCCGGTCAGCAAGGATGAAGACGTTAAAAGTTGTGAATTGCAGGGGAAAAGAAGAAAAATGAACATCCGTTTGCGCAACGCCATTCCCTGGTTTCCTGTTGTAGCGTTTCTGGCCCGGGTTCTGGGAGGAGCAGCAGCCGTTGCCGCGCCCGGGGCCCCGGCCGCGGAAAAAGTGGTAATGACCGACCTTCTGCAGGTTGCCGTGGTAGTCCCGGATCTGCAAAAAGCCGTCGAGGCATACTGGGATATTTTCGGAGTGGGACCTTGGCGCATCCACACCACCATCCTTCCCGGAAAGGGCGGCGTCAATTCATCTTCGGTTCGACTGGCCTATGCCCGCACGGGAAATGTCGGCTGGGAGCTGATCCAGCCGCTGGCCGGCAGAAATATTTACCGGGATTTCCTCGAGTCCAAAGGGGGAGGTTTCCACCACGTCACCCTGAATCCGGTGATGGATTACGACTCTGCGCTGGCCCATTTCGCGCGCAGAGGCATATTCCCCCTTCTGGGGGGATCCTGGGAAGGATCCGGAGACTACGCCTGCCTGGATACCGCAAAGGATCTTCACGCGGTCCTGGAGATTTTCCGGCCGACGGAGTCGGGCATCCCGGGGCCGGAATCGGCACCGGAGGCCTGGTACCCGGCACCCCCTTCCATCCATCTCCATGCAAATTCGGAAGTACTTCTGAACAAGATATTCCAGATCGGCATCGTGGTCAGGAGCATCGACCGGAGCATGACGCGCTACTGGGACATTCTGGGACTGGGACCCTGGCGGGTCCACACGTACCGTCCGGAAACGGGCCTGACCCGGATGACGATCCGCGGAAAAGAAACGGACTACGCCATGAAGCTGGCCATGGCTTATACCGGCCCGATGATGTGGGAGCTGATCGAACCGCTGTCCGGCCCTACTATCTACGCGGATTTTCTGGAACAGAAGGGCGAGGGACTGCACCATGTGCACTGCCTGGTTGCGGATTACGAAAAGGCCCTCACCTGGCTCGAAAAAAAAGGAATCGGCATCCTGATGAGCGGAACCATGGCGCAGGGATCCTACGCCTATCTGGATACGGAAAAATCTCTTGGCTTCATCATTGAAATCGGCAAATCGCGCCCGCCGGGGATCCGTCCTGCTGTGGACGCCTATTACCCCCGATAACCGTTGCTTATCGGGTCGGATCTGGAAAAGTGCTGCAATTAACGAATCAGTTAAACCAGGCCCCGGCGCGGGCCAATAGCGTAAGTGCCTGCTGGGGAACGTAAACCCTATCCGTCGGCAATGCCTGAATCACCAGGCCCTCCAGCTGGATTTCGTTCGCGATGACTTGACCGTTGTCCAGATGCAGCTGAACCCGCATCCGATTCTTGTGGATCGGCAGAAAAGCCGTTTTTCTGCCCAAAGTAACTGTCAGGACCGGATTCGCCGCATCCTTTTTGTCCAGATAGACATTGGCCCCGCGGTTGCCGAACAGTTGATCGGCCGCCGAATATAACCGGGCATCGAATTCGGTCAGACGAATGCCCATCGCCCGGGCGCAGATCAGGGCTATGTCCGTATTTTCCATCGTTTTGAAAGGCTGGTCCATTCCGTAAATATAAAACGGCAGGTCCATGCCGGTATGGGATCCGGTGGTCCAGCCGATCACACTGCGGGTGCTCATCATCGGGCCCACTACCGAGTTCATGGAAGTGGCGCTTGCCTTGGTAATGCTGGCCACTTCGGCGTCGCTCAGGTCGGTAATCCCGTAATATTTGCCGACCAGCTCTTTTACATAGCCCGGTGTCCGGGTCCCGGTCATGACGGCTCCCAGGCCTTCTCCGGTCAAAATCGCCTTTTTCAGCGGGTTTACCAGGGCTCCCACAGCCATCGAGGTGCTGGTTGCCCGGGTGCTTCCGATGGACATCCCCCCGGTATCATGATCCGAAACCACCACCACCAGGGTCTGCCCGTCCTTTTGCGCATAATCCAGGACCGTACCCACCGCTTTATCGAAAGCCAGGTAATCGCTGACCACTCCCACAGGATCGTTGGCATGGGCGGCATCGTCGATCTTGCTGCCTTCCACCATGAGGAAAAAGCCGCCGGGGTTGGGAGACAGGAGATCCAGAGCCTTTTCGGTCATCTCCGCCAGGGAGGGCTCATCCGGCCTGATCAGCTCCCGGTCGAAGTCGTGGGCCATTTCGTTCATGGCAAAAAGCCCCCAGACTCTCGATTCTTTCACACTCATCATTTCCGTCCGACGGGAAATCACCTGGTATCCCAGCGCCTTCAAAACATCGAGGTAATTGGCGCCGTCCTTGCGAATCCCTCCTTCCTTGGGCGGCAGAAGGTTCTCCCGTCCCCCGCCGAAAACCACATCCATGTTCTGATAAACCTGTTGCACGGCGATAGCCTGGTAGTCGCTGCGTGTATAGATGTGTGCGGAATAGGCGGCCGGAGTAGCATGCTGCACCATGGAAATGGAGACCAGGCCCACCGATTTGCCTTCGAGCCGGGCGGCCTCCAGGAGCGTGGGGACCGGCTTGTAGTAAAGCTCCGCGGCTACCGGGGTCACTCCCGGGATGGAGGTGCTGTTGGGCAGCGCCGAAATAAAGCGGTCGGCTGTCTTGATTCCGGTCGCAAAGGCGGATGCCGCCGGAGCCGAATCGGTCAGGATGGAGTTCGAATTGTAGTTGCGCATCATCCCGACGGTCATGCGATCCGTGTTCAGAGGTGCGCCTTTGTACCAGCGGGTTACCGTAGTATGAGCCACGCCGCATCCATCGGGTATCAGAACAACCACATTTTTGAAATCGGCTGCGGAAACAACGGACAAGGTCGCAGCCAGGCTCAGTCCAAGGGCAAACAGATAGAACCGTTTTGGAGTGGCCGAAAGATTCATGGATTCTCCCTTCTTCTGCATTGCACAATCGGAATCCCGCTCGCAGCGCGCCGCCCTGTGGCTGCGCTCAAGCCGGCTTTCGTTTGTGCGTTATCGAGTGCTTCTCCCCTCTTTGCAACTTCGTTATTGATACAATAGAAGGAAACCCATTGATTGTCAAAGAGCGCAGCCACGACTGTGTCAACCGGCGGATTCCGGGTATCGGACTTCCGTTCCGCAATCCGTTCCATGCCCGCCCCGTCTCATGGTTGCCTGCGCATACCGTGCGAGTTGATTTTAGCCTCCACAGGATGTAAACTCCCCCCCGTGTCCTGAAAAAGGAAAGAGAGCCTTTCCTTCCGCGTGTGTGTTCAACAATTCGTTAAGAAAAAATTTAGGAAGCAGTCAACATGAAACGACATCCTGGATTCCGTTTATCGGCAGTTCTGGTTTTGCTAATTTTGGCAGTGGCTATCCCGGCGGGAATCACCCCATTGGCCTGGGCACAGAGCGTGACCACCGGCAGCATCACCGGTCTGGTAACGGATGGGCAGAATCCCGTCCCCGGCGCCGAGGTTACCGCCAAACATGAACCTTCGGGCACCCAGTACAAAGCCGTTACCCGGACGGACGGAGGTTTCTCCATCCCCAACATGCGCGTGGGCGGGCCCTACACCGTCACCACCACTTACCTGAAAACCGGAACGGCTTTCGCCCCGCAGACCATCGAGCAGGTGACCGTGAACCTGGGAGTCTCCACGGATTTGACCATCACCGTGCAAGCCATCAAGATCGCCTCGGAAGTTGTTGTTTCCGCGCAGGCCGACCCGGTATTCGCCTCCAGCCGCACCGGCGCGGCCACCACTCTGAACCGCGACGATCTAGCGAGCCTGCCGACCATTTCCGGCCGCCTGGAATCGGTCACCCGCCTGACACCTCAGTCCGGGGGCGGCATGTCCTTTGCCGGTCAGGACAACCGGCTGAACAACATCACGGTCGACGGGTCCTATTTCAATAACTCCTTCGGCCTGGGAGACGGCATCACCGGAGGACGGACCGGGGTTGCCGCCATTCCTCTGGCCGCCGTGGAGCAGATCCAGGTCAATGTGGCTCCCTTTGATGTCCGCCAGGGAAATTTCGTTGGAGCGGCCGTCAATACCGTCACCCGGAGCGGCACCAATCAGTTCCGAGGCTCCGTGTATCACCGCTTCCGGAATCAGAGCATGGTCGGCACCACGGCCAAGAGTCTGCCCGTAAATCCCGGCACCTTTACCTACGGGGAGACCGGCGAGTGGGTTTCCGGTCCGATCATCAAGGATAAGCTCTTCTTTTTCCAGAGCTACGAAAGCGAGACCACCAGGCAGCCCAGCACCACCTTCCGGGCCAACAAAGGCGGAGAACCGGTCATCGGCAACACCACACGGGTCCTGGCATCGGATCTGAATACCCTGCGCAGCTTCCTGATGGATAAGCTTAAGTACGACCCGGGGAACTATGAAGCCTATGACTTCAAGGTTCCCGCCAAGCGGTTTCTCGGAAAGCTGGACTATAATCTCGGCAGCCGCAACAAAATAGCCTTCCGCTACAACCACCTCGACTCGAGCACCGACGTCCTGGTGTCCAACTCCTCCTCGCTCGGCAACGGCAACCGGCGCTCCAGCCTTCTGTCGATGAATTTCTCCGGTTCGGACTACAAGATCCTGGAGAACATCCGCTCCGGAGTAGGCCAGTGGAGTTCGGTTTTCAGCAACTCCATGTCTAATGAACTCATCATCGGGTACACCACCCAGGACGAAAGCCGGGGACCCATCGACAAACTGTTCCCGACGGTTGACATACTGGCAGGGGACAATACGACGTACACCTCCTTTGGATCCGAGCCGTTTACGCCCAACAATGAACTGCGCTACCAGACGTTCCAGATGCAGGACAGCCTGACCAAGTATTCCGATCACCACACCTGGACGGTGGGGGCCACCTTCGAAAAATACCATTCCGAGAACATTTTCTTTCCCGGCAAACAGAGCGTTTATGTCTATAACCGGCTCGAGGATTTCTATACCGACGTAAATGACTATCTGGCCAATCCCAACCGGACAAAATCACCGGTCAACCTGAAGCTCTTTCAGGTGCGCTACCTCAACGTGCCCGGTGTGGATAAGCCGATCCAGCCGCTGGATGTCATCTATGCCGGCGCGTATGCGCAGGACGAATGGAACCTGAGACCCAATTTCAAGATTACGGCCGGCATCCGCTTCGACGTGGCCCGGTTCGGAGACACCGGATACGCCAACTCCAATGCGGATTCCCTCAGCTTCCGGGACGAAAACGGCCAGCAGGTCAAATATTCCACCGCCAAGCTGCCGGATTCCAAAATCCTCTGGTCTCCCCGGATCGGCTTCAACTGGGGAGCCACCCGCGACCGTAAGACCCAGGTCCGCGGAGGCATGGGGGTTTTCACCGGCAAGCCCGCCTATGTCTGGATTTCCAACCAGATCGGCAACACCGGGGTTCTGACCGGATTTGAGCAGCTCGCCAATACCCAGGCTCGGCCGTTCAATCCGAATCCGGACACCTACAAACCGAAAACCCAGCCGACGGGTGCCCCGGCATCTACTTATGAGCTGGCGCTGACCGACCCCAATTTCCGGTTCCCCCAGATCTGGAGGAACAACATCGCCGTCGACCGCCACTTGTTCTGGGGAATGACCTCCACCACCGAATACATCTATAATCGCGACGTTAACGGAATCTACTATATCAACGCCAATCTTCCGGCCCCGCAGTCGGCCTATACCGGGGCAGACACGCGGCCCCGGTGGGTGGCCACCGGAACGATCGCCAGCCGGTTGCCTGGCAATCAGCATGTGGCCAACGCCATCGTGATGAAGAACCAGAACATCGGCCGCTCCTGGAATTTCGCCCAGACCCTGTCGAAAAACTTCAGCCGCGGACTTTACTTCAAGGCGGCATACAGCTACGGCGAGTCCCGGAACACCATCGATCCGGGATCCATTGCCCTGGGCTCCTGGAACAGCAATCCCATCTCGGGGAATCCGAACCAGGTACCGATCGCCTTCTCCAGCCTGTCGCCGGGACACCGGCTGTTCCTGGCGGCCTCCTACACCAAGGAGTACTTCCGATTCGGCCAGACGACCATCTCCATGTACTGGGATGCCCGCACCATAGGCAACTCGAGCTATGTTTTTTCCGGGGACGCCAACGGGGACGGCAGCACCTCCAACAATGATTTAATCTACATTCCGCGGAACGTCTCGGAAATGAATTTCCAGTCCTACACCAGCAGCGGAGTTACCTTCACCGCGGCTCAGCAGGCCGATGCCTGGGAAGCTTACATCGCCCAGGACAAGTACCTGAGCAAGAACCGCGGAAAATATGCGGAGCGCGGCGCGGTCTTTTTCCCCATGGTGAAGAGAATGGACATCAGTATCACCCAGGACATATTCGGCAAGCTCTTCGGCCAGCGTCATGGCTTCACCGTCCGGGCCGATATTCTGAACTTCGGAAACCTGCTGAACAGCAACTGGGGCGTCTCCCAACGCATGGTCAACAACTCCCCGCTGACCAATCCCGCGGTCGATTCCAAGGGTGCTTTGGGTTATCGGCTCCGGTCGATCAGCGGCAAGCTGATGGACCGCACCTTTGAGCAAACCTCCCTGTTGACCGACGTCTACTCGATCATGATCACCCTGAAATACAATTTCAACTGAAGGACGACGGATTCAGGCGGGGCTCCTCCACCCCGGGGTGGAGGAGCCCCGCGCACAAATGCCCTGCCTTCCGCATAGTCCATTTCCGGCGCAGACTCCCCGGCAGCCGAAACCAGGCGGCAAACCTTAAACGCATCGAAGCCTTGCTTTCTGCGGCGAACCGTCCTAAATTCAAAGGTAAGATTACCACTGGCAAAAGCTGCTGTTCGATTTTTTGTGGTTTTGTCCGTTCAATGACGGGGCGGGTTACCGCCGGGGAGGAAAACCATGAGTCAACAGAAGGGGGACAGGGACGACCTGCCAACCGAATCTCTACCTGTTCCGAACGCGCCGCTCGCTGACTTCTCCTCTTCCGAATTCCATCTCGCTCGCGGAAAAAAGTTCGGCCCCTATCTTATTCACCGTTTTCTGGGCAGAGGCGGCATGGGGGAGGTCTTTGAAGCAGAAAACCTGGATTCCGGACGCCGGGTGGCATTGAAAATACTCCATGGGCCGATCTGCAGTGCCGAGCAAACCCAGCGTTTTCTTCGGGAGGGGCGCATGGCGGCCTCCCTCAATCACCCCAACAGCGTTTACATTTTCGGAACTGAAACCATTGAGGACACCCAGGCGATCACCATGGAACTGGTGCCCGGCGGCACCCTGAAGGACCGGGTGAAGAACCGCGGCCCGCTGCCTTATGCAGAGGCCGTGGATCTTCTCCTGCAGGTGATTGCCGGTCTCGAGGCAGCCCACAAGGTCGGCATCCTGCACCGCGATGTCAAGCCTGCCAACTGCTTTTTGCATCCGGACGGAACCGTGAAGATCGGGGATTTCGGGCTGTCCATTTCTTCCCTGCGAACCGAAGAAAGCCATCTGACTGCCAGCGGTTCCTTTCTGGGAACCCCCTCCTATGCATCTCCGGAACAACTGCGCTCCGAAGACCTGGATGTGCGATCGGATATTTACTCGGTTGGCGCAACCATGTATTTCCTCCTGCTGGGGCAACCTCCCTTCGATGCGCCCAACCTGATGAAGCTGCTCATGGAAATCGCCCAGAAAAGACCGGAAGCGCCCTGTCGCCTGCGGCCGGAGATCCCTGCAGGGCTGAGCCATGCTGTTTTGCGCTGCCTGGAAAAAGATCCGGCTAAACGATATGCCGATTACCGCCAGCTCCGTCGGGCCCTGACCCCGTTTTCCTCTGCAGCCCTTGCCCCGGCCAGGCTTCCCGCTCGCCTGGCCGCCGGAGTGATGGACTGGGCCCTGTTGACCGTATTGAGCATGGTGCTCACCTCCGCCTGGCGGCATAGTCCCTGGCATGTGCTGCACCTGACGCTTACCATGGCTGGCCTGAACCTTATGTACGGGGGAATTCTGGAGGGAATCTGGGGGAAAACTCCGGGGAAGGCTGTTTTGGGAATCCGGGTTGCAGCCCGGGACGGTGCGGAACCTGGCGCGGGCGGAGCCATGTTACGTTCCGGCGTCTTTTCCTTTATCTGGGTGGTCTCAAACCTGTCCACATTCCTTCCGCTGCAGGCGGGTCTGTTTTTCAATCCCTGGGTGCTGGTCTCCGGCGCTCCTTTCGGGCTGCCCCTGTTTTTAGCCCTGACTTTTTTGCCGGCCGGGAAAAGAAACCGCCTGTCCGGAATTCACGAGCTGGTAAGCGGAACCAATACCGTCCTGGAAATTACGCCGGAGCCGGCTGGAATGGAGCAACCGCAAGGAACAGGCAGCCCGGTTCCGGATGCAGCGAAGAGAATCGGTCCTTATAAAGTTCTCGAGCCGCTGGGAAAGACGGCCGCCGGGGAATTGTTCCTCGGATTTGACGAAATGCTGCACAGAAAAGTCTGGATTCGGACGGTTGCCGCGGCAAGTCTTCCGATCTCCGAAGCCCGGCGGGACCTGGCTCGCACGGGACGGCTGCGCTGGCTCAACGGGCAAAGAACTCCATGCGAAGCCTGGGACTCGTTTGAAGCTCCCGACGGCATGGCTTTTCTGGACGCAATCGGAACACGAAGATCCTGGGAAGAAGTGCGCCGCTGGATGAAAGATCTTCATGAGGAAGTACAGGCCGGACTGACCGACGGTACCCTTCCCCGCGCCTTGGGGTTCGACCAGATCTGGATCACCGCCAGCGGACAGATGAAGCTCGCGGATTTCCCGGTACCGTCCCGCTCCCCGGCAGACGAACGGTTCATTCCCAGACTGGAGGATCCCACCTTGCGCTCCGTCCAGTCCTTTCTGGGACAGTTCACGGCATCCGCTCTGGAGGGCAGAGTTCCAGGCAAAGACGAACCGGAATGCACCGAGCCCCGCGCTCCCCTTCCAATCTATGTGCGATCGCTGCTTGCCGAGCTGAAACAGGGCAGCCTGGAAAACCGGGAGAGCCTTTCCCTGAGAATAGATGACTGCTTTCAGGCAGAACCCGCTGTCAGCCAAAGTGTGCGCGCTTTGCAGATCGGCTGTTATTGCCTTTGGCCGGTTTTCCTGTTGCTGACTATGTTGACCCTGGTTGCTCGCGTAGATATTTTAATTTTTTGGGAAACACAGGGTTCCCTCGCGGATCAACTGAAGATTGTCCTGCAAGGTATCGCTATCGGATTGGGCGGCTTGTCGATTGCTTCGGTTTTTCGCGGCGATCTGGTCTTTCGCCGGACAGGTGCCATTCTGGTGGACATGCACGGCGCTCCCGCATCCCGGATACGGATTCTGGTAAGGAGCCTGCTGATCTGGTGGCTCCCCTGGCTGCTGGTTTTTTCAACAACTCCCTTGCCGCCGGCGGCAAGGGGGGCGGCAGCGGACAGCGTGGCCTTTTTTCGCAGCGTCCTGATCCTCCTGATTTTCTCCGGCGGGGCGCTCTGGTCGATTCTTTTTCCGATGCGCGGGCCCGCGGACTGGCTGGTTGGTACGTTCCTGGTCCCGGGCCACCTTGCCGGCCGAATGCACAACCAGGCCGGAAGCTTCCTCCGCCGCTGGGATTTGCTTCACAAAATTTCCCTGGGAACATCGACCGCCATCATCCTTTTGCTGGCCTTGACAGGCGCCTTCCTGTGCTATCGGCAGTATACCAACCGGCGATCCCTGCAGTCGGAGCTCGAAAGGCTGCAATCGGCCGGGGAACCGGTTGATTTAATGACCTGGACCAGAGGCAGCAGCCCGGTCAACGAGACGCTGCAAGGAAAATTCCAGGAATGGCTGGGGCGCTGGGAATCCACTGCCTGGGGAACCCGGGGAAGCACGGACCCCCGCCTCCACTATGCGACCGGTTTCGCCACCGGCTGGATGACTTGGCTGATCGGTCGGGATTCCGCACCCCCGGCAGTTCTTCTGGCTCAGATTGCCAGGGAAAAAGCCTGGATCGATGAATTGGTTGCCTTTCTGAATCAAGGATCGATCCGCATTCGTCCTTCCCGCTGGTATTCCCGATCGGATCCGGCGGGACGAAAGCTCTCCGGTCTGCTTCGATTTCTGGAAGCCTCTTCCATCCGCAGAAGAAGCGTGCTGGTTCTGGGCTATGCCTGCCTGCTCGAACCGGATCCGAGGCCCAAATTGCTGGCCATTGAAAAGCTTCTCTCCCAAAACAGTCCGGCCGCTTCGTTTTCGGAATGGCTGGACATGGTCCAAGGCCTGGCATTGCGCGACGAACTGGTCCTGCTGCTGGAGATCCGAGGGGTACTGCCTGAAACGAAGGCGGAATCGTGGCTTTCCCGGGAATTTCCTTATTTTGAGTGGGCGGCCGACGCCCAGCGAGGTGAGAGCCTGGAAGCCCTCCTCGCCTACCGGATCGAAGACCTGGGCGCCATGACCCGGATCGGGGACCTCCGGAAATATCCCCGCGTGCTTCCCGTACATCCGACCCTGTGGTCGGTTCTGCTTCGCGAACCGGCTCTCCTGGCTGACGGGATCCGCTTCAGCTCGGAACAGCGCACTGCGATGGATAAACGCGAAGAGGACGACCTTCGGAATCGAATCCTCCTGCTCCCTCCTCCCCCGGCTTCGATCCTGTTTGTGCCTGAGGCACGGGGTTTGCTCAGCCGATGCGCGGAAAGCCACAACGTCGAGAGACTCCGGCATCTTGCCGTGGAAGTCATCCGCATGGCCCGCAGCCAGGGGAGCCTCCCCGCTGAGGAAGCCGGGCTTCTTCCTTTTTTAAAAAAGCCGGGCTCTCTTGCCGCAGGCGGAGATGACCTGCGGCTGCGTTACGAAAAACTGGGCCCGCATCGGTTTCGGGTTTCCGTAGATCCGCAAAGCGCCGTCCCGCGCTACTGCCCCGCCAACTGGATCCAGGAGTTGGCCGGGACCAACCGGAAATCCCATTTCGGGGAATCCCCCAGCGAGCCTTTCTGGAAGAACAACAATCCCTTCAGCCTGGAACTGGAAATAGAGAATGCGGTCCGACCAGGCCGGGCCTTCTGATCAAAGGAGATCCGCGCCCCCCCCCACGGCGGGCTTCCCCGGGGTCGGAAGGAGTAAGGCAGAAACCTCCTGGCTCTGCCCTCAGTGCATCACCATATGATTTGGCGTGCCCCCTGGCATCCTACATGTGCTCCCAGAGGATCCGAAAGCCGATCGCCAGCAGGATGAACCCACCGGCAATTTCCACCCGCCGGCCCCAGAGGATGCCGATCTGCCGACCCAGGGCCATCCCGGTCAGCGTAAAAGCAGAGGCCACCACGCCGATAACCAGAGCCGGAATCAGAATCGGAGATCCGATCAGCGCCAGGGACAGCCCGACCGCCAGGGCGTCAATGCTGGTAGCTACAGAGAGGAGCACCAGGTCCCAGCCTGAGGTCGGATCGGAAGAGGCCCGACGTTCTTCGGCTTCCGGATGCACGGCACTGGCAATCATCCTTCCGCCCACAAAAGCCAGCAACCCGAAAGCCAGCCAGTGATCGTAGTCGGAGATATACTGTTGAACGGCGCTTCCCGCAGTCCAGCCGATCAGTGGCATCAGCGCCTGAAACAGGCCGAAATGAAAGGAGAGACGAAACACGTGACGCCGGGTCATCGGCTTAAGGGTCAGCCCGGTAACAATGGCAACGGCGAAGGCATCCATAGCCAGGGCCACCGCCAGCGCCAGAAGACTCAACCACCCCATCCGTTCAAACTCCCTTTCCAGGCAGAATCGTGTTTTTACCCGGCGATGTACCGCCCCTGCCTGCTATGAACCTGAAAAAATGCCACCGGGCTGCAAGGACGCAATATTACCTCCTCTGTCCTTTTTCTTGCCAGTCTCCTTCATCCGCGATCCTGGGAAGCGGGTCGCCAGGCCGCTACCAATGCCCGGGCAGCGGATCCGGTTTTCGTTTTGGAAATTCCGCCGGGAACGGGACACGGCGGATGGCGCTGCGGTCGAAACCCGTGAGCCGACCCCGGCTGGCACATCCGCCTGGCCGGGAAATTACCTGCCTCGTCCCTTGATTTCCCGCAGCAGGCACTTTAAACTCGGTGGGTGTTCTGAAAATCCCAGCTTGCCGCAGAGTTCGGTTCGCGTGATGCAGGATCGCTCCGTCGCACCGCCCGGTCGGGCTCATGCCAGCCTTTTCATGACGGCATGGTTCGCTGTGCCGAAGGTCAGGGAGTTATGATGAAACAAAATTCCGTTGGATCCGCCACCGTGGAAGAGCGCTTCACTTCGATTGATTTTTTCCGCGGATTTACCATGTTTCTGCTTATGGGCGAAAGCACGCGCCTGTACAGTCACCTGCGCTCCATCCCGTCGGACTTGCCCCAGTTTCTCGCCACGCAGCTGAGCCACCACGAATGGCACGGACTTCACTTCTGGGACCTCATCCAGCCTTTCTTCATGTTCATCGTCGGCGTGGCGATACCGTTCGCCGTGGCCAACAGGCAGAGGAAGGGAGACACCGACCGGCAGATCCTGCAGCACGCGTTCAGGCGCTCTTTGATGCTGCTTTTCCTGGGATGGGCCCTTTACTGCGTCGGTCCGGGAAAAATTGTCTGGCGTCTGCAGGACGTCCTGGCCCAGCTTTCCGTTACCTATCTGGTGGCCTTCCTGATCCGCAAGAAAAGCGTCTTCTTCCAGGTGGCCTTCACCGTAATCGTTCTGGTGCTCACCGATATCGCCTATCGCGTCTTTCCCGTCGAAGGATTCAACCAGCCGTGGGTCGCCTTCCACAACCTGGGAGCCTGGGTCAATATCAAGATCGAGGGAGTCGAAAAGACCAGTATTTGGGCTTCCCTGAACGCCATCCCCACCATCGCCCACACGGTGTGGGGGGTGCTCTGCGGACAGCTGCTGATGAGCGATCGGGCGCCGGCCCGGAAAATCAAATGGCTGACGATCGCCGGCCTTTCCTGCCTGCTGACCGGTTACGCTCTCGATTTCCTGGATATCACGCCGATCATCAAGAAAATCGCCACCATGTCCTTTGTTTTTGCCGGCGGAGGATGGGCCATCCTGGCCCTCTGCTTCTGCTACTGGCTGATCGACGTGAGGAAGTGGTTTCTGCGCGGCTCCAAGATGTTCCTCATTGTAGGAATGAATTGTATTTTCATCTATCTTTTTTTCGAGGTGGGCGGAGCCGGCCTGATCAGCAAGATTTTTACCCCCTTCACCAACGCCCTGTTTTCCTGGGGCGGAGAAATCACCGCCAATATCATGCGGAGCCTGGCGGTCTGGGCGGCACTCTGGTACCTGTGCTACTGGCTGTATAAAAACCGTCTGTTTATCAAGATATGAATCCGGCAGGCGGCACGGAAAAATAGGAGCTACCATGCACCACAAAAGAATTCGGAGAGGCCTGCTGCGTCTGGCGGGAATCGTGGCCGCGCTCTGGCCGGCCCTGCTTCCGGCGCAAAAGCTGGTCCAGTCGCCGGAGGGTGTTTATGGGTACCGGGACACGCCCACGCTCTCCTGGTGCGGCTACCGGGTGCACGACCCGGACCGACCGGTGCCCCGGCGAGTCGATCCCGGGCCGCCCGCCGCCCCTGCGCCTGTTCCATCGGACGCCGTGGTGCTCTTCGACGGGCGGGACCTGGCGCGCTGGAATAATACGGATTGGAAAATCGTGGAAGGCTGCCTGGAATCGGTCGGCAGCAGCAATCTGGCCACCAGGGAGAACTTTGGAAGCAGCCAGATTCACCTCGAGTGGATGGCACCTGCCGATTTCCAGAGTTCCTGGGCAAATCGCGGGAACAACGGCGCCATGCTGATGGGGCTGTTCGAGATCCAGATCTTCGATTCCTACAATGAAAAGATCTATCCGGACGGGCAGGCGGCCGCCGTTTATGGACAGACGCCTCCGCTGGTCAACGTCTGCCGCAAGCCGGGCGAGTGGCAGACCTACGACATCGCATTCAGTGCCCCGGTGTTCCAGGAAAACAGAATGATCCAGCCGGCGCGCGTAACCCTGTTTCACAACGGGGTGCTGGTGCACCTGAATCAGGAGATCTACGGGGAGACAGGTCACCGGATCCTGCCGGAATATAAGCAGAAAACGAGCAAAGGGCCCCTGGTGCTGGCCGGACATCACTGCCCGGTCCGCTTCCGGAACATATGGCTGCGGCCCCTCTGATCGCCCCGGCACATCCCGGATCGTACGGCGCGCGGCATCTCCTTGCTGTTTTCCTGCTGCTCGGCGTTTCCCTCGCGGCCTGCGGATCGCTTCCCGGCCAGACATCCGATGGCACCCGGCCGCATACCGGGGACAGCGGCACGCGCGTTCTGTTCATCGGCAACAGCTATACTTTCTACAATAACCTTCCCGGGGTTTTCACCACCCTTGCCGCTGCCGCCGGCTACGAGGTCACTGCCGAAATGGCAGCCCCCGGAGGAGCCCGGCTGGAGGATCATGCCAACTCGCCGGACATAGCCCGGCCGATCCGCACCGGCCTTTGGTCCCATGTGGTGCTGCAGGAGCAGAGCCAGATCCCCAGCGTTGAGCAGGCCCGGCAATCGCAAATGTTTCCCGCGGCCCGGCGGCTGGCGCAGGAAATCCGAAGCAGCCGGGCAGCGGTTGTTTTTTTCCCCACCTGGGGGCGGAAGGAAGGCTGGCCGGAAAACGGAATGCCCGATTATGTTTCCATGCAGGCACAGATTTCACTGGGATACCGGCAGATCGCCAGAGAAGTAAAAGCCATCGTGGCACCGGTGGATATAGCCTGGGCCGGGATCGCGCGGCAGCATCCGGAAATAACGCTTTGGCAAGCCGACGGCAGCCATCCGACCCTGCAGGGAACCTTTCTGGCGGCCGCTGTCCTGGTAAGGACGCTATACCGCACGATGCCCGATGCCCGCAGGCTTGCCGTACCTTTGCCGCCCTCGCAGGTTTCCCTGCTGCTGCAGGCCGCAGAAAAAGCAGCCTCGCTTCCGGTGCCCTGAAGATGCCGGTTTATCCCGGGGCGCAAAATGCCCCGCGCGAACCGTCATTCCCATCCTCCCGGCCAACCAAACTACCCCGGCATGGCAGGGATGGCGGGCTCCCGTACCAACCGTATTCGGGTCAGCCCTGGTTTTCCTTCCCACAGGAAGGGGGAAAGATCGGCAGGTACGAAGAAGCCGGGCCTTCCCTTCCGATCTTCGGTTTTTATTCCGGTTTGCGGGCCGAAGCCAGAACATAATCCAGTCCGTCCAGCCAGTGCAGGGGCACATGGGCGGCCAGGCGGAAAAATGGCATGCCGATCCCTTTCCTCCGACGCGGGCCCCGGGCCAGGCGTCTCAGGGCACTCCAGAAGGGAATAAGCACCTGGTCCCGGACGGAGCGCACTTCCGGATCCGCAAAACCGCTTCTTTCCAGACAGCCGCGGTACGACTCCATCCCGTACCAGTTTTCCGGCGGAACCTGGAAGAAGTGCTGCAGAAGTCGGGAAAACAGCCTGGCCCCCGGGCCGTGCCGCCCCGGCCGGGGCAGGATGTCGGCCGTGGCCAGGCGGCCTCCGGGCCGCAGCACGCGCCAGGCTTCGCTGAAAAATTTTTCCCGCGTGGCAAAGTGAAAGGCGCATTCCAGAGCCGTCACCCGATCCACGCTTTCCCGGTCCAACTCCATGGCGGTCGCCGATCCCAGTCGGAAGTCGAGGCGGTCATCCGCAAAGCGCCGGCGCGCCTCCCGAACATGCAGCGGGGTGAGATTCAAGCCGACGATGCGTGCCGGCCGGAAGCGGCGCAGCCAATAGGCGTCCTGATCGCCAAAGCCAAAGCCCACATCCAGAACGGTGTCCCCGGGCCCCATGCCTACCGCCAGGCCGAGCTGCTCCGCCAGGTCGTCGCCGGCGTCGTCAAAACAATTTGCTTTTTCCCACCAGCCCAGGTTGAGGTACCAGGTGCGCTCTCCCAGAAAGAAGCGCTGCTCGATAAGACAGTAGACCTGCACGGCCTGCCGGCGCTCTCCGGCCAGCAGCAGGCGTAGCATCCGCCAGCCCTCCCGAACGATCGAATTTCTCTCCGGTTTGCCTGTCAGGCGCTTTCCGGCACGGGGCGCAATACCCTGCAGGAAATCGGCGGGAAATCTTTCCTGATCCATTTCCGGCTGTCCTCCGAGAAACCCTGCCTGAAACGCTACCGGCCCGGGGTGTCCGACGGTCCGGCAATCATCCCTTTCTTCCGGGACTTCCTCATGGATCCATCCCCCGGTGCGTATCTCAGTTGGACGGATCGACCCTCACGATCGTCGGGTTGGGCATTCCCTCCTCACCGCCGTAAACCACCGACCCCAGGTATTTCACTCCCGGGGTAAGGCCGCTGAAAGACAGGCTGATAACTCCGGTGTTGCCCATGACAGCCGTGGTGGGCGCAGAGACAGCCATGTTGCCCGCCGCCGCAGAGCCCAGTGCCCAGTAGAAAAGAGTGAAGTGGGAGGGATTGGCCGTCGCATAACCCTCCACCACAACCGTGTAGTCACCCGCCTCAGGATTGAGCAGGCTGACCTCTTCGGTGGAAGTGGCACTGCCGCTGTAGCCGATCAGCGTGGACCCCTGATATACGTAAAGGTCGAGGTCGCTCCCCGGGGTGACATGGGCGTCGAACAGGGAAAAGCGCGCATAGGTGGTGCCCGCGGGAATGTTGACCGGGAAAGGTACCAACTGTCCGTTGCCGGCGGATTTGGTCAAGGTAACGGCGGGTAGCAGGCCCCGCGGCGAGGCAGAAAATGTGCCGCTGTAGCCGAAGGTTACGCTGTAGCTTCCCGACACCTGCGACGGCGCGCTGAGAGCCGCCGGCTGAACTTCAACCGGGATGCGAACCCGGTGAGCGTTGTCGCTCCAGGTCAGATAACCCCCGACATAGGTATGCAGGGCGGCGGTGACGCGGCTGACGGTAATCGTAAGAACCTGCTTTTGCCCGGGATTCAGGGTAAAGGTCGCCGGGGAGACGTTCACGGTCAGGCCATCCAGACCGCTGACCTCAACGGTGTAGGTAGCCTTGGGCCCCACGTTGGTCACCGTCCGGGTCACGGTCCGGGACCCCGTCAGAGCGGCGATCGCCAGAGACGGGCTGTTGAAATTGCTCGGAGAAAGCACCGGGATGCCCCGGGAGGAGCAGTAAACGGAAGGCAGCTGCGTGCCGCAAAGGAATCCGAGCCAGTCGTTGATGCCGGAATCGAAAACCAGGCCGGGATTCACCGCTTCGTTAGGCCGGACGTGGCCCGCCCCCTGGCGAAAGATCCTGGAGGCGTTACTGATGTTGTTGTCCAGAACGTCATACGCTGTGGTCATCAGCGCCGATTTGATCATCATCGGAGTCCAATCCGGGTGCGCCTGTTTCAGCAGGGCCGCCAGGCCGGCTACGTGCGGGCTGGACATGGAAGTGCCGCTGTACAGGGCAAAACTTAACCCGCCGTTGCCCGGGGGGGCGACAGCCGCAAGAATATCCTGCCCGGGAGCCATGAGGTCCGGCTTCAGAAGATCCCCGGAGGCCCGCAGAGGCCCGCGCGAAGAGAAGGAAGCCGTAAACGGCGCTGCCGAAGTATAGTCCATGGTCGCCTTGTGGATCACAGCCGTAGCACCCGGAAGGGCGGCAGAGGCATGAACAGGCGCATGGGCTGCATCCGGAAGGTGAACCGTGGGAACCGAGTGGAAGTCGGCATTCAGCGTGCCGCTGGCGGGATTGATCAGGATCATCCCGACTCCGCCGGCTTCGAAAACAGCCAGGCTCTTGTTGACCCGCGCGGTGACTCCGCGGTCGCAGACCACGATTTTTCCAGCCACTTTCAACGGATTCAGGACCGGGCTGCCGCCGTTGTCCGCTGCAGCATAGCATAGCTTAACTTTATACGCGTCGGCACCCGGAAGGGCGGCATCCGCGGCATTGACCAGCGGAGCCGTGACGATCGCCGTGGAAAGAGAGGCTCCGGAATAAGTCGTACCATGGACCACTGCCGCACCCACAGCCGTCCGGTTGTGCGTGCCGGCCGCAACCGTGGCAACCCATGGGCTGGGGTGGCTGACGGTGGCTGTCGTCGGCCCGCTGTTGCCCGCGGAGGTGGCCACAAAAATACCCGCCTGGGCGGCGTACATAAAAGAAATCTGAACCGGATCGCGAAAGTTGGTCGAGGTCCCGCTGATGGAATAGTTAATGACATCCACGCCGTCGGCCACCGCCTGGTCGACCGCCGCCTGAAGATCGCTGGTGTATCCGCTGCCGGTTCCATCCGGCTGGGTCCACAGCGCCTTGTACATGGCGATACGGACATGCGGAGCCATGCCGCTGATTTTGCCGTACGCGGCGGCCGGACCCGTAACCTCCACGCCGGTATTGCCGCCGGCAGTCGAGGAGGTATGCGTACCGTGCCCATTGTAGTCGCGCGCCGAGCTGAACTCCCACGGCATGCTGGCATCGATGGCGGCATTGCCGCCCCAGGCCTGGTTGAACCACTGGGCGCCGATGAGCTTCTGGTTGCACAGGGAAGCCACAAATGCTTCGCCGGGCGTACATTTGCCGTGCCATCCGGGAATCTGTTGGTAGGCCAGCTTGCCGTCCTTGCTGGCATTGCCGTTCAGGCCGACCCGATCGAAAAAGCTCAGGCTCTCCGGCCAGATGCCGGTGTCCACCAGACCGATGATGATCCCGTCTCCGGCGCGATCCGTTCCGCCCAGATGAGCCCACAAGCTGTTTGCAGAACTCAGCCCCAGGAAGGCAGGAGTAGAGCTGGTATCCGCATTCTGCAGACTGTCCGGAGTAACCTGCAGAACGCCGGCCATGCCGGTCATGCGGTTGGCCTGCGCCTGGGTCATCCGGGCGGCAAAGCCGTTAAAAGCGTAATAGTAATCGTAAAGCCTGGACCCGCCGGCGGCCCGCAAAACGTCGTTGTGCCGCCCGGAGAGATAGCCGACATAATTGACGACCACCGGGCTGGTCGGATCGATCTTCTGGCCGCTTTGCGGTTTGGTTGCCTTCAATCCCGGGATATCGCCGGCGTAGGCCACCACCGGTGTTTCTTTCAGCTGAACAATATATACGCCATTGGGGCTGGGCCCGACGGCGGTTTGCCGGCCGTTGCTGCCGGACGAGGCCAAGGCTGGAAAAAGGGTTGACGAACCGATTACCGAAATGGTAATCCAGGTGGTAAGCAATGCCATATTGCTTTTCATATCGTGGATTCTCCTCCTAAAAAATGAGCTGCGATTGCAGGCGCTGTCCGCTGGACTTCGCGCTGGATTCGACTGCCCTCCGGTATAGCTAAACCGAAAGACCTTCGTCATTTTTCGGTAGTCTGGCGGTCTGCCATCAGACCCATGACTTTGCGTCCCCACTTCGCAATGGGTTTGCCGATTCGGAAATGGTTTTCCCTGGCTGCGGATGAACCGGGACGACATCGCGCGCATGCAGCCGCGCTGCAATCGGTCGCGTCCCGGCCATGAGCAGCTCGTTTATATGGTAACGCAAGGGTTCCTGCGATGTAAAGACGGCGGGAAATCATGATGCCGTGCGGGATACGACGCCTGGGAGTCCGGCGCGGTGCTCCCGGAATAAATCCACATAGTGGTAGCTGCCGAGGCCGGTTTTCCTTGGCGCCTCGGCTTTCTTGTGGTTCCGATCTTGTTTTTGCCGGGCAGGCGCCGTAAACTTAAATCTATCAGCAAAAGCGTGTAATTCGGTTTTTCAAACCCCGGAGGAAGTTCATGAAAAAGTATTGTTGGGTGTTCTTGTTGACGGCCCTGTTCGGCCTGACGGCTTCAACCTTGAAGGCTGGTCCCCAGGATGCGGAGGGGTGCAAGGATTACCCGCTTTTCAACCGCATGCCCAGCTTTCACATAATCGACTGTGACATCACCGAGTTCGAAATGCGCAAGTTTCCGGTAGGCCCTCCGCTGGCGGAGCAGAAGCCGAAGGTGCTGGAAATCGAAGGTGATCTGACTCTCCTCAAATATGAGCTGAACGAAGGCGCCAAGCAGGTCAGCGGCCTGCAGATCATGCGCAATTTCGAAAATGCCGCCCGGAAGGCCGGCGGCACGGTGCTGGGAACCTACCCGGAATGGTGTCAGGCCTACGTCGAATACGACAGCCGGCTGGGCAACCAGTGCACCAACTGGAGCGTTTCCATGAAATTCATGGTTTCCGGCAAGGAAGTGTACGCCTACATGCAGATGATCGCCGAGGGTTCCTACGGCATACAAATCATAGAGCGGGAGGGCATGAAGCAGGAGATCGCCGTCAACGCCGCCGAATTGCAGAAGGGATTGGCTGACACCGGCCACATAGCCGTCTATGACATTTTGTTTGACACCGGAAAATCCGACATCAAGCCGGAGTCCGAGGGCGCGCTCAAGGAAATTGCAAAAATGCTGACCCAGTCGCCCGGCATCCGGCTGCACGTGGTCGGGCACACGGACAACACCGGCGACCTGGCCATGAATATGAAGCTCTCCCAGGCCCGTGCCGCGGCGGTGGTAGCAGCCTTGACCGGCAGGCTGGGCGTGGCCGCCAGCCGCCTCAGTTCCTTCGGAGCTGGACCCTATGCGCCGGTGGCTTCCAACAAGACAGAGGAAGGAAAAGCCAGGAATCGCCGGGTCGAGCTGGTGGAGCAGTAAAAGAAGATGAGGGAGTAAAAAGTGGTGGACGAGTCCGGTTCTGCCGTCCCGACAGGGACTTGCCCGTGCCGGAGCCTGCCCGGCATTCCATTGCCGGGCTAAAATCTTGCCGTCCCTGACGGGACTTTGCTTCGGAATACCCGTCCTGTGCCGGTTTACGCGGGGTCGCGCAAAGGCATGGCCGAGCATCACCGGAAAACATGCGAGGCCCGAATGAACGAAATGACGCCAGCAGCGAAGCAAGACATGCCGACGGATCGCGGCGTAACCCTCGCTCTGGCGGCGGTCCTGGCGATCGGCTTCGCAGTGCGTGCTCAGATTTCTCTTGTCCCGGATTTTCTGACCGGGGACGATGGGGCCTATTACCTTGTCCAGGTGCGCGCCATTTTGCGCAGCGGCCGGCTCCCCATTCCGGACTTTCCCCTCGTTTTTTATGCGCAGGCCTGCCTGGCGGGACTCCTCTCGCTCTTCCTGGAGCAGAGCGCGGCCATTGTCGCCGCTGTGCGCTGGTCCGACGCGGTGATGCCCGTGCTGCTCGCTGTTCCGGTTTACCTGTTTGTCCGGAGATTCACCCCGGAAAAAGGAAGTGGGACGGGTCCGGTCCTGGCGATGGTTTTTGCCGGACTCCTGGCCACAGCCTCGGTGAGTCCCCTCTGGATGGCGGGAGGAGCTATAAAAAACGGCTGTGCGTTGCCGCTGGGCCTCCTGTTTGCCTACTGTCTGATGCAATCTCTGAGCGAGGGTCGCGCCCGCTCCCTGTGGATTCCTTTATGTGTTCTGGTGATCTCCTCCCTGTCCCACATCAGCGCTCTGGCTCTGAACGCTGCCCTGCTGGTCCTGGTCGTCGTGTGCAGGCTGGTTTTCCTTCCCCAGCGCGGCCGCGCTTTCCTGCCGGCCGCAGCTTTCGGCGGCGCCCTGGCCGGCGCGATTCTTGTAGCTCTCTGGCTGGATCCGGACCGCGGCTGGCGCTTCCTGGGCGTGCTGATTCAGCCGTCCCGGTTTTTTGCCGGTTCTCCGGTCGTCACCTGGCTCGCCGGGCAGCAGGGTGCCCGCCTTGAGGCGGTGGCCAGTCTGCCAGGGGTCTGGATCGGGAATGCCCTGGGACTCCTCGGCGCATACGCCCTCTGGCGCTACCGTGCGGCCGTGGATCAGACCACCCGTCTCATCCTTTGGGCAACGACTTTGGAAACGCTCCTGTTCGCTTCCCCTCTTCTGGCCTTCGACCTGGCGGAAAGGCTGTCGGCCGTGGCTTTCGTGCCCGGACTGGTACCGCTCACCTTCCTGCTCTGTCGTTGCCCGACCGCTCTGGTGGCGGTGGTGCCACTTACGGCTTTGGCCCTGCTCGGAGGAATGCTCACCATAAAAACGGCCCGCCTGACCTCGCTGCGAAAACCCGCCTATGAGGAACTGGTACGAATGAAGGCGGTGATGCCGCCGGGGAAGACCATCCTGATCGTCCGTCACGAGCTGAACTGGTGGGTGGTATGGGTCCTGGAAGTGCACTTCTCTACGCGGGTCCGCCCGGCCCTGGAAATTGCCGACCGTTACGACTCCATCCTGCTGCTGGACGAAATCGGCCCGGGGGCATTCGGTCATCGCGCCCCATTCCCGATGGTATTGGAGCCGGGATGGGGCCTGCGGGATCGTGAGTTCCTGCAATCCAGGAAAATCACAACGATCACCGAGGGAAATTGCTTCCGCCTGAGCCGTGTGGAAACGGTAGCTTCGGGGCGGCAGTGAGAGGAAGGCTTTTCCCGACTGGAGGTCGCCGCAAGCGTTGCGGGGCGAGACGTGCTGCCTTCCAGGTACAGGTCGCAGGCCTTTTCAGGCGCTCCCTTTGTAGTGGATGCAAAGAGCTTCTTTATCCATTTTCAGAACCTTGCGGACGACTCCCTTGTCCTTCCGGGTCACCGGAGATTTTGCCAGGGCTTTGCCCAGAAATTCCAAAGCGGCGGCAACCTCGAGGGTCGGCTGATCCGGGAGGCGATAATAGCGCCAGCGGCCTTCCTTGCGGGCATCCACCAGACCGCAGCCGGATAGTATCGACAGATGCTTGGACACTGTAGCGGGAGACATCCGCAGAATTTCAATGATCTGGCAGAGGCAAAGCTCGCTTTCTGCCAGAAACTGAAGAATCCGTATTCGCGTATCGCAAGAGATTGCCTTGGTAATGCTCAAAACAGCTCGCATTCGTAGCTCCTTTGCATCGTCATCCGGCAAACTTTATCCATGGATCAACCGGGTGACCAATCCTCCTGAAGGGCGGGGCGGGATTGTAGAATAAAGGTACGGCGGCCCTGTGGCGGGAATCGAGGAGCGCTGCACCTGCCATTGCGATTTGCCGGAGTACGCAGGCAATCATCAGCAGAGGGTAGGCGGCCGCCGCCCGTTGGGATGCTCCAGGGGAGTCCTTCGACCGGCGGTTCCGCCACCTTCCAGGCATGACCGCTGCTTTTATCAGTAGCGGCTGCGTCCGCCGCCGCGCTGGTTGTCGCGGGGAGACCGCGGAACCATCGGTTTGGCTTCGTTGACCGTCATCGGACGGCCTTCATAGTTCTGGTTGTTGAACCTCTGAATGGCCTTGGCCGCTTCTTCTTCCGTCGACATTTCGACGAAGCCGAATCCTTTGGCGCGACCGGTGTCCCTGTCGCGCACCAGCATGGCCGATTCGACCGTTCCGCACTCGGCGAATTTCTCGCTGAGATCGCGGTCCGTCACGTTGTAAGAAAGGTTGCCTACATAAAGTTTCTTACCCATTTATCCTCCTTTAAGGTTTGGGAAAGCCGCAAGAGGATATGGGCGCACTGGCCGACAAGCTCTGAAGCGACATTGAAAGTTAAGTCAGTAAGTATACCACAGATAGAAATCCTGCCCCGGGAAAAAAGCCTTTTCTTTTGAGGAATTCGTCTGGCAAGCACCGGCTGTTGGAACGTTCCCATGGCAAGGCAGTTCGCCATTTCGCACTTTCCCGCAGGATCAGGAAGGCATCTCTTCCTCGGCCGATAGCGGCTGGGGACCCGGCACAATTCCCGCCAGATCAGGATCTTCCCCAACCGCCGTACGGGGATGGCTTTCTTTTTCCGCCTTTCGGGCCGTGCGCCGCACGATCTTCTCCTTCCGCTTTTCCTGAAGGGCCCTTTCACGGTCACGTTTACTTTTATAATGTTTAGTCGGTGCGGCCATAAAAAATTCCTTTCCCCCGTATTAAAAACCGTTTGTTGATCCGGGCAAAACCCGACTTTCATCTTCCGCCAAACGTGGATGCTCCCTATCCATCGGTGGGCAAAGGGAATACAGTCGGAGCGACAGCGCCGGGGGGATGAGGATCGGGGTGATGCAGCGGCTGAACATGGGTCCGTAAAACCAGGCGCCGACTGCGAAAAAAAAGCTCTCCAAAGGACCTCCGGTTTTCCCAGAACAGACGCATCCAGCTGCGAAAGTTCATCTGCGGGAAATACACTCCGCGCAGCATCAAATTGGCGGCAAAGACCAGGAGACGCTCGAAAAAGGGCCGGTTGCGCATCAGACGCAGGCGCTGAAGGATCGCGGCGGGATCATAGGCCAGAAGCCAGGCCTGGCGGACTTCCGACTGCAACTGCTCGGCGGACATCTGCTTGGGCTCAAAGGGAGGTACATAAGCCCGGTAGTTGCGCCAGTGCCCTTCCACCAGCCGCTTCTCCTGGCGCAAACGGGCGTACTGTTGGGTCCCCGGAAGCGGGGTCAACGGCGAAAAAATAGGAATGATCGAGGGAGGGTAGCGGCGAACCTCTTCCCATGTTTTTTGAGCGACGCCCGGCTGATCGGAGTCCATCCCGTAAATGAAGCCGGTAAGCGTATAGATCCCGGACCGGTCCAGGTAATCCAGGATGCGGCCGTAATGAGCGGGCTTGTTGAACGATTTGGAGACCTCTTTCAGCGAGCCGGGAGCCACCGACTCCAGGCCCATGTAGACGCCCACACACATCGCTCCCCGCATCAGGTCGACCAGTTCACGCCCTTCCTTGGTTTCCGGGTCGGCCAGGTTGGTGGAGATCTGACACGCCCACGGAATACGGATTTTCCGATCGATCATCGCCTGCAGCAGCCTGCGGGTCCGGTCCCGGAACTCCTCTCCCTGCCGGCCAAATTTGTCGTAGATGCCGAAGTTGTCGTCGACAAAGAACAGGAAGCGCCGCTTCAGCTCTTTGAGCAGAATCATTTCTTCGATGACGCTATCGATGGTCCGCACCCGGACCTTATCCCCGAAGAAATTGGTCACGGAACAGAAATCGCAGCCGTAAGGGCACCCGCGACCGGTCTCCATGGGCGTCATATTGAAGTCGAATTCCCGGTAGCCGCTGGCCCGAATCATCTGGCGTATCGCCTGCGGAATCACTGTGAACTGCTTCAGGTTGGCTTCTTCCCAGGGAATCCGCGGATAGTTCTGAAGATTCGGCTTTTGAATCGCCCGGTAAAGGGGCTGAAGCCGGCCGTTTTGCACATCCTGCAGAATCGCTGGCCAGAGGTCATCGGCTTCCCCGATCACCATGCTGTCGCAGTGCTGGGCGGCTTCCCCGGTAATTTCCCGGGAATCGTCCGCGTTGGAATTGCTGTAACTGCTGACGTGCGGCCCGCCGAAGACCACGGGGATCCCTTTTTTCCGAACCTGGTCTGCCGCGTCATAAGCGGTCTGAACGGTACGAGTCATGGCGCCGATCCCCACCAGGTCGATCTTCTTTTCGGAAGCCAGCTCGGCAATATTTTCGGCGGAAACCCGGCTGGAATTACCATCAATGATGGTCACCTGGTGCTCCGGGGGGGTATAGGCTCTCAACAGCCAGGGCCAGAGAACGGGCATGTGGTTGCGGGTGATCCGATTGTCGGGAATGAAAAAAAGTATCCTCATGCCAATTCCTTCGGCCTTACGTTGAGTACCCAGATAAGAAGAAACCGCGAACCGCTTTTTTCTTCCCATATCCAAATGGCTTACGCCAAGGGCAGTAAGTCAGCCAGGACGGCGGCAAAATGTGAGAGCGATTCTGCTCAGGCCCTCCGGCAGGGGAATACCAGAGCCATCGGCCCGACGAATCTACCTGGTGAAAGGTTGGCTTTCCTTTTGCTTCTCCTGTAGCCCCAGTGCAGATGATAGAGCAAAAGGGGGCCTGCTGTCAAACGGCGGGCTCGCCGGAAACCGGTACCGTCATTTCCCGGAGCGGACTTATTTACCGCTTCCCCCGTCCGGCATTCCCGTCGCGGAAGGAGATTTCAGGCATAAAACCCGCATTCGTAAGCGGCGTCATACATGGCCACGATGTTCTCCGGGGGCACATCCCCCTGGATGTTGTGGACGTTGTTGAACACATACCCGCCGCCCGGCATGAATGCCGTGACGTTCCGCCGGACGTTGGCGGCAACCTCCTCCGGGGTCCCGCAGGGCAGTACGTGCTGGGCATCGCAGCCCCCGCCCCAGAAAACCAGGTCCCGGCCGAACCGGCGCTTCAGCTCGTCGGGGTCCATGCGGGCGGCGCTGACCTGAACGGGATTGAGGATGTGGATGCCGTTGTCCAGAAGCTCCGGAATGAACGACAGGCAGGATCCGCAGGTGTGATACCAGATCCTGGCGTCGGTCCGGGAGCGAATGTACTGCACCAGGCGCTTATGGCGCGGCTTGACCAGGCGGCGGTAAACGGCCGGGTTGAACAGGGGCCCGTTCTGGCCGCCGATGTCGTCGCCGATCATGATCACGTCGACCACGTCCCCGACCTCGTCCAGGAAAAGCCGGAACCAGTCCATCCAGAACCGCAGGGTCTCCTCGATCATCGCCTCGCAGAACTCCGGGTCGGTCATCAGGTCGCAAAACCACTGTTCCAGCCCGCGCATGTACCAGCAGATCTCGTAGACCACGCCGGAGATTCCGCTGACCACAGCGTAGGGGGTATCCTTTTTCAGCCGCAGAGCCCTTTCCCGCAAGCCGGCAAAGCGGCTCGGATCGTCCCCTTTCGGCCAAGGGTGGTTCCGCACGTCGGCCAGCGTCGCCCCGGCCAGCGGATGGAGAGTGATATCCATGTAGTTCGGTGTATCCTCCGGCATGGACCAGCGTACGCCGAACTCGTCCGTCAGGTCGTGCCACACCTTGCCGTCCCGCTCGGCCCGGACGATTCCCCCTTTCCAGCTTTCCGGGGCTCCGGCCGAAACATAGCGGGTGTCCACATGAAGCCGCTCCAGCATCCTTTCGCACGGCTGAGCCAGCTGCTGGACGGCGTCCATGATACGAATATCATCCCGGATGCCGAGGTACCCGATCAGATTCTGGTACGCCTTGCGGTGGATGCCGGTCTGATTGCCGCCGAGGTCGAAGGGCACGCGGTCGGGGATTTCATGGTTGAGCGCCTTGCACAGGCGCTCCCGTGAGGTCATCGTCTCTATTCTTGCCATAGCTGGTTGCTCCGGTTCAGGTTGATGGTTCCGAAAAAACGCACTCGCTCCGCCCTTGATCCTCGCGGCGGGATTCTCCACGCATGCAGCAAGTTTAAAGCACAATCCGGGGCAAATCAAACTCCCGCTCCGCGGCCGGGGAAGCTAAAGAAGAGCGGCCCTCCGCGGCCGGAGCCATATTGTTTTATAATCACAGGGATTTCTCTGTTGGCTACATTCAGGAGCACCTTGACCATGAAAAAATGGAACTGCCTGCCGGCTTTGTTCTGCTGCCTTTCGATGCTCGTTTGTCCGGGCTTCTCCCGGGAGCCGTCCCGGCTCCGCAAGGAATTTTCGGATCCACCCCAGCGCTTCTGGCCGCGGCCCCTGTGGTTCTGGAACAACACCCGGGTTACGGCGGAAGGCGCACGGGAACAGATGCTCCAGGCCCGCGAGAAAAGCCGGTATGGAGGCTTCGGCATCCTCCCCTTCGGGAAGCGGTTCGCTCCGCCCTACCTCAGTGAGGAGTATTTCGCCCTCTATGGCGCCGCGCTCGAACAGGCCAAAGCTTTGGGATTGACCTTGTCGCTCTATGACGAATACGGATTTCCCAGCGGGTCGGCCGGATCGCGCAATTCGAGCGATGTCAGCCTTTTTTCCCAGCGCTGGCCGGACTTGACCATCAAGCGGCTGGACAAGGCCGAGTGGCAGGTGCAGAGCCCGGAGCGCCTCCGCGCCGACCTCCCGCCCGGTTCCCTGGCCGCCCTGGTGGCCATGAACACGGAAACCGGGGCGCGCCTGGAATTGTCCGACCGCGTTCGCCAGGGGCGGCTCGAATGGCAGGCTCCCGAAGGCCGCTGGAAGGTGATGGCCTTCGTATGCGTGAAGGACGGCGACCCGATCTGCGACTACCTGGACCCGGAGGCCGCCGACCGTTTCATCGAAATCACCCACCAGGCCTACTACGAAAGGTTCCGGGACCACTTCGGGACCACCATCGATTCGACCTTTTTTGACGAGCCGACCCTCTACCGGGCCCAGGGTCGGACCTGGACCGACAAATTCAACGAAAAATTCAAGGCCCGCCATGGGTTCGATCCGCGCCCCTATTACCCGGCGCTGTGGTACGACATCGGCCCCGACACGCAGGCCGCCCGGAACTACCTGTTCGGATTCCGCTCTGAGCTTTACGCCACGGCCTTTACCAGGCGGATCCAGGACTGGTGCACCGCCCACGGCATCACCGCCACCGGACACCAGGACCAGGAAGAGGTGGTCAATCCGGTTTCCGTCTCCGGTGACCTGATGAAGTGTTTTCAGTATCTGGATATCCCGGGCATCGACAAAATCGGCGGCGACCGGCCGGCCGAACGGTTTTACAAAGTGGTCAGCTCCGCCGCCTACAACTGGGACAAAGCGCTGGTGATGTCCGAAACCTATGGAGCCATGGGAGATCTTCCCTGGGACGAAATCTACACCGTTGCCATGGAGCAATATACCAAGGGGATCAACCAGCTGATTCCTCACGCCGTCTGGTACGACGACACCCGGGTGACGTTCAAGCCCGAGCTTTCCTGGCGAAGCCCGCTCTATGCCGAGCGCCTCCCCGAATTCAACACCTACCTGGCCCGCTTGAACCTCCTGCTCCAGAATGACGCGGCTCACCTGGCCGACATAGCGGTCCTGTATCCCATCGCCACCCTGCAGGGAAGCCATTCCCTGGACGGGCCTTTGGGCAATTACAAGGGAGGGGTGGCAGTCCCGGAGGCGGACTACGTGGACGTCGGCGAACTGCTGGCGACCAGTCTGGGACGCGATTACACCTTTTTGCACCCTGAAGTTCTGGAGCAAAAGTGCCGGGTGGAGGGCCGGCAGCTGGTTCTTCCCAACCGGATTCACCCGGGCCGCTTTTCGGTCCTGGTGCTGCCCGGGCACCGGACGATCGGCTGGAACAGCCTCCAGAAAATACGGGCGTTCTACGAACAGGGGGGCTGCGTCATTGCCACCGGGCAGCTGCCCGTCCGCTCGGCCGAGTTCGGCCACGACCGGGACGTAGCCGAAGCCGTCGCCGCCCTGTTCGGCGACAATCCGGCTACGTCCGCCTCGCCTGCAGGGACGCGGCGCAGCCGCCGCGGCGGCCTGGCGATCCGCCTGAAGGCTTTGAACGCCACAAACCTGCGCCAGGCTTTGGACCTGGCCCCATCCGACGCAGACGTCTTTTTTCCGCCGGAGACCGCTTTGCGCTATATCCACAAAGTCGACGGTGGCGGGCACCTCTATTTCTTTGCCAACCTCGATCCCCGGCTTGCCGGCAGCATCGTTACGCTGCGCGGGCGACACAAGCTGGAAGCCTGGGATCCGCACAGCGGCCGCATCCGCCCGGCCGAATCCCGGCACTTCCAGCGGAAAGGCGCACCCTTCACCGAGGTCCGGCTTTCGCTTCCCTACCGGCGGTCGCTGTTCCTGAAAACCGCTTCCCCACAGCCATGAATTCCCTTTCCGACTGCGAGCGAATATTGCCATGAAAAGAATAAAATCCCTGCTGGCTATTTGGATCGGAGTGCTTGCCGTCGCCGGCACGCCGCTTTCGGCCGATCCGGCTTTTTCGAAAAAGGATTTCGAAAAACCGCCTATCGCCGCCTGGCCGCGGCCGCTCTACTTCTGGAACAACACCACCGTAACCGCCGACGGCCTGCTCCGTCAGATGCAATCGTTCCGGGATGAATGCGGCTACGGGGGGTTCGGAGTGATCCCCTTCGGCAGGAACTTCCGCCCGGAATACCTGTCGGAAGAGTACCTGCAGCTCTACGGCACCATGCTCGGCAAGGCCCGGGAGCTGGGGATGACCATCAGCCTCTACGACGAATGCGGCTTTCCGAGCGGATCGGTGGGCGCTTTCCGGGAAGGGGACGACACGCCCCGCTTCCAGCGGAAATACCCGCAATGGACGATTCAAAGACTCGATAAGGCAGAGGAGGATATCGCCGGGCCGCGGGCCTACGAAAAGAAGATCCCCGAGGGAACCCTGATGGGCGCGGTGGCCATGAGGTCCGAAGACCGGCAGAGGGTGGACCTGAGCGGAAACATCCGGGACGGAATGCTGCAGTGGTCGGCCCCGGCCGGGAACTGGAAGGTGATGGTTTTCACCTGCGTCCTGGACGGATATCCGGTGGCCGATTACCTGGACCCGGAGGCGAACGAAAAATTCACTTCCATGGTGCACGATGTTTACTATGCGCGGTTCAAGGAGTACTTCGGCCCGGTGATCTACGGGACCTTTTTTGACGAACCCTCCATGTTTCACGCCAAATTCCGCATGTGGACGCCCCGCTTCAACGAGAAGTTCACCCGGAAATTCGGCTTCCGACCCGACCTCCTGTACCCGGCGTTGTGGTACGACATCGGGCCGGATACGGCGGCCGCCCGCAACTGCCTTTTCGGCTTTCGAGCCGAACTGTTCGCCCTGGGATTTACCCGGGTGGTCAACGACTGGTCGGCGGCCCACGGAATCACAGCCACCGGGCATTTCGCTCCGGAAGAGGCGGTGGTCCCGGCCAACGCCTCGGGAGATCTGATCAAGAGCTTCGAGCACCTCCAGATCCCGGGGATCGATAAGATCGGAGGCCACCGCCCGGCGGAGCGATTCTACAAGCTGATCAGCTCCTCGGCCTACAACTGGGACCGGAGGCTGGTGATGTCCGAAACCTACGGAGCCGTGCCCAACTATAACGAGCCGGGCGATCTGACCTGGAACGAAATCTGGTCCATCGCCATGGATCAGTACACCAAGGGAATCAACATGCTGATCCCCCATGCGGTCTGGTACGACGACACCAAGGTGACCTACAAGCCGGAGCTCTCCTCGCGGAATCCGCTGTATGCCGGCCGCTTGAAAGAATATACTACTTTTCTTTCCCGCCTGAACGTGATTCTGCAGCCGGAAGGCCGGCACGTCGCCGATATCGCCGTGCTTTATCCGATCCACTCCCTTTTGGGCGATCACTATTTTTACACCCAGAAAGGCCCGGCCAACATCGACGGCCGGGTGGATCCCGCCAACCGCTTCTACCAGGAAGCCGTGGCCCGCATCGATTATGTCGATGTGGCCCACTGGCTCACCAACGGCGCCGGAAAGGATTTCACCTTCCTGCACCCCGAGGTGCTGGACCGCAAATGCACCGTGGACCGGCGGACCCTCCGCCTCCAGAACCGCACCAATCCGGAAGCCTACCGGGTGCTGATCCTTCCCTCCTGCGAAATGGTCTCCCTCACCAACATGCGGAAGATCCTGGACTTTTACCGGTCCGGGGGCTCGCTGATCTTCACCACCCGTTTTCCCCGCAAGTCCGCGGAGATCGGCAAAGACCGGGAGCTGGCCGCACTGGTCCGTTCGATTTTTCCGGACCCGGAAGACCGGACCGAACAGATCCGTACCGGCGGAAATGGCGGAAAGGCCTGTTTTCTGCCGGCTCCCACCGGGCCCAAGCTGGCCGAAGTGCTGCAGAAGGTGGCCCCGGGATTCGACGTGGAGTATCCCACGCAGCCGGATCTGCAATACATACATAAGGTCGTCGGCGGACGGAACGTTTACTACTTTGCCAACCTCGGCGAGCACGGAATTCGGACCGAGGTAACCCTCCGGGGCCGGCTCCCGCTGGAATCCTGGGATCCGCATTCCGGCGCCATCGAGACAATCCACGTCCATACATCCAGGAACAAGACGGCCGGCTCCCGCTTCACGACGGCAACGTTGAGCCTGGCGCCTTATCATTCCACATTCTGGGTGGAACAGTTGCAGAAAGAACCCGGAGGGAATAGAATTCCCTGACCCTGTTACCGAGAAAATCAATCCTAATTTGGGAACCGAACTATGATGAAAAAAAACAATCTTATTGCCGTTGCCGGGGCGATCCTGGTCCTCCTTACCGCGGTCGGATTCGGCAAGAGCTCCGTGCCGGAAGGGCCGCAAACCTCCGGCGAACTGATACGCCTTCTGGTCGATCCGCCATCGGAGTACCGAAGCGCGCCGCTTTGGGACTGGAACGAACAGATATCCGAGGAAGGGATCGACTTCCAGTTGAAAGAATTCAAGAAGGCCGGGATCGGCGGCGTGTTCGTCCATCCGCGGCCGGGCCTGCTCACCGAGTACCTGTCGGAAGAATGGTTCCGCCTCTTCGACCATACCGTCCAGAAGGGTAAAGAGCTGGGCATGAAGGTCTGGATCTATGACGAAAACTCCTATCCCTCCGGATTTGCCGGGGGCCATGTCCCTGCGCAGATGCCTGATTCTTTCCAGAAGGGCGCCGGACTGAGCGTGGAGATCCAGCAGCAGCTCAACGCCGCCCCCTCCGCGGATCTGGCTGTGGTAGTGAAAAAGACCGCCGACGGATTTGCCGACATCACCGCGTCTATGGACCAGGAGAAGGGGAAGCAGGGCACCTATTACCTGTTCCGCAAAACCTATCCGGCCCAGTCTCCCTGGTACGGCGGATTCACCTACGTCGACCTGCTCTACAAGGGTGTGACCGAGAAGTTCCTGGAACTCACCATGACCAAAGGCTACGAAAAGAGCATCGCCGATTTCGGAAAGACGCTCCCGGGAATCTTCACCGACGAACCGAATCTGGAAGCGGCGATGAGCAGGGGAACCGTCCTGCGCTGGACTCCCGATTTGTGGGACGCTTTTCAGAAGCGCTGGGGCTACGACCTGAAGGTCAATCTTCCTTCGCTCCTGGAGGAAACCGGCAACTGGAAGAAAGTCCGCCACGATTACTACGAGCTCATCCTGGAACTGTTCCTGGAACGCTGGGCCAAGCCCTGGAGCAGGTACTGCGCGGAAAAGGGGCTGAAGTGGACCGGCCACTACTGGGAGCACGGCTGGCCGGAGCCGACCCACGGGTTCGATGAGGCCGCTTTCTATATCTGGCATCAGCAGCCGGGGATCGATATGCTCGGCAACCAGCTCGATGCGGACGGCCAGGGCGGCCAGTTCGGCAACGACCGGGCGGTTCGCGAGCTGCTGAGCGCCGCCAACCAGGCCGGCTGGACCCGCACGCTGAGCGAAACCTACGGCGGCGGCGGCTGGGATATGACCTTCGAAACCCAGAAGCGGCTGGCGGACTGGCAGGGCGTGCTGGGCGTCAATTTTGTCAACCAGCACCTCTCCTATTATTCGCTCAACGGGGTGCGCAAGTTCGACTACCCGCCTTCCTTCTCGTACCACGAGCCCTGGTGGGAACAGTACAAGCTGATGGGCGATTATATCGGCCGGATATCCATGGCCATGTCCGCAGGCCACCAGAAGAACCAGACCCTGGTGCTGCAGCCCAACACGACGGCCTGGATGTATTTTTCGCGGAAGGTGAAAAACCCGGCGATAGAATCCATCCGCAAGGGATTCAAGAATTTCGTATACCGCATGGAACAGCAGCAGCTGGAATACGATCTGGGCTCGGAAAATGTGCTTAAGGAGCTCGGCAGCGTCCAGGGTAAAGCGCTGCGGGTCGGACAGCGGGACTACTCGCTGGTGGTCATCCCGGCGGAGATGGAAAACGTGGATTCCTCCACGCTGGATCTGCTGACGAAATTCCTGGCCAGCGGAGGGAAAGTGCTGTCATTCGCCCGAAAGGTCGCTTTTGTGAACGGCGCCGAATCCTCGCAGGTGGCGGATCTGGCCGGCCGTTATCCGCAGCAATGGACTTCGGCCGAACAGCTGACCGATGCCGCGGCCATGAACCTCCTGCGCCGCGACGAATTTGCCATGCAGGACCAGACGGCCAACGGGATGCTCTACCACCAGCGGCGGCTGCTGGAAGACGGGCAGATTCTGTTTGTCGTCAACTCCAATCCCACACAGAAGGCGGGCGCAGCGATCCGCATGAAAGGAAAATTTGTAACCCGGCTGGATCTGGTTTCCGGAAAGGCCGCCGGGTACCCGGCTAAGGAAGCCGAAGGAAAAGTGTCCTTCCAGGTCGATCTGGCGCCGGTCGGCAGTGCCCTGTTCTTAGTGAGCGATCGCCAGTCCGATCTGCCGGCTTACGCACCGGCCGGCGGTGCGGAAACGGTGTTGGCCGCAACCGGAGCGGTTGCCGTGAAGCGCGAGGCGGACAACGTCCTGATGGTCAACTACCTCGACCTGAAAACGGCCAAGTCCGAGAAAAAGGGCGTCTATTTCATGAAGGCGCTCATCGGGCTGTTTAACGAAAACGGTATTGAGATGGGCAATCCGTGGCAGCACAAAATCCAGTACCGGAAAACCTATCTGGAATTCGACTCCCGGTTCACGGCCGACTCCTGGTTTGAAGCCAGCTATCACTTTTCGATTCAGCCCGGGTTGAGCCCGGCGGCATTGAAGTCGATCCGCGCAGTGGTGGAGCGGCCGGAATTGTGGAAGGTGAGCATCAATGGACAGGAAGTATCCAAAACCGCAGGCAGCCACTGGATCGAAAAGAGCTTCCCGCAGTTTGCCGTCGGCCCCTATCTGAAGCCCGGACGCAATACGCTCACCCTGCGGGCCCCGCGCATGCACGTCCTGGCGGAAGTGATGCCGGTCTATCTGCTGGGCGATTTCCTGGTCAAGCCCGCCCCGCAGGGCTGGGAGATCGCCGACGGAAACCTGACCGGCCTTGGGTCATGGCGCGAAGCCGGCTTGCCTTTTTACAGCCAGAAGGTGGCCTACACCCAGAGCTTCCAGGTGTCCAAAACGGCTGGCGCTTCCTACAAAGTAAAACTGCAAGGCTGGAAAGGCGTATTGGCCGAAGTGTTGGTTAACGGCCGGCCGGCCGGACCGATTGCCTGGCAGCCCAACGAGACGGAAGTCACCGCGCTGCTGAAGGAAGGCTCCAACCAGATCACCGTGAAAGTGATCGGCAGCCTGAAGAACACCTTTGGCTTCTTCTACCGTAAAAACGAAGGGAGCATTTTCGGGCCGACGACGTGGAATTATGCTCCCGACCAGGCCCCCGAAGCTTCCGGCTATTATCTGATGGACTACGGACTGCTGGAGCCCTTCCAGCTGGTCCAGGTCAATTAAACTTCCGGCCGCCGGAAGACCGGCATATCAAACAGAAAGAGGAGGCCATGTGCCTCCTCTTTTTGCAGGCACATCTTTTCGGATGGCCCGGCAGAAAGTCGAAATTTCATTTTGTTCTGCCGTCCCGATGGGACTTGGGTTGCTCCTGCCCCAACCCGGCACTCACGTGCCGGGCCACAATCTGCCGTCCCTTACGGGACTTGCGTCAGTGCCATACGGGGCGAGATGGCCGAGATCGTAGCGTTGTGCTCCGCCATAGCCTTGGGGTGCCCCGCGTAAACCGGCACACGACTGTGATTCCGAGGCATAAGTCCCGTCAGGGACGACAAGATTGTAGCCCGGCAATTTATTGCCGGGTTGGCTTCCGCACGAGGCAAGTCCCTATCGGGACGGCAGAAACGGACGAAAAAACGATTTTTTGCGAAGCTATCTTTCCTGCCGGCTCG
>CAINFC010000121.1 GCA_903847975.1 uncultured Acidobacteriota bacterium | reverse complement strand
CGATCCAGGGAAAGCACAATGCGACGAAGGTATCGTATCTGGGAGAGCCTCTCGACGATTCTCGGCATGGCAGAACCTTCAAATTCGGAAAAGAGCGCGGGAAGCACCAATCCGATAGGAGAGTCTTCTGCCAGTTCTTCCAGGTTTTTTTCCATCTGTGCCCGGCCGTTTTTGCTTAGCCGGTGAAGGGTGGTGATCAATCCGTTCTGAAAAAAATCTGACATGGTATTTATCCTCCATGCCAGTAGGGTAAAAAATTGAGACAAAGAATGGAATACAGGCAACAAGGGAGAAAATCGGATTTTCCAGGGTAGAGCCGGCATTTCGGAGGATTCAGGGACTTTTACCCTCCTGTTTTTCCTCCTCCTTTGGCCGAGGATCGATCTACCCTGTTTTCCTCCGGGAAAATACCCTAAAGGCAGTATTTCTTTCGAGGCGGTAGTGCTATTATTCTTTTGAACCCAATGATGTACCCGCCCCAAGGGGAAGACACCCGTTTGCGGCTGTTTTATCGGCTTTGCAGCCTGAGCCTTCCCCTTGGTAAATACGAAGCCGCAGAGGCTCTTTCCTGAAGAATCCCGAGGGATCCCCCCTTTTTCCATGAATATCTACTGTCTTTCCAGGATGGAAGATCTTGAATTTATCGGCTATGTTGAGATAGTTCATTCCTCAGACCTCCATGAGGGCACAGGGCGGGCGAATTTCCTGATGGTCAGGGAAACTAGCCCGCCCTTCCCTTGTCTGGGGGTAGGTCGCTTTTTTCGGCAACCGGTTGCCATCCTTCTCCGGCTTTCCCGGAGACCGAATGAGCCCTCATCGGCGCTGGCTGCCTGCTGGACATCACGGACAGCTGCGGCTGAATGGACCACGGTCACCTGAATGGTAAGAAGATCTCCTGCATGCAGGCGAACTTCGCTGTTGGGAACCAGATACCCATTCCCCCGGGCAATACCGACAATTGTTACCCCGGATGGGAAACCTGTGTCCCGCAGCTGAGTTTGATCCAGGAACGAGTTCGGTTCGACCAGGACCTCAAACAGCGAGGGCTCTTCCGGGATTTGCTCCGGCGGGGAACCAAGCAGATCGCGGTTGAGAAGCCGCTCGTAAATGGGGGTATCGTGAAGGGTTTCCGCCAGCAGATAGGAAACAAAGGCTGCCAGCAGCAAGGCAAACAACAGACGGTATTCTGCAGTCATCTCCACGATGAGAACCACTCCGGTCAGCGGGGATCGCACCGCCCCGGAGAGCACAGCCCCCATGCCTAAAGTCGCCATAACAGGCGGCGAGACGCCCAGGAAAGGAAAGAGAATGTCGGTCGCCAATCCGAAGGCATAACCAAGGAGAGCACCCATGGTAAGAATAGGGGAAAAGATGCCTCCCGGAACACCGGTGGCGTAGCTGCCCAATGTAAATAAAAACCGGACCAGCAGAAAAACCAAAAGAGTGACAAGGCTTACGGGGATTTTTGACCTGCCTCGGAGTAATTCCTGGGTGAATTCATGACCGGTTCCTGTCAGTTCCGGAACGATCTGGTAGATGGCGCCGGCAATGCAACCCACCAATCCGCCGAGTACCCACCGGGGGACTCGGATATGATCGCGCCAGGAGAGCACCCCCAGGATCCCGCGATTAAAGGCAACGCCCAGCAGACCACCCAGAACTCCCAGGACGGCTACGGCAGGCAGCAGCTTTAACGCCACGGGAGAAGGATCGGTGAGATAGAAGCTGGCCCCTTGCCCCAGAAACCATCGCTGCGCTATCACTGCACAAACGGATGCCGCCAGGGCGGTTCCATAGGTGAGCGAGGACATCTCCCGGCGCAGTTCCTCCATGACGAATAAAAAGCCGGCCAAAGGAGCGTTGAAGGCAGCGGCCAGACCTGCTCCGGCTCCGGCCGCCACCAACCCTGGATACGATCTTTTCGTCACCCGCAGTTTCCGGGCTACCCACTGACCGACAGCGGCGCCGATTTGCACGGTGGGGCCTTCCCGCCCCAGGGACATTCCGCTCAGCAGAGCCATCCATCCGCCCAAAAGCTTAACACGGATGACCGGCCCGGGTCGCATTTTGCGAAGGTTCAGGAGCACGGCTTTCACGTGAGGGATGCCGCTTCCGGCTGCTTCCGGGGCATACTTCTGGGTTATCCAAGTACTGATGGCGGCCACCAGGGTTGTCAGCAGGATAAAGCCGAACCGGCCAAACATGCCGAGAGTAAGATTCAGAAAGCCCGAGAGCAGTTTAGCTGCCAGGCCGGACAGGAAGACGGCGTGCTGGAAAAATACAGCGACGGTGCCGGCCAGCAGGCCGACAAGAGCCGCGCGCAGAAATTGCCTGCGCCTCTGCGAATGCAGAAACAGGACACTTTTTTCCGGTTTTTTGGCACGACGAAACCCGGTTGGCGGCAAAGAAGCACCTGAAAGCTTATTCAACAGGTTCAATCGCATGATGAGACTATCTCCGCGGATATTTCTGCCGCGAGTTTGCCCGATGACGGACTCAGTCGAGATCGAAGAAAGGAGCGTCGAGGCTGTCGGTTTCCGTGGCTCGGGCCACCTCTTCCAAGGATTCCCGCAACTTGCGTAGTTTTACCGAGGACATGCCGGATAATGCTTTGGTCAATGCGGATTGCACCGGAGTCGGACTTTTCGCAACCAGGTTTTTCCCCGTCTCCGTCAGTGTCAATCGAATCTCACGTCGATCGGCTGCATTTACTTCTCTCTGAATCGCGCCTCTCCGGACGAGACGGTCCACGACACCGCTCACCGTGGAGGGATGAGCATACATCTTGGCCGCTAATTCGCTGAGCGATAAGGCCGAAGTTTCCTGCAGGATGTTCAAGGCCCATAACTGCGGACCGCTGAGGCCGGTCGACCGCAAAACGCATTTGGAATAGAGGTGAACGGCTTTAAACAGGCGTCTTAATGCCTGGATAACCGCAGCTTCATCCTCTTCGTGCCGCAAGGATTTGCTTTTGTTGGCAGATGGCATATAATAGGAGTACCAATTATTGCAGTACCAAATATATCACACCTTTGTTCCGTAATGATCACGGAGGCAACGCCCCCGGGAAAGTCAAGGCAATGAAACGACAAGTGGGTAGTTTAGGAGCTCCTTATCGGAGAGCCCCGCCGGCGGGAAAACAAT
>CAINFC010000120.1 GCA_903847975.1 uncultured Acidobacteriota bacterium | reverse complement strand
GGGCTATTGGAGGAGATCGTTAGGTGCGAGCGTAGTAATGCGTCTATGGGTTTACCATTTATGTAATTGTAATAGACGAAGTCGGGCGAGTATTAGCGCGGCGCTCAATAGCAAGAAGGCACGATTCCGAAGCTAAAGCTGAATCTGGGAAGCCAGAAATATCCCGCTCTCATTAGGCAAATAGTTGTCCGTGGAAATCCAGGCTAGAGCGTAGTCACGGCATCCTTGCGGTGTAGCCCGGTTGATCGCTTTAAGAACGGCGTCCATCTCCTCGTATTCCAGGTAATCGATGGCTCGCTGTCCGGCACGCTTGAAGGGAACCCCAAGGACGCGCTGCGCCAACTCAAGATGTTCCGGATTCCGCGCCGCTACGAAATGAAAAAACGCATGAATGGCGGAGAGCCGTACGTTTCTCGTGGATGTGCCATTGTGGCGCTCCTGTTCCAGATGGGACAGAAAAGAAAGGATTGCCGGTGGATCCAGATCCGTTAGGTTGAGTGCCGCAACGGGGACATTCCGCTGCCGGGAAAGAAATCGCAGCAGCAGAACGAGGCTGTCGCGGTAGCTGTGGATGGTGTGCGGACTGGTTCCCCGAAGACGGGGGAGGTGATCCGTAAAATAGTCCCGGATGGCAGCACCGAGGAGATTCGGAAGGCAGGTTTTCATCACAACCTCCTTGCTATGTTTGGCAACGGAGAGACGAGATCGCCATAATGATTTGCGAATCGCTTACTGGCGGCAGAACGGAGCGGTTCGATGAAATGCAGGTAATGATGGGTCGACACCACCGAGCCATGCCCCAGATAGGTCGCCAGCAGCGGCAGTTTAGTTTCGACAGCAACTCCAGCGCGGTACCAGCGTAATAATGCATGGACGGCGAAGCTATGTCGAAAGTCGTGAATCCGAGGCAACTTCCCTTTTGGGGTGACCCTACAACATTTTCGAAGCAGGGGCTGGAGAGCATGTCGCAAAGACGTCCCACTATAAGCTCCCCCCGACCAGGCAGCATTCCAAATGAGAGCGGCATCCGAGGCAAAGGGGAGTTTCCGCTGCGTTCGAGTCCATAGGCATTTTTCTATCTCATCGGCAATGGAGCGGTTGATGGGAAGGAGGCGCGATTTATAGAACTTGGTCTCTCGAATGTACAGGGTCAAGTCCTGCCGGTTGTAATCCCCGAGCTTCAGAGCCAACAACTCGCCGCGGCGAATTCCTGTGGTAGACGACAGAAACACCTACTTTATTATTGCGCGGCCCCTTAGCGCCGAAGGAGCTGGGAGCCTCTGGAAATGATGAAAGCCGTGATAGGAGGAGGGCAATGATCCAGTCACCCCGCAAATGCATATTCTTTTGGCGGTGCAGACGGTGGACTTCCGGAGGGGGATCGATGGGCTGACCGCTGTGTGTCGGCAGATCCTGGCGGCGGATCCCTTTTCGGGCAAGCTCTTTGTAATTCGGAATCGAGGAGGCACGGCCATTAAATTGTTGCCTCGTCCCATGCACCCAGCTTACCAAACTGGGTCACGCCCTGCCAGATGTACCTCGCTTACCGCTTAAACTACACACATTCCGCACATAAAAACTGAAAAGCATAAATATTGTAAACCAGCATGAGAGAACAGCCAAAACCACTTCGACACCAAGCGGTTTTACCCACAAAACATTTACACCGATCAGCAATTGCAGAAGTCCATAGCCTATTGATATTCGCCAATGCGGAATTTGACATTCATTAGCCAACAGTTGATAAAGGTGACGCCGATGCGGTCGAGCCAAGTTCTCCCCGGAGAATAACCTGACAATCATCGTCGTCAATTCATCCGAATAAAAAGGAAAAAGAAAAGAAACTAAGCTTATAAAATCTAACAGGGAGTGCGCTGCCATACAAGCTAAATCAGCGAATACCGACCCCAACAAGATGCTCCCGACATCGCCCATAAAAACTCGTGCCCGAGGAATATTAAATGGCAAGAAACCAAGGCAAGCTAATACCATAAAAACACAGAGAAGACCCATCTCAGTATGCTCTTTTATTATGGCAAAGCCCATCAGCCCAAACCCGACCGCTCCACTAATACCGGCGATACCATTGATGCCATCCATAAAATTAAAGAAATTGGCAGTCCCGACTACAAATACTATCGTAAACAAGGCTATCGAAACAGTTATTACATTCCCAAAACCAACCATTCTTGTTCCAAAGACCAGGATTCCCGCCAGAATCAATTGTAGGAGCAATCGAATTTCGGGAGAGATTTCAGTTTGGTCCCCCCGGAACGACAATACAGCCAATATTCCCAATGGTAGCCAAAAAGTAATGGGCATGGCTAAATTGATAGCAGTGATCAAAAACGCAACCACTATTCCGATTCCGCCACCCTTTGGTGTGACTTTATTGTGAGAACTGCGCGAGGTTGGCTCGTCTTTAAGCCCAAGTCTAAATCCGAAGCGACTGACCAGTGAGGCGCCCAATGCACTAGTGGCAGTGGCAATCAATCCAAGACCAATAATTGTCTTACAATCCACGTTGTATTTTCCTTGACCCGGATTATTCACGAAGTCGTGAAACAAAAAAGCCTCCCTGGCGTATAAAGTGATTGGAAACAACACTTTAATGAACACCAAAGAGGCCAAACAATGAATGATTGTACCACACAGACTGTTACCATTTCCACTCTTATTAATTCTAGCCTGGATTTCCACGGGGAACAATTAGACTAAGAACTCGGGCGTTCGGTCGGGCCATTGTAGGTAGTAAGACGAAGCTTTTTCCCTTTCCACCACGGTACGG
>CAINFC010000119.1 GCA_903847975.1 uncultured Acidobacteriota bacterium | reverse complement strand
CCCTGTTGGGGCGACCTGATTTCAATTCCAGAATTTTTGCCCGGCCAACCCGGATGATGGCCCGGCCAAAATACCCCAAAACAAACTCACAAACGAAACCCGATTAGAGTACAGCCTACAGGCAGCGTGATGCAAGCAGGTTTCCGCTTGTCCTCCGCAAGCTAAAGCTTGTACTCTGAACAAAGACTTTTTGCGAGATTATCCCGGGAATCATGGCATTTGGAAATCAGAGCCCTGTTGGGGCGACCTGATTCCAATTGTTCGTTTCTATTAGGCCGCCCTTACAGGGCTCGACAGCCAATACAACATCGCTTCCTGGGGCTTTTCCCCCGGGCTGGATTCGGGCAGGCGTCAGCGCAGCCAGCGAGCCACGTCCGCGGCAAAATAGGTCAGGATAATGTCTGCCCCCGCCCGGCGCATGCCGATCAGGGTCTCCAGGACAACGTTTTTCTCATCGATCCAGCCGTTGGCTGCCGCTGCCTTGACCATCGAATATTCCCCGCTGACGTTATAGGCGGCAACCGGAAGCTGGAAGCTGTCCCGGACCGCCCGAATGACGTCCAGGTAAGCCAGGGCCGGCTTGACCATGACGATATCCGCCCCTTCGGCGATGTCCAGCTCCACCTCGCGCAGAGCCATGCGCAGATTGGCAGGATCCATCTGATAGGTCTTACGGTCCCCGAACTTCGGAGCGCTCTCCGCCGCGTCCCGGAAGGGCCCGTAATAGGCCGATGCGTATTTGGCGGCGTAAGACAAAATCGGAATGTCGCTGAAGCCTTCTTCATCCAGCGCATCCCGTATGGCTCCCACCCGGCCGTCCATCATATCCGAGGGGGCGATCATGTGCGCTCCGGCGCGAACGTGGCTCAGAGCGCTTCTGGCCAGCAGCTCCAGGGTGGGATCGTTCAGAATGCGGTGGCCCTCGATCACCCCGCAGTGCCCGTGGGAGGTGTACTCGCAAAGGCAGATATCGGTAATGACCATCAGGGAGGGCACCGCCCGGACCAGGGCAGACACCGCCTGCTGGATGATTCCGTCCGGCGCCCAGGCCCCCGACCCTTCCGGATCCTTATGCTGCGGGATGCCGAAGAGCATCACCGAGCGCACTCCCAGGTCGGCAAACCGCCGGCAGTCCTCCACCAGTTCGGCGATGGAATAACGGAACTGCCCTGGCATGGAGCGGATCTCTTCCCTGCCGATCATACCCTCCACCACAAAGAGCGGCAGGATCAGCTGGTCCGGGTGCAGTCGGGTTTCGCGGACCATATCCCGGACGACCGGGTTTTGGCGAAGCCGCCTGAGTCGGGTAATCGGAAATTCCATATTATTTCTCCTGCATCCAATTAGGGTTCAAAAAGATATCCCGAGGCGCGCACCGTCAGGAAATGACGCGGGCTTTCGGGGTTGGCTTCAAACAGTTTTCTGAATTTGACCACAAAGTTGTCCACGGTCCGGGGGGTCGGATCGGTGTCCATGCCCCAGACCTCTTCCAGAATTTCCGCCCGCATCAGCGCCCGCTTGGGATTGCGCGTAAAGTACGCCAGGAGCTCGGCCTCCTTTTCCGTCAGAATGACCGCTCCCTGGCGGGTCTGAGCTTCCCGGGTTTCCAGGTTGACTTCATGCCCGCCGATCCGCAGAATCCGGCTCGACGGCAGGGATCGCTCTCCCTGGCTGCGGCGAATGAGGGCCCGTACCCGGGCCAGCAGCTCCTCCATGTTGAAAGGCTTGGTGATGTAGTCGTCGGCACCCAGCTCCAGGGAATCGACCACGGAAGCCACTTCGCTCACGGCGGTTACCATGAGCACCGGCACGGAGTCGCCGCTCTTTCGCAGGTGCCGGACCAGCTCCCTTCCGGAAAGGCTGGGCAGCATGATGTCCAGCAGCACGGCGTCATATTTTCCGGGGCGGAACCCGGAGAGAAACTCCGGGGCGTCCGCAAAGCACTCCACGGTGTAGCCCTGCTTTTCCAGGTTGAACCGGATCATGACCCGGATCAATTCCTCGTCTTCCACAACGGCAATGCAGTTCATGTCATCTTCTCATCCGTTTTCAAGCGTAATCGAAACGTGGCGCCCCTGCCGTGCCCGGCGCTTTCCGCCCGGAGATCGCCGCCCATGTTCCGTGCCAGGGCCCGGGAGATGAAAAGCCCCATCCCGGTCCCGTGCTGCGTACCGGGCAGCTCCCCCGAAAGCCGCCGGTGGGCTTCGAAGACTGCCTCCGCCATGGCCGGGTCGAAGCCCGGCCCGTTGTCGGAAAAAGCGATCTCGCAGAACTCCTTCTCCGGCCGCACGGATATTTTCAGCTTCATTTTCTCCCCGGCATACTTCTGAGCGTTGTCCAGCAGGTTGTCCAGAATGACATGCAGCGCGGAAGGGTCCGCCTGCACCGCAGTCTCCTCCGGAAAATCCGCATCCAGAAGAACCGCCCCCCGCGAAAAGTTGACCCCATGCCCCCGGATAAAATCCGCCAGATAAGGTTTCAGGATTAATTTTATTTCTTTTGTAGAAGATTTTCCTCTCTCCAGGCGCTGACCGGTCAGCAGATTTTCGGCCAGATGCCGCTGGCGCTCCACCTGGCGCAGCGCCAGCTCCACCATCGGCAGCAGCTCCTCGCGTCGCAGCTCCTGCCGCTTCAGGGTCTCCAGAAAGGCCAGCAGACCGGTAATCGGGGTTTTGATCTCATGGGTGGCGCGGCTCCAGAATTCCCGCTTTTCCGCCGCGGCCCTTTTTTCGATATAAATCAGATAGTAAAGCATGCCGCAGCTGGTGATCAGAAGAATTGCCAGGAGCGTTCCCTCGCCGACCACCATGATGGTCCTCCGGCGGAAGCGCTGCCGGATTTCCTCCCGCTCGGCGGGGCGGGGCCGGATGGCCCACCGGCTCCAGGAAGGGCCCAGGCGTATGGCGGACGGTTCGGCGGGAAGGAGGTCGGCTTCCACCACCTCGATGGCCGGCTCCCCGGGAAGGGGCCCCGGGCGCGGAGCGGCGGCGGCCGATCCGAGTTGCACGGCGGCATTGGCCGCCTTCAGGGAAAGAATCTCGTTTCGCAGGGCATATTCCAGCCGGACCGCCGAATAAATGAACACCGTCCACCAGGCGGCCAGGGAAATCATGGAGACCAGGGTGGCCGTAAAAAGAAGGTGGTATCCGTGCAGGCGCATCCAGGCCACGGCAGCGAAAAAGGTGGGCGGCAGGGATCGCAGCGCCTTCATGCGGAGATCATCCTCTGCCGCTCGGAAAGGATGGCACCGGCCAGCCCGTCGATTTCCGCCTCCGAGTGCGCCGCGCTCAGGAACAGTACCTCGTAGGAGGAAGGGGGCAGATAGTAGCCCTGACGCATCAGCGGCCAGTAGATCCGGGTGAAACGGTCCATGGCCGGGGCGGAAATGGCGTCGGCCCGGCGCGGAAAATCGCCCTCCTCGAAATAAGGCCAGAGGATGGAGCCGCAGCGGCACAGTCGGGTACCGGGCAGAGAGCCCGCCGCCAGGGCCGCTTCCAGCCGGGCACCGAGCTCTTCGAGCCGCCGATACACGGAGGCTGACTGCAGGATCGACAGCGTAGCCAGGCCGGCTGCCAGGGAAACCGGATTGCCGCTCAGCGTCCCGGCCTGGTACACCGGCCCTGCCGGAGAAAGCGCCTGCATGGCCTGGCGGCCGCCGACCACCGCTCCGACCGGCATGCCGCCTCCGATGATCTTCCCCAGGGTGACGAGGTCCGGCACGATGCCGACCTCCTGGAAATAGCCGCCGAACCGAAGCCGGAAGCCGGAGATCACCTCATCGAAGATCAGCAGGGCGCCGTTCCGCCAGGTGATGTCCCGCAGGAACTGCAGGAATTCCCGGCGTTGGACGAGCAGGCCGTTGTTGGCTGGAAGAGGTTCGATAATCACCGCCGCAATCCGGCCGGGACAGGCCTGAAACAGCCTTTCCACGGCCTCTTCGGAATCGAGCGGGGCCACCAGGGTGGTGGCTGCCACCCCTTCCGGAATCCCCGCGGAAGAGGCGATGGCGTGGGTGGCCAGGCCGGATCCGGCCTTGACCAGCAGTCCGTCGGAGTGGCCGTGGTACCCTCCGTCGAATTTGACCGTCAGCGGACGCCCGGTCAGCCCGCGGCTCATCCGGATAGCGGTCATGACCGCCTCCGTGCCGGAGCTCATGAAGCGCACCTGCTCGAATTCCGGGAAGGCCGAAAGTACCAATTCGGCCAGCTCCACTTCACGGCGGTGGCAGGCGCCGAAGGAGAGCCCGTCCCGGGCCGCCGCGGCCACCGCCTCCACGACCTCCGCCCGGGCGTGCCCCAGGATCAGCGGGCCCCAGGACTGGCAGAAGTCCACATAGCAGTTTTCATCCTCGTCCCAGATCCGGCTTCCTGCGGCGCGGCGCACGAAGGGCGGCTCGCCCCCTACCTGTCGAAAGGCGCGGACCGGGCTGTTCACGCCTCCCGGAATGGACCGGCAGGCCCTTTCATACCAATGCTGCGAACGGTTCCCCTCGAGATGCTCCATCACCAATCCTCCGAAAAAAGCAACGTTTCCATTTTAACCGCCAGGGCCTCCGGGGAGGGGTCGGCAGCCAGAAAAACCGCACGGCAGCCGCGCTCCGCCAGGCGTGCGGCGGTGGTCGGACCGATGGCCAGGCAGCCGGCGAACCGTTCGTGCGCAGGATTCGCGTCCCAAAACGCATCGACGGCCGAGGGGCTGGCGAAAACCAGCAAGGCCGGCTCCGGAAGTGCGAGAGGCTCCAGGCGCGGCCTCCTGGTTTCGTAGACCACCTGCTCCCAGACGCGCACTCCCGCCGCCTCCAGCCCCCGGGCCAGGTCCGGCAGCGCCAGACTGCCGCAGGCATGAAAAACCAGGGCTCCGGGCGGCAGGGCCCGGGACAACATCCGCGCCAGCCCGCCTCCCGTGGGCGGGTCCCCGACCGTGTCGCACGGCCGGCCGAAAGCCTCCTGCACCGCCTGACGCGTACCCTCTCCCACCGCAGCCAGAAGCAAACCGCCCCGGCGTATCCGTTCCGCCATGGGCATAAGACCCGGAACCCCTCTCCGGCTGGTGAAAGCGACGGCCTGCACCTCCTCCCAGGACTCGCCCCGCGAAGACGGCTCGCCGGCGTAGGGGATCAGGACCGTTTCGAGGCAGGGATACTCCAGGACCCGGATCCCCCGGCGGGACAGACGTTCCGCCAGAACCCGGTTGTCGTTCGGCTCCCGGGTCAGCACCACTAGGCCAGGGGTCGGCACAGCCATTTCTCCCCGGGAGCCTGCGGCGCAAGCCGGGCGGCAAGCGTACAGGCATCCTGCGCGGAACACTCCGCCTCGCTCCCTTCAAAACAAACCACCTGCCAGCCTTTGTCGGGTAAATCCACACCCAGCCGGACCCGCCATCGGTCATCCTGCTTTTCGGCCAGGCATCCGAAGGCGGTGCTGCATCCGCCCTGAAAGTTGGCCAGCAGCTGCCGCTCGATCGAAACGGCGCGGCGCGTGGCCGGGTGGTCCAGCTGCGCAACCGCCGAGCAGGTCTCCCGGTCCCCGGCGCGCACCTCCACGGCGATGGCCCCCTGGCCCGGGGCCGGAAGCCAGAGCTCCGGGTTCAGCGCGAATACCCGCCAGCCGCTTACATCCGCCTGCAGCCGGTGCACCCCGGCCTGCGCCAGAACGATGGCGCCGTACTGCTGTCCGTCGCACTTGCGAATCCGGGTCGGCACGTTTCCGCGGATCAGGGCCGGCTCCAGGCCTCCGGCGAATATCCGCAGCAGGGCCTGGCGGCGCAGCGAACCGGCACCGACCCGCGCTCCGGATTTCACCGGGAAAGCAGCGGAGGAATCCAGCCAGTCGGGGTGCACCACCAGGATATCGTTAACCGGCCCGCGCGGTAAAAAAGCCGCCAGCGCCAGCCCCGGCGGGGGTTCCGTGGGCAGGTCCTTCAGGGAATGCACCGCCAGGTCGATTTCTCCCTCCAGCAGCCGGTCCTGGATCTCCTTGGTGAAAAATCCCTTGTCGATGCGCCCCGGCCCCTGCAGCGGGGCATCCAGGATGCGGTCCCCGGAGGTCTCGATAACCCGGATTTCCCAGGGGACGGTCAGCCGGCCGGCCACTTCGTTGGCCTGCCACAACGCCAGGGCGCTGCCCCGGGTGCCCAAAATCGTTTTCTTCGGCAGCAAAGTCATTGCACGCTCCAGTATTCCTCCAGGGCCACATGCAGGGCCTGGTGGATGTCCTCGGAATATTCCTGGAAAAGCCGGCGGATGGCCGCTTCCATCCGGCGGCGCAAACCCTCGTCCACTTCCGCCAGGTTGGCTTCCAGGAAGGGAGTCAGCCGGTTCCGCAGCACCTCCTGGCGGCCCTGGTGGATTTTCTCCAGCAGGTAAACCATGTCTCGCTCCCGGCAGAAGCGGCGGAACAGCTCGAGCTCCGCAACCAGCTCCTCCTCCAGGCGCTTCTCCACCACACCGTCCACTCCGTCCTGGTCCAGATCCATGAGGTGGTCGATGTTGCGGTACAGCACACCCGGGTGCTCCCGCAATTCGGGATCCACCTGGCCGGGAATGCCGATATCCATGATCAGCAGCGGCTGCGTCCGGGAGCCCAGGTCCAGGTGGCCGGCGCGGAAAACGGGAGTCAGCGCGCCGGTGGCCGCAACCATGGCGTCCGCCTCCCTGGACAGCTCCGGCAGCCGCTCCAGGGGATGCCAGTCGGTACTTCCTTCGGGAATGGAGCGGTTGATCCGCAAAACAGTGAAGCCCCCTTCCTCCTCCATAGTCTGAGCCGTCCGCCGGCCGATTTTCCCCATGCCGGCCACCAGCACCCGCCGGCATGACCCGGCATCCGCGAAATGTCGCTTCAGAAACTGCACGGTCAGCCCGTGGATTCCTTTGCGCTGGCTGGAGCGGAATCCGATCCGGTAGCCGATCTTGGCCAGGCGGCCGGCGCAGCTACCCAGCCGGTTGAGCACCATGGAGCTGGTCTTCTCGGCCAGGGCGTCCTGCAGGGCGGACTGGAATTGTCCGGCGATCTGCGATTCTCCCGTAGCCAGCGATTCCAGCCCCACCGCCACTCGCAGAAGATGCAGGGCCGCTTTTTCGCCAAGGTAGACAGCCGGAAGAGGGTATTCCGGCAGGCCGGGAAAAGCGGTGTGCCAGGCGGCGGACATCTGCGCCAGAAGGATTTCGGCCATCCAGGCAGGGTTTTCGGTGGAGACGATCCATTCGAAGCGGTTGCAGGTCTGCAGCACCACCAGGCCGGCATCGGCATCGATCCGCCGGATACTTTGGAACAGCCTCTCGCGATCTTCCGGAGCGGAGACCAGCCTTTCCCGGAAAACGGTAGGCGCCGACCGGAAGTCGCAGCCCACCACCACCAGGGGAATGTCCGGACGTGTGCCTTTCATCGGCCCTCCCCGGCCTGTCCTTCCAGGAAAGCTTCCGCCCGCCCGGCGGCCCGGTAGCCGCTCTCCACGGCGTGCTCCATGCCTACCCCGGTAAGATAATTGCCCGCCAGGACCACGCCGGGAACCGCCGCCAGGCACCGGCTGACGCGCTCCAGCTGTTCGAAGTGGTCCGGCAGCAGCTGCGGAATGGCCGTCGGATACCGTCGGATCTGCAGGATGTGCAGCCCCGGAAGCGGGTCGCCGAAAATGGCGGCATGCTCGCTCCGCACCTGGCGGGCCAGCGTGTTGTGGTCCCAGAGGAAAGCCTCCGGATCCGTCATGCCGCCGTAAAAGGAGGTAAACAGGGACCGGCCCTCCGGTGCCCGGCCGCGGAAAAGCTGGTCGGCAAACAGGGTTCCGAGTACGTGCACGCCCTCCACCCGCGGCACCAGAAAACCGAAGCCCGGCGGAGCCGTGCCGGTGCGGCCGTCCGTCCAGTGCACCACGGATACCGCCGCCATGGGAATGCGCTGCATGGGGGGCGCGGCATCCGGCGCGCAGCCGGAAAGCAACCCGGCCGCGGCCGGGGGAGGCACGGCCAGCACCACGGCCCGGCTCTCCAGCGTTCCGCCGGCGAAAGAAACCAGGTAGCGCCCGTCGCGGCCGCGCCGGATCGACTGCGCCGCGGCCCCGGCGGTGATCCGGCCGGACATGCGCCCGGCCAGCGATGCCGTGAAATGGCCCAGCCCGCCCGGGAAGCTGAACAGCCCCTTGCGCCGCGGCACGCCTTCGCGGGCCAGTCTCTTTTTCTTGGCCCGCAGGTAGGAAAAGGCGCCACGGATCATCGAGCCCTTCTGCTTTTCAAAATTCCAGAAGAGCGAAAATGCGCTGCGGGCGCCCAGCTGGCGGACGTCCCCCGCATAAACCCCGGATACAAAGGGCGACATGACGTAGGTTGCCGCTTCCTCCCCGAACCTCCGCCGGAAGAAGTCCCAGGCGGTATCGTCGTCGCGGGCTCCGCCGGGGAGCAGCGGCTCCATAGCCAGCCGGGCCTTGGCCCGCACGCTGAGCAGGGGAGTCTGCAGAAAAGTCCGGATTCCGAGCGGAAGCGGGTACAGGCGCCCGCCGCGCAGGATGTAGCGGTTGGCGGCGGAGGCCCCGGCCGGTTCCGCTTCGTTTTCCATTCCCAGCTCGCGGATCAGCTTCCAAAGGTATTCGGAGGAGCCCAGGAAGCTGTTGGGGCCGGCCTCCATCCGAAAGCCGGAGGATTCCGTCGTCCGGACGTTTCCGCCGGGAACCGTCTCAGCTTCCAGGATGTGAACGCTTCGGCCGGCGCGCTGCAGGCGCCAGGCGGCGGTCAGGCCGGCAATTCCCGCGCCGACTACCAGGGCGTCAAACATGGTTCGCCTCCCACCCGCGGAGGGCTTCCCGCACCAGGCTCTCCAGGGCTTCCACATAGGCGGGCCGGTCGCCGACGGCCGGCACGCGGACCACCTCGGAAAAGCCCAGGCCGCGGCACTTTTCGGTCAGCAGGATATCCAGGTCATAGAGGGTTTCCAGGTTTTCCGCGGAAAACGTCAGGGGTTGGATGACCAGGCGGCGAAATCCCTTCTGCCGGATGTCCCGGACCGCCTCTTCCAGGGAAGGCCCCTGCCAGCCGACCGGGCCGACGCGGCTTTGAAAAGCCAGAGTCCAGGGAACGGGCCCGCAGGCCGAGGCGGCCAGAAGCCCCGCGGTGCGCTGCACCTGGCTCACGTAAGGATCTCCGCGGCGGACCAGCCGGAGCGGGACGCTGTGCGCGGCAAAAAGAACGTGGGTTTCCCTTCCCTCCTCCGCAAGGGGATGTCCCAGGGCCACCGCCGGCATTTCCGCCAGGGCCCGGATAAACAGGGGATGATCGTGGTGGTCGGATACGAAACGGACATCGATTCCCCGGCGGTTGGCCTGGCGGAGATCCTCCTCGGAAGACTGGGTGGTCGCCCGGCAGTACTGCGGGTAGAGCGACACGGCCACCACCCGCTCCACGCCCGCGGCGCCCATCGCCGCCAGCGCTTCCTCCGCACCGGGAGCCGAGTAGCGCATGGCCACCGCCACAGGCAGGCGCAGCCTGTCCTGCAGCCGGTCGGCCTGCCGCCGGACTTCCGCTCCGAGCGGCGACCGCCCCCCGATCTGCCGATAGCGGCGCCCGGCGGCCGGCGCCCGGCGGCGCGCCAGGAAACCGGCCAGCCAGGCGCGGAAGCGCGGGCCGCCGGGCAGGGGAATCATGCGGGGATCGAGGAAAAGCCGCCGCAAGTAGCCTTCGACTTCCGCCAGGGAGGCGGGGCCTCCCATATTCATCAGAATGACTCCGCTGCGATTCATGGCATCAAATGGTTTTGGAATAGCGGTTTTCTTCTGGGCCGGGCTGCATGTACCGGTCGAAGCACATGCAGATGTTCCGGATGAAGAACCGGCCCAGGGGGGTGACGGAAAGCGAATCGCTTCCGATTTCCAGCAGCCCGTCGTCGGCCATGGGCGCCAGGGCTTCCAGCTCCGGGGCAAAGTGGACGGGGAAGCGGATCGGGAACCGTTTTTCCAGATCGGACATGGAAACATGGTAGTTACAGAAGAGGTCCAGGATCAGCTCGCGGCGCAACAGGTCCTCCCCGGTCATCACCAGCCCTTTGGCCCAGGCCCCTTGCGCGGCGCGCCGGACGTAGGGCCCGATCTCCTTCTCGTTCTGGGTGTAGGTGCCGTTTACCGCGGAAATGGAAGAAGCCCCCAGGCCCACCAGGTCGAGGCCGCGGCGGGTGCTGTAGCCCATGAAGTTCCGCGTCAGGGTGCGGCTCTGCCGGGCCAGCAGGAGCTCATCGCCGGGAAGGGCGAAGTGGTCCATGCCGATATGCGCGTAGCCAGCCTGCAGGAGCAGATCGTAGGCCATGCCGAAAAGCGCCATCCGCTCCCCGGCGTCGGGCATGGCGAATGGTTCCAGGCGCTTCTGGTGCGGGCTGACCCAGGGCACGTGCGCATAGCCGAACAGGGCGATGCGCGAGGGGCGCAGAGCCGCCACGCGGGAAATGGTTCGGGAGAAGCTCTCCAGGGTCTGACCGGGAAGACCGTAAATCAGGTCCAGGTTGATGGCCTCCATCCCGGCCCGGCGGAGGTGGCCGAGCAACCCCGCAAGCCGCTCTTCCGGCAGCACCCGCTCGATCCGGCCCTGGACCGCGGGATCCAGGTCCTGCACGCCGAAGCTGAACCGGTTGAAGCCCAGCTGCAGGAGCGCATCCAGGTAGTCGTTCTCCACGCGGCGCGGATCGATTTCAATCGAGCGCTCCGCCCCGCTGTCAGCCGGGTAGCAGGAGCGCAGGGCGGTCATCAGCTTTTTCATCTGCTCCGGCTTCAGGAAGGTGGGCGTTCCTCCTCCCAGGGCAATTTGCCCGACCGGTCTTTGCGCCGAGATCAGGGAAAGGTGAAAGCGGATCTCTTCCCCGAGCGCATCGAGGTAGGCTTCCACCAGCGATTCCTCCGGGCCAACGAAGGTATGGCACCCGCAGTACAGGCATCGTGTGGGGCAGAAGGGCAGATGAAGGTAGAAACCGATTCCCCGGGCATCCCCGTTGCTCTGCCGCCAGCGCTCCTGGATCAGGCCGATATCCGGGTCGATTTTGAAATGCGGCGCCGTCGGATAGCTGGTATACCGCGGCCCGCTGCGCTGGTAGCGCGCCAGAAGAGGCTGCGGAATGGCCGAAGGGGAAACCGAAACGGCGCTCATCCCCGCCCCCCTGCTACCTCCCGGGAATGGACGGCCTCGAGAAAGGCTTCGACTCCTTCCAGCGGCGTTTCCGGAAGAATTCCATGGCCCAGGTTGGCGATATGCCCCCGGCCCCGGGTCGGCTGCAGCATCTGCCGCACGCGGCTGCGTATTTCCTCCGGCGGGGCGAAAAGCGCGCAGGGGTCGAGGTTTCCCTGCAGGGCCGGCCGATCCGGACCGAGCCGGTGCACCGCACCGGAAATTTCCTGCCGCCAGTCGATGCCGAGCACATCCGGCCGGATGGAAGCCGCGTGCTCCAGGAGGCTGCCGACGTTATTCGCATAGTAAATGACGGGTATGCCCCTGCCTTTCAGCCGGGAGACGATGCCGGAGACATGGGGAACCACCAGGCGGCGGTAGTCGCCCGGAGAAAGCTCGCCGGCCCAGGTATCGAACAGCTGCACGGCATCGGCCCCGCTTTCCATCTGCATTTCCAGGAAATCTCCCACCGCCGCGGAGAGCTTTTCCATCAGCCGCTGAAAGGTATTTTCCTCCCGGAACATCATGGCTTTGGTCCGCGAATAATGCTTGCTGCCGCCGCCTTCGACCATATAGCAGGCCAAGGTAAAGGGAGCGCCGGCGAATCCCAGCAGGGCTTTCCCCCCGCCCAGCTCCCGGCGCACGCGCCGCAGGGCTTCAGCGACGTAGCCCAGGTCCCGGGCGGGATCCGGAATTTTCAGGCGTTCCACCGCCGCAAGATCCTGCACCGGTGGAGCCAGGGACATCTTCGGGAATATTTCCACCTGGAGCCCCATGGCGGCCGGAATCACCAGGATGTCGCTGAAGATGATCGCGGCGTCCAGCGGAAAGCGCCTCAGCGGCTGCAGGGTGACCTCCGCCGCCAGCTCCGGGCTGCGGCATATTTCCCAGAAGGAATGGCGCTCGCGCAGCTCGCGGTATTCGGGGAGGGTTCGTCCGGCCTGGCGCATGATCCATGCCGGGGGGCGATCGACCGGCTGATGCCGGCAGGCGGCCAGAAATCTTTCTCGGGAGTTCATACCTGAATCTTTTTCTCTTTCCTGCAGCCGGGGGCCCGGCCCGCTGGCGGCTCGGGCAGGGAACCCTCCCCCCCGTCCGCCGGCTGGGCCCGCCAGGCGTCTGCCTGTTCAATTTACCACACCGGGCCGGCCGGATTGTCACGCGATTGTCATGGAAACCGCGGTCCGGACGGGGGAAATCAGACTTCATTTTTCCTTCTCCCCATTCGGGGTATACTTTGTTTCCTATGCGCCCGGTCGCCGGTACTGAAATTCTCCTGATTTTAATGACTCTGATCTGGGGAGCCAACTTCTCCGTTATCAAGGCTTCCCTTTCCGATTTTCTGCCCCTGACCTTCAACATCCTGCGGTTTCTGATCGCTTCGGTTCTGATTCTGGCGATTCTCCGGCACCGCGAGGGGAGCCTGCGCACAGACAAAGCCACACTGTGGAAGACGGCCATTCTGGGTTTTATCGGCAATACCATCTACCAGCTGCTTTTTATCCAGGGAATCAAGTGGACCCGCGCGGGCGACGCCACGCTCATCCTGGCCCTGCTGCCCATGACCATCCTGCTGCTGGGGGCTGCTCTGGGGATGGAGCGGTTTCGATTCGGCAACGCCCTGGCCACCGGCATTTCCTTTTCCGGGGTTTTGGTCGCGGTCTATTCCTCCTCGCAGCGCTCCACCGCCCATGCCAGCAATCCCATCCTGGGCAACCTGCTGATCCTGGTCTGCGTCGTCTGCTGGGCGGCTTACAGCCTGTTTTCCGCTCCGCTGATGAAACACATGAGCCCCCTCCGGTTTTCGGCCCTGACCATGGCCTTCGGAACGCTTTTCCTGCTGCCCATGAGCCTTCCGCAGCTGCTGAGCCAGGACTGGAAATCGGTTTCCGCCGCAGCCTGGGGAGGGCTCTTTTTTTCCTCCTTCCTGGCCCTGGTGTTCTGTTACATCGTCTGGTACAACGGCGTGCGCAGGCTCGGCAACAACCGGGCTTCCATTTATTCCAACCTTTCCGCGCCCTTTGGCATCCTGATTGCGTGGCTCATTCTCGGGGAAGACCTCAGCCTCTGGCACCTCCTGGGAACCGTCATGGTCCTTTTTGGAATTTATCTGAACCGCACCATCGGGGCCGGCCGGGTGCAGAAACATGCGGACCGGGAAGCCGCCCTGCCCCTGCCAGCGCTTTCCCGCCGGGTAGTGGACGAAATACCCAGCCAGCCGGAGGCTTGATCCTATCCGCCAAGGGAGGTAACGCGTGGAACACAAAGAAAGCAATCCCGGCCCGTGCCGGAAGGTAGTCGTCCTGAGCGGCGCGGGAATCAGCGCGGAAAGCGGGCTGCGCACCTTCCGCGACGGCGACGGGCTCTGGAACACCTACCGGATGGAGGAGCTGGCTACCCCGCAGGCCTGGGCACGGAATCCCGTGCTGGTTCTGGAATTCTACAACTGGCGCCGAAAGCAGGCGATGGAGGCGGAACCGAATGCCGCCCATTTCGCCCTGGCCCGCCTGCAGCGGTTTTTCGAAGTGAAAATCGTCACCCAGAATGTGGACGATCTGCACGAGAGGGCGGGTTCCGCAGACGTGCTCCACCTGCACGGCGAACTGCATAAAGCCCGGAGCACGGCGGATCCCTCGCGGATCTACCCGATTTCCGGCTGGGAACTCAAGCTCGGAGACCGTTGCGAGCTGGGATCGCAGCTGCGGCCCCATATCGTCTGGTTCGGGGAGGAGGTTCCCCTTTTCCCCCAGGCGGTGTCCCTCGCCGGAACGGCTGATATTTTCATCATTGTCGGCACCTCCCTGCAGGTCTATCCGGCCGCATCCCTGGTGCATTATGTCCCCGCGGAAGCTCCCAAGTACCTGGTCGATCCCCGCTCCGAGCCGGACAGCCCAATCCGGAACCTGACCGCAATCCGGAACAAGGCCGCGGAAGGAGTGCCCGAGCTGGTCGACCGCCTGATCGCCGGCCTCGCCTGACAATCTCGGAAAAAGTCTTTGCTCAGAGTGCAAGCTTTAGCTTGCGGAGCACAAGCGGAAACCTGCTTGCACCACGCAGCCTGAAGGCTGTACTCAAACGGTTTTCGTTTGTGAGTTTGTTTTGGGGTGTTTTTGAGACTTTTTACGGGCTCATCTTTCCTGATCAACTCGCAAAAAGAAATCCTTTAAGCTGTCATCCTGAACGAAGCGCAACGTAGTAGTAGTGGATCTCGTTCGTAATGGTTTCTTTTTAAAAGGACACAGGTTTCCCAAGGAGGAGATCCTTCGCTGCGCTCAGGATGACGGAGAGGGAAAACGGATTTTTTACGAGATTATCTTTCCTGCTGGCGCCCCATTAGAAGAAGAATGGGCGGAGGAACGGAATTCGCGGATTGCGGCAGCGCAAAAAACCGTTCCAGATTTTCCGCCCGGCGGCGTGCAAATATTTTGGAATTCAGTTAGTCTTATTTTTATGTTTTGTGACCAGAAAAACATTTTTTCCACCACCACTTTGAGGAGACGCAGGACCTGTTTGAGAGTCCGCCCTCGCTAACGGAAGGGAGATGCAAATGATTAAAATTCGCCTGCTACTGTTTTTGTCCGTTGGATGCCTGGTGCTGATGCAGTCTGCCGGAGCGCCGGGAGTCAATGCGGACACGGTCTACGAAAAACAGCTGACTTTCTCCGCGGTAACCCACCTTCTGGACAACAACGACAACTTCTCCAGGGACGACCAGTTTCTCTGCTACGACACCCGCGACACCAAGGGAACGGGGATCGGCAACGGCACCAGCATCGAAAAAGTGAACGTGCTGACCGGCAAGGAAATCATTCTCTATGCCCCCAAGGAGGTACAGACCGGCACCTCCGCGGCGCCGGGCATGGGCGCCGCTTCCTTCAGCCCGATTGCCGATGAGGTTGCCTTTATTCACGGTCCTTTCCTGAGTGAAACCCCCACCCTGGGATTCTACGGAACGCGGAACCGCCGCGGCGCCGTGGTCGCAGGGGACGGCAGCGGTAAGCTGTTTTTCATGGACCGGCGGGACATCACCTCGGATGTGACCATCCCCGGTGCCCATCGCGGCGGATCGCACCGTCACGAATACACGCTGGACGGCAAGCGCGTCGGATTCACCTACGACGACCACCTGCTGCAGAATTACCCGCGCACCTGCGGCTTCATGGTGCCCCACGCCAAAGCCCCCAGCGGCGCCACGCACTATGCGGTCCTGCTGGTCCCCGTGGTCCCGGCCGGGACCTCCAAGCCCGGGGAACTGGAAGAGGCGTCCGGCGACTCCTGGATCGGAGCCAAAGGGCTGATGCGCGGCTTCATCGGCAAAGTGAAGCAGCAGGACGGCACGATCATGAGCTCCCTGTTCGTGGTGGATGTGCCTGAAAACGTAGATGTGACCTCCGCGGACTCCGGGACCAAGACCCGCTTCCCCTCCGCGCCCAAGGGCGTTACGGTCCGGCGTCTGACCAACACCCCGGCATCCGGCATCGTCCGCGGATCGCAGGACGGCCAGTGGATCGGCTACTATGCGGCCTCTGCGGATAAAACCAACCAGGTGTTTATCATCCATTCCCAGGGATCCGACAAGCACAGCAGCAAAGACATGCAGCCCATCCAGGTTTCCAAGCTGGAAAAGGGCGCCTCCGGCGGGCTGCGCTGGCATCCCTCCGGAAACTCCATCGCGGTGTTCAGCGATAACGGGGTGGCCGTGATCTGCGTCAAGCCCGGCGCTCTCTTCGGAACGGCCTACTGGCTCACGCCGCACGGTTCCACCCTGGCTGCCCCCGAAGGCCTGGTCTGGTCGCGCAACGGCAAGACGCTGGCCTACAACCGCCGCGTACCCACCTACGACGCCAAGGGCAACCTGGTAAAGGATGCCGGCAACAACAACTTCCGGCAGATCTTCCTTACCTATTTCCCCGACGACAACAATAACGGCATCGCGGATCCGATCGAAAAGGCCGAACCCAACCGCATTTCCGAAACCAGCCTGATTCTGCAGAAGATTCCGCTGCGCACCAATGTGACCGCGGACATTCATGCCCTGGTTTTTGAAAACACCGACAAGCAGTGCAACGCCGGCTCCGGATCGACGGTGCTGGCCATCCCCGGCAGCTGGCATTCCGCCACAACCTGGCGGCCGTTCGCCCAGGCGCTCCTTGCCGAGTACGATAAGCCGGTCTGGAACGGCGTGCCCATTGCCTCCGCCGTATGCCGCGTGGTGGCCCTCGACATGCCGGGGCATAATCGCAGCAGCCTGCCCTCCTCGCAGATTCTGTTCGGGGAGCTGCAGATCGACGATTATGTCGCCGCCATCCAGGGGAGCCTGGACCGCTTGCGGGCCATCCATATCCGTCCCAATACCATCGTGGCCAACAGCTCGGGCGGATTGCTGGTGCAGCGGCTGCAGCACCTCCTCCTGCGGCAGGAGACCTCCCTCTTCAAATCCTACCGGATCCGCAAGGCGGTTCTGCTGGCCTCCGCACCTCCGCAGGGCCTCCCCTCCATGTTCTTCGACAGCCCGCTGATCCTGGGGCTCCTGCAGGGTTACACCTTCAACCAGGCCTCGGTGGGAAAATATGTCTACCTGCCGGAGCCCGACTGGGTCTCGCTGCTGTTCACCGCGCCCGGCGGCCTGCTGGCAGCAAATGCGCCTTCCCCGGATGAAGTCAGCCGCTTCGGGTACAATGGCGCGGAGCCGCTCACGGCAAGCCTGGAGCTGGCGCTGCCCACCATGCGCCCGCAGGTGAACAGCGGAGTGTTTCAGCCGGCCAACAAGACCCTGCTTCAGCTGGTCAGCTACGAAAATGACCTGGAATTATTGCCGCACGAGGCCCAGGCTCTTTTCAATTACCTGTCGTTCGGTGCCAATCCGGAGCGCCTGGTTCTGGTCAAGGGACCCGAATCGGTGCACGACATGTATATTTCCGAACCGGTCAAGCTGCTGGATGCCCTGGAAGGAAAGATCAGCTTCGGAATGACCGAGCGGGAAATGCAGGAGCCGGAGATCGATTAAGCATCCTCCTAAAGTACAGAACACGGAAAGGGGCAGCCCGCCCGGGCTGCCCCCCACCGATTGTCACATCTGGCGGATATTCGGACGGGATTCCTTTTTTTCGCTATCGCTATCGCCATCGCTATCGAAAACAAAGATCCCGACCCACTACCTGCCTTGACCTTTATCGCTGAACGGTCAGACATCCGCTTCTTTCCCTGATTGCAAAAGGATCTTTTCTATCGCGATCGCGATAGAGAAAGAAGGATGTGGGCGTGCACCGCTCGGGGCGAAATACCGGATATCCTGCACAGGGCTGGTTTTCCGAGGCAAAAGTCCCGTAAGACGACCGATGGATCCGCCGGCGCGGGCCGCCGCT
>CAINFC010000118.1 GCA_903847975.1 uncultured Acidobacteriota bacterium | reverse complement strand
TTCGGATTTCCGTTGGGGATAGCCCTGAAAGGGCTTCGTAACACAGCCCGGGGTTGGCGCGCTTCGCGCCTACCCCGGGTAGGGACACCCGCAAGCAACAACCCTGTAAGGGTTGCGCAAATTCCAGCCCATCCAGGTGTTTGCGCAGCCCTTTCCGGGCTGGGTTTTAATCAATTCCGCCTACCCGGGGTAGCGCCTATGCGGCGCAACCCCGGGCTGTGATCCGGAACCCCTTTCGGGGTTCTGAGACTTTTTGCCGGGCCATCAAGGATGATGGCGCGGTAAAAAGTCCTGCATCGCGTCAGGCACATTCGGACGGCTTCTTTCTTCCTTGCTGATCTTCCCCGTCTTCCTTTGAAAAAGGACGAACAGGAGAAAGGAAGAGCAGGAAGAGAAGCGAAATAGCCTGGCGACGGGAGATGTTGACTTATTGCCGCGCCTTCCATCCTGCTGGTCGCGCTAAAAGCTCAAACACCCATCGGAAATGGAGTCGCCGCCCGCTTTCCCGCCGGCACTCCGGGCTTACGGATTGGGAGACTGGATGGTCACCGAAGTTTGAACCGAGAAACGGCGGTACTCGGAGTACTCGGTGCGGGCATCAACGTTGAGCCCCTTGAGCAGCAGGATCCGGGCCGACCCGGTAAAACGCGACTCGGCAGGAAGCCAGATCTCGTCGTTGATCTTGCGCCGCCGGAACGACACCTGGGCCCCTTTGTTGAGCCGCGCCAGCATTCCGAATCCAATCGAGAGCGTGTCCAGAAGTTCCGCTTCGAGGCGAATCAGCTGGCACTCGGATTCATGGAACCAGGCATGGCCGGCAATTTTCATCATCATTTTCGCCTCCCGGCTTCGCGGCCGGGCTTCGGGGCGGGCCCGGAAGGCAAGCTGGATTACCGGGTAGCCCTCCAGGATCTCGCGGCCGACCATCCGGATATCGTAGAGCTGGAGAAGCTCATCGAGCAGAAGACCCTCTTTCCGGCGTTCCTCGGCCTCCTCGGCCAATCGTTTCTGCCTGTCGCCGGCGCTTTCGCGCTCCACCTTGCGAAGAAGTGCCTGCATTTCAAGGTCATGCTCCCGGTCTTTCTTCTCGAGTTCCCGGGGATCCACGGGCTTCCCGTCTTTGGCAATCAGGCGACGATAGCTCCGGCCGCGCTCCGGCGAAGGGTATACCTCAAAGACGCTTTCCTCGGTCCTGCGGACTTTGCCTCCTTTTTCCAGGTGGGACAGGGTGCCCTTTTCCAGAAAGGTGTATTGGCTGAGCAGCTGCCGGTCGCTGAGCAGGTTCCGGCGCACCTCTTGCAGGAACGACGGCAGCGCCGGCAGCGGTTTTTCTGTCCCCTGCGCCCGGAGCATCGGCAACGGGCAAGCCAAGGCCACCAGGAGCAATAAAGTTCCGGCTGAGACGCGCATCATGACAAAATATCCTTCCCAAGATAACAGGGCTCAGGCAGATATTATGCAGGAAATTCCGGAGGAGGTATAGATCCAAGCGTCGATTCTCCCCCGACGCCCCTTTCTTTGCTTGATTTCGCTGGGACCACACCGTATACTTGCCGGGTGGTAGGAATATGAGCAAAAAAGCTGACCGCATCCGCCTATCCATGCGACTGGGTTTGCTGCTGGCCTGCATTTGCACTGCGTCCGACAGCTTTGGGCAGGCGCAGGAGAAAGGGCCTGGACGCGCCCTGCAAGAAGGCCTGTTTTCCCTGAACCAGATCGACCTGCACGTGCATGCCGGCAAGGAACGCCCGCTCCCGCTCCAAAACTGGATTGACCTTTTTGTCCGGGACGGGAGAAGGGTTCTGCTGCTTCTGGACCATCTGGAACTCTACCGCATGGAGGAAAAGCAGAACCGGGACTGGGTGGCCAAAAATCAATTTACCGACTGGTACCCGGATCCGGCAACCGCAAAGGACGACTTCCTGAAGGAGCTCAGCCAACTGAACCGCCGGGATATACTTCTGTTTCGGGGCTGGGAAATCTGGGAAGGAGAACTGGATGAAGGCCTGGAAAAAGAGGCCATGAGAAAAGTGGAAGTAATCGGCTGGCATTTTTCCAAGGCCGCCTGGCAGGGCAAAGCGCCGGCAGGCAGGGAGCTCATTTTTCGAGCCCGGCAAATCCTTGCAGTTCAAAAGGAATTTCCCGTTCCGATGATCCTGTTCCATCCCTTTAACGGCCACATAAAGGCAGTTCGGGAAGATGCGAAGAAAGCCGGCCGGGCGCCGAATTCGATCCCCAAAGCGGAATACAGGTATTTTACTCTCGCCCAGCAATCGGAGCTGATCGAATTGCTGAGCGGCAGCTCGGTCTATATTGAAATCGAGAGAGACTGGGCCATCCTCTGGAATGATCCCGTCGTGCGGGAGGCGTTTATGGAAGATATTCGCCCGCTGGCGGCAGGCGGCATAAAATTTACCGTTTCCACCGATGCCCATGGCACGCGGAGCTTCCAGGCGCCCTTCCGGCCCGAAGTCTACTGCAACGATCTGGGCATTACTCCGGAAAATGCAAACGCGATCATCCGGGAACTGCTGGCCATTCGGGCGAAGAAAAGCCTGCCGTGAACGGGAACAGAGCCTCGCTGCGCTCCTCCGGCCGCTGCCGGGGAGGCACCGAAGGATCGCCAGGCTGCGCCTCCGGATCGCGATCCTGAGAAACGTAAGGCCCCCGGTTTGTCCGGTTTTGCGGAACCGGCGGAGGGAGTGCAGGGCAACCGATCCGGTCCACCGGAATCCCTAAAATCCGCCGCTTCCGCGTAAAAAAGATAAACGGCTACCCTCCCAACGTCCGCTTCTCCTCTCTTCCCGGCAGGCCTTCTCGTGGGTGGATTGACAGCGACTGCTTTATATGGTACTTGTTAGCCATCGCATTGAGCTCAGCACCACAGTGTCGGCCTTTTTACCATCGGCGGGCCAGCGGGTCTTCCCTATGAGTCAAAGCCTTGCTTTCACCGGCGCATAGGGTTGCAGGATTTTTTGCCGATCCGGGATCCGCGGGAAGCCAGAAATAAAATTCGGTATTTCCGTTTTAAAAAAAGGGAAAGCGTGCCATGAAGAAGTTGTCCTGGTTTCCGATTCTGTGGGTGTCGGCCTGCCTCTGCCCCTGGATTCCCGCCCGGCCGGCCAACCCGGCTCTTCCGGCGACCTATTATTTCTTCGACGACCTGGAAAGCGGTTCCGGCAAGTGGGTGCTGGATTCCCCCTGGGCGGTGTCCACGGAAGCCTCTTTCAGCGGCTCCAACGCGCTCACCGACAGCCCGGGCGGATCCTATGCCGCCAATGGGAACATCAGCGCCCGGTTTGCCACGCCGGTCAATCTTTCGGCCGCCCAGAAGCCGATGTTGAGCTTCTGGAACAAGTACGCCTTCGAAGCCAATAACGATTTTGGATATGTGGAGGTTTCCAAGGACGGGGGTTCCACCTGGACCGCCCTCTTTTATGCCACCGGCAGCCAGTCGGCCTGGAAGCAGGAGCAGATCGATCTGGCCGAATACGCAGGCTTCAGCGTGCTGCTGCGGTTCCGAACCGCCACCAACTATGCCACAAACTACGACGGCTGGACCATCGATGACGTGAGCGTGGAGGAGAGCACCATCGCGTTGTCGTATCCTTTTTACGACGACCTGGAAGGCGGCACCTCCAACTGGCTGACCTCCTCCTGGACGATCGCCAGTTCGGGCCACAGCGGCAGCAACAGCCTGACGGTGTCCAGTATTGCCGGGAATTGGAACCTGACCACTGCGGGCACCATCAGCCTGGTGGGTGCCAAAAGCCCCCAACTTTTTTTCTGGTATAAACATACCAACTGTTACTTTTACGTGGACGGTTCGGATAATTACGGCCAGTCCGGCTCCTGGATTCAGCTCTGGTCCGGGAGCTGGGACGCTTCATGGCATGTCGGGCAGGTCGACCTGTCTCGCTATACGGGTCTGGATAATGTGAGGATTCGGTTTCGCAGGTCCGCCTCCGGTCCGGGCTGCGAGGTGGCTATGGTCGATGACATCCGTATTGAGAATTCCGTTAGCCCCCACCCGGCCATGTACACACCGACCGGGGTAACCATGCATGGGGCTCACCTGAGCTGGCAGAAGTACGATCCGGCCACCATGGGCAGCCTGGCGTTTACCGCCGCCGAAGGAGCGGCGGCTCCTGCCTTTGCCGCTTTTGACCATTACGAAATCTACCGGATCCTGAACGGGAACACCACCCCCGTTCTGGTTACCAAAATCACCGATATCAATCAGACCGCTTACGACGATATTTACACCGTCCTGCAGCCCAACGTCTGGCACTACCGGCTTTATGTGGTCGATGCCAACGGCTTGTTCAGTGTCGGCAGTACACCCGTACAGGCCATCTACACGGTTCCTCTCGCCAGCTATCCCTTTTTCGACAGCCTGGAGTCCGGGACCTCCCGCTGGGAATGGGGCTACCCCTGGGGGCTGGTCACCGATTCTTCCCACAGCGCTACCCATGCCTGGGCGGACAGCCCCGGCGGAAGCTACGGATCCAGTGTGGATACCGCTCTCACCACGTCGATCAGCCTGGTCACGGCCACCAAGCCGGTTCTCAGTTTCTGGAACAAATATGCCCTGGAAACCTATTACGATCTTGGGTATGTGGAGGTCTCCAAAGATGGTGGGACCAGCTGGACCCGGCTTTTCTATGCAAACGGGTTTCAGACCGATTGGAAGCAGGTGCAAATAGACCTTTCGGAGTTTGTCGGCTCGACCGCCATCATCCGATTCCGGCTGACCACTAATGCCACTGTCAACTATGACGGCTGGACAATCGATGACATACGCGTGGAGGAAAGCACCACCACCGTGTCGTATCCTTTCTTCGACGACCTGGAAAGCGGCTCGGCGAACTGGCTGGCTTCCTCCTGGGCGATCGCCAGCCCGGGACACAGCGGCAACAACAGCCTGATGCTGGCCGCTCAGCAGAGCGGGATGTACTCCTATTTGACCACTGCGGGAACCGTCAGCCTGATAGGTGCCAAAAACCCTCAACTTCTCTTCTGGTACAAGGGAACTATGGTATATGTGGAAGGTTCGGATAATTACGGCCAATCCGGATCCTGGAGCACCCTCTGGACCGGGGGGTCAACTGCCTGGCAGGCTGCCCAGGTGGATCTGACGAAATATACCGGTCTGGCCAACGTGAGGATCCGGTTTCGCGACCACAATTGTGCCGGTTGCGGCCAGCTTTCCGTCGATGACATCCGTATAGAGAATTCCGTTTCCCCTCATCCGGCCATGTATCTGCCGACCGGGGTCACCATGCACGGGGCTCACCTGAGCTGGCAGAAATACGATCCGGCCACCATGGGCAGCCTGGCGTTGAACCGTAGCGAAGGGGCGGCTGCTCCCCGGTTTGCGGCTTTTGACCATTACGAAATCTACCGGATTTTGAATGGAAACACCACTCCCGTTCTGGTTGCCAAAATTTCAGACATCAACCAGACCGCTTACGACGATACCTATGCGGTTCTGCAACCCAACACCTGGTACTACAAGTTCTACGTGGTGGACACCAACGGCATCTCCAGCCTGGGCAGTGCCGCCGTACAGGCGGCCTATACGGTTCCCACGGTCGGCTATCCCTTCTTCGACGACATGGAATACGGAACCGCCAACTGGGAGTGGGGCGCCCCCTGGGGCCGGATTACCGATTTCTCCCACAGTCCGGTTCACGCCTGGACGGACAGCCCGGGCGGAAATTACGGTTCGAGCGTCGATACCTCCTGGACCACTTCCATCAGCCTGGCTGCCGCCACCAGGCCGCTGCTGAGCTTCCGGCACAAATATGCCCTGGAGGCCAACAAGGATGTCGGCTATGTGGAGGTTTCCAAGGATGGGGGGATCACCTGGACGGATCTATTTTTTGCCACGGGAATTCAGCCCGACTGGAACCAGGCCCGGATCGATCTTACCGAATACGTGGGATTCACCGTGGTACTCCGCTTCCGAATAGTGACGGACAGCCTCAATCACTATGACGGCTGGACGATTGACGATGTGCGGATCGAGGAAAGCACCGCCGCGATTCCTTATCCCTTTTTCGACGACCTGGAATCGGGAACTGCCAACTGGCTGACCTCTTCCTGGAAGCCGGACAGCCCGGGCTACACCGGAAATAACAGTCTGACCGCCACAAGCCACATCGGATCCGGTTCCGGCTACTATTCCAACCTGACCTCTGCCGGGACCTTCAGTCTGGCCGGGGCCAAAAATCCGCAGCTCTTTTTCTGGTACAAAACCAACTACCAGCTTGTGGTAGATATATCCAACAGTTACGGTCAGCCGGGAACCTGGAGCCAGGTCTGGTATGGAAGTTCCACCTCCTGGCAGGCGGCCCAGGTGAATCTGAACGCTTATGCCGGCCTGGCCAATGTCCGGATCCGGTTCCGGCCAGGCGTGAGCGTCAACAGCTGGGCTTACACCTTTTCCGTGGACGATATCGCCCTGGGGGACAGCGGGACAACCTATGCCGCCATCAGCGCCACGGACGATTCCGCCGCGGAAGCCGGGCTGACCACCGGCACTTTTACCGTCAGCCGGTTCGGAGGCGCAACCACCAGCCCGCTGACCGTGAATTACTCCGTGGGCGGCACGGCAACGGCGGGGAGCGACTACACGGCGCTCCCCGGAAGCGTGACTATTCCGGCCGACCAGGCTTCGGCCACCGTCCCCGTCGCTCCACTGCAGGATACCGCGGCGGAAGGCAGCGAGACGGTGACGGTCAACCTCACCAGCAATGCAAACTACACGATCGGCAATCCGGGAAGCGCCACGGTGACCATTCTTGACGATGAGGTGAACAACAATCCTGTCCCAACGGTCACCAGCATCTCCCCGCCCTTTGCCACCGCCGGAGGGGGAGCGTTTGCCCTGACGGTCAACGGCACCAATTTTACAGCCGGCTCCCTAGTCCGCTGGAACGGGCAGGACCGGGCCACCACCTACGTGAGCGCCGCCCGCCTGACGGCCTCCATTCCCTCCTCCGACCTTGCCGCCAGCGGCACGGCCGCCGTGACGGTGTTCAACCCGACGCCGGGAGGCGGCACCTCCAACGCCCAGAGTTTCACGATCAACGTGGCCGCCAATCCCCTGCCCACCCTCTCGACAATTTCCCCGACCAGCGCCCTGACGGGAGGCAACGGTTTTACCCTGACCGTCGATGGAACCAACTTCCTGACCGGTTCCGTGGTCCGCTGGAACGGCGCCGATCGTGCCACTGTCTTCGTCAATTCCACCCGCCTGACGGCGGCCATCCTTTCCGCGGATGTCGCAGCCGGCGGCACAGCCGGGATAACCGTGTTCAATCCCGCTCCGGGCGGCGGGACCTCCAATTCCCGGGCCTTTACCGTCAATGCCGCCAATCCCGTACCCACCACCACCAGCCTCCTGCCTGCCGAGATTTCCTTCGGAAGCGGCACCTTCAGCCTGACGGTTTTCGGCACCAACTTCGTCAACGGCTCGGTGGTCCTCTGGAACGGTCAGGTGCGATCCACTGCGTTTGTCAGCGCCGCGCAGCTGACCGCCGTCATCCTGGCCGGCGATATTGCCGCCAGCGGAACAGCGGCGGTTACGGTGTATAACACCTCCCCGGGAGGAGGGACTTCCAACGCCAAAACCTTCACGATTCAGGCAACCAATCCCACGCCCATCGTCTCCGGGGCAACCCCCCTGAGCGCCACCTCCGGCGGATCTTCCTTTACGTTAACGGTCAGCGGAACGGGCTTCGTACTCAACTCTGCGGTTCGCTGGAACGGAACCAATCGCTCCACCACCTATCTGAATTCCATGCAGCTGGCGGCTTCGATTTCCTCCGCCGACGTCGCCTCGGCCGGCTTTCCGGCGGTCACCGTTTACAGCCCCGCGCCGGGAGGCGGACTGTCCAATGTACTGACTTTCACGGTGGTGGCGGCCAACCCCGGCCCGGCTACTCTCAGCCTTTCTCCCTCCTCGGCGACCAAAGGAGATCCGGCTTTTCCGCTGACCGTGAACGGGTCGAGTTTTGTGAAAGGCGCGGTGGTGCGCTGGAACGGCAGCAACCGGACCACCACATTTGTGAGCGACACGCAGCTGAGCGCCGCCGTTTTGGTGGAGGACATTGCCAGCGTCGGCACGGCCGCAGTTACGGTCTTTAACCCGGCACCGGGAGGCGGATTGTCCAATACCCAAAGCTTTACCATCAAGGAAGCGGCATCCTCCGTCAGCCCGCTGGCGGTCACCAAGGTGTATCCCAACATGGGGCTGGATTCCGTTCCCAATGAAATCGTGCTGACCGGAACCGGCTTTCTCGATGGAGCGGTCGCCGCGGTTGCCGGGGCCACGCGGATGCCAGCCGGGAGCAGCCCGGTATTGGAGTGGATCGCTCTGGACTCCCTGGCCGTCTCACCGGAAAGCCCACTGGGGGATCTGCTGCTGCGAACCTCTTTCGTCAGCACCTCCGAACTGCGAGCGGTGGTGCCTTTGGGACTTCGGCCCGGAGTCTACGCGCTTTCCGTCGTCAACCCCAACGGGCACCAGACCAGTCTAACGGGAGCCTACACGGTTCTGGATCACTCCGTCGCCGGATACGACGATCTTTATGGAAACGATTACGAGCTGTGGACCTCCCCGGCAACGCCACGAGCCGGGCTGCCCGGAGAAATCGGACTGATCATCCACCGCAAAGGAGGACAGAGCACCTTGAACAACATCGCGATCCGCTTTCGTCTCGGCGACTGCACCACCGGTACCTTGCTGGGGGACGGCAGCGTCACCGCCCTGTCCCCGGACGGCACCGGCAGCACCGCGGCAGTTTCCTGGATACCCCCCTTCTCCGGCGAAGCCTCCGTTTGCGCGACGATCGATCCCGGTCTCCTCGTCCAGGAAAGCCGCAAGGATAACAACCGGATCGTCAGAACCGTCAGGGTCTGGCCGCAGCCTCCGGATCAGACTCCTCCTCAGTTGGACAGCTTTACGGTCAACAAGGGAGTGGTGGCCACCACGAATCGCAGCGTAAAACTGGACGTAACCGCCAGCGACCCGCAGCCTTCCCCGTCCGGGGTGGTCTCGGTCTTTTTCCAGGAATTCGAGTTCCATCAGGAGGCCAATGCCTGGATCCCGGTGCAGCAATCCGAATGGCAGGCTTACCCGCAATCGTCCTCCGACTTCGCCTGGCGGCTGGTGCCCTTCGTGGGCCTGCATCATCTCCAGGCCTGGGCCATGGATAAAGCCGGGAATGTTTCTCTGTTCCCTTACAAGGCCATGATAAACTATTTGCCGCCGGCCGACACCATCCGTCGTCAACAGCTGCGCCTCTATCGGCAGACGCTGAAAGTGAACCAGATCCTGACCGCGATCCTGACCCCGATTTCCGGCGACCCCGACCTCTACGTCTGGGCTCCGGACAGCGATACGCGGCCCCCCTGGGTCAGCAACCGCTCCGCCGGAGTCGACCAGCTGGTCATCAAGGCGCCGCGGGAAGGAGTCTACCAGCTGGAGGTGCATGGCAACACCGCCTCTCAGTATCGCCTGGAAATCGACGTTAAAGATACGCCGACGGCGGAGAACCCGGGAACGACCGACAAGGATAAAATCGTCAAAGCCGCGCCGCTGGTAGCTCCCGGTAACGATCCGAGCAACCATATCGCCACTCCTTCGGGGCAGACGACGGTCGTTTCCCATCAGCTCTGGCTGCCGCTGATCGTTCGATAAAAGAAAATAAAAGATAAAAGGACATCCACTTTTTTGCTTACGGAAAGCGGGTGTCCTTAATCCGCTCTTAATCCGCTTCATCCGGCGGTTTATCGGGCCAGCACCGGCAGGTAACTGCGATTCAGTCCGTATCGTCCGAAATGAGTCGATGGCTTGCCGCCGGCATTCAGGAAAGAGCCGCCGACATACAGGGACTGGCCATCGAAGGCCAGGGCATAAACCTGGCCGTCCACTCCGCTGCCCAATGGCCGCCATTGGCCGCCGGAATAGCCGGCGACCCGGCTGGTGGCGGCTGTTCCTGAAGCGGTGAAGGACCCCCCGGCATACAGCTCTCCGTTGCCGACGGTCAGGGCCCGTACGCGATCGTTGAATCCGCTTCCCAGCGGCCCCCACGTATTATGGACGTAGTCATATCGGGCTATAAAATCGCCGTTGTCACCGCCCAGGTCGGTGAAGGCACCCCCGACGTACAGGAAGGGGCTGGGCCCTTCGAGGATGGAAAAAACCTCATGGTTGGGTTGTCCGCCGGCAATCGGGTTCCACTTACTTCCTTCCCACTTGCTCATGTAGCTGGCCGGGCTGGTGAAATTGCCCCCGATATACAAAGTGAAATTAAGGTACAGGACCGCCGACACGGCTTCGTTGGTTCCATCGGGCAGGTTGAACCAGGAAGGCGAGGGATAAAAATAGGCCCAATTGGCTATGTTGTTTGCCGTAGCCAGGCCGGCGCTTTGAAAAAAGCCGCCCGCCGTGATACCAAAAAAGGAGGAGGAATCGATGGCCAGAACGCTGCCTCCCCGCTGGCTGCTGTTGGCAGCCAGCCCGCTGCCCAGGCCGGACCAGGTTTGGGAAGATGGATTCCAGGCGGCCATCAGCTCGGCGGAAATTCCCCCGGCAGTGGTAAAGTTGCCGCCGACGTAGACGATCCCGTCAAAGACATCGATCGCCTGGACGGTCGAATGGTACTGGAGGCCGGTATACCCGCTCAAACCGCTGCCCAGGGCGGACCAGGTACGGGTAGCGCGGTTCCAGAGGACGATATTCGCCGCGGGAATACCACCGGCGGAGGTAAAGCTTCCCCCCAGGTAAATATCGTTGCCATTTACGGCGATGGCGTTTACCTCGCCATTGACACTGTCCCCCAAGCCATACCACGTATGATCGACGACGCTCCAGCGGGCAATGGCGTTCGCCGTGTAAATCCAGGTACGGCTCATGAAACCGCCGGCGTAAACGCTGCTCTCCGCACCGCTGTAAGCCAAAGCGAAAACAGTGCCGTCCGTGCCCACATAGGACGGATAGGAGACGCTGGGCGTCGGCAGCCAGGCGCTGCCGTTCCAGCGGGCGATATTTCTCGGAAGTTGCCAGATGACGGGATTCGTAACACCCGCGAACTGTCCGCCCGCGTATATTCCGTCCGGCCCCACCAGCAGGGCGCTCACATAGCCGTCCTTCATGCCGCCGCGCAGCGTATCCCACGTCGAGCCGTTCCACAGGGCCACATACCCGGCGGCGGTCGGGGCGTAGCTTCCGGTTTCATAGACGCCGGTGAAATGGCCGCCGACATAGACGCTGTTGCCGTTGACCGCCAGGGCATCCACCCGGTTGTTCACTCCGCTCCCGAGGCCGGACCAGGTGCTGCCGTTCCAGCGGGCCACATAGGAAAGAGGCGTTCCGCCGACACTGGTAAAGCGGCCGCCGATATAAATGTCATGCACGCCGGCGGCGATGGCCTGCACGGTATGCTCCGCCCCGCCCGTGCCGGTTCCCAGCGCCTGCCAGGCGCTGCCTGTCCATCGGGCGATATTGTGGACTGCCGTGCCGCCGGCCGTTTCGAATTCCCCGCCCACATAGACCATCCCTCCGGCGCCGATGGCAATGGCGTTGACCTCCGCCGGGGTGGCCGAATGGGCCAGCTCTCCGCCGAGCGCCGACCAGGTCTGGGAAGCCTCGTTCCAGCGGGCGATGTATTTGGCCGCGGATCCGCCGGCCGCAGTGAAATTCCCGCCCACGAAAACATCGTTCCCCTGTACGGCAATCGCCTTCACCCGGCCGTTGACCCCGGCGCCCAGAGCGGACCACTGGCGGGTGGCGCTGTTCCACCGGGCAATAAAGCCGGCCGGCGTATGGCCGGCATGATCGAAGTCCCCGCCGACGTACACATTCTCTCCGGCCACCGCAACAGCGTAAACGGCCCGGCTCTCCGGCTGGGGCGAATAGGAGACACCCAAGGCAAACTGCCCGTCCCAGAACTCATCGCCGGCAGACGGCGCCCCGGGCCGGTGCGTGTCCGCGGCGGGGGAACCGGGAATGCCTGCGACCAGGCCGATCAGAAAGATCGGAAAGACCAGGCTGCCAAGAGGAAAATGAAAAACGGATTTCATAACGCCCTCCTCGGTCAAAATGAAAGAAAGTTACGCGGAAACGGCGGAGGGGACGGATAACAGCCGATCCGATCCGCCGGGATCCGTACCATCTGCGGTTTCCACGCGACCGGAAAACCGGGAGCCCTGTGTTTGAGCATGTCGCCGGATATCGTCTTTGGTGTCGTGGAGAAAGCCGCCTGCAAATTTGTTTTCCATGGAATTACTCGATCCTATCCTTGGAGCAGCAAAGGGGAGGGGTCGCCGTGCCAGGTGACCAGGACTTCCTTGCGGGCGCGGGTCAGGGCCACATAGAGCAGCGAACGCTCGGTGATGCTGGAATCCTCGTGCAGCTCGGGATCTTCGCTTTCGCTGCCCGGAATGCGCAGGTTCTTTTTTCCGGCTCCAGCCAGCACGATGGCATCGAATTCCAGCCCCTTCACGCGGTGCATGGTGGCCATGCCGATGCCGTCATGGGACATATCTTCGGAAAAGTCCCTTTTGAGCAGCACCGGGTGAACGCCCCGTTTTTCCAGCGCCTCCTTGTAGTGATCCACTAAATCGTTGGTCCGCAGCACCACGCACACGCTGGTCACCCCGTTGGCCTTGCGCTTCTCATCCAAAAGATAGCCGGCCAGAAAATCGCATTCCTTCTCGAAGCTCTTGCAGCTCCTGAATTCCGGGGCCGCGCCGTGCACCAGCGATTTGTAAGCCTTGACGTCATCGGCGCCGCCGTCCAGGTTGTCGACCGGGAGGTTGTCGAGGATACCGACCGCCTTCCGGCGAATCTCCTCGGTGGTGCGGTAATTGATGCGCAGCTTGCGGCTCCGTCCGACGACATCGATTCCGCAGCGCCCGTAAACCACTTTTTTGCCGTAAATCCGCTGATGGGCATCGCCGACCAGGAAGAGATCGTTGGGACGCGGTTCTCCGGCAATAGCCCGCAGCAGCAGAAATACCTGGGTGCCCATATCCTGGGCTTCATCCACGAGGATGGCCCGATAGGGAAAAACCATTGCCTTGCCCTGAATGTACTGGCGCACTTCCCGCAAGGCATCCTCTTCTTCCCGCAGCCCCTTCTCCTGCAGCTGCCGGCGATAGGCATCAAAGACCGGCCAGACCGCGGCCCGCCCCGCGCGGTTCAACCTTCCCTTTCGCCCCCGGCGGTCCGCCAGCAGGTATTCCTCCCGGTTGGCGATCCCCTGGGGGAGCACCACCTGCTCCCATTCCTCCCGGTAAAAGCGCGCATCCATTTTTCCGCCGGTGCCGTCCTCGATCAGCGCCGACTGCCAGAATTCCCGTTTTTGCGCCTCGTTCCAGGCGATCTGCCATCCGAATTTCTGTTCCTTGATAAAGTCGCTCACCCATTTGTCCATGTGGACCACCTCGATCCGCCCCATCTGTTCCACCGAACAGATCCGCCGCAAATTGCCGCGGATATCCTCCGCCAGGTTGCGGGTGAAGGTGGTGAAAAGAATGCGGTCACCGCGCTCCGGGAAAATCCGCGCGACCAGCCAGCGGGCGCGGTGCATGGCCGCCACGGTCTTTCCCGTTCCCGCTCCGCCCAGCACGCTGACCGGCCCGCTCCAGCTGCGCTCCACCAGCTTGCGCTGGGCAGGATGCAGGAAGACCCGCCATTTCTCCATCGGGGCGTTCAGCATGGCCTGCAGCTCCAGCTCGCTTTCCACCACCACAAAGCGCCGCTGGGAATTCATCCGCTCCAGGGCCGCGGCGAAATCGTCCACATCCACCCCGGCGCCATCCCCGGTGCCGGCTTCCAGCTCGGCGAGCACTTCCTGCAGGCTGTAGCCCGCTGCCAGCTGGTAAAGGGGGTCGCACACCTCTTCCGGGATCTGGGCCGCGGCCCGGTCCAGATCCTCCTCCGTCTGCAGGCTGCGGACCACGGGCAGCAGCTCTTCCGGCAGCCCGATCCGGCCGAGGTCGCGATCGGAAAATGCATCAAAGAGCCCTGCCTCTTTTGTTTCGACGGCCGGAGAGACCTCCTCCACCTTGTATTCCGTCGAAAGCACCTGCAGCGCACCGGTATCCGGATGCACCCGGCAGCGGTGGCGGGCCGCCCAGTCATAGGCCTCGTCGTGACGATCGATCCAGAGCAGCACATAGACCACGCCCTGTTCCGGCTTCAGGATGATGCCGCGGTAGTCGTCGCCGAAGCGCACCGAGCGCAGGTTCCTGTCCGCGGCTGTCCGAATCGATTCGTAGTTGATTCCCGGCAGCTCCGGATTGCTCATGAATTTGGACAGGAACTCGGAAACCTTTTTCTGCACTTTCTGCGGAACCCGAGCGAAACAGGAAAGCGCTTCCTGCGCGATAGCAACCTTTATCTCGTTGGACATTGTTTTCTCCTTCGGGGGGGGGAAGAAAGAAGAAAGAAGTCAGAAGAAAAGCGAATCTGTTTAGAGTGCAAGCTTCAGCTTGCGTGGCACAAGCAGAATCACGCTCTTTCCACAGCCTGTTTAGAGTACAGCCTTTAGGCTGCGTGCTACCAGTCCGATCCTGCTTTTGCCACGCAGCCTGAAGGCTGTACTCTAAACAGTTCCCATCTTCGATTGTCTTCTTCATTCTGAATTCTGTCTTCTGACTTCTGCCTTCTGCTTTCCCAGTTTCTCTTCTTCGCCTCTGTTCACTACCACCCAGCCCTGCTTTTCAAAAACGGCCCGCTCCTCATCTTCCACCAGGTAGGCAATCTTTGGGCTTTCCCAGGCAAGCTCCGCCGTGGCGCAGGCCCGATGGGTTTCATCGAGCAGCTCATAGCCGACCACCGGGACTTCTCCTCCGGCAGCGCAAAGATGCTCGAGCAGCTTCCGCACACTTTCGTCACGGGCCAGCTCCATGGCCTCACTCCAGACCGCCGGCAGGCCGGCGATTGCCTTTTCGTCGGCCGATGGGGCGAAGCCGGCAACAAGGTCGAAGTCCTCGTATTTTCCGGCTTTCATATCGGTCCGGGTCAGGAAGAAGGACCCCGGCAGAAACTGGTACAGATCGGCCATACGCAGGTATTCGTTCCAGATCCGCTCGAAATCGTCCTCTTCCGCGGCCCCATCCTCCAGGATCAGGAAGGTCTCGACGGCCTGCGGCCATTTCGAGGGATTCATCATCGCCTGGGGATGAATCCGATGGTTCTGCCGCAGACGTTCCTTCCCTCCGATCAGGACAACCGCGCCGGCCTCCTTTTCCTCCGGACCGGAAACGGAAGCGGGCAGCATTTTTTTCAACTCGGCAAGCCGCCGGGTACGTTCGGGCTCCTCCCGGTCTTCCGGCTTCATTCGAGCCATGGTTTGCGCCAGGGCCACCCTCATCCAGGCATCGCTGTCCGGTGATTTCAGGAAGTCCACGAGCCAGTACATGGCCGAGCGGTCCGTGGGGGCGGTGGTCGTTGGGGCCTGGTTCAGCCGCTCGCAGAAGGCCTTATAAAACGCTTCCTGTTCCCTGGTCCTTTGCAGCAGGTTGAAATCGGGACTGTAGGCCGTTCCGTTTTGAAACTGGTCGATATCCCGCCAACTCAGCGACCAGGTCCAATAGCGCTCCGGATGCCGCAGCAGAATCATCCGCTGGCGCATATCCAGCCCCACCCGCTCCCGGTGAAAGGAATAGCCGTCGGTAAAAAGAGCGATCTTCGGGCCATCCTTCCCCTGGGCCTGGAGAAGAAAATCGGCACGGCAGAGGATCGCCATGCTTCCCGGCACGGCGATCTCCACCTGCGGTTCAATCAGCCACCGGGCACCGTCCCCGGCGAATTCCAGCCGCCAGCAGGGCTTGTTGTCGTGCATTTCCTGGATAAAGAGCCCGCCCTCCTTTTTCACTCTTTCGTCCAGTGCCTGGATGAACTTCTTTTCCAGCTCGCTTTCCAGGATGCGATTCATGGTAATGCCGGACAAAGACTGAATCTGCTGCAGCCCCTGCCGGTTGGCCAGGATGGACCCCAGCAGCTCTTCGGCGGTCTCCCGCGAGATGGCATCCATGGCATGAGCGTTGCGGTAGACCAGCAGGCAGCGATAGCAGCCGTCGCGGTCGGGCTTGCGGCGACAGTCGCAGTTCCGGATTTTCCGCAGCGCCTTCTCCAGCAACCCGAAGACCAGGTCCTTGTCCTTGGTCAGCTGCTTGAGATAGCCGGTGCCGCCCGGCACGGTGTCGTAAAGCACCACGTAGCGTTTGCGCTGCCCGCTATTGCCCGGAACCGGCTCGTCATAAACGCAGGTGGTCAGGTGGCCGACATCCCCCCGGTACTGTTCCCGCAGCCCCATCATCAGGGCCGCCAGAAAGGAGTGCATCTTTCTCTCCACCCCTTCGGTCACCGCCGGGATCAGGAAGCGAATGGATTCCGATTGAAACTCCCGGTAAAGGTAAAGCACATGGAGCAGGTTCTTTTCGGTTTCCTTATCCCGTGCCGGGCAGAAGTGGGCGTGGACCGGCTTGGCCGCGTTTCGCTTCTGAATCGTCCCGCAGTAGCGGCAGATCAGGAAGCCGCTGGCGGCATAGCTCTGCCCGGCCACCAGGATGCCCTGGGTCTCTTCGCTCGTCCGCTCCCCGAAGTTGATTTCCCGGAAGGTGGTTTTGCGCAGGAACTCGAAGCCGAAGGTAATCTCCTCGTTTTCCACGCTCCAGGCGCCCTCGATGTCCTCGGGCTTGAAGTCCACGAAGAGATGCCGCAAATAGTAGCGCTGCTCGCGCTCATCGGAATCGTCCCGGGTCAGACTCTCCCGGTCGCTGGTATTGGCGAACACCTGCCGCACCTTGAGCAGCGGCTGCACCTGGCCGCCGTCGAACCACCCCGCCGCGCCGCACTGCGGGCATTCCTTGGCCGCCTCCTCGGCGGCCTTCCGCTCCATATGGTTGCAGTTGGGGCAAAACCGCCAGTCCTCCGGCTGGGAAAGGGTCACATCGATCTGGTCGATGGTCACATGACGGCCGCCGGCATAAAAGACGCTGCCGGGCACCAGCTCGGATATGGCTTGGCTGGCCGCCCGCTGGTATTCGTATTCCCTGGTAGCCCAGGCGCCGCCCTCCCCGCGCTCCTTGCGCCGGTCAATGACCGATCGCAGGATCACCCCGCTTTCCGGGAAGGCATAATTGGGGACCAGCCCTTCATCGGTAAAGAAGTTGAGGGTCTCCTTGTCGTTGATCGACCGCACCAGTCCTCTTAATGCCGCCTCCTCCCGGGCCAGGCTGCCCTTTTCCTCTTCCGAGGCTGCCGGGTCTTTCCGGATCCGATCCAGCTTGCGTCGGACGGTCTGCAGCTTCTTGCGCAGCGCTTCCCGGCTGTCGCGCAGCCCCAGGATGCCGTTATGCACCTTGATGGTCAAAGGGGTCTGCTCCCCGCCCCCCAGGTAGGTGGCCAGGTATTCCCTGGCTTCGTCGGCCAGCTCCTGGTCGAAGAGTCCGCAGAAGGAGGCCAGCAGCCGCTGGTGGTGCTGCTGCACAAAGCTGTAGAAGCGCCATGGAAACAGTTCGGTGCGTTTCCTTTCCACCCGGGCAATCACCTCGGTCATTTTCGAGGGGATGTCGATGGTGTCGTTCTCGTGCACCCAGCAGTCCAGGCAGAAGGCCGTCAGCTGCCGCTCCAGGACGGCCATGGCTCCCAGGTAAACCCCGGGGGTGGCGACCTCGCCGGCCATCATCTCCAGTGGGTCTTCGTAAAAGTAGAGATCGTGCGGCGCCGCCAGGACGATGTTTAGCGCCAGGGCGTTCCCGTCGGTTCGTCCGGCACGCCCGATGCGCTGCAGATAGGTGGTTTGCGAGGGGGGCGTCGAACAGAGCAGCACGGTGGAAAGATCGCCGATGTCGATACCCATCTCCAGTGTCGGGGTGCAGGAGATCAGGTTCGGATACCAGAGGCGGCGCTCCGACTGGGTTGCCTTGAAGCGGGTCTCGGTCTTCTCCCGCTCCCGGCGGCTTACCAACCCGGTATGCTCCTCGGCAAAGAGC
>CAINFC010000117.1 GCA_903847975.1 uncultured Acidobacteriota bacterium | reverse complement strand
CCGGGCGTTTTCCGCCTGCTTGCGCATCAGGGCCTCGCCGATATTCCGGGTGGCGTCCTCCAGCGAGGCGATGGACTCGCCGCTGAACCGGCCCTTGCGCCGGTCGTTCAGCTGGAGAATGCCGATGATCTGGTCCTTGGCCCGGATCGGGATCAGGGCTACGGATGCGTAGCCCATGTGGATGCAGTTGTTGCGCGGGTGCCATCGCGGGTCCTGGTCCTCCGGCACTTCCAGGAACGGGAAGGAGTCGTTGGTCCAGGCGCTTCCCCCGGAAGAAAAAAGAGGGCTGGCCGGATCGGTCTTTCCGGAAAGAACCAGCCCGCAGGTGCATTCCAGAGCAGGCTTGCCGTCTTCGTTCCGGCAGACGGCGCCTTTTTCCGTCCGGCAGAGCAGGGAGTTTTCCGCCAGCAGGAAACAGGGGGGAAAGCCGTCCTGGACGAAGTAAGGGAAGTCCTCTCCCTGCTGCAGCCGGATGCCGACGGCATCAACATCCGTGGAGGTTTTTACGGTGAAAAGAACCCGCTCCATCAGTTCGTGAAGATCACCCGGTTCGCTCAGGATCAGCAGGACCTCGTGAGCCATGGCGCGGTGTGTTTCGGCTCGTTTGCGCTCGGTGATGTCCGTGTGCACCCCCAGCATCCACAGGGGCTTTCCGTCCCCGGTCCATTGGGTGACGCGACCACGGGTCAGGATCCATATCCAGCTGCCGTTCCTGTGCCTCATCCGCACTTCGCAGTCGTAATACGCCAGTTCGCCCCGGAAGTGCCTTTCCAGCAAAGCCTGACTGATGGCCAGGTCCTCCGGGTGGGCAAACCGGGCCCAGGTGTCAATGGAAACCGGAGAAATTTCCGCCAGCGCATATCCGAGAATTTCCGCCCAGCGTTCATTGAAGATCGTCTCCCCGGTCTGCACGTTCCACTCCCAGGTTCCCACGTGAGCCCCCAGGATGATGGATGCCAGCCGCTGCTGCTCATTGCGCAGTTCCGTTTCCATGCGCTTGCGTTCGGTGATGTCCTGAAGGAAAGCGAGCGTCTGGCCGTCTTCCACCGGGCGGAACTGCATGTTTGCTTCCACATCGTAAATCGTCCCGTCCTTGCGCCGATGCCTGGTTTCAAAGCGGACGATTCCCTCCCGTCGGATACGCTCCATCCAGTCGCTGATCTCGTCGGCCGAAAGGCTGACTTCCAGGTCGAAAACGGTCATTCCCAGCAGCTCCTGCTCGCTGTATCCGCTCATCCGGCAGTAGGATTGGTTGACCTGCAGGATCCGCATCCGGCTGTCCACCAGCCATATCCCGCTGGAAGCGGTCTGCAGCAGGGAGCGGTGCAGCGCTTCGCTTTCGACCAGTTTCCTTTCGCGGGCGGCGACGGTTTCCAGCAGGCGGTTGAAGGCGTCCAGCAGCAGGCCGACTTCATCCTTCCGGGGAACGGGCAGCGGAACAAGCGGCTGATCCGATTCGGAAAGGGAACCGAGGGTTGTAACCGCGTCATGCAGCGGGGAAAGCTGCCGCTTCAGCATCCACCAGATGAGAAATCCGGTCAAAAGGGTCAGCAGGAGAGCGGTGGAATGCATATTCCGCTTCATTTTGGCGATGGGGGCGAACGCTTCCGCAGCCGGAAGGGTGATGGCCAGGGACCAGCCGGTGACCGGGATCTGCTTGACGGAAACCAAAAGACGCTCCCCGCGCCGGTCAGGGATCAGGGAATAGCCCTCCTGGAGCTCCGCCAGGGATTGCAGAGGCATCCGGGCGCCGGCGGCCGAAAAAGGAGCCAGGGTCAATTCCCGGTCACCGGCTTTCACAATCAGGCGCAGCCGGGGATCGAAGATTATGAAATTGCCCGACTTTCCGTAATACTGCCCCGTAATCCGATCGATAAAACCGGATCGGCTCAAATCAATGATCCCGGCCAGGGCACCCACGATGGACCCTTGGGCATCGAGGATCGGTGCGCACAGGTAAATGGCCTGAAACGGCTCGGTGTTGCCGGCCACCGGCTTGCCGATGGTCGACTTACCATCTTGCAGGGCGGCCTGGATAAAGTCACGGTCCAGGAAGCGGGTGCCGACGACGTTCATGGACGCGGGAAAGGAGGCCCGTGCGGTTCCATCTTTTGTAACGGCGAAATAACCACCGTCAAATAAAAGCTGAAGAAGCGGTCGGCTTTCCAGGAGCTGCTGAAGTTCGGTAAACCGGATCATCGAAGCGGCGGGGATGCTTGCGGCTACCTTTTCCAGGGATCGCAGGCGGAAAGAAAATTCTTCGTCGATGGCCGCCACGACAATCGCCGCCGTGGAAAACTGCTGATCGCCGAGCTGCTGCTGCAATTCTTCCTGCAGGATCCGGCCGGAATAATAATCCAGCGACCAGATTCCGACGCTGAAAAAGAAAAGGGAGAGCAGGGTGGCCCTGGTTTTGAAAGAGCCGAAGGACAGGGGAAAGCGCATCAATTCGCAGCCTCCCCGATGCTTCCGACATCAGGATAGCCGGGTGCCCCACGGTGGAAAGCGGCAGCGGTTATCCTGAGGCCAGGCCGTTTTGCAAACGTTGTCCCGTGCATAAAGGAACACTCGCATTGGTAATATTACCCGAACCTTTGCGCCACATGGTTAGGCAGATCACCAAGCCGGAAATTCTCCGCAGAAAACTGGTTTTTGCGGATCTGCGGTCCCTTACAGGGCCTTACCCTGTGTTCCGGGATATTATGCGGGGGAGGATCGGGGCAGAGGAACGCCGCATTCCCCGGCCAGGGCGGACAGCCGGCTCCATACTCCGGCATCCAGCGGGATGCCCTCCCTGGTGCGCCGTTCTTCCGCTCTCCATTCGGGATCGCCGGCCACCAACACCTCCTCGAACCCTTGCGCCGGCTTGGAGGATTTGACCGTGCCGATCAGGAATTCCATGCGGGATTGAAATTCCTCCAGGGGCATGAGGCGGGAGATGTCGATCGCCAGGAAGCAGTGGCTGGTGTACATGCGATGAGCCGTGGAATGCAGGCCGCCGAGCTGCGTGGTCATCGCCCCGCCGCTCAGAACCCCGCAGAGAATTTCCACCATCATCCCCAGTCCGCTGCCCTTGTATCCGCCGAGCGGCATCAATAATCCGGACAGGGCGGTCCTCAAATCCTGCGTCGGAACGCCGCTGGCGTCCATGGCCCACCCCGCGGGGATGGTGGCTTCTCCGCAGGCTTCCGCCTTATAGAGCCGGTTCTTGGCCACGGTCGTTGTGGCCATGTCCAGGAGCCACCCGCCCGGGCCGCAGCTCGGCAGGGACATGCAAATGGGATTGGTGCCGATCCGCCCTTCCCGTCCCTGCCAGGGCGGTACGGATGCCGAAGCGTTGGTAAAAGCCATGCCCAGCATGCCTCGGCCTGAAATGCGCTGCGCCCAGAAAGCCGCTGCTCCGAAATGGCAGGAATTCCGGGCGATCGCCAGCCCCATACCGAAGGCTTGCGCCAGGCGGACCGCGTGGTCGCAGCAGGCGGCGGCCGTCGAGTGCCCGATGCCGTGGTTCCCGTCATATACCAGGCAGGAGCCCGATTCCGATACCACATGGCCTTCGGCTTGGGCGTCCATATTTCCGCAGCGCAGCTGCTCCAGGTAGAAGGGCAGCAGCAGTACGCCGTGGGAGTCGACGCCGCGCCGATTGGCGGCAATGAGCGCCTCGGCCACGAGGGCCGCTTTGGGGAAGGGTACCCCATGCGCGGAGAGAATGTTCCGGACCAGCTCCTGCAGCGCTTCTCCCGCGATCGTGATGGCCGCTTCCATGTCCGGTCGCTCCTAGGCGCCTTCCCGGGCGATACGCAGGTAGTTGCGGATGGCGGGATTCATCACATTTTCCAGGGTGACGGTGATGTACCTGGCTCCGCGGTTTTTCCAGGCGTGGGCCGCTTCGGCATTCGGCACCATGATTCCCAGCGCCGGCCCTTCCCGGGGAACGCTCTCGACAATCCGCTGCATGATTGCCTGAACCTTCGGGTGCTGCTGCTGGCCGGGCAATCCCAGGGAGTTGGAAAGATCGGTCGGCCCGATGAAAATCACGTCCAGGCCCGGTACTTTCAGGATTTCCGGGAGGCGGTTCACGGCGGCCTCGGTCTCAATATGGATGGCAATCAGGGTTTCCGCGTTGGCCTTGGCGATATATTCGCTCAACGGCACTCCCTGCCCGTAGTCGGAGGCCCGGACGCCCGCCAGGCCGCGCGATCCCCGCGGCTGGTACTTGACGGCCTGCACCACGGCTTCCGCCTCCGCCGCGGAATTGATCATGGGAACATGGAGGCCGTGCGCGCCGGTATCCATAAATCGTAAAATGACGTGCGGCTGGTTGACCGGCACGCGCACAATCGGAGTCACCCCTTGCAGTTCCGCGGCCCGTGTCATTTGCTCGCAGTCCGCCGGCTCGATCATGCCGTGCTCTCCGTCGAAACAGATGAAGTCCCAGCCGCAATAGCCCAGGACCTCCACCAGAGTGGCGTTTGGGTAGCGGATGAAGCAGCCGAATACCGTCTGACCGTTTAGAAGCTTTTCCTTGGTTGTGTTGTGTCGCATGTTTTCTCCCGTTATCCTTGGCGCTTGGGGTAGGGACTCCGCCCGCCGGCTTTCCAATTCCGGTACCGGATTCAGCCGCGGATTTTTTTCAGGCCCGGGGCGATTATAGCGGTGCGCGCCGGGCCTGTCAACTGTTCCGATGCGGAGTTCGTTCGAGGGATCCGGTTCGCTGTTGTCCCGGTCGCTCCCGGATGCCGGAAACCCATACAAAAAAGGGGACTCACCACAAGGATGGCTTCGTCAAAAATCATGAAAAGCTCTGCAAGGGTTGCGCAAAATGGAGTAATGGCAGGTGTTTGCGCAGCCCTTGCAGGGCTGATTTTCAAACAAATCCACCTACCCGGGGAATCGCCTGCGGCGCAACCCCGGGCTGTGATCCGGAACCCCTGTGGGGTTCCTGCTGCTTTTTGCGTCTTCATCAACAAGTCAAAAGCGGAAAGCCCATTGGAGTTCAGGATTTAGCATGCGTGGCACAAGTGCCCCGTGCGGCACACATGCAAGTCCCATCGGGAGGGCGGAACACAACCATATTATTCGCTCCCTTTGTTCGATGGACAGAATCAAACGAAAGGAATATTATTAAGGCGGCAATTATGGGAAAAAACCGTTCATTAATTCTCAGGCACATCGTCGCCGCCGGGCTTTTTCTAATTGTTTTACCAACTGTCCATGGCCAGGCGGAGGATCCGTCCGCCGGGAGCCTGTTGACGTTGGAACAGGCCCTTGCGCAAGCGGCACAGAACAGCCGGGACATGCAGATCGCCCTGCTGGAGGTGGAAAAAGCCAAAGGCCAGACACGGGCGGCGCGAACCCGATACTACCCGGCCATCAGCCTTGACTTTCTGGGAGCCATGCAGCTGGTACCCATAGACTTTCTATTCCGGCAGGGCGTTTTCGGGAAACTGAACGGCTCGGATGTGCCGAGCAAAGACATAGCCATCACGACTCCGCGCACTCCCACCGGAATTATGATGAGCGGAATCGGGCAGCCCATCAGCCAGCTCTATCGGATCCGGCTCGGAGTGCAGACCCTTCGGAAAGGGGAGGAAGTATCTGCCCAGGATTCGCGGATCAAGCTGCAGGAGCTGGTCAAAAAGGTGAAGCTCAACTACTGGAGCATTGCCCAGGCACAAAACGGAATCCGCAGCCTGGAGGAGCAGCTTCGACTGTTCCGGGAGCTGGACCGCCTCACCGGCGAATACCTGGCCCGGGAAGTCGTCCTCCGGGCGGATGCCCTGCAGGTCAAGGCGCGACTGGCGCAGGCGGAATACAACCTGCAAGTGTTGAGAGATTCGATGCTTTCGGCAAAGGAAAGCCTGAACTTCCTGCTGGGGCGAAACCCGTTGGAGGGTTTCACGGTAGAGGAGGTGCCGGCGGCTACGGTCCTGGAAATCGATCCGGAAGCCGCGCGCCGCAAGGCGCTGGCCCAAAGGGCGGAGCCGGCCAAAGCCCGGGCACAGCTGGAGCAGGCAGAGCTGGACCGCAAGGCCAAGAAAGCGGAGTACATACCCGATGTGGCCGGCTCCCTGCAGTACAACCACCTGTTGAACTACAACGAAATGCTGCCGACGCAGATGAGCGGCCTCGGGCTGCAGTTCAAGTGGGAAGTCTACGACTGGGGTCGGAGAAAGCACGAGCTGGCGTCGAAAGATAAGACCATCGCCCAGGCCCGACTCGCCCAGCAGGCCGCCTCGGATGCCGTCCTGCTGGAGGTGAACGATAAATACCGCAAGCTGCGCCAAAACAGGCTTCTGCTGGAAAGCGTCCGGCTGGCCCGCGAAGCCGCAGCGGAAAGTCTGCGGGTCGTCTCCGAGAAATACAAACGGGAGGCGGTGCTGGTGAAAGACGTGCTGAAGGCCCAGGCTGACCTGGAGGAAGCCGGCGCCCAGTACCGGAACGCGGTCATCTCCTTCTGGACGGCCCGGGCCGAATTCGAAAAAGCTTTGGGTGAGGAAAAGTGATGAAACAAGCAGGAATTCTCGGTTTCGGCCTGGCGGCTCTCCTGGCTGCCGGCTGCAGCAAGGACCTCCCGGGAAAGCGCTCTCCGATCATGGTGGCCGTTCAGCCGGTCGAGCTGTTGACTCCCCAGCCCCTGGCCGCCCGTTATTCCGCTTCCATCCTGCCCGACCGGCAGATCCCGGTGGCTTTCAAGGTGGGCGGCTACGTCGACGATATCCTGCGCATCGGGGGACGACTGGCCCAGGAAGGGGACAACGTCACCAAGGGGCAGGTTCTGGCCAGCCTCCGCTCTGCGGACTACAACGCGCGCCGGGTGCAGGCGGAAGCCCAGCTGGCCGCAGCCGCCAGGACCATCCAGACAGCCGCCGCCCAGCAATCCGAGGCGGAAGCCGGTCTGGCCAAGGCCCAGGCGGACTTCGAGCGGGCCGGCGCCCTTTATGGCAGCAAGAGCCTGACGCGGCCGGAGTACGACGCCGCCAAGGCCCAGCTGGATATGGCTGCGGCCCGAGTGGAGGCCGCCCGTGCCCAGGCCGGGGCCGCGGGCGAGAACCGCCGCGCGGCCGAAGCCGTGTTGCAGCAGGCGCAATTCACTCTGGAGGATACCCGGTTGGTTTGCCCCGGAAACGGGATCGTGGTCAGCCGCTCCATCGAGATCGGGACGCTGGCGGCGCCGGGGATGGCCGGTTTTGTGGTCGCGGAGATCGGCACGGTGAAGGCCGTTTTCGGCGTCCCCGATACCGGGCTGGAAAGCGTCCGGCTGGGGATGCCTATCTCTGTCCGGGTGGAGGCGCTGCCGGACCAACCGATGAACGGCCGGGTGACGGCCATTTCACCGGTTACCGATCCCAAGACCCGGGTGTTCAGCGTCGAGGTATCTTTGGCCAACCCGAAGCGGCAGCTGAAGCCGGGCATGATCGTTTCGGTCAGCCTGTCCGGCGAAACGGCTCCGCCGCGGGCCTTCCCGGTGGTTCCCCTGTCGGCGGTCCTGCGGTCCAAAACGGATCCCAACGCCTTCGCCGTCGGCGTACTGGACGGGGCCGGCGAGTCAGGAACGGTTCATTTCCGGCAGGTGAAGCTGGGAGATATCTTCGGGAACCAGGTGGCGGTGCCGGAAGGGTTGAGAGCCGGGGAGCGTATTGTAGTGTCCGGAGCGCAGCAGGTCCTGGACGGGGAATCGGTTCAGGTTTTGCCATGATGAAAAGAAGCCTGCAGAGATAAGACGATGTCGCACACCCGGCCCGATGATTCGCGTTTGCAGAATACGCACAATACCGCCCGCTTCTTCGTGGAGCAGCGCCATGTTTCCTGGGTGCTCCTGCTGGCCGTTTTTGCCTGGGGAGTTTACGGCTACCTGAAAATGCCGATTCGCAAGGACCCTGTCATCCCCATCCTGCAGGCTGTGGCGGTGACTTCCTGGCCCGGAGCCAGCGCCGAGAAAATCGAGCAGCTGGTCACCCGGAAAGTGGAAGAGCAGATGGCCCAGAACTCCAAGGTCAAGCGGGTCGAGTCCATCTCCCGGACCCACGTGTCCATCGTTTACGTCACCCTGGAGGACTGGGTCAAGGACTCCGCCAAGGAATTCGACGACATCAAGCTTCGTCTCGACGGCATCAAGGACCTGCCGCAGGGCTGCCAGACCATCCAGTTCGTGCGCGATTTCGGGGATACCGCCGCGTTGATGCTGACCGTGGCCAGTCCGCAGGCGGACGATACCGAAGTCTCCATCCGCGCCCAGGCCATTGAGGAGGCTCTCCGCAAATCCCGGGCCCAGCTGCGCGGCGACCTGCAGGGAAGCCGGGTCGCTATTGTTTTCTGCGGTCCGGCCACTCTGAACTCGGCTTTTGCCCGGCGGCACCTGGAAAGCGGGGCGGCCCGCCTTCACGGGCTTTCTGAAATCCATAACATCCGCTTTATCGAAGGGCCCGGCTTTGTCGGCATCGACGCGGTCACCACCCTGGAAGGAGAGGCTTTCACCCAGTCCGTAAACCGGTTTCTCCGGGAGCAGGTCAAAATGGAGGAGGCCCATCCGGACGTCTGGAACCCGATCATCGTGCGCGATGCCTCCGACACCCGCGCTCTCCTGCGGAAAGTCGCCGGAGACAAATACAGCTACCGCCAGCTGGACGACTTCACCGACCTTTTGCGCAAAACCATCAAGACGTCCCGGACGGTTTCCAAGGTGGACCGGGCCGGGCTGCTCGGCGAGCGGATCTTGCTGGTCTACTCCCAGGAAAGGCTGGCTTCATACGGCATTCAGGCCTCGCGGCTGAAAGATGTCCTGGCGGCCAGGAACACCTTTGTGCCCGGCGGCGAATTCAATACCCGCGACAAGGTTGTCGGCGTGGCTCCTTCCGGCGAGTTCGCCCGCGAGGATGAGATCGGGGACGTGGTCATCGGCGCCAATTCGGCGGGCGCGCCGGTGTACCTCCGCGACGTGGCCGATGTCCGGCGCGGGTACCAGATGCCGCCGCGCTATCTGAACTTTCTGACCACCCGTTCGGCGGACGGTTCCTGGAAGAAAAACCGGGCGATCACCCTCTCCGTGCAGATGAAGCAGGGCGAGAAGATCGACCGCTTCGCGGAAGAAGTAGATCGGAAGATCGAGGATCTTCACAAGCAGCTGCCCGCCGACCTGATCCTGGCCCGCACCTCGGACCAGCCGCGTCAGGTGGAGGAGAACGTCGAGCTGTTCATGCGGAGCCTGTGGGAAGCCATCGCCCTGGTGGTGGTGGTTTCGCTGATCGGCTTCTGGGAGTGGCGCTCCGCCCTGTTGATGGCCATTGCCATCCCGATCACGCTGGCCATGACCTTCGGGATGATGTTCGTGCTGGGGATCGATATTCAGCAGGTCTCCATCGCCACCCTGATCATCGCCCTCGGGTTGCTGGTCGACGATCCCGTGGTGGCCGGCGATGCCATCAAGAGGGATCTGGGATCGGGCCATAAGCCCCTGGTGGCCGCCTGGCTGGGGCCCACCAAGCTGGCCACGGCCATTCTTTATGCCACCATTACCAATATTGTTGCCTACCTGCCGTTTCTGCTTCTTCCCGGGTCTTCCGGGGAATTCCTTTATTCGCTCCCCGTGGTCCTGACCTGTTCCCTGGTGGCATCGCGCCTGGTTTCCATGACCTTTATTCCCATGCTGGGCTACTACCTGCTGAGGCCCAGGCCGGAAAAGCCCATCGAGGAGCGGCGCCAGAGCGGATTTGCAGCGCTTTATTACCGGGTGGGAAAGGCGGCCATCCGCCACCGCTGGGCCGCGCTGCTCTTTTCCTTCGGCTTCCTGGCCCTGGGCGTTTTCTTCGCCTCCCAGCTGAAAACCATGTTCTTCCCGAAGGACGAAGCCTACCTCTCCTATGCGGATATCTGGCTGCCCGAGGACTCCTCTTTTCAGGCGACCTCGCAGAAAACCCGGGACGTGGAGGAGGTCATCCGGCAGGTGACCGAGCAGTACGGCAGGGATCACCCGGGCCCGGACGGAAAGCCGCGCCAGGTGCTGGTTTCCCTGACCTCTTTCCTGGGAGGCGGAGGGCCGCGCTTCTGGTATTCGGTCAGCCCGGAGATGCAGCAGATCAACTACGCGCAGGTCATCATCCAGGTCCGGAACAAGCACGACACCAATACCCTGACCGGATTGCTGCAGCAGGCCATTTCCGCCAGGGTCAGCGGCGCGCAGGTCGATGTTCGCCAGCTGGAAACCGGGCCGGTGGTGGGTCTCCCGATTGCGGTGCGGATTTCCGGCTTCGATGTGGCCACGCTTCGGGGGCTGGCCGAGCAGCTGAAGAACCATTTTCGTGCCATCCCGCTGGTGGACCGCGTGCGCGACGACTGGGGCGCCGAGAGCTTCGCCCTGAAAATCCGCACCGACACGGACCGGGCCAATCTGCTGGGGATCACCAACGCCGACGTGGCCCAGGCCAGCGCCGCGGCGCTGAGCGGATTGCCCATCAGCACTCTCAAGGAAGAGGACAAGCAGATCCCGATCGTGGTACAGCTGCGAGGCAACGAGCGGCTGACCATGGAGGATATGAAAAACCTGTACGTTTCCTCCTCGGCTTCCCCGGTGCAGACGCCCCTCAAGCAGATCGCGCGGCTGGATTACGAGCTGCGGACCGAGAAATTCCGCCGGCGCAACCAGTTCCGGACGATCACCGTCTACTGCGCGCCGGTCCGGGGGACTCTGCCTTCCCAGGTTATGTCGGCTGCCTCCGGGCACCTGAAGGAATTCGAAAGGAAGCTGCCTACCGGCTACTTCCTGGAGATCGGCGGCGAGCAGGAATCACAGAAGGAAGGATTCCAGAACCTGGCCGTGGTTCTGGCTATTTCGCTGGTGTCCATCTACCTGGCACTCATGTTCCAGTTTAAGAACGCCATCAAGCCGTTCATCGTCTATGCCGCCGTCCCTTATGGAATGGTGGGCGCCTTCGCTGCTCTTTATATGATGAACACCGCTTTCGGATTCATGGCCTTTCTGGGGATCATCTCCCTCATCGGGGTGATCGTCAGCCACATCATCGTGCTTTTCGATTTTATCGAAGAAAAGCAATCGGAAGGGGAGCCGCTCGAGGAGGCGCTGCTGGACGCCGGCATTCTCCGCCTCCGTCCGGTGCTGATTACCGTGGGGGCCACGGTGATCGCCCTCTTCCCCCTGGCCCTGCACGGCGGCCCTTTATGGGAGCCGCTCTGCTACGCGCAGATCGGCGGGCTGACCCTGGCCACCTTCATCACCCTGGGCCTGGTTCCGGTCCTTTACGCCATCGCGGTTATGGATCTGAAAATCGTTCGATGGGAAGGCCCGATCGAGAGCCCCGGGAGCCCGCAGCCGATGCGGGAGGCCGCTTCGCCGGACCCGGCACCTCGAGGACTCTGACATGCACCTGTTTTCGTTGCTGTTTGCTTATTCACACAATCGCAGGGGGGCAGCCCCCGATTTATCCAACCTTTCAGGAGGTAGTATGCCCAAGAAATCGGGCTTCCAGATTCGGATTGCCGCGTGGATTTTCCTTTTCGGCCTCCTCGTGGGCAGCGCGCCGGCATCCTCCTATTATTTTCTGCCTCATGTGGTCGACGGCACCATGGGCAATGAGACCAATGTGACCCGGATCGTTTTTTACAACCCCTCCGAGGCGGTCAACCATCTGACTTTGACCCTTTATGGAGATAATGGAGGGGCGGCGGCCATCGGCCTGACCAGCGCCGAGAGGCCCTCGGTCAAAGGGCTTTATTCCAGCCTGAGCCTGACGCTGCAGCCGAAAGAGACCGTGACTCTCCTTTCTGCGGGCGGCGCGAGCCTTACCGCCGGCTGGGCACAGGTATCCAGCGATCAGCCGCTGACGGTCAGCTCCGGATATATCTTCCTGAAAAACGGAATTCTGCAGAACGACCTGACGGTTGCCCCGGCCCAGGCCGAAAACGCTTTCCACCTGGAAGCCCTCTTCGGCGATGCCGAACCGGCGGCCGGCCTGAGCACCAACTATGCGGTGGCCCTGGTGAATCCCTCGGCCGTCGCCGCCACGGTCTGGCTTCAGCTGCAGGATATGCTGGGAAAAACGGTAAGCTCCGCGTCCCTGACCCTGCCTTCGAAAGGGCACAAGGCTCTGTTTCTCACCGAAGCCTTTTCCGACTTTCTCCCGAAGTTCTACGATGCCAAGTACGCCGAGGCGCACTCCTTTCATGGTCACGTCAGCGTCCGCAGCAATGCCAACATCGCCATGATCGCCCTGCGCTCCCTGAATTTCATCTATTCCGCGGTGCCGGCGGTGAGTGTCCTGTCCGCCAGGACCGAGAATCTGCAGGAAATGGAGCCCAACGGGAACTTCTTCGTCAGCAACACCCTGAACAGCGCCCCGGCCATCGTGAGCGGGACCCTGCGCTCGACGGGCAGCGAGGAGGACTTCGACTATTACAAGATCCTGATCCCCGCCGGAAAAACCCTGCGGGTCAATCCGGTGGCCCAGCTGGCCGGATCGGACGCCCGGATGACCGTTGAGCTTTGGGTGGAGCACTCCAATCTGCCCACGGTTTCCCGTAGCCTGAACGAATCCCACGCCTTCATGGATGTGGTGGATTCCAGCGGGATACGCCGTACCATCGATCCGATCGCCTTCAGCTATACCACCGGCCCGGCAGCCGTCTGCTATGTCGTGGTGCGGGGAACGGCTTCCTCCGGCTCCGCCAGCGACTCCTACCGGCTTTTCCTCGATCTGAAATAATGGAATCCGACTGAAAAATTTCGATAAGGAGACTGATCCATGCCAAGACTGAAACGAGTCATGATTGTGTTTGTCCTTCTGGTGGTGGGAACGGCCGTGGGCGTCCGGCTAAAAAGCCTGTGGAGCGGACCGGGCGTGCAGGCTTCCATTCCGCAGAAGCCGATGGCCCAGAAATCGTCCGATCTGAGCAAGTATCGCGATGCCTATTTCCCGGGGACGGAAACCCTGGATGCCGACGAGATGCGGGTGACGGCCTGCGGCACCGGCGAGCCTACCGCCCGGCCCAGGCAGGCGGCGGCCTGCTTCCTGGTGGAGCTGGGCAACGGGGACAAATTTCTGTTCGACCTCGGCAACGGCTCCACGGAGCGGATATCCGCGCTGGCCATCCCCTACGATTACCTGGACAAGGTGTTCATCGGCCACCTGCACAACGACCACATGGGGGACCTTCCGCACCTGTGGATCGGCGGGGCGCTGGCCGGGAGAACCAAGCCTCTGCGCGTCTGGGGGCCGAGCGGGCAGACTCCATCGCTGGGCACCGCCTATGCCATCGAGCATTTGCAGCAGTACCTGACCTGGGACCTGGCCGGCCGCCGCGGGAATGTTCCCATGCAGGGCTATGCCTTTGAAGTGCACGAATTCGACTACCGCGGGGTGAATACCCCGATCTACCAGGCCAACGGAGTCACGGTGCGGTCCATACCCGCGGTTCACAGCATCGACGGCTCGGTGAGCTTCATCCTGGAGTGGAACAGCCTGAAGTTCGTGTTCAGCAGCGACAGCTACCCGAACACCTGGTTCGCCCAGTATGCCGCCGGTGCCGATATCGTGATTCACGAGTGCTTCCTCTCCTCCAACCTGCTGATTAAAAAGATGAATGCCGCCCCGCAGGAAGCCCTGCAGGTCGGATCCCAGGTGCACACCGCGCCGGAAGCCTTCGGCAAGCTGATGAGCATCGTCAAGCCGCGGCTGGCAGTGGCCTACCACTTCTACATCGATGTGGACACCCAGGAGGAGATGTACCAGCGGGTGCGCAGCACCTATGCCTATCCGCAGCCGCTCTCCGTGGCCGACGACTTCATGGTCTGGAATATCACCAAAACCCAGATACGCACCCGCCGGGCGGTCATCGACGAGAATATTTTCCCGCCCGATCCGATCAATCGGGTGGGCGGAGCCAATCCGAACGACATCATTCCGTTCTCGCCCTTTATCGCCGCCGGTCGCCTGGCTGCGGTTTGTCCGGAAATCTGCGGTGTATACAAGGAGATCAACACCGCCTACGGCACCGCCTATTCGCCTCAAACCTGCTCCTGCAAATAGGCAGGCTTTGCCGGGCAAGCCTGCTGTTTCGGGCTTGCCGATCACGATCCTTTCTCTTCCTGTGAGGTTTTTCGGGGCCTCACAGGAAGAAAGGAAGATCGGGAAGGGCGGGATTTCTCCCTGCGGAGACGCCGTTGGACTACTTCCAAAGTCCTCAGTATGATCAACCCCTTGGCATTCATATGGGCCGATTGATTTGCATCGACAGGAGGACGGTGAGCCCGCCACGAAAGCCTGGATTTGCCCGGCTTTTCCCTTCCTTTCTTTTTTTCCTTCTTCCGGCGATTTCAACGGCGGTGCGGGCCGATGCCATCATCGTCACCAAGGCGATGACCGCCTCCACGGTTGCCGAGATATTCATTGAAAAGGATAACGTCCGGCTCGAGCTGGAGATCGGCTACCGGGACTTCAAGGCATTCCGGAATCTGTTCGCCGATCCGATCTATGAAAAGCTGGGCTATGCGCCGGAACCGCTGGCCCGAAGGCTGGACCGGTTTTTCCGCAGCGATTTTACGCTGCGTGCCGACGGCGGACCGCCGATGGGGGGGCGGGTGGACCAGGTGCAGGCCCGGGGCCGTATCCGGCGCGACGAGGTGACCGGGGACCCGCTTCCGGTGCAGCCGGAAGATGCCGAAATGGTCTTTTATGTCCGGATTCTTTACCCCCTGGCCCGTGCGCCCGCCGTGCTATCGATCCGGCCGCCAATGAACGAAAACGGGACTTTCCCGCTGGCCAACATCGGATTTGTCGCTTACCACGGAGGCCTGGCCATCAACGATTTCCGTTACCTTTCGGGCGAGGAGCTGCTGGATCTCGACGGGAGCGATCCCTGGTACAGCCGCTTCCGCAACCGTATCCTCTGGCGGCAATACGACTCGCCGACGTCCGTGTACCTCTATGTCGACCACTACGAGGTTCGCAAGGAGGTCATCGTCCGGCCCAGGGATCTGCAGCCTTATGTCGATCTTGGGCTGACGGGGAAGGCGACGATTGCCGTTGCCGAGCAGGAGGAAATCAAGAAAAGGGTGGTTGCATTCCTGGCACCGCGCGCCCCGGTGCTCATCGACGGGAAGCCGGTCGCGCCGATTCCGGACCGGGTGAATTTTATACGCCGGTCGCTGCGGACCACCGGGGTGATCGATCCCCCGGAGGATCTGCCGGCGGTTTCGGCAACCATGGGGGTCATTTTTTACTATCCGATTGCCGGCCTGCCCCGCAAGGTAACCATGAAGTGGGACCTCTTCAGCGAGCGCATCCGCACCATCCCCGGAGCTACCACCGATGAGGCCGGGGGGCTGCCTCTCCTGATCACTCCGGAGCGCCCGGTCCTCGAGTGGAACAACTTCCTCACGCACCCTTCGCTGCCGGGGCTGGTGCCGGTTTCCCGGCCGGACCGGAACCTGCCCGTTTCCCTCCTGTCTCTCGGCTGTCTTCTGGTCGCTCTGGGGATGGCGGTGTGGGTTTACCTGGATACCCGTACGATGCGCAGCCTCCTGTGGCTTCTGCCTGCAGGTATGCTCCTGGCGGGGTTCCTTTTCTGGCCTTTCGTCCAGGTGCCGGTGCCGGCGCCCGGCGTTCTGCGTCCCGCCCTGTCGGACCGGCAGGCGGGCGAAATACTGGCGGCGCTGCTGAAGAACATTTACCGCGCTTTTGACTACCGCGAGGAGCGGGTCATCTACGACGCGCTGGCGGCCAGCGTCAGCGGCGATCTCCTGACCCGGACCTATCTTGAAACGCACCAGGCTCTGCTGCTCCAGAATCAGGGAGGAGCCCGGGCCAAGGTGCAGGACGTGCAGATTCTCAAGTCGAAAGCCACAGCCCTTCGCGGCGAGCCGGGCTTTGCCGTCGAGTGCTCCTGGGTGGTGAACGGAGCGGTTGGCCACTGGGGGCATATCCACTTCCGCCGCAACCGGTACGAAGCCATGGTGAGCGTGCACGAAGAGGACGGGTCCTGGAAAATCACCCACCTCGAGGTTCTCCATGAGCAGCGGCTTTGAAGCGACGGCAGGAAGCTCTGTGCAACTGGAGCAGGTTCGCTTCCGCTACCGGGGCAGCGATTTTTTGCTCGAGGTGCGCGAGCTGCGCGTGGAGCCGGGCGAGCACCTGGCCATCATCGGGCCGAGCGGCTCGGGAAAGACCACGCTGCTGCACCTGATTGCCGGCATTAGGCTTCCAGACTCCGGGCGGGTGGCGGTGGACGCAACGGAAATTTCCTCGTCCGGCGACGGCACCCGCCGGGACTTCCGGATCCGGAACATCGGCCTGGTTTTTCAGGAATTCGAGCTGCTGGAATACCTGACCGTCCTGGACAACATCCTGCTCCCCTTCCGGCTGAGCGGGGCTTTGCCACTAAGCCGGGAAGTACGCGAGCGCGCCGCCTCCCTGGCGGCCGAGGTCGGCATCGCCCACCGGCTGAAGCAGAGCGCCGGCTGCCTTTCACAGGGAGAAAAGCAACGCGCCGCCGTATGCCGGGCGCTTCTGACCCGGCCGCGGCTGATTCTGGGAGACGAGCCGACAGGAAATCTGGATCCGGCCAACAAGGGTCTCGTCCTGGAGATCCTTCTCCGCCAGGCCCGGGAGTCCGGGGCGACTCTTCTTGTGGTGACCCATGACCACGAGCTGCTCCCCCGCTTTGACCGGGTCATCGACTGCAAACGTTTTTACGCCGGACCACCTTCAGGAAGCGCGGAGGCGCAGCCATGAGAGACGTTTTTTACCTGGCCTGGCGCTACCTGCTTTTTCATCGCTTCAAAACCGCACTGCTGATTCTGGCCATCGCCCTGATCGTCACCCTCCCTGCCGGGCTCCAGACGCTGGTCCGCAAAGGCGAAAGGCAGCTGCGGGCGCGCGCTTCGTCCACCCCGCTTCTCCTGGGCCGGAAAGGGAGCCCGCTGGAGCTGACGCTGAATGCGCTCTATTTCCGGACCGCGGTTCCGGCTCCGGTTTCCTATGCGGAAGTCGACCGCCTGGCGGCCACAGGCCTGGCGGATCCTATTCCTCTTTACGTCCGATTCCGCGCCCAGAGCGACAAGATTGTCGGCACTACCCTGGATTACTTTTCCTTCCGCGGCTTACGCCTGGCCGCCGGCGGGCAGATGGCCCGGCTCGGCGACTGCGTGCTGGGCAGCGCCGTGGCCCGGCGCCGCGGGCTGAAGCCGGGGGACAGCGTCATCTCCTCTCCGGAAAGCGTGTTCGATATTGCCGGCGTGTTCCCTTTGAAAATGCACGTCACCGGTATCCTGGACTTTGCCGACAGCCCGGACGACCATGCTATTTTCGTGGAAATCAAAACGGCCTGGGTCATCGAGGGGCTGGGCCACGGGCATGGCGACCTGAAGAAGCCGGAGCTGGCTTCCGGCGTACTGAAAAAGGAGGCGGGCAACATTGTAGCCAACGCTTCCATCCTGCAGTATAACGAAATCACCGACGACAACATGGAAAGCTTCCATTTTCACGGCGCCCTGGACGCTTTTCCGGTCAGCGGCATCCTGGCCGTTCCGCCGGACCGGAAAAACGCCACGCTGCTGATGGGGCGCTATCAGGATGCGGAACAGCGCCTGCAGATCCTGCAGCCGATCCAGGTCATGGACGAACTCCTGGTCACCGTTTTCACCGTGCAGCGTTTTGTCATTGCCGCCCTGGTGCTGGTCGCTTTGGCCACACTGGCCCTGGCCGCCCTGGTGCTGCTTCTTTCGGGCCGGCTCCGGCGGCGGGAAATCGAGACTTTGCACCGCATCGGCGGAGAGAAAACGCGGGTAGGAGCCATCCTGGCCGCAGAGGCGGTACTGGTTACGGTCGCGGGGTTGGCCCTGGCGGTCCTGCTTACCTGGATCACCGGTCTGGCCGGCGATGAGCTCATCCGGCTGTTCCTCATCCGCGCTTGAGGAATTTTAAACCGGGAATCCGTACGGGCGGGAAAAGAAGGAAAAGAAGGAAAGGAAGGCACCATGGCTTATGACCAGACGGAGCGGGCCGTGCGGCGCCGCACCCGGCGCATTGTTGTTTTACTTTGGGGAGTAACCCTGCTTGGCGGCGGCTGCCGCAGCGACTTGCCGCCTTCGGCGGTTCCGGAACGAAGGGAAATTCCGACGGTTTACACCGATCATTATCCCCTGCAGTATTTTACCGCTCGGATTGCCGGCCAGGCCGTGAAAGGAGTGCTTCCCGCACCGGCCGGACAGGATCCCGCCTTCTGGAAGCCGTCCCCCGAAGTTATCCGCGACATGCAGAAAGCGGACCTCATCCTGCTGAACGGCGCAACCTACTCCAAGTGGATCGACTGGGTTTCGCTGCCGAGAGCCCTGTGCGTCGATACCTCCGCGGTCTTCAAGGATAGGTACATTTCCGTGGCCCGTACCGTGACCCACAGTCACGGCCCGGGCGGCGCCCACAGCCACGAGGGTACGGCTTTCACCACCTGGCTCGATTTTCAGCAGGCAGCGGCACAGGCCCGTGTGGCGGCGGCGGCACTGAAGCGGCTGGTGCCCTCTGCCGCGGATGCCTTCTCCCGGAACGAGGAGGCCCTCTGTGCCGATCTTGCGGCTATGGACGAGAGGATGAAGGGCCTGGGCGCCCGGTTTGGAGCCATGCCCCTGTTTGCTTCGCATCCGGTCTACCAGTACTGGGCGCGGGCCTACGGGCTGAACGTCCGGATGGTGTTCTGGGAGCCGGACCAGGAACCGGATGAAAGGATGCTGGGCGATCTGAAAGCCATGACCAGGGAGCATCCGGCCCGCTGGATGATCTGGGAAGGGCCCCCTCTGGCCTCCTCGGTGGCCCGACTACAGGCCCTGGGAATCGAAAGTACGGTCTTTGCTCCATGCGGCGGCACTCCGCAGCAGGGCGACTTTCTTTCGGTGATGCACAGCAATCTGCAGAACCTGGAGAAGATCTTGCTGAAAAGGTAACACAGAAACAGCGGATGGGAACGATCAGGGCCGATCCGATCCGCTGTGATCCGGAAAATCCGCTGTTTCCGTGCAACAGAAAAAGTGGGTGTCCTTAATTATTTTTAATTATTTAAATTGGTTGACACTTAATTGGTTGGGTCTGATCGGATAAGGAAGAGGTCCTATGAGGAATCAGGGAATGATCTGCCTGTGTCTGGGATTTATTTTTGCATCGAACCTGCCTGTTTTTGCCGCCATTTCCCCGGAGCGTCCCCGGGTTTTGCTGAACCCGGAACGGCTTGCGGAGCTGCGTCAAATGGCCTGTTATGATAGCCATGGCAGCCGATTGCCCGGGTGTACTGCGACTGCAGAATGGAACACCTGGATAAGCCTGGTCAGCGACCGCCTGGCCAATGGCTCCTACGAGGATGTTTTTGCATGGCACCTGGCCCTGTTGTATCAGATCACCGGCAACCCGGACTATGCCCAGCGCGCCCTGGCCCTGGTGGATGCGCAAATTGCCAACGGCATGGACGACGAAAGATACAACCAGTTCCTTTATATCTGCTATCAGATGCAGGACGCAGCCTGCGTGTATGACTGGTGTTACCACCTGCTGACAGCAAACCAGCGCAACACCTGGCGGAATTATATGAACCAGGTGTTGACCGAGCTCTGGAATAATAATGACAATCCTTACTACACCTGGGCGGGCTGGGCTGTGGATGATCCGGGCAACAACTACCACTACAGCTTTCTGCTGGCCACGGCCTTGATCGGCGTGGCTTTATACAACGATAATCCCAGCCCCCCCACCTTACCTTTTGGCGGAACCAATTACAAGGATATCCTGGCTTTTTTAACCGCTAAACTGGGTCCGGTGACGGAATGGTGCAACACCTGGGGTCAGGGAGGCGGATGGCACGAAGGCGACGGCTACGGCAAACTGTCCAAGCGGCACATGATGGATGTGTTCATGGTCCTTCGCAACGCCGGGATAGCCGACTATTTTTACAATCTGGCCTTTTCTCGGGAAGCCCTGTATTACCAGGTGTATGCCTACCAACCCGGATACGGCTATGTCTATCCTGGCGGGGACCTGCCCAATTACGGCTTTAATTCCAACCAGTATGACCGCAACCTGTTGATGCAATTGGCTGAAGGTTTGGCCGGTACTCTGGATGGTGAATATGCCCAGTTTCTGGTGAACCGCGTTTTTGATGGCAGCCACAGCATGCGTTCCCAGTATGCCATGGATTTTTTCCTTTCCCATCCCCTGGCTCCGGAAAAGAATATTGGCCTCCTTGCCCTGGCCTATCGGGCAAGGGGCTTGGGGTGGTTCAACAGCCGTTCCAGCTGGGACAGTAATGCGGTTTCGGTTTCCTTTGTCTCTACCGGCCGGGTCCAAAGCCACCAGCATCAGGATCAGAACTCTTTTTTAATCTACTACAAGGAATGGCAAGCCGGCGACGCGAATATCTATACTAATTCCCAAATTGTGGGGGACCCGGAGGTGCATAACAATATTATTGTTGACGGCGAGCAGCAGCGCTTCGGTAGCGGGACCGGCCAGTTGGTCCGCTACCAGGCCGGACCGGATTACACCTACGGTCAGGGTGATGCCAGCGATGCGTATTATACCGGCGTCGGCGGCTGGGGTGGAGGAGTCAACCGGCTGCTTACTACCTATCTGCGCGACCTGGTCCACCTGCAGCCTAATTCTGTCGTGGTTTTTGATCGGGTCAGCCCGGTCAACCAGGGTACGGCGCTCACTTGCCTGCTGAATATCGCACACCAGCCTGTGATCCATGGGACTACCGTTTCAGCTGTCAACGCAGGTGGTGCCCTGTACCAAAAAACCCTTTTGCCTGCCAATCCTGATATCACCAGCAAGCACTATACCGGCGATGGAGGGGATTCCTGGCAGATTCGGGTAAAGGCACCGGTTTCATCCGCCCATTACACATTCTTAAATCTCATTCAGGTTGTGGATGCAAACGTTGCAGCCATGACTGCATCTGCTGCAGTGTCTGACGCCAATGCTAAAATGACCGGGGTCCACGTGCAATCCAGTGGCCGTGACTGGGTGGTCATGTTTGGTACCACGTTTGACGGCGCGCCGGTTTCCGGTTCGCTGGCTTACACCATCGTCCCCTCGGCGGGTGTGGTTCGCCATCTTCTGTGTAATCTGCCGGCCCATTCCGGCTATGCAGTGCACACCACACCGGGTAGCAGCCTGGCTGTAACCGTGACACCCGGTAGCGGGTTGCTTTCCTCAGACCAGGGTGTGTTGAGTTTTACCACCGCCAACGGTATCCTGATGGATAAACAAGTATTGCTTCCACTGCTTCTTACAGCAAATAAAGGGAAACAAATAAAGGGACATCCAGAGTAGCACCAAAAGGTAACACGGAAACAGCGGATGGGACCGATCAGGGCCGATCCGATCCGCTGTGATCCGGAAAATCCGCTGTTTCCGTGTAACAGAAAAAGTGGGTGTCCTTAATTCTTCTTAATTCTTCTGCAGAATCCGGAGTGCTTCCGGAAAATGGTAATTCAGCACGGCCCGCTCTACACGCAGCATGCAATCCGCCCCTAGGGCTGCGTTTAAAAGGCGTCTGTTTTCGGACAGGAAATCGATTGCCTCGCTGTCGCCGGAGGAAAGCAGTTCCACCAGACGATCCACGGCCGCTGCGGCCGTGGCATCTTCGGCCGGGGACTTCCCGTCTCCCGTTGCCGGGAATCCGGATGGCAAACCGGCTGTCAATTCTCCCGGAGAGGAGCTTGCGAGGAGGGGTGGTTCGCGCTCCTCTTCCGGACGTTCCGGATAGACTTCCTGGGCCCTTATCCTGCCCAGGCGTGCCGTAAACCAGAAGGTGCTCCCGCGGCCGAACACGCTTTCCACCCCAACCTCTCCCCCCATGAGGTTGGCCAGCTTTTTCGAAATAACCAACCCCAATCCGGTTCCGCCGTATTTGCGGGCCGTGGAAGCGTCCGCCTGCTGAATGGATTGGAACAGCTTTCCTTGCTGCTCTTCAGTCAAGCCGATGCCGGTGTCCCGCACCGCAAATCGAAGGAGAACCTCCTCCTCGGCCTCCTCCTGCAGCTCCACGGAAATGGCGATCTCTCCGTGATCGGTAAATTTGACGGCATTGCTGGTGTAATTGATCAGAATCTGGCTCAGATGAAGGGGATCGCCCAGCAGGAACGCGGGGATGTTGCTGTCCACCTCGATTTTCAAGTCCAGGCCTTTGGCCGCCGCCTTCTCCGCGCTGATGCTGCGCAGATTGTCCAGGATCTTCCGCAGCTCGAAGCCGGTACGCTCCAGCTTGAGCTTGCCGGCTTGGATTCGGGAAAAATCCAGGATGGCATTGATGAGGCTCAGCAGGCGTGAGCCGGACTGCTTGATCTTGCAAAGGTAGTCGCGCAACCGGAGATCCGGATTCATCTGCAGGGCGAGGTCGGAAAAACCGATGATGGCATTCATGGGCGTGCGGATCTCGTGGCTCATGTTGGACAGGAAGTCGGCTTTGGCTTGCTCGGCCTGCTCGGCGGCCTCTCTGGCCACCTGGGTTTCTTCCAGGGCGCGGTGCAGCTCCGCAGTCCGTTCCGCGACTTTCTGCTCCAGGAGCAGCTTCTCGATCCGCATGTGCCTTGTCCTCCAGGCCAGCAGACCAAAGAAACCGCACCCTAAAGACAGGAGGAAAGCCCCCGCCGCCCACCAGGTCCGATACCAGGGGGGGAGAATCCGGAAGCGGTAGGAATCCTCCCGGCTCAACCGCCCATAGATGTTTCTTGCCCGGACCCGAAAGGTATAACTTCCTTCGGACAGGTTGGTGTATTCCTTGAATGCCGTGGAAGTCCATGGGGACCAGTCCTGGTCGAAGCCCTCCAGAAAGAACTGGAAGCGGTTGGACTCCTCGCTGTCGTAGCTGCTGGTCGAGAATTCGAAGCGCAGATCGTGTTCCTGAAAGGCGAGAGCCGGAACCTGGTCCTCGCTCTGGCCTCCTTCCTTCCAGGCGCCGCCAAACAGCAACTGGTCCCCCGTTCGGGTTACCTGGCGAATCAGTGCCGGATAGTCCAGGTCGACATGGCGGGAAACGCGCGGATCGTAGCGCACCAGAGCGTCCGAGGTGCGGAACCAGGTTGTGCCGTCCTCTTCCAGGAGGAAGGAGTAGATCCAGGCATCTCCGATCCGGCTCACAGAACTCGGTTCCCACCGGTAGGTGCCGTCGGCGGCCGGCACGGCCAGCCGCGTCTCATTGAAGTTGGTACGGTCGTCCCGCGACCAGATCAGAACCCGGCCGGCCGCATCTTCCATGGCCACCACCCAGCGGGGCTCTGGAAAAAGCGGTGCAAACCTCGGGTCTGGTTCAAAGCGCCGTCTGGTCTCGTGGAAACGGTAGAATCCACCCTGTGTCTGGAAAACAGTGCCGCCCTTGACCTGGAAAGGATGGTTCTCCCTGCGGGATGGCAGCCCGTCAGCGGCGTTGAAGTGCTCCACGGTCGGAGCGCCGCTTCCCGGGCCTCCCGGAGGGAATGTGACGCGCAGCACCCCGGTGCTCAGCGAACCCAGCCATAATTTTCCGTTCGACTCCTCCACCAGGGACTGGAGGTAATTCGAAGGTTCCTCCACGGTCGCTTCCCGGATCCACTGATTCCCCTGGCGGCGAATGCAGGTCAATCCGCCCCGTCCGACGAGGTAGACGCGGGAGGGATCCGCGCTGCTGGGAAAAAACCGGTGAATCCCGACAAGCCCTAAATTCGTAAGAACCAGGTGTACCTTTCCTTCCCGGATTTCATACAGCTCTTTTTCAATCCCGACCAGAAGGCTGTCCTGATGCCCGAAGCACGTCGTCAGGCTGGGGGCCAGGCCGGGGACGGCTTGAAAGACCGGTTCTCCGACTGTTCCCGGCTTGGGAACCAGGCGGAACAATCCGGACCGTGTGCCCACGTAAAGCGTGTCCTGGAAGCGGGTCATACTGATGGGCGATCCGGCCAGACCCAGCCGTTCATCGAACATGGACAAGGGGGAAGGAATTTCCAGGCGGGTCACTCCGCTGTTAAGAGCCAGCCAGACGGACGCCTGACGATCCTGGTAGGTCGCATAGATCGTTTCATTGCGGAGTCCCTGGCCTTTTCCCAGGACACGAAGGATCCGGTGACGGGCATCGAGGATGCCCGCCCCTCCTTTGGACAGGGGCAGGAGCCAGTTGCCGTCGCTCAGGCTGCTGGCTTCGTAGATCGGAGAGGCTTCCTGAAACAGAAGCAGAGCTTGAGGAAAGCGTTCCACCTTCCGCCCGTCGTAGAGGTAGGCGTCAAAGGGGGAAGTGATCAGCAGGGTGCGTTGCGTCGTCCCATCCGGCGCCGCATCCCAGGGAATGGTGGAAATCGGCCGCTGGCCGGTCAGAGCGCTTCCGCCCGGCACATTTCTGAGCTGCCCGCCGTCGAGGGCCATCAGGCCCTCCCGGGTATCCATGACCAGCATCTGGCTGCCGACCGGGAAAAGCGATTGCAGGAATGTGCTGGGGGCCGGCCAGCTCCGGAAGCGGTTGTCCGCCAGGCAATACAGACGTTCCGGGGCAATGAAAAAGATTCCCTGCGGCGTGGAGGCCAGGCGCAGGATGGCTTCAAAATTACGTTCCTCGGGCGGCAGAAGGCTTTTCAGGGAGGCGATGCGCATACGGCCCAGGGAGTCCGGTTCCAGGCGGCCCATTTCCCTGGTTCCTCCGACAAATACCTGACCTGCCGCGTCGGCCACCAGATCGGTGCCTCGGCCAACGGAGCGCCAGCGCACTCCGTCATATTCGAGGATGCGGTCCACGTCCCGGATATAAATGACTCCCCTGGCATCCTGCGCAATGCGGAAAATCTGCGGCTGGGACCCGCACTCTTTAGGGCTGAAGTTCCGCAGGAACGGCATGCCGGCCTCATAGCTGCGGTCCGCTCCGTAGGCCGATGACAGCGGAAGGAGGCTGGAGGCTCCTACCAGGAGCAACACTGCCATCCGCAGGACCAACTCCAGGGGGCAGGGGATCACCTTTTTCGGAAGAGGATTCCAGTTTGCCATGATTTCTTGGGTTCAATTCCAGGGAAAGGGCTCAGTGGCCCGACCACCGGGACTTTCAAGTCAGGGTCTTCCTCATGGTTTCCAGCACCTGACCGGCGGACTGATAATGAAAGGAGCGGATGTCCCGGGCAAGCTGCGGGAAAAGGTCGGGGAACGCCGACTGCAACAAAGCGGCATTCCGCTCGAGCACATCGTCGGCTTCGGCGTCTCCTTCGGCAAGCAGCCGTTCCAGCTGGTGGAATACCCGACGGAGTTCTTCGGAATCCGGATCCACGAAAGCCGGGCCCTGTTCCGCGGGAAGCACAGCCTCCATGGCTTGCACCAGGTCGCCGATTTTTTTCCCGAACTCCGCCATCTGCTCCCCGGATGGCTCGCCCGGGTTTTTCCGGCGGATGGCCAGCTCGACGCTCTCGGCCAGAACCTGGATTTCCCGGGCGCCGATATTTCCTGCGGAGCCTTTGACCGTATGGGCCAGGCGCTCCGCTGTTTCCCGGTCTCCTTCCTCCAGCGCTGTCCGGATGGCGGCAGCCGCATGCTTCTGGCCCTTCACGAATTTGCCCAGGAGAGACAGGTACAGCTTCCGATTGCCTATGGTGCGCTGCAGCCCCAGGGCATAGTCCAGGCCGGCGATGGGCGGGGGCAGGCTTTCTTCTCCTCCATGGGCCCTCGGCCGGATCGCCGTTGTGCGAGGCCTCTCGGCCGCCGGATTCAGCCACCGGTCCAGGGTTTGCCAGAAATCCTGGGGGTCAAAGGGCTTGACGATATGGTCATTCATGCCCGCCTCCAGGCATTTTCTGCGGTCCTCCTCCCGGGCGTTGGCGGTCATGGCCAGAACAGGAATCGAGTTCCACTCGGGCCGCTTGCGTATTTCCTGCGCGGCGGTAATGCCATCCATTTCCGGCATCTGCATGTCCATGAGCACCAGGTCATACGAGGCAGCTTCCAGCTTCTCGAGTGCGACCCTCCCGTTTTCGGCGCAATCCACTTCCAGGCCTGCCCCACGCATGAGATCCATGGCCACTTCCTGGTTCAGTTCGTTGTCTTCCACGAGCAGAACCCGGCCACCGCCCGTTTCCGCGAAATTCTTCCACTCGGGCTGGGGGAGGGCGGCTTCCCTGCGGCGTGGCAGCGTCTCGCCCCCCAGAACCAGCATCAGGCTCTCGAAAACCATACTGCTGCTGACCGGCTTGAACAGAATATCGGCAAACAGGTTTCGCTCCGACCGGGAGAAAATTTCCTCCCGGCCGTACGGCAGGATCAGGATCATGGGCGGGGTTTTGCGTGCCGGCAGTTTCCGGATTTTCGAGGCGGTTTCGACTCCCCGGCCCCCTCCCAGGTTCCAGTCGAGGTAAAGAATGTCGAACGGCTTTCCCTTTTCTTCCTCCCGGACAATGGCCTCCAGGAAATGTTCTGCGGTGGAGGCCTGCTCCACCGCCATCCCCATGTCCTTCAAAAGGTCCGTCAGGACGGAGCGGGCATGGGGATGCTCGTCGGCCACCAGGGCCCGCCGGTCCTGGAGGTCCGGCCGCAGGATCCGGTGTTTTTTACGCTCCCGGCTCCGGCCCAGCCGGGCCGTAAACCAGAAGGTGCTTCCCCGGCCGATTTCGCTTTCCACTCCCACTTCCCCGTACATCAGCTCGGACAGCCTTTTGGCGATGGCCAGCCCCAGGCCCGTACCGCCGTAGCGGCGGGTGGTGGAGGTGTCCGCCTGGTGAAAGGATTCGAAGAGGCGGCTGCGCTGCTCGGCGGTCAGGCCGATTCCGGTATCCCGTACTGCAAAATACAGGAGGGCCTCGGTGTCGCTCTGCTCGCGCACCTGGACCAGGATGCAGATTTCACCCTTTTCGGTGAATTTCACCGCATTATTGGCATAGTTGATCAGGATCTGACCCAGCCGCAGAGGGTCTCCGATGAGCTCCCGGGGGACCTGGCGGTCCACTTCGAATACCAGCTCAATCCCTTTGGCTGCGGCCTTTTCCGCGACCATGTTGGCCACGTTGTTGAGCACCGGCTCCAGGTCGAACTCCACGCTGTCGACGGTCAGCTTGCCCGCTTCTATTTTGGAAAAGTCGAGAATGTCGTTCAGAATGCGCATCAGGTGCTGCCCGGAGCCGACGATCTTCTCAATGTAGTTGCGCTGCTGCTCGGTGAGCTGGCTGCGGAGTACCAGGTGCGACATACCGATGATCGCGTTCATCGGCGTCCGGATTTCGTGACTCATATTGGCCAGGAAATCGCTCTTGGCCCGGGTGGCGTGCTCCGCCACTTCCCAGGCGCGGCGCATATCTTCTTCGGCCTGCTTGCGGCGGGTGATATCCCGGACCGCGGCGCAGATGCAGACCGGCCGGTCGCCGACCACCGGCAGGTGAGACAGGCTGATATTGATGGGGAATACCGATTGGTCCTCGCGTATCCCCCGGGTATCGATATTCGCCGTTCCGCGGGAACGGGCGTGGAGGCTCCTCAGAAAGGCTTCCCGAAGATTTCGATGGCGCCGGTGAAGTTTCTCGGGGATCAGGATATCGACGGATTTTCCGAGAAGGCCCCCGGGCGCATAGCCGAACATGGATTCCAGCCGGCTGTTGGTCAGGATCATTTTCCCTTCCCGGGTAAGGACGGCAATGCCGTCGGGCGCCGATTCCACGACCCCCCGGAACCAGGCCTCGGTGTCTTTCAACCGGGACTGCTGGGCTTCCAGCTCCGCTGTCTGTTCCGCCAGCTGCTCGTTGGCCTGATTCAGCTCCCGATTACTGTCGCGCAGCTCCCGGGTGCGGACGTTAATGGCTTGTTCCAGTTCCGAGGCGAGGCTTTTCAGGTGACGGGACCGCCAGGCATGCCCCGCCAGCCCGGCGGCGGTCACCAGTCCGGCGATCAGTGTGTAGAACCAGGTGGTTTCCCAGATCCCAGGGGTCAGGTACAGGGTCAGGAAGGCCTCGGCGGGATACCAGGTGCCATGGCTGTTGCCGGCCTGGACCCGGAAGCGGTATTCCCGGCCTCGGGGCAGGTTCGTGTAGAAAGCGGTGCGCCGGGTCCCAGCCTCCGTCCACTGCCGGTCGTAGCCTTCGAGCAGGTACCGGAACTTGATCCTTTCGGGTGCCGAAAAATAGGGAGCCGTATAATGAAACTCCAGCTTATGCGCTTCGGATCCGAGTTCCAGGCGAAGAGCCGGGTTGCTGTTCTTCTCCCGGCTTTCGACAGCAGATGCGGCGGCTGCCGGCTGCGTCGGGATATGCCGGACCTGGTTCGGATCGCTGCCTTCTACGGCCAGCTCTTCCACAATCACGTTGGGTGCCGACGGCTCGAACCAGGGGTAAGCCGGATTGACAACGACCGCTCCGGCGATGGTCGGAAACCAAAGGCGGCCCTTTCCGTCTTTCCATCCGGCGGGACTTCCAGTACTGCATTCCGCATTCTTCATGCCTTCCGCGCGTCCGAAAGCCTGGCTGTTGACCCGGGGGATTTTCCGGTCGGCGAACTGATTCAATTCGCTGCGGAGAACCCGGTAAATGCCCTTGCTGCAGCTGATCCACAGGTAGCCGAAGTCGTCCTCGAGGATGCAGTAGGCAAGATTGCTGAAAAGTCCGTCCCGGGCGGTAATCGCAGCCCAGCTGCCGTTCCTGTATCGACCCAGCCCGCCCTGGGTGGTGCCGGCCCAGAGAGTGCCTTCGCGGTCCTGGTACAGGGCGCTTACCGCGTTGTAAGGCAGCCCGTCCCTGGTGGTCAGGCAGGAAAAGGCGCCTTCCCGGAATCGGCACAATCCTCCTTGTGTGCCGACCCAGAGAATGCCGTCGGAAGCCTGGAGCATGGACAGGATCTGGTTGCTGGGTAATCCATCCTTTTGGGTGAAGACTGTGAACCGCCCGTTCTGCAAGCGACAAAGCCCGTATCCCCGGGAAGCGATCCAGATGGCCCCCTCCGGGTCCTGCAGGAGAATATCGACGATGTTGCTGAAGAGCCCTTCCCGCGTGGAAAAGCTCTCCTGGAATCGATTCCGGAACCGGCTCAGGCCTTTATCGGTGCCCACCCAAAGGGAGCCGTCCCGGTCCAGCAGCAGGGCTTTGATAAATTCATCGGCCAGTCCGTCCCTGGTATGGAAGGAAGTCATGGTTCCCTGCGAGATCCGGTTCAGTCCGCCACCCCAGGTGCCCAGCCAGACGGCCCCTTCACGGTCTTCCAGGATGGTATTGACGTATTCGCTGGTCAGCCCGTTCCGGGAGGTCATCATAGTAAAGGCGCTGTCTTTCAGGCGGGTCAGTCCACCGCCGTACGTGCCGATCCATAGGGCTCCCTCCCAGTCGGTCAGCAGCGAATAGACCCGATTGTTCGCCAGCCCTTCCAGAGTGGTAAAGGAGGTGAATCGGCCCTGCCGATATCGGTTCAGGCCGCCATCGGTGCCGATCCACAGGGTGCCCCGGTTGTCCAGCAGGAGCGACCGGACGAAGTCATTGGTCAGGCCGTCCCGAACGGTAAAGCGGGAAAGAGCTCCCTGGTGAAGGCGTGCCAGACCTTTACCCCGCGTGCCCATCCAGATTGCGCCTGTCTGGTCCTGCAGCAGGGCGTCGATACTCAAATCCAACCCGTCTTCTCCGGACTCGAAGCGATGAAACTGTCCGTTCTGAAGGCGATCCAACCCGCTGCGGGTGCCTACCCACAGGGTGCCGTCCCGGTCGCGCAGCAGGGCGTAAATGATGTCCCCGGAAAGACCGTTCCGTGCGGAAAAGGTTTGGAAAACTCCATTCTTCAGGCAGCTCAGACCTCCTCCGATCGTGCCGGCCCAGAGGGTGCCATCGGGATCCTGAAGCAGGCAAAAGACGTTGTCGGCGCCCAATCCTTCCTGCACGGTGTAGCGGCGGAACACCCCGCTGCGGTAATAGTACAACCCGGCAACCGTGCCGATCCATAATCCCTCCCGGCGGTCCTCCAGGAGGGTGTTGATGGAATTGGTCTTGAGGGCCGGGGTGTTTTCCGTCTGGAAAAGATCGAAGTGGGCGCCATCGTAGCGGGCCAGCCCCTCGTTGGTGGCAATCCACAGGTAGCCGTCCCGGGTCTGCAGCAGGGCTTTGGCGATATTCTGGGGAAGTCCCTGCTCGCTGGTCCAGACGGTACGCATGTAGTCGCCGATCGGTCGGGCGGGATCCAACCCGGGAGCGATGGCCTCCGGAGGAATAGCAGGGGAAGAGAGCGATTGGGCTTTGGCCGCGGGGATCAGCGAAAACAGCAGGCATAACAGGAGAATCCACATGACAAATTAAAGTATAGTATAAAGGCCGCCAAAACCACCACCCTGCTGTACGGATTTGGCCGGCATTCGATATAATCCATGTCGGACCCAGGAGAGGTGTTGGATCCAGGAGGCAAGCGCAAGAAAAACCGGTACGCGAGAAAAAATAGCAGGATAAGATCCTATGGCGGAAGAAATAGCGGTGTTGGGAAAACCGACCTTGCTGGTAGTGGACGACACTCCGGAAAACCTGGCGTTGATGAGGGCGGTGCTGAAGGATCACTACCGCGTGAAGGTGGCCGACGGAGGGGAACAGGCGATTCGTATTGCGGCCACGGTCCTGCCTCCGCCGGATCTGATTCTGCTGGATATCATGATGCCGGTGATGGACGGCTACGCCACCTGCCGCACCCTGAAAAGCCTTCCCCAGACCCGCAACATACCGATCATCTTTCTGACCGCCAAATCCGAGGTGGAGGACGAAATTCGCGGATTGCAGATGGGCGCGGTGGACTACATATCCAAACCGATCACTCCGCCGCTGGTGCTGGCGCGCGTTTCCACCCAGCTGGAGCTTAAAAAGGCCCGGGATTTCCTGAGGAATCAGAACGAGTTTCTGGACGCCGAAGTCCACCGGCGCACCCGCGAAGTGATGGCTCTTCAGGATGTCACCATCCAGGCGATGGCATCGCTGGCGGAGACCCGGGACAACGAAACAGGAAATCACATCCGCCGCACGCAGCATTACGTCCGGGTCATGGCGGAATACCTCCGGAGCCAGCCGCGCTTCCGGAGCCTGCTGGATGGCGACAAGACGATCGACCTTCTGTTCAAGTCGGCCCCGCTGCATGACATCGGCAAGGTGGGAATTCCGGACGCCATCCTGCTGAAGCCGGGGCGGCTGACTCCGGACGAATTTGAAATCATGAAAACCCACACCACTCTGGGCCGGGATGCCATCCTGGCAGCGGAGATGAACCTGGAGGTCTCCCTTCCTTTTCTGGCCACGGCCAAGGAAATTGCTTTCAGCCATCAGGAAAAGTGGGATGGTTCGGGATACCCGCTCGGTTTGTCCGGGGAAAGCATACCGGTCTCTGCGCGCCTGATGGCCGTTGCCGATGTGTATGATGCCCTGATCAGCCATCGGGTTTACAAGCAAGCGCTGCCGCATATGGAAGCGACCAAGATCATCGTTCAGGGCGGGGGTACCCATTTTGATCCCGGAATGGTGGAGGGGTTTCTGTCCATTTCCGACGAGTTTGCCCGCATCGCCGCACGTTACTGCGACAAAGGCCGGGTTCCTTGAGGGCCCCCCTCCGGCTTCCCGCAAACAAACCTTTCACAGGAAGACAGGGAAGGCCGGGAAGGAGAGCGAAAGGGAGCTGCCGGTCGGTTTCCGCTTTGTGCCGATCCTCTTAATTTTAGGCGGCCCGATAAACGATTAAAATCACCGTACGACCCTCGGTCGGTTTCGGGATGCCTTTGACATTTGGATTCATTCCGATGAAAATTAGGATTCCAAAAGGACGAACCAGGATGCGGCTGAGTACCCGAAAATTATCCATGCAGCTGATTCTGCCGCTTACGGCGATCGTGATGTTGATGGGGGCGGTGGCCGGCTTTCTGCACATGAGAAATCAGGAGAGCCAGCTGCTGAACGCCATGGTCACCGGTGCGGATCAGCTGTCGGGCAGCATCAGCAGCGCCACCTGGCACGCCATGCTGGCGGACCAGAGGACGGCCGCCTACGAGACCATGCAGACCATCGCCCAGAAACAGGGAATCAGCCGGATTCGCATTTTCAACAAAGTGGGGAAGGTCATGTTCTCCACCCTGAAGGGAGATACCACCCAGGTGAGCAAGTTCAATGACGCCTGCGTCACCTGCCACTCCTCCTCCCGGCCGCGGATCCGGGTGGACATGAGCTCCCGGGTAAAGATTTTCCGCAACCCGGACGGGAGCCGCAAGCTGGACATCGTCACCCCGATCTACAACGAGCCGGCCTGCAGCAATGCCGAATGCCATGCGCACCCGGCGGTCATGAACGTGCTGGGGGTGCTGGAGGTAGCCCTGGATCTGAATACCGTGGACGCGGAAATCGGCTCCATTCAGCGGCGCGTGCTGATCATCTCCGCCGTGCTGGTCGGCCTTATTTCCCTGTTTATCTTTTTGTTCACCCGGCATTTTGTGGAAAAGCCGATCAACCGGCTCATTGAAGGGACACGCGCCGTCTCCGCCATGCACCTGGACCAGCCTGTGGAAGTCAAGGGCAGCGAGGAATTGAGCGAGCTGGCCCGCTCTTTTGAAGCCATGCGGCTGCGGCTGCAGGAGGCGCTCCATGAAATCAATGCCTCCCGGCAGGGCCTGGAGGCCAAGGTCGAGGAGCGGACCCGGCAGCTGAGAGTCGCCTATCAGAAGCTGATGAACACCGACCGGCTGGCGTCTCTGGGCCAGCTGTCGGCCAGCGTGGCGCATGAGATCAACAACCCCCTGTCCGGGGTGCTGAACCTTACCATGCTGATGCAGCGCATTCTCAAGGATGACGGAATTCCTCCCAACCGGGTGGTGGAATTCAAGAAGTACCTGGCGCAGATTTCCAGCGAGACCACCCGGGTGGGCCGGATCGTGCAGGATCTGCTGGCCTTTTCGCGTCGGTCCAAATCCCAGCAGCGATCCAAAATCCAGTTCAACTCGGTGATTGCCACCACCGTCAACCTGATTGCCCACAAGCTGAAGCTGATGAACGTGGAGATCGAACTGAACCTGGACGAGAACCTGCCGGCCATTCATTGCGACGCCTCCCAGATGCAGCAGGTTCTGATCAACCTGATCATGAACGGGGCGGAAGCGGCGCAGAGCAAGGGCAATGGGAAGGTTGCGGTCCGCACCGAATGGGAACGGAAAGCGCATCTGTTGCGGCTGGAAGTCGCGGACAACGGGGACGGGATTCCCGAAGAAAACATGCTCAAGATTTTTCATCCCTTTTTCACCACCAAAGGGGAAGGGAAGGGAGTCGGCCTGGGATTGGCCGTGGTGTACGGCATTATCGAATCGCACAGCGGGGATATCGAAGTGAAGAGTCGGGTGGGCCAAGGAACCACCTTTCAGGTGACCCTCCCTTTTTCCATCGAATCGACGGCCGAACCGGCGGATACCCCTGACGACAAAGCGACGTGAAGACCATCTATCTGATCCCGTTCGGCGCGGCGGATGAGGAAATCTTCGCTTCGGTCGAGCTTTCCCTGTGGCACTCCTTCGGCTGGGAGGTTCGGCGGCTGCCAGCTCTGGAGGAGCCGGGATTCGCCTTTGAGCCGCAGCGCCGGCAGTACAGTTCGGTGCTGATTCTGCGCATGCTGCAGAGCGTTTTCCCGGCGGACGCCCTGCGGCTGCTCGGGGTGACCGAGGGCGATTTGTTTATTCCCATGCTCAGCTTTGTTTTCGGGCAGGCCCAACTGAACGGGGGGCTGGCACTGATTTCCCTGGCCCGGCTGCGCCAGACATTCTACGGACTGGCGGAAAACAATGCGGTAACTGCGGCGCGGGCGGTCAAAGAAGCCACCCACGAAATCGGCCACACCTTCGGGCTTACGCACTGCCTGGACGCTGGATGTCCGATGTCTCTTTCCAACACGATCTGGCAGGTGGACCGGAAGCGGGAGGAGCTTTGCCCCAAATGCGCTTTCCTGCTGCAGGAAATGCCTGCCTGGAAATCTCAAAGCAGGCCCTGACCCTCTGGCAGCGGCCCTTGCAAGGATAGAAAAATGAAAACTCACTGGCAAATCATGGTTGTGGATGACGAGGAAATCATGCGCGAATCGCTGGCCGCCTGGCTCCGCGAAGACGGCTACCACGTGGAGACAGCGGTTTCCGGGCGGCAGGCCATTGAACGGGCCCGCCGACAGAATTTCGCCATCTACTTTATCGACCTGAAGATGCCGGGGGGATACGACGGCATCGAAACGATGATGGAGATCAAGAAGCTGCACCCGGATGCCTCGGTCATTATCATTACCGCCTATGCCACCGTGGACACGGCCATCACGGCGATGAAAGAGGGTGCCCAGGAGTACATCGTCAAGCCCTGCAACCCGGAAGAGATTTCCATGCTGGTGAGCCGCATCATCAAGGTGAAAAACCTGCAGCGGGAAAACATGATCCTGCGCAAGAAGCTGACCCGCAACTACAGTTTTCGCGACATTATCAGCAAGAATGCCCGCATCCTCGAGATTCTGGACCTGGTTCGTGAAGTGGCCGGACTGCGCAGCACGGTTCTGATCCAGGGAGAAAGCGGCACCGGAAAGGAGCTGATCGCCCGGGCGCTGCACTACTCCGGGGACCGGGCCCGTAAGAGCTTCGTCTGCGTGTCCTGCGCCGCCCTGACCGAAAGCCTCCTGGAGTCGGAGCTGTTCGGCTACGAGAAGGGCTCCTTCACCGGGGCCACGGCCCAGAAAAAAGGGAAGTTTGAGCTGGCCGACGGCGGCACCATTTTTCTGGATGAGATCGGCGATATCTCCTCCAAACTGCAGATGGACCTGCTGCGTGTCCTGCAGGAGCGCAAGTTTTACCGGGTGGGAGGTACCGAAGAGGTCGAGGTGGATGTCCGGGTGATTGCCGCCACCAACCTCAATTTGAGAAAAGCGGTCCAGGAAGGAAAGTTTCGCGATGACCTTTTCTATCGGCTGAACGTCATCCATATTCCCCTTCCGCCTCTGCGGGAGCGAAAGGAGGATATACCGCTGCTGGTGGAGGGCTTTATCGAACGGATTGCCCATGAGCAGGGCAAGGAGCTGCGGGAGATCTCGGAGGGGGCCCTGGAAATCCTGATGAATTATGACTGGCCCGGGAACGTGCGCGAGCTGGAAAATGCCGTGGAGCGGGCGGTGGTGACCTGTAAAACTCCGCTGCTGACCGAGAGCAATTTCTCTTTTCTGCACCAGCCGGCCGAACCCAGGGAGTGGGCCATACCTACCCACCTCACCCTGGAGGAGGCGGAGAAGAAAATTATTCAGGCCACGCTGCAGCGGCTGGAAGGCAACATCAAGGAGACCGCCCAGGTCCTGGGCATTGACCGGTCGACGCTGTACGAGAAGATCAAAAAATACAATCTCTCCCGCCCGTAGCGCCAGCCCGGTCCTTAGTATGGGAGGTCCGGCGCTACGGGTGTCGGGAACGGGTCGAGGCGGGATTCAGGCTTGCAGGAACATTTCCCCGAGGACGCTGTCCCAGTCCGCGTGGGGGTCCTGGAGGGTCACGTCATAAACCAGTTCGCCCCCGTCAGCCAGGCTCATGCCGACGCCATCGGTGGCCAGGGCCATCTGCAGCCGCTCCAGTTCCCTCAGCACCCAGGAGCGAACCTCCTCCCCGCGCAACAGGTGATCCATCTTATTCCCCCGGCTGTCGGCCCGGACCTTGAGGTACCAGCCCTGCTGCGCTCCTCCCTGGCCGATGACCTCCCCGTCCAGCGGTGAAAGGATCCGGACGATGGTCGACTGGCGGCGCATCCGCCACCCTTTGCCGTTGGCCTGCAGCCGGGTGCCCGGTGCGGGAAGGTCCACCTGGTCCGGAGGTCCGATCAGGCGGCTGGCAAAATCATCGAGTCCGATGAGATAGACTCCTTCTCTCTCCTCTTTGACCCAGGTGTGGCCGCGGTGGTAAAGCCGGTCGAGAGGTACGTCCAGCCCGCAGAAGCCGGCATCGGCTCCCCTTCGTGCCGGTGGGCCGGCCGACGGCAAGCGGCCGGCCGTGACCCGGTGGTTCGCGCAGACGCGGCAGTCAAACTCGTTCGGACAGCTGCGCCGGCGGACCTTTCCGGAAATCTCGTGGCGGCAGGAGCGGGCCAGCGGAGAAAGATCTTCAAAATCGGCCTTCCAGGACAGGTGTTCCTGCTTTTGGTCCTGGAAGTCCCGGTAGGTTTTCCATGCGGCCCGGACTACGGTGAGGCCGATGGTCAGCAGGACGGAGAAGAAAATTCCAAGAAACAGAAGGTGGCCGGTAGTCCAACGAAATTCATAAACCCAGGGAAACATAAGTGACCTTTCTTATTGATTACGAAGATCCCTCTCCTGAGGGAACAGGGTGGCATAACGAAAAGAAAAGGAGTACAAAAGCACGCCGTAGGCCAGCACCGCCAGGAAGGCCGCCACTTCCTGCCAGCTGGGGACATAGCGGAGAAAGCGGTCAAAGGGCAGCGTCGGCAGCGCCAGGGTCTGGACGGTCATTACAAAACGGTTGAAGGCGACTCCGCTGCACGCCAGGAAAGCCATCAGCGTGAGCACCCACGGTTTTTCCCGCATGCGCGGGTTCACCAGGAAAAGGGCCGGGACCAGTCCCAGGCCGATGATTTCCAGCAGCAGAACCCAGGTGCCGAACGACGGCTCGGCGTAAAAGGAATAGGGGGAGAATCCGGTCTGGGGGTAAATGCGGTTGATCCAGAGCATGGTATCCAGCGTTTTCAGCAGGACGTAAAACAGCAGCAGCGTTCCGGAAACTTTTCCCAGCTGCGCAAACACCTCGGCACGGACCAGCTGCTTGCGGCTCAGGAACTGGGTGAGTCGGGCCATCAGCAGCACGAAGCTGGGGCCGGCGGCGGCCGCCGAAAGGATGAACAGGAAAAAGGTGGTGGGCCAGATCCCGAGCGCTTCCCGGAAGGCGAAAGGCCGCCCGTGCAACACGCCGTATAGCCCGCCCAGGGATCCCTGGTGGAAAAAGGATAGAAACGTCCCTACGCCCGCCAGAACCGGCATAACCCGGTGGAGTTCATACTCGAACACCAGGAAAAGGGGGACCTGGCGGAGCTTGCGGTTTTTCAGCAGCACCGGGAGGTACTCAATGGCCAGCACGGTCAGGTAACAGGACAGACAGAACGTCACCTCGGTCAGCATGGAGTGCACATTGGGATGCCAGAAGGTAAACCAGGCGCGCAGCGGCTGGCCGATATCCACCAGCAGGATGGCGATGGCGCTGCTGTAGCAGATGAAACCCAGGACCACCGCGGCGTTGATGACGGCGGTCATCTCCTTCCAGCGAAGGATGTAAAAAAGAAAACCGGTAAAAAAGGCCCCGGCTCCCAGGGCGATGACGGTCAGGTCCAGGTAGATCCACAATCCGAAAGCAAAGCGGTTGTCCATGTTGGTGTGCTGCAGCCCTTCGGCAAAGCACAGGTACATGGCATACGCTCCGATTGCCAAGAGGAGAAGCCAGGGCGCCAGCCAGGCGTAGAACCGGCCCGGGGAGCAGCGCGGCAGACCTCTGGGGATCCATTTTTTTTCCATGGCTTTCCAGTCCCGGATGGTATGCGCCGGTGCGGATTCCACGGGGAGTCGCGGCAATGTCTGTTCGATCATGACAGGTTTCCATCCTTTCCGGAAGGCATTCTGTTCCCCTCGGCCATTTCCCTGACCCAGGGCTTGGCAGAGCGATAATAGACTTTGGATTCGGTGTCCAGCCGCGCCAGGAAGCGGAAGCAGTTTCCTTCCTGGCAGGCCTTGGCTACTTCGCTGCCGGCATCGTCCAGGTTTCCGAAGAGGATCGCCCGGGAGGGGCAGCTCTCCACGCAGGCGGGGATATAGTCGGCGGGGTCCGGCTCGCTCCGGCCCTGGGCGGCAGCCCGGGCCCGGGCGGCGTGCCATCGGCCGTGGCAGAAATTGCATTTTTCCGCCACGCCGCGCATCCGCGGAGCCACGTCCGGATTGAGGGCTTTCTCCATTCCCGCGGGCCAGGAGGGATCCGACCAGTTGAAGTAGCGGGCATGGTAGGGGCAGGCGGTCATGCAGTAGCGGCACCCCAGGCAGCGCTGCGGCACCTGGCCCACGATTCCGCTGCCCGGGTCGCGATCGACAGCATTTTGCGGGCAGACGGCGATGCAGGGAGTTTCCTTGTCGCACTGCTGGCATGCCATTGGCACGAAGACCGTTTCGGCCGCCGGGAACGCCTTGCCGTTGTTCATGGCGTATACCCGCATCCAGGTAATGCCGGTGCGGTCATTCGCCTTTTTTTCGGCGGGAGCCAGGTTGTTTTCCACGGCACAGGCCATCATGCAGTTTCCGCACCCCGTGCAGCGATCCAGGTCAACCACCATTCCATATCGGGCTTTGTTTTTCTGTTCCATATTGCTCATGGGATTATGCTTTCTTCATTTGGGCGGGGGTGATTCTCCAGGAGCCGTCCTCCTCTACCGGGCAAAGGGCCAGCAGGCCTTCCGCCGGTGCCTGCCGCAAGGTCTGCGCCTGGTTGACACAGGGGCCTACAGCGCCGTGCAGTACGCCTGGCATGAGTGCGGGATCCAGTTTGAGATCGGCTTCCATCTCCCCGCTGCGGGTTTGCAGGCGCACCTTACCTTCGGAGGAGATTCCCGCCGATGCGGCCGTGTCCGGGTGGGCCAGAACTGTGCCCGCCAGGCTGCGGCAATCGGACTCCTGAAACAGCTTGCTGATCATCGGAGGAACCGACCCGCTGCTGGTGGCATTTTTCCATCCCACGGGCATCAGCACCAGCTGGTCCGGCGAAGGACCGGGCTGCTCCAACCGGGCCGTAAGCCGCTCCCGCCAGGGCTGTTCTTTGCCGAGCATCGTGAAGCGGGTCGCGGGTCGCGGCGGGGTGGGATCATCCACCCAGCAGCCTCCTTCCAGGAGCAGATTCCAAAAGTCCCCGGTTCCGGTCCGTGTGCTGACTTTGACCGCTGCGCCTTTTCCAGGGTGGAAGACGGTTCCCTGCCTGGCGGCCATGATGGCCGCCGCTCTCTGTTTCAGCAATTCCTGTCTGGAGGTATTCGGGCCGCCTGGAAATCCGAGCGCCTCGGACATTTTTGGAATCAGGTCGAGAGGATCGACCGATTGCGCCGTCCGGGGCAGAAGGGGAGCGGACAGTCCCCAGGAGGAGGCCGGCGCGCCCGGCGGAGTACCCACCTCTTCCAGCGATTCCAGGTGAGCCGGGGTGGGAATAATATAGTCGGCATAGGCGGCAATGGGTGTCATATATGGGGAAAGGCACACGATCCGGCCCTTGTCATGCATCAGCTTATGCTGCAGCAGGGAGAGCGGGAATGAATACCCGGATGCCGCGGAATCGATAATCATCCAGCGAATGGAATGGTCGGCCACATCCGACAGCGGCAGGCCGCGGGGCGAATGGAGCCCAACTCCCGGCGCTTCACGGCGGGAAATGATACCTCCCGGCTGGTCGATATTTCCCAGCAGGATGTTCAGGCAGGCGATGGCCCGGCTGGCGGTCCGGTCCAGGGGACCACCCCCCGGATCGCATCCTCCCAATACGATGGAGCTCGAACCCGCCAGAGCGTGAGCGACTTCCACGATGGCGCTCACCGGGAGCCCGGTCTTTTCCGCGGCGGCGGCTATCGGCAGGCGGAAAGCCAGTTCCTTGAATTCCTGCCAGTCGGCAACCCGGACAGGAATGTCCGTCGGGCAGAGCCCGTCCTGCAGGAGGACCTGTGCCAGAGCCATGGCCAGAACGGCCTCTGTTCCCGGGCGGAGAGCCAGCCAGCGGCTGGCCTGCACGGCGGTGCGCGACCGGTAGCTTTCCGCCTGGATGAGGATCAGCTCTTTGGGAGAGCGGTGGAAGAAACGCCGGGCGATTCTTCCCGGGGTGCCCCAGCCGTCGAGAAGCGGGGCGCCGAAGGAGAGAATCGTGTGGGTGTTTTCGAAATCGAAACCCCAGCCGTCCACTCCCGAGATCTGCCGTATTTCCTCCAGCGTGGATTCCTCGTTCGAGGGCGGAGTAAGGTAGACGCTGCCGGGAATGCGGCTCAGCATTTCCTGGTAGGCCTGTGAAACCGAGCGTCCGGGACGGGAATCAAGGATGGCGATGCTTCCGCCGGGACGACTTCCGCCGGTGCTGTTCCTGCTTCCGCTCATTTCGGACAGCAGCGCCTCCAGGGAGGCGGGAATCAGCCGCGAATCCTCCTCGCGGCCGGTGAAGCGGCAGGGAGCGTCGATGCGCAGCGGGTGATAGGCGTAATGATGCCCGGCCAGGCCGACGGCGCAAAGGAATCCGCTGTTGACCGGATGCTGGCCGGTACCGCGCAAGCCGTAGGGGTGGCCACCGACGCATCGGGCGGCGATGCCGCAGCCGCCCGGGCAGAGGGTGCAGTGCGAATTGCGGATGCTGATCGGTCCGCGGGGCAGCTTGGGCGTCAAGGACCAGTTCTGGGTCCATATGGCGGAATCGTCCAGGAGCTTCCATGGCACAGGCGACAGCAGCATTCCGAGTGCCGAACCGCCGGCCAGTTGAAACAAATTTCTTCGTGTTATCCGGTTTGACATAGTTCCGTTCTCACTTGTGACAGCTGATGCAGCCTTGAGACATATTTTTTTCCGCGTGGCACCCCAGGCAACGATCCATTTTCATATCCAGCCGGGGTTGGGAGGGGATGCCGGAAATGTTGGGGCCCCAGATGTCCCGGCTGTATCCGCTGATGCGATTGACCTGATACGGTCGCAGCGATTCACTCTGCCCGTGGTCCCCGTGGCACTCTTCGCATTTCAGCGCGCCCTTTTTTACGTGTGTGGTGTGGGAGAACCAGGCGTTATCGGGCTGGCGCGAATATACTTTCCAGGGAATTTCGCGTTTTGGTTTGACGAACTCCTCCACCAAACGCTTTTCCCCGGCGGTCTTACCGACCGGTTCCGCATGGCAGACCGCGCATTGGTCCACCACTGGAATGCCCAGGAAACGCCCATCCTCCGCGAATTCGTGGCAGGAATCGCAGCTCATGGAGGCAGGTTGACCCGTATGAGCCTTGTGGCTGAAGGAGAGAGGCTGGGGTTCGGTCCGGTAAAGCGCCAGCGGAAAAACCACCCAGCCGAGGACCAGCGCTATTCCGGCGCCGGACAGGAAAAGAAAAAGACCTTTGTATTTCAAGGGATTATCTCCAGCTCGCCAGGGGCGAGAAAAAGTCGAGAAACAGCCGCAGGATTTCATCCCGGTCCAGGTGCCAGATCAGACCGGGATGAACGCCGCCGCCGTCTGCCATCCGTTGTATTCCCTGGGCATCGGGCCGATGAGACAGGTGATGCACCGACTGGCTGAGCCGCTCCACTTCCGAGCGCATCCAGGCTACCGAGGAGGAGCCGGTTTTCAATCCGGAAAAGATCGGGGAGGAGGTCGGCGCGGATTCCCTTTGAATTTCGCGACCTTCAAAAAGCCACCCCAGCGTGTAAGGGTCGGAAAAAATACGGCTCGGATTGGTCCTCAGGTAAATGTTGGGTTGGGTGACTTGAATTTCCCTGGGGAAAACCATCTGCAGGTCGACCCCATTCACGCTGAAGACCACAGCCGGCCGGCACCGTCCGCCGGTTGTGATGAAAGACAGGCGGTCGACCTTGCCGATGACGCTCGAAAGGAGGGCGTCCACACCGATGTACGCGCAGCCGTCCTCGTTTACATCCAGCCACATGTGGTTCGGGGCATAGTACAGCCAGTCACGCACCCGCACGTTGCCCGCCAGGTGCTCCCGTGTGTGAGAGTCGAAATCGGAGTCATCCGGGGCGCCGGAATTATTGTGGCTCCCCAGCCTGGGATTGGCCATGGACAGGTAAATCTGACAATACTTGTGCTTTTCCGTGCCGCAAGGGGTGGTAATCGGTTCGGAGTAAGGAATATATTTGGTTACCGGGGCTGCGGCGCAGTACTGTGCCAGGGATTCGTGGAGAAAGGGGCAATGGTTCCTGTCGGGCCGTTCCTCCTGGTGCTGCCTGGCTGCCGGGCAATGGATATAGTCGGGAGACAGGCAGCGTTCATTTTCCGCCTGCCCGGGACGGCGGACGATCATCTTTCGAAAAGGAAAAGCCCGGCAGTATTTGACCTGGGCTTCACGGAAAAACGGGCACCTCATAAGTCAATCCCTCTTTTCTCCGCCGTCCGCCATTGTGACGCCCAGGTCATCCACGGTCAGGGTATGGAGGTCCGCGCCGGTTCGCCGCCGGCTGAATTTAAGACTTGACTGGTCGATCCTATGGGCCAGCAGCACTCCCAGAGCGCCGCAGCAGACCAGAACTACCAAGGCCAGAATAAAATTGATTCCCTGCAGCCAAAGGGTTTCTGATAGGTTCATACCTTCTCTCCGTTTTCGTTATCTTGGATCCATATCGCTTTCACAGTCATTCCTAGTGCAAATCAAGATCCAAAGAAAGTATAATGTTGGCAACTTGTTTACTATCAATGACATATATGAAATATCAGAAAGCGTCGGGTATTAATAGTCGGTCGTGGAAGGGGGTAGGGTGTTGGAAAATCCGACATGCCGTGTAGGGTAATCCCACATTGGATCCTTGTGCCGGCAAGTGGGACGACAGGGAATCAATCAATTTAAAAGGTACCTCTGGGCCTTGCCCAAATTCCTTTTGCTGCAAAGCCGGCCGAGCGGGTAAAATCCAGAGGATCTGATTTATGCCGAACAAAAGAATAACTCAGAGAACGTTTGTCCGCATTCCGCTCCTGTATGGGCCACTGAAGTCGGACGCCCATGGATTTGCGCTCAATCTTTCGGTGGGCGGGCTTTTCATCTCCGGAGCACGGCTGTTTCCGCCACCGAGTGTTCTGCAGATTCGGTTGAAGCCCACCAACTCTGATCCGATCGATTTGACCGGGAAAATTCGCTGGGGCTTGCGGGTCCCACCGCAACTCGCGAATGTCATTAACCAAGGCATGGGAATTCAACTGGTTTCTCCCCCTGCTGCCTATCTCGACTATTTTTCGGGTCTTTTGATATCCAAAGTACCTCGATCCAGTCCCCGCATGGATGCTCGCCTGGAAGTGCGGTTTTACGACCGCGATTCTTTTATCAAGCAATACACCGAAAATATTAGCCACGGGGGGCTATTTGTTGCCACCGACAAGCCCTATATGCCCGGGGATAAAATAAAGGTGGATCTGATCATTCCGGACCTGGCTGCCTCCTGGCCGATAGAGGGGGAAGTGGTCTATCAGCTGGATGAGGAGAGAGCGCGGAAGCTGGAGACCATGCAGGGTATCGGTATCAGGATTACCCAGATCAGCCCTGGTGCTGAATCCGCTTTCCGGGCTTATGTACATAAGATAATAAGCGAGTACCGGTAGACCTGTAGAGCCCAACCCCCAAAAGGGGACCAAAAGGGGACAAACAAAAGGGGACAAAAACAAAAGGGGACATCCATTTTTTCCCCTTCCCCCCCCTCAAACCCAAAAGGGGACATCCATTTTTTCGCCCAAAAGGGGACATCCATTTTTTTCGCTGTTTCTGAATGTTTTTTCCTTGTCTGATTATTCTGTTCGTAAATCTCGATCGGGAATCGTTCTTAGTGATGAGGGTGAAAATCACCCAAGATAACCTTAAGTATTTTTGCGGTCGTTCTTTATGACTATTGCCCGAAAACAGATTGTTGAGGAAAACCAGATTCGGTCTTACCACTGCACCACCCGATGCGTTCGCCGGGCCTTCCTTTGTGGACAGGATTCTATTTCCGGAAAAAACTATGAACATCGCCGACAGTGGATCCTGGAACGCTTGACTTTTCTTAGCAAGATCTTTGCCCTGGACATAATCGGCTATGCCGTGCAAAGCAATCATTTGCATCTCATAATGCGGACTCGGCCCGATCTGTCCTGCGCCATGACCGATGATGAGGTTGCTTCGAGATGGTTGCGTCTCTTCCCTCCGGCCGTTTTCAGGGAAGTACCCGATTGGACACCAACCCAGGACATGGTTCGTACTGTAGTTCTAAATGTTGATCGCTTAGTGCTCCTTCGCAAGCGTTTGACCGATCTAAGCTGGTTCATGCGCTGCCTGGACGAGCGTATTGCAAGGCTGGCGAATCGGGAGGATCAATGTAAAGGGCGCTTTTGGGAAGGTCGATTTAAAAGCAGGCTCTTACTGGATGAGGCCGCTCTTCTGACCTGCCTGGTCTATGTTGATTTGAATTCCATCCGTGCGGGCGAAGCCCAAACGCCCGAGCAAAGCCGGTTCACCTCTGCCTACAACCGCATTACGACTTGTCGAACCACGGACACTATTACGGAAGACACGTCCCAAGGTACCACCTTGGAAACAGAGAATTCTTTGAAAGACTCCATAATGCAGACTTCCTCCAACTGGCTCTGCCCTTTGAGTGATACCAAGGCGCGGAAGGGGGCCTTTCAAAGTATCTCTTTGAAAGAATATTTATATGTTTTGGATATTCTTGGGCGTGAATTCCACCCCGATAAAAGAGGGGCGATTCCACTCGAGATAAAGCCGATTCTTCACCGTCTTTCAATTGAATCGGATTCCTGGCTGAAAACACTGGAGAACTATGACAGCCTATTCCGGCGAATTCTTGGCCGTGCCGGGCGCGTCATTGAGCAGGCGAGGGTAAAAGGATTGAGATGGTTTCAAGGCGTCAAGGCCTGTCGAGAGGTCTTTGGAACCTGAAAAAATTCCCGGCTGCATTCTTCCGGAAGGCCAAACGATCATAATCCACAGAATATTTTCCAACATCTATTTCCATTCCAGTTCGAGGTCTGTCCCTGTCATGTTACAGTTGCCGCCTCCGGAAGGAACGCCGAAGGCCGAACCTGCGGATCGCGTCCCTGTTGATGTTTTACACGCACTCGTCGTAAACTATCCGAGTGATAATAAAGCAATTGATTGCTATCCACTGGCCGGATACTCGGATTGGTGCGAAGCAAACTGTCGCTTGCATTCCCGAACCAGCCCGGGAGGAGGTGCACTGTGCCTGAAGTTAGATCCGCACCCGGCCTTTCAGTCAGCTTGCAGGAGCCACTCGACGTCGTCAAATCCATGGTCGATGCTTTCAACGCCCACGACGTCGATGCGTCGCTGGCTCACTTTGCGGATGACTTCGAGCTGACTCTTCGCCCCGCTTTCCCACACATGTCGGACCGGACCACTCGGGGCAAGACTAGCGAGTGGGTGCGGCAGCTCATCGACGGCGATTTCCGGATCGAGATCGAGGTTCTCAAAGTGGAAGGGAATCGTGTTCGCACCCTGACTTGCACGTGGCACAACATCACCAGGCGGATCGGCTTGGCCCCCGTCCTGGGTATCGAGGACTACGTGGTCAAGGACGGGAAGATCATCAGTTTGGTGTGGACGTCGTCGGACGCAACCCGCGCGAAATTCATCGCGATCCGAACCAGGTTTCTCACTTCTGTGGTGATCATGCTCCTGGGGCTCACAGTGCTGTTGTATCTCCTGATCCGGTGAATGCGGCCGCGTCTGCCAAGTGAAGTTATGCGGTAACCATCGGAAGCGGCGAGGTAGCGGCTGGTTACCCGTGGCCAAGGCTCCCTCAACCGGCTTTCCCCGCAGTGCTTCGACGCAGGCTTTCGGCATGACGATGGAGTCAAACGGTCTGGCTCTTGCTGGCATGTAGCGAACATTGCCGGGCCAGATCAAGACGAGTGTACGTCGTTGCTCGAACCAGGCGATCCAGGATGGCAGCTCCGTTTCAGACTGTTCCCAGAGAACCGTCCCGAAATGAATTCCGCCCGTCCCAACCGGGCGGGGGTCCGTCGTGGGCATACCCGGAACGAGAGTGAGGTCTCCGAGGAGCAGCTCGGCCGTTCCTGCCACCAGATGAAGCCGTGGCTGGCAGGACGTGTACTGGCTTGGACAATGCCAACGAGCTGTGTGCCCGTTAGAAGCACCGCCACACAAGCCGTGGGATTCCGGATGCTCACCAGGCAATCGGCCCGAACGTCGTGCAGGGTACGAACAAGGCTCGGTACGGACAGGAGCTGTGAATTGGCATCGGCCAGGGCCATGAGAGGGAAGAAGTGGTCTATGTTTAAGATATTAAGGTTAGAAGTTAAAAAAAGCGGCTGTCCTGGGATTTCGTCCTGGGATTTCTGGGGGATTTGTCCGGGGATTTACCCCCACCGAAAGTCCGAGCCAGAAAGTGGATGTCCCTATCTGTCCTAGAAGAAAGTGGATGTCCCTGCCTGCCAGCCGTTCTGCCTGCTCTAGAAAGTGGATGTCCCTATCTGTCCCCGGAAAGTCCGAGCCAGAAAGTGGATGTCCCTGCCTGCCATGCTAGAAAGTGGATGTCCCTGCCTGCCTTTTCCCTGCCTGCCTTTTTTCCCCACCTCAGAACGAGGGAACATCCTTTAAAGAGTGCCGGCGGGTCAAGGGTTGTTGCGGTCAATGAAGCGGCGAAGATCTTCCGCGTTGAGGTCGGCCAGTCGGGTGATCACCCGGTCTGCGTAGCGGGAAAGCTCCCCGGCCGTGGCGGTTCCGGTAAGCGCCACAGCCCGCATCCCGGCCGAGCGTGCCGCCTGCAGCCCGTGAATGGAATCTTCCACCACCGCGCAGCGCTCCGCCGCTATGCCCAGGCCCTGTGCACATTTCAGGTAGGGCTCCGGATCCGGCTTGGCGCGCCGGGCTTCCGTGGCCGAAATAGTGAAACGGATACATCCGGCATGGGGCAGGTGCTCCAGGAGGCAGTCGACATTTTCCCGGGGTCCCGAGGAGGCGATGCCGAGCACGAAGCCGGCCTGAAAAAGGTCCCGGATCAAGTCGCCCGCGCCGGCCATTTCAGGAAAAGCCCGGCGGATGCGGCTGCGGTAGAGGAGCTCTTTTTCGTCGTGCCACTGCTCCACGGCCGCCTCCGTCAGAGACGTCTTACCAGAAAAGCCGCCTGCCGTGCCGGGTGCCGCGGGGCAGAGGTCCTCGACGAAGGAAAGGAAAGACTGCCCGAAGAGCCGGGCGTATCGCTCCCGGGTCAGTTGGATTCCCCGCTGTGCGCAGGACTCCGTCCAGGCTTCAAAGTGAGCCTCGTAACTGTCGATCAGGACACCATCCATGTCAAAAAGAACGGCATAAGGTTTCATCGGGAACTTGCTCCGGGTTTGGAATCGGGAAATTCGGCAGCGGTCAGAACAACGGTATGGCGTCCTGTTCCGGCACACATCGGCGGGCGGAGATTTTTACCTCTTCGCGCTCTGCAATCATTAGCGGAAAATCGAACATCGGCAAATCCGGGAATACGGCAGTATCCCCTTCCCGGCGAGGTACAGCCAGGGAGCGGACCGACCCGTCGAGCGGATTGACGATCACCGGCTTGCGAAAAGTCATGCCCGGGATCCGAAGTTCGATGCGCGCCGGCCTGGGGGTATACTCCTGGGGCTGCCAGGGAATCCAGTAGGCCACCAGAGCCGCCCCTCTTTCGGTGCGAAAAGCAGCCACCAGAGGGACCGAGGGATAGGCGTCGTCGTCTTCGCCCACACCCGCAAACTGGCCCGGTGAGACTACCCGTACGAGGCCGCCGGCCGGGACGTCGACCGCCCGGTATCGTCCGTCGAAAAGTGCCGTGAGGTTCCGGTACGCGTAAAAAGCGGGCTTGGGATTCAGATCGGGATTGGAAAGCAGGCACTTTTCATTGACCCCCGTGCCACGCACCCGGCGCCCCGTCGCCTCGGCCGGGAAGCCGAGCAGACGGTCCACGGGCTTCAGCTCCGGACGCTCCTGCCGCTCGGCACGGTTTCCGCCGTCGAATAGCTTGAAGTAGTTGCTCACCGCGCAGCGCATGAAGTAGGTGTCGATGATCGCCTGGCGCAGCAGCCATTTAGCCTGCACCATCCGGCCCCAGGGACTGCTGCCGCGAAAATCCTTGGTGCTGCTGGCGGAAGGATAGCCGCATTCTCCCTGCCAGAGCTTTAGTTTCGGATTGTGCGCCCGCAAGGCGGCCCAGGTTTCGTCGGCGAAATAGATCCGAGCTTCCGGCAGGGCGGCGTAGTTGTGGAAGGAGACCACGTCGACCTGCCCCTCCCGGTCTTCTTCCAGGAATGCGGCGATGAACTTGGGATCCAGACCGGCCAGCGCTCCGGCAATAATGACCGCCGAAGGCTGCAGGGCCCGGATGCGCGCGGCCGTCATCCTCACCAGGCGGCCGTATGCCGCGGCATCCGGCGGGGCGCCCCAATAGCCGTAGTGGTTGGGCTCATTCCAGATTTCCCAATGGGTGACGCGGTCCCTGGTTCGGACCACCACGGCGTCCACAAAACGCAGCCAGGCTTCCATGGCAGCTTCGTCGAGAATGGGAGGCGCAGGCTTCACGCCGTAAATGAGCCGCCAGTTCGGGTCGGGATGCGGGATGGCGGCCGAATAGAGCTTATTGCCGTTGGAAAGGCAGACAAAGGGGGTGATGCCCTGGGCGAGCGCGGCCCGGACCGGTTCCTCGATGGAAGTAAAATCGTATTGCCCTTTCTGGCTCTCCACCACCGGCCAGGCGGCCAGGAAACGGGTCCACTTCACGCCGAGTTCGCCGGCGCGCTCGAAAAGCGTGACGCGCTGGTTGTCCCCCGACTGCACGCCCCAGGGGGAAGCGGCGATATCAGCGGATCGCCGCGGCTCGAGATACCCAACCGGCTTCGTTTGAGAGAGAACCGGCCGGATGGCCAGGAGACAAAACAAAAGCAAGGAAAAAAGGAGTGTCTTATTCATGCATTCCAACTCAGGATGGAACTACACCGGATCCTGGCCCGCCAGGATCCGGTCCATGCGGGCGCTCACTTCCTTAAGGTAGCTTTCGTCGCCGCCGCGGATTTCCGCGGTGATCCAGCCGCGATAGCCGATTTCCGCCAGTGCCTTTCGCACTTCCGGCCAGTGGATGCCCTGGGTCCTGCGATCTTTGGGGTCAAACCGGGGATGGTCCGTGCCGGGCTCAAAGCGCTTGATGTGCACCCGGCAGATCCGCTTGCCGAGGATCCGTATCCAGTCCTGCGGATAGCCGCTGGAGACGATGTTGCCGACGTCAAAATAGGCTTTGACCCAGGGGCTCCTGAATTCGTCCACATAGCGGGCAAACTCCATCGGGCTCAGCAGAAAGCGGTTGCCGACGTCCTCCACCGCCAGGATCACGCGAAGTTCTTTGGCCAGGGGCAACAGCTTGCGGATCTGCTCCTGCGACCGCTGGTAAGCCTCCGCGTAGCCGACTTCCGCGGTCACCACCGCGGGAACCAGCAGGACCACCTCCGCCCCCAGCTCATGAGCGTTTCGCATGGAGGTCTTGATCCCCTCCACGCATTTTTTGACCACTTCCGGATCCCGGTCGCTCAGCGGATAGCGCCAGTGGTCGGAGTTCATGATGGAGCATACCTTCAGGCCGGCCCTGGCGGCCGCTTCCCTGAATTCCCGGACTTCCTCCGGTTTCGAAATGGTGCCGGGTTCAACTCCTTCGAAGCCGGCCCGCCGGGCCGCTTCCAGTTTCTGGGCCAGGGACATCTGACCCGGCAGAACACCCATGCAGGCACCTTTTATCAGGCCGGACGGAGCCGGCTGTGCCAGGTTCCGGGAGGGGCCGAGCAGCATTTCCCCCAGAGCGGCCGCCGGTCCGGACAACAGCAGCTGCCGGCGATGAATTGCGGAGGGCATCGTCATTCTCCTTGTGAAAAAAGGATCAGCTTACGTTTTCAGGATACCTTTCCAGCCCTTGCGGTAGGGCCGGCGAATGTATTGGTCGGCTTCGCGGGCGTTTCGGACCCGCAGCTTCCGGTAATCCCACTCCAGCTTTTTCCCGACGCGGCAGGAAACATTTCCAAGGTGGTTGGCTTCGGTGACCCAGCCGGAGTACTGGAAATTGGAGCCGGGAGCCGGGCCGAGACCTTTGCACGCCAGGATCCACTCGATGTAGTGCCCGGGGGAGCGGGGCAGCGTTTCGGGCGGCATCCGGAAATCCTTGAATTTTTCTTCGGGCAGAAGCTTCAGGCCTCCTCCGGTGGAAAGCATTCCCTGATCCCCGATAAACAGCTGGGCGCGGTCGGATTGCGGAATCTTCCCCTCCAGCCATTGGGGGGGCTTGCTTTCTCCCTGGTGCCAGACCAGCTTGACCGCTGGCTGCGCGCCCCGGGCCGGAAACTCGTAGGTGACCGTCATGGTGGCCGGAGCCAGTTCCGGGTGGGCCCGGCCCATGGGCGAAACGGCCTCGATGGTCAGCGGCTGGGTGAGATCCAGGACCTGGAATGCCACGTCGTTATCGTGGCCTCCGAGGTCGCTCATCGTGCCGTTGCCGAAGTCCCACCAGCGGTACCAGCGGGGCCCGGGCAGATAGGTGGCGTGGAAGGGCCGGAAAGGAGCAGGGCCGATCCACAGATCCCAGGCAATGTTCGGCGGCACGGGCATCGTTTCGGGAAAGCGCTGGACGATCTGGGTTCCATTATAAAATCCGTGGGGCTGGTCCAGTTTGCGGGCCGACTCGGCATTCTGCAGCCCCCAGGCCCGGCCGGCCCAGACGTGCACTTCGCGCACCGGCCCGATCACCCCGGTCATCAGGATTTCCCTGATCTGGCGGCGGACCGGACTGGCATGCCCCTGGTTTCCGGTCTGGGTGGCCAGCTTGGGGTAGCGGGCCGCTGTTTCCCGTATGAAGCGCGCTTCCCAGACGTCGTGGGTCAGCGGCTTTTCGCAATAGACATGCTTCCCATGGATTAGGGCCAGATACGTGGCCAGCGTGTGGGTATGTTCCGTAGTGCTGACCATGACTGCGTCAAAGTCGTTGGGGTGATCGAAGACTTTCCGGAAATCGGTGTAGGTTTTTGCTTTGGGATATTTTTTTAACGCGGCGTCGACGGCCGTCTGGTTGATATCGCAAAGGACGGTGATGTTCTCCGCCGGAATGCCCGTTGGCGGGGAGGCGGCGCCGGCGCCCTTGCGGTCGGCTGCGGGGCCGTCGCCGTTCATGTTGGCCTGGCCGCGTCCTCCGCAGGCAATCATGGCGATATTCAGCTTGTTGTTGAGATTTTGTCCCCGCAGGAAGGCCGGCGCGCCGGCAAGCGTGCCGACCGCCGTGAGGGCGCCACCGACGATTTCCCGTCGGGTCCATTGGGCGGTGCTTCTCTTCATTTTAATTTCCCCCTGACAGACTTTGGTTGCCGCATCAGCCACAAAAAGGAGATAACCACAAATCGAAACGGAGTGCAAGTCGGACCAGCCGTCTTGGAGCGATAGGGCCGCGTTTCATTTGCACTCGAAGTTGGCGGCGTCGTCCGTGCTGCCGGTGCCCTTGTACCGTGCCGCCAGCGGATAGGGGCAGAGCGGCCGGGTGCGGTCCGTCACTCCACCGGTCTCGTGGGAGCCGATGATCCGGTCCGGTGCCTGGCGCTGCTCCACCCACTGCTCGAGGGGACCGACCATATCGAATTTGCAGGGGCCGTCTCCCCCGCCGCAATGATTGGTTCCGGGAACCATGAAAAGGCGCACCGACCCGGAAGCCTTTGCGGCCCCCCCCAGCTTCTGAACTGCGCTCTCATAATAGCGGATGATATCGCGCGGCGGGATCAGCTGGTCGTTCCAGCCGAAATAGATCAGCAGCTTGCCTCCGCGCCCGGCAAAAGGACGCAGGTCCGGGTGATCGGCATTGATCTTTCCGGGATCGGCCCGCAGAGCCCGGGCCAGGTCACGATCGAAGTCGAAGGTTTTCCAGTCCCAGCCCGCTTTTCCGAGCACCGCCTGGCCGAAGTAGTCCTTCGGCAGAGGGAAGGGGACCGGTCCGGCAAGGCCGGCCCAGCCCAGTTCGCTGCCCGGCTCGAGGCCCGGGAAGATCACTTCCCCGGTGCGCGGATTTTTCAGGGGAGCATAGATTTTTCTTGCCGCCTCGACCTGGGCCGCCGTCAGGCAGTCGTCCGCCTCGACGCTCTTGCATTCCAGCTCCTTCGGGTCGAAGCGGCACCGGGTGGGATCATCCAGGACGCCGTCGCGGATTCCGTCCTGCGCATCGCAAGCTTCGAGCGCTGCCTTGTGGATCCGTGCATACTTTTTCGGCGGAATGTAGGCAGCTTCGTCCCGATGCACGGCCAGCGCAATCCAGAGCTGGCTGGCCATGAGGCGCGACCAGCTGTTGGCCGGCGCCCCGGCGATGATTCCGTCGTAATCGGCAGGGAACTGCTGCGCTTCCTTCAGCGCCTGCCTTCCGCCGTTCGAGCAGCCCGACCAATAGGAATAACGGGGCATTCGGCCATAACAGGCCTCCACCACCGCTTTGGCCTTTACGGTCATTTCGTGGACCGCCCGATAGCCGTAATCGACCAGTTTTTCCGGGTGCCCCTGAATCCAGCTGCCGTCCTGGCCGGCTCCCTGGTGCCCGGTATCGGTGCTGGCAGCGGCGTAGCCGCGCCGGAGCGCCCCGGCCAGAGACCCGTAGCTGATGGAGCCGGCCCAGCCTCCGTTGCCCACTCCCATGAATTTGCCGTTCCAGCCATCGACGGGAAGCCAGACTTCGATATGGATCATGGAGTCGCGGCTGGGGGTAAGCGTGGCGGCGACCCGGCAGAAGGCCGGCAGGTTCCGGAAGGGAGCCGGGTCGGGCGGCCTGGTTTCCCAGGGAACGGGCGGAGGGACGAAAGATCCCGCCTCCACCCGCGCGGCCATGGTTACCGTGGCGTGGGGCAGGGACAGCGCCGCAAGTTTATCGCAGGAAACCGCGGCAGGAATCGTGCCGGCTCCGGCCAGCAGCGTCAGAATAAACATTCCGGGAAAATAGAATGCTCTCCGCATGTACCCTCCTTGGGAAAATCCGGAATTAAAATCGATACCCGTAGATCATACACCCGGTTACGGCATCCTGAAGAGGTGTGAATAGGGATTATCGTTCGCGCCTGCTTGCTTCGGGAAATTGCCGGTTCGGCTTGACAGTTCTTCCGTTCGGAATTATGCTCCTAAAATAATACAAAATTTGTAGCGCGGGAGACCTGTATAATAATCTGGAGGATGGGTGCAGGGATTAAAGAATAGGCCAACCTGCCCGTCGGCTGCTGCCGGCTTCGCTGTATCCTCCTCCCTCCTGCATTTCTTCTTAAACGAAAGAAAGGAAAAGCACATGAAACCAAGCACACGTATTTTTCTTGCCCTTGCCGTGCTGCTGATGTTCTCTGCCGGCCCTTGCCTGGCGCAGGGTTCCACCGGTTCCATTGCCGGCACGGTACAGGACCCCCAGGGCGCTGTGGTGCCCGGCGCGGAGGTGACAGCCAAGAACGAGCAGAACGGCGCTATTTTTCGGACCATCAGTTCCGACGCCGGACTTTATGTATTCCCCAACCTGCCGGTCGGAACTTACACCGTTACCACCGAGCTTGCCGGATTCAAGAAGCTGGTACACAGCGGCATCGATGTGCGCGTTGCCAAGCGCGAGTCGCTGGATATCAAGCTGGAAATCGGCGGCGTGGAACAGACCGTGGAAGTGACCGGGGAGGCTCCCATTCTGGCCACCAATACCAGCGAGATCGCCCAGAACTTTACGCCTACCTTCATGAACAACCTGCCGCTATTTCAGGGCGGAATCCGCAACCCGGAGGCATTTATCGCCTATATGCCCGGGGTAAACAACGGCTCAGGCGATTCCAGCATCAACGGCGGCTCCCGGCGTTCCAAGGAAGTTCTGATTGACGGCGCCAGCCAGACCATCCCCGAATCGGGCGGGGTGGTCTTCAACTTTCCGGCAGCCGAGCAGTTCGGGGAATTCCGGCTGCTGACCAACAGCTTTTCCGCGGAATACGGCCGGACCGGCGGCGGAATCGAGATCTTCCTCACCAAGAGCGGCAGCAACCAGCTGCACGCCAGCCTTTTCTACAATCTGCGCAACCAGAACCTCAACGCCAACACCTGGGCCAACAATGCCGCCAATCGCGCCAAAGCCAAAGAGCGCTACAATGAAGCCGGCGGTTCTGTGGGCGGGCCTGTTTATCTTCCCAAGCTGTATGACGGGCGAAACAAGACTTTCTTTTTTGTCACCTATGTAAAAGATGTCCGTGCCGGCTCGGTGAGCGCTTCCTTAATCACCACCCCTACAGCCAAAATGAAGCAGGGCGATTTCAGCGAGCTGCCGCAGATCATCTACGATCCGGCCACTACGGTCGGCAGCACCCGGCAGGCATTCCCCAACAACAAGATCCCCACCAATCGCTTCAGCGCCATTTCCAACAAGATCCTGCCGTTGATTCCGGATCCAACTGTGGCAGGGATCCAGAACAACTACAACATTGTAAACGCCAGCAGCCTGGATCGTTACATGTGGAGCATCAAGCTGGATCATGCCTTCACCGAAAACAACCGGCTAAATTTTTATTTTTCACAGGAATACAACAATACTCTTCAACCGGCGCAGGGCTTTCCCGGCCCGCTCAGCTGGGGGCTTTCCGACAACTTAAACAAGCCGGAAAACTACCGGTTCAACCATGATTACATTTTTTCTCCGAGGGTTGTTCTGCATTCCACGTTCGGTTTTACGCGCCAGCAGTCCTTCTGGGACAACAAGTACCAAAAGGGGTGGGGCTCCAAGCTGGGACTGGAAAATACAGCCCGCGGCGATGCGGATGCCTTCCCCTACGTAACATTTACCGGACCGAATCCCCCCAGCGAGTTTGCCGCCACCAACGGGCAGAAAACCGTCGGCAGCCAGCTGAACTGGACGTTCCACTTCAACCAGGGGCTGACCTGGATTCGTAACCGGCATGAAATTAAGGTCGGCTGGGATTTCCGCCGCATGCGGACATTCTCCAATCCGCTGGATCTGGCCGGGTCTCAGGGCCGATTCACCTTCTCCAACGCCCAGACGGCGCTGCCTACCGCCTTGTCCAATACCGGCAACGCTTTTGCCAGCTTCCTGCTGGGTACGCTGCATACCGCCAACCGCGAGGTCATCGCCCTCAACCCGGACGACTACTCCGGGTACGGCTACCAGGCGTTCTTTTTCAACGACAACTGGAAGGTGTCCCCTAAGCTGACCCTGAACCTGGGGATGCGCTACGATGTTCCCCTGGCCCGCTTCAAGTCCAAGGGACAGTTCACCTCTTTTGACCCCACGCTGTCCAATCCCAAGGCCGATAATCGTCCGGGTGCTCT
>CAINFC010000116.1 GCA_903847975.1 uncultured Acidobacteriota bacterium | reverse complement strand
TATCATGCGGCTCATGAAGCGCTCCATGCAGAGCAGCCCGATGTTTCCGGTCGGCAGCTTCGACGAGAAGAAATGGCGCCAGTACCGCTGGGCCTATTTCCGGATGATCGAGAAAACGGATGCGCATATCGGCCGCCTGCTGGCCGCCCTGCGGGAAAGCGGCCAGCAGGAGCGCACCCTGATCGTGTTGACCAGCGACCACGGCGACTGCCAGGGAGCCCACGGCTGGAACCAGAAAACCGTTCTTTTCGACAATGCCAGCCGCGTGCCGTTTCTGGCAGCCGGTCCCGGCGTGCAGTCCGGCGTGGTTTCCGACCGGCTGGTCAATACCGGACTGGACCTTCTTCCCACCCTGGCCGATTTTGCCGCCATCGGACTTCCCGCGAATCTCCCCGGCATCAGCCTTAAAAGATCCTGCGCACAGCCGGACCGCAAGGACGAACGGCAGTACGTGGTAGTGGAAAACAAGATGATCCAGGGGGCGCCGGTCGACGGAGCCAAGCCCGAGCCAGCCGGAAGGATGGTGCGCAGCCGCCGCTTCCAGTACTGCGCCTACGACCTGGGGCGCCGCCGCGAATCGCTGGTGGACATGCAGAAGGATCCCGGAGAAACGGTCAACCTCGCGGAAAAGCCGGAATACGCCAAGGAGCTGGAGCGGCATCGCCGGTTCCTGGCGGAGTGGTGCCAGGCGACCGGCGATCCGTTCCCGCATCCCGGAAAATGACTTAAAACCGGATCCGGGCCTGCAGCTGCAGGAACCGCTTGGTGGTGTTGGTCTGCGACGTCACCCGGCCAAAGTCCGTGGAAGTCGTGGTCACGTTGGGCGAGGCGAACTGGGTGGCGTTCAGCACATTCAGGGCATCCATGCGGATCTGCAGGACCAGGCCCTCCTTCAGCTTGAAATCCCTCTGGATGTTGGCATTCCACTGGTCCAGGTTGTCGGCCCGCACCCCTTCGATGCGCGTCGGGAAAACCCGGCGGTGAAAGGCGGCCGGAATCTTGGTGGAACTTTTTTCGAAATTGGTGGTGTCGAACCACTTTTCGATCGACGGATTGCTCAGGGCAATCTCTTCCGGCTTGCCGTAGAAGAATAGGTTTCCGAAATCGATCAGCGGCCCGGGCTGGTACTCGTAGGTGGCGGCAATCTGGAATCCTCCGAAAATGTAGTTCCAGAGCCCGCTCTGGGCAAACGGCCGGCCCTTGCCGAAGGGCAGCTGGTAAATGCCGGTGGCCACCAGGCGGTGGGGCCGCATGGAATTCGACAGCCGGTAGGAGGGCGTGGTGTCGAATTCGTTATAAAAGAAGTCGGCGATCTCCGACCGGCTCCAGGTATAGCCCAGATTCATATTGAACCCCTTGGAAAATCGCCTCTGGAAGGTGATTTCCAGGGTGTCCGTATAGGACTTGCCCAGGGAGGCATTGCTCTGCGTAAGACTGTTCATCTGCGGGAAAGGCCGCAGCAGGAGGTTCTTGCGGATCGTGGAGCTGGTGTAAAAGCTCTGGGTGCTCATGTCGGCGTAAATCAGCGGATCGGAAGACTGCATGGAGCTGAAGTTGGTGATCCGGAAGGGATTGGTGACATTGGCGTTCATGTTGGTGGCCACGGCGTCGTTGCGGACATTCCCGCCGGCCCAGAACGATTCCGGCAGGGCGGAAAGAGTCATGCTGACCGGCATGCGCGAAACCCGCATCCCGCTGTAGGACACGTCGATCACCATCTCCTTGGTCAGCTGCCTCTGCACTCCGAGGCGCCAGCGGTGCTGCCGCGGGTGCTGGACGTTGAAGTCCAGGAAGCTGAACCCGCGCCCGGCGCGGGCCATCAGCCCCAGCTTGTTTGCGGTGGGGGCATCGAAGCGCGTTCCGTCCGTGCGGCGCGGGAAGGGATCCGCCAGGGGCGTGATGCCGTTGTAGGGATTCCCTGCCAGCCAGGTGACGCCGAAATCGTTGGTCAGGACCGTGGAGGTGGTCCGCGAAAACCCCGACTGGTCCGGGCCCTGGTTGAGAACGTTCAGCGTGTCGTAGAAAATTCCGTATCCTCCCTGGATCACGGTCCGGTCGTTGAGGGTGTAGGCGGCGGAAACCCGCGGCAGAAGCATCAGTTCGTTGCGCCACAGCTTGCGGTCCGCGCCGCCGTAGCCGGCATAGAGCGAACCGCCCTTGACCACAAACTTGGAGGCATCGAGCTCCGCAACCGGGGCCTTGGCGTAGGCTGCCTGGGCGGCCGCGGCAATGGGCAGCGAGGCGTTGGGATCGAAGCCGGCGATCATGCGGTCGAAGCGCTCCGTGGGCCCCAGTTCGTACTCCATGCGCAGCCCGAAGTTCAGGGAGAGCTTGCGCGACAATCGCCAGTTATCCTGCAGAAACCAGGCGTAGTAGGGGTTGATCATGGCGTAGTTGTCCGCGGTAACAATGGTCATGCTCTCCGGCAGCCCCATCAGGTAGGCGGCCCAGCTGTGCGCCAGGTTTCCGGCCGCGGTAAAGGTGTCGTCGTTTTTCCGGGTGTAAATATTGCTGTACCCGAAAGTGCCCGAGGTGTTCCCGCCGCCTCCGCCCGTCCGGTACTGCATGCGCATGTCGACCCCGGCGCGCAGGGTATGGTTGTTACGGATATGGGTCAGATCGGCCCGGCCGGTGGCGTTGCGGTAATGGGTGTAGGTTCCGAAGGTGGTGGAAACGCTGTTGTAGCCGCTCAGGTTCAGCACCGGCAGAATATGCTGATCTCCGGCCTTTTCGTCCATGTAAGTGGGAAATCCGGCATCGGAGGGCTTATAGCTTTTGGCAACTTCCGGCCGGCTGCCGTCCCGGTAGTCGTTGTAGGCGATGGCCGTATCCAGGATCGTGGTGGGGTTGATGGTGTAAACCCAGTCGATGGTGGCCCCGAAATTGGTGCGGCTCTGCGAGGCCGACTGCAGGCCCTTGACGGTCTTGTAGGTCCAGTCGGCAGCGTAATTGGACCAGTCGTTGTAGGTCCAGCGTCCGAAAAAGCGGTGTTTTTCGGACTGGTGGAAATCGATGCGGTTGCTGTAGGCCTTGTAGTCGCGGATCAGAGGAGCGTTGGAAAGATAATTGTTGGTCGGCTCGCGTTTCGGATCGAAGTCGTTGTTGGGAACCGGAAAAACCTTGGAATAAAAATTGAGGGTGGGATTGTTCCAGCGGTTTTTGGGTACGACGTTGCCGGAAAACGGGCTGCGGATATAATGCCCGGCGCGCGCCGGATCGACCTTCACGGTCAGCGGGTCGTAAAGCTGGTAGCGCACCGGGTCGATGGCCAGAAACCGCGCGAAGTTCCCCTCCCGGTCGTCCATGGTGGGCACCGTGGTGTTCATGCGGTCGGGCAGATCGGCGACCTGGTCCTTGTTTCCCTGGTAGCTGAAGAAAAAGAAAAGCCGGTCGCGCCCGTCGAACAGCTTGGGGATGCGCACCGGTCCGCCGACCGAGGCCGCCCAGTTGTTGGACCTTCCCGAATCCTGCTTGGGGGTGGAGCGGATCTTGTTGGCCAGCGCCATGTCTCCCTTGGCCTCGGCATCGGCTATGCTTCGGTAGTAGGCCTGGTTGGTGAAAAAGTTGGTGGCCTGCCAGCGCTGCTGCCAGTGCTGCTCGGTGATGGAACCGTGATACTGGTTGGTGCCCGAGCGGGTCATCATGGTCACGCTGGCACCGGTGGTGTGGCCGATGGCCGCGTCGAAATTGGAGGTCTCCACCTTCACTTCCTGTACGGTGTCGGAATGCGGCAGATAGGCGGTCTGCCGGCTGGCGCCGTTGTTGGGCACGCCGTCGATGGCCCACTCGTTGCCTCCGACGCCGCCGCCGATGCTGTATTGCGAGGCTCCCGAAATGGAGTGGGGCCCGAGGTAGTCGTTCACCCCGTTGGTGTAGAGCCCGGGGCTCATCTTAACCAGCACCATGACGTTGTTGGCGATGACCGGCAGGTCCATGACCGACTGGTTGTCCAGCACCATGCCGCTGGAAACTCCGCGGGTATCGAGCAGCGGCGCCTCGGCGGTCACCGACACGGTTTCCGCAGTGCCCCCGACTTCCAGCACCACATTGATTTCCAGAGACCCGCTCATCGGCAGGGTCAGCCCGCTGCGCACCGTCTTCTTGAAGCCGGAAAATTCGCCCGTGACCCGGTAGGCGCCGGGCATCAGCAGGGTGGCCTCGTAATACCCGGCCTCATTGGTGGTCAACCGGGTGGCCGTGTTGGTATCCACGTTCTCCACCACTACCGAGGCGCCGGCGACCACCGCCTGGCTGGCATCCAGCACCCGGCCGCGAATGGTGCCGCGGGTCTCCTGCGCCGAAAGGATAGAACCGCAGAAAGCTGCCAACAGAATTGCAAGGACAACAGGAGACAAGCCACGTTTCCCCAAGACACCAATCATTTCTCCTCCAAAACAATGAAAGCGCAAAAAGTCGAGAGCCCCAAAGGGGTTCCGGAGGATCACAGCCCGGGGTTGCGCCGCACAGGCGCTACCCCGGGTAGGCGGATCTGCTTGGCCATCAGCCCTGTAAGGGCTGCACAAACACCTGTTATGGATGGATTTTGCGCAACCCTTACAGGGTTGTCGCTTTCGAACATCCCTACCCGGGGTAGGCGCGAAGCGCGCCAACCCCGGGCTGCGATCCGAAGCCCTTTCAGGGCTTCCATATGAATTCTCGACTTTTTGCACCTCTATCAATGATTATGAATTGACACAACGAAACCATCCTTATTCTAGCAGAGAAAAAGCAGGATGAAAACAAATTATTTCCAGTCGGTCTGCCGCCTCGCCCGGCCTCCTCCGTCGCTCTGGTCCTTCATTTCGGCGCGGCGTCCTTGACGCAGCGGAAGCCGACGGTGGCGCTGCGGTCGAAGCCGGGAGCCACCCGCAGTAAAATCTGACTGCGGTTCAGCGCCTGGGGACCTCCCGGAAGATACCACTCGCTGGATTTCGGCTGAAAGAAGCTTCCGCCGCGGATCACCACAAAATGATGGCTGCCGTTGTCGTACTCGTCGTCCGTCATCTGCCACACGTTGCCGACCAGGTCGATCGCCCCGAACGGGCTCGCTCCCTGCGGGAAGGCGTCTACCGGCGTGGTGCGGCCCGCCGTCGGATTGTGCGTTTCTTTTCTGGCCGCCGCACTCTCCGCCGACCGGCTCCCGCCCGGAGCCGGCTCCCAGGGCCAGAGGCGCCCGTCCGTTCCCTGGGCGGCGTACTGCCATTCTTCTTCGGTCGGCAGCCGCTTTCCCGCCCAGGCGGCATAGGCCCGCGCGTCCTCCAGGCTGACATGAACCACCGGATGATTTTCTTCCCCGCTGCGCGGCAGGCCGTTCAGCCAGTGCCTTAAAAAATTGCGGCTGTCTTCCGGCTGGTACCCGGCGGCATCGAGAAACAGCCGGAACTGGGCGTTGGTCACCGGAAAGCGGTCCAGGAAGAAGCGAGGCAGGATCACCTTCCGCCCTTCGGAGTGATCCGGATAGGGAATCAGGCTCTCCGTTTTTTCCGTGCGGAAAAGAAACTCGCCCGCGGGAATTTCCACCATGCCTCCCGGTGCGGCCTCCACAACCTCCGTCCTTTTCCGCACCTCCCGCCGGCAGGGCAATCCCAGCGGGACATCCACGATGCGCTCGTCCTCCAGCTCCCCGCTGCGCTTGAGGCGCAGCACCAGAGGCCCGCGGTAGCGCCCCAGGAGCTCGATCAGGCGGATCTCGCGGGGTTCCGATGGAAAGGCCAACGGCTCGGCCTCATAGGAAGGAGCCCCTTTCCAGATTTCGAGCACCCGCCCCGGCCCCGATGGAGCCCGGACGCGGATCACCCCTTCCGCAAAATCCAGCGAGGCCTCGATCCGCACCGGCAGATCGGCCACGCAGCCGGCACTCCCCTCCTGGCGCGGCGGGCGCCAGGCCCCGCGGAAAGGCTCCACGGCCACCGGCAGGACCCGCTTCCCCTCCTCGGTGCGCAGCGGGGCGATCTCCCGGTGATTCCACAAATCGACGAAATGGCGGCCTTCCCTCGGCTCCACGTCCAGGAGAGGCCCTTCGAATCCCTCCGGCCGGGCCGAATAGATGGTGTAGAGCTTCTTGCCTCCGCCAGGCCAGGCGTTGACCCAGAGGCCGTCCGCCCGGGTCGGAACGAGCGGCTCCCAGTCCTTGTGAATAAAGGAGGAGGCGTTTTCCCTCAGGATGCGCAGCGCGCGCCCCAGGAAGCGAAAGTCCTCCTCCCGCTGCGCGGCGTTCCCCGGGGAAAAAGCATTCAGCTCCACTCCATAACCGTTAAAAAAGGCAACGGCGATCTCCCGGTGCAGCGGCTGATCTCCCAGCCGGCATACCCGGAAAATGGCGTAGTCCGGCTTGATCAGCTTGTTCAGGTTCAGGAGCGGAGAAAGCTCCAGGGCGTCGTGTACCCGTCCCGCCGGCAGGCCGGGCATGTCTTTGACTGCCGCCATGCCCTCGCTGTAGAGAACCACCCCGGGTTTGACCGCATCCAGGGCTTCCTGCATCTCCGGGCCGGCCGAGGCCATGGTGTCCAGGACCACCCCGTCGGCATCCGTCTCGCGGATCAGGCCGGACAACCCATCCAGGGCACTTTCCCTGCGGGTGCCGGTATCCCAGGGGTTGTAGGCCACAAAAAGCCGGGTGCCTTCGCGATGCAGCTCCGCAGCCCAGTCCCGCAGCCGGGCGGTGCCCCCCGGCAGATCCCGGTGCAGGTCCCACTGGTTGCGGTCGTCCAGACCCAGGCGCGGCCAGGTGGTCCAGATGCCGAGCACATCGTAGCCGCCCATCCATCGCCGCCCTTCCTCCCGCAGCGCTTCCAGGCCGAAGCTCTTCCCGGCGGCATCGAAAAAGGAACGATCCCAGGCGAACTGCAGCAGCACCAGGAAGCTGCGCCGGATCCAGGCCAAGTCGGCGCGCTGAAAGATATGGTTGTCGAATTTTTCCAGGTCGAAAAGCCAGTGATCGCGAAACATGCGCCGCAGCCCGTTCTGCCAGGACCCGGCATAGCTGTCCAGGTAAAGCGCATATTCGACCGTCCCGCCCGGCTGCAGCGTGACCCGGTAGCGCCGCGCCTCGCCGTTTTGTACCGCAACCTTGCGGGCCAGGGCGCAAACGGAAACCTCCGGCGCTTCCCGTGCGGCGTAGCCCAGGTCCCAGGCGTTATCCGGGAGGATGACACTGACCGGCATCTTCTCCGGCCGGAACAGGTTGGCCCGGGCCAGGGGAACCGTCTGCGGCCCGGCCGCGGTGATATAGGTGTTTCCCGCACCCCTGCCGAGCGGCACCATGTTGGAAACCGCCAGCGCCTGGTCCGTTCGGTTTTGCAGGATGAGCCGGGCCTTCCAGCAGGGCATGAACGGAGGTTCGGGCCGCAGCTCCGCAGCAAGGCCGCCCGGCAGAAGAAAACGAATCCGGTTCTCCTCCCGGGTCACGGACTCGGCCTGAAGCGTGCTGACCTCCTGCTGGTCGATTTCCAGAGAAAAGAGAGGAACGGCGGGAGGCAGGGCAACATACGAATCCAGCGCGGACTTCAGACGGGACACCGTCAAGCCACGATCCGTTCCCAGCTGGATGTCGGTCAGCGGAGGCTGCGCGCAGAGCAGTGCGGTGCCGCCGGCCAGGCTGCAGGCAACAAATAACAGGACAGCAGGGGAACCCTCCCCGATGCTTCTTATTTTCCGGACCATTTCGCGTTCCTCCCGAATTTTTCTTTTCCGGCAAAGAGTTTAAACCATAAACGGATCGCAGAGGACTGTTCGCTCCCGGAATCCGGCGCACTCCCTCCGTCCCGGCCCTGCACGGCTGCTGCCTTGCGCTGCCGTCCGATAGGGTTTACAATGGCGTTCACCGAAACAATGGGCAAATTTCAAAATCTTCATCGTTGGGAAGAGGGGCCATGAGATCAAGACGCGGGTTTGTGTTTGAGGCCGTGCGCCAGGGCACGGCAGCCTTTGCCGGCGCCGCTTTTGCGGAAAACGGCATGGCCGGAATTCGCTCCGCCACGGAGGCGGCGGGGAAAATGCCGCCGGAAGAGGCGGCCGTCAGCGAGGATTTCTGGAGAGAAATCCAGTCGGCCTTCACCCTGGACCGGACGCTGATCAACCTGAACAACGGCGGCTGCTGCCCCAGCCCGCGTGTGGTCCACGAGGCCTTCAAGCGCTACCTGGACATCTCCAACCAGGCGCCGGTCTATCACATGTGGCGCATCCTCGAGCCGGGTATCGAAAACGTGCGGCGGCAGCTGGCCGCCCAGTTCGGCTGCAGCCCGGAGGAGCTGGCCATCACCCGCAACGCCAGCGAGGCGCTGCAGATCGTCCAGCTCGGACTGGACCTCAATCCCGGAGACGAGGTGCTCACCACGCTGCACGACTATCCGCGCATGCTCGACACCTGGGACCAGCGCGCGGCCCGCAACGGGATACGCCTGGTCAAACTGAAGGTGCCCGCCCCGCCGGAGCGGCTTTCGGAGCTGACCGCCTGCTTCGAGCGGGCCATTACCCCGAAAACCCGGGTGATTCATATTTCCCATGTGACTTTTTCCACCGGACAGATTTACCCGGTGCGGGAGATCTGCCGTCTGGCCCGCTCCCGGGGGATCTTCTCGATTGTCGACGGGGCCCACGCCTTTGCCCACTTTCCCTTCCGGCAGGCCGACCTGGAGTGCGACGCCTTCGGATGCAGTTTGCACAAATGGCTGCTGGCCCCGGTGGGCACCGGTTTTCTCTATCTGCGGCGCGATCGGATCCCTGCCATCTGGCCGCTGACCGCCACCAGTTTGGCCCGCAAGAACGACATCCGCAAGTTCGAGGAGATCGGCACGCACCCGGCGGCCAACCACAACGCCATCTCCGAGGCGGTGGCCTTCCTGCACCAGATCGGCCTGGAGCGCAAGGCCGCCCGGCTACGCTACCTGCGGGACCGCTGGGCGCGGAGGCTGGCCGGAAAGGAAAAAGTAAAGATGTATACCAGCCTGGATCCCGCGCAGTCCTGCGCCCTGGCCACGGTAGGCATTGCCGGCATTCCGCCCGCCCGTCTGGTGGAGCACCTGTGGGATAAGTACCGGCTGATCGTGACCGGCATCGAGTACGGCGAAAACGTTTCCGGGATACGGGTCACCCCCAACGTCTACACTACCCTGGAAGAGGTGGACCAGTTCGCCGATATCATGGAAACCATCGCCGACAAGGGTTTGCCAGCCTAAACCGCTTTTTATTACTTTCAGAGGAAAACCATGCCTTCCGATTCGAATCGCTGCTGTACCCGGCGCTCCCTGCTGGGCGCCGCCTCGCTCTTTCTCGCTCCGGCGGGAGCAGGCAGCCGTGCCGGCCTTTGGGCCTCGTCAACCGGGCAGGCGCCGCCCGGCGCCGGGAAACTTGCCGAAAGCCGAAAGAAAAAGAGGGTGTTCAGCTGCCCGGCGCCGCGGCTGGAAGACTTCCGCCGCTTTGCCGGCCAGGCGGCCCAGCTGGGGGCCACCCACGTGGTCATCAGCGACCTGCCCAAGAGCCGCTGGCAGTGGGAGCTGGATCGCTCCGATCCCTATCCCAACTGGGGGATGCTGATGCCCACCCTTTTCAAAATCATCGTCCCCCCGGAGCTGAAACCGTTTCTCCCGGCCGATTATGCCGACAAGAACCTGGCCATTATCAAGAGCCGGGTGGCCCTTTTGAAGGAACTGGGCCTGCAGGCCGCCTTTTCCGGCAAGGAGCCGGCCTGGCTGCCGGAAGCGGTGTACCGCGCCCATCCGGACTGGCGCGGTCCGCGCTGCGAGCATCCCCGCCGGGCGCGCAAACCATATTATGCCCCCTGCATCGACCGGCCGGAGGTGCTGCGCCTCTACCGGCAGGCCATCGCCGAGCTTTGCCGCCATGCGCCCATCGAGTCCTTTTCTTTCCTGACCAACGACTCCGGGGGCGGAATCTGCTGGAGCGTCAGCCTCTACCCCGGACAGAACGGCCCCTCCTGGTGCCAGAGCCGGTCCTATGCCTCGCGGGTGGTGGGCTTCCTTTCGGCCATTCAGGCCGGGGCACGGGATGCCGGCCTGGAAGCGGACGTGTCGCTCTATTACGGGTCGGGAGTGATCTCCCAGACCGAGGTCAACTCGGTGCTTCCCTCGCTCGAGCCGGGGCAATCCATCAACCAGCAGACCCGGGAAGGACGCCAGCCCTATCGCACCATCGGTTACACCTTTTACGACAACGGGGTCGGGCCGGTCCTGGGAATACCGCAGGTGGGCCGGATCGCCGAGCAGCTGGACCTGGCCCAGAGGGATGCCGCGGCGCATGCCAGCTTTTCCTTTGCCCTGCCGGAATGGCCTTGCTACCTGCCTTTGATCCGCACCTACCGGCAGAAACCGCCGGCCGGCATCCTGGGGCAGATGCAGGCCATTCGGGCTCTGGCCGCGGAGCTGGCCGGAGAAGCGCATGCCGACGCTTTCATGGAGATTCTGCTGCGGATCGACCGGGCGGTGCAGATCGTGCGCTCCATCGGCCCGGATCCGGTTCTCCTGGTGGGCACCGTCAACCAGCGCTGGCTGACGAGGCCGCTGGTGCCATTCCCCATGGAGCTGACCTCCGAAGAGAAGGATTACTACCGCCGCTTTCAGTTCCAGGCTAATTCAGAGGAAGAGGCAGCCGACCTGATGAACCTGCAGGGCTTCGAAATGATCAACGGCTATTCCGGGTCGCTGCTGGCCGCCGGCTGGCTGGAGCAGGCGCTCGGCTTGCTGCGCGCCGCAGCCGAGGACCTCGGCAGGATGCCGGCTCCTGCCAACAAAGGGGAGGCGTCGGATTTCCTGGTGGGACTCGCCCCGCGGGTCAAAGCCCTGATCGCCTGCTGCCGCAACGCCAAAAACGTCATCCAGTACCAGGACATTCTCGACCGGACCGACTACCGGCGCCCGCCCAGGGAGCAGAACATCTACCCGATGGACGGCGATCAGCTGCTGCGCGAAATCCAGATCGTCACCCGGCAGGAAATCGACAACACCAGCGAGCTCATCAGTCTGCTGGAGTCAACCCGCGTTCCGCTTTTAGAAACCGCGACGGTTGCGGAGGAGGAGGACATCTTTCTCTTCGGACCCGACCTGGCCGAGCAGCTGCGAAAGAAAGCGGACACCATGCTCCGGCACCAGCTGGACGTGCACCGGCTGTACCGCCGCAGGCAGGGATGACGACGACACGAAATCGTGGAGGTCACAATAAGTATGGAACCCTAAAGGGGTTCCGGATCGCAGCCCGGAGTTGCGCCATCACCGGGCTCTGTTGGATTTTGCGCAACCCATTCAGGATTGCCATTCTGGACGTACCTTCCCGGGGTAGTCGCGAAGCGCGCCAGCCCCGGGCTGCGTTACGAAGCCCTTTCAGACATCTCCTGAAAACCATAAAACTTCGCGGGAGGGTATCATGATAAAGAAAGTACTATACACGGCAGCCGCCCTGGTGTTCTTTTGCGCTTCCGCGGAAGCCCAGGTCCGCAAGGCGGAATACCTGGGCTACATCCGCCAGGCCGCGGAGCTCGGCTGGAAGGATTATCCCCAGGCCATCGAAACCTGGAAGAAAAGCATCCAGCCGAGCGAGCTGTGGGGTTACGACGCGCCCGGGCAGCCGGTCTACCTGGCCGATCTGCTGGCCTTTCTCTTTTCCGAAACCGGCGACCGCAGCTATGCGGAAAAAGCCACGCGCATCCTGGCCGACTATGGCGACCTCCGGCAGTTCTACCCGGAGGAGCTGAAGCGGAAGCGCGCCGAATACCGGTCGGGTATCCCGGCCATTTCCAATTTCTTCATCCTGCCGCCTTACGCCCGGGCGTATATGCGGCTGAGCGCCGGAGGGCGGATCGAGCCGCAGGACCGCGATAAAATCGAGCGCGACCTGGCCTTCAGCCTGGATCACATCTTTTACTTTCCCGAGTGGGGAGCCCACAACCGGGCCATGCTGCGGGCCGAAAGCCTGTACTACGGGGCGGCGGCGCTGCCCTCTCACCCCCATGCCGCCCGCTGGAAGCAGATGGCCGCGCGGCTGGCCGAGGACAGCCTCCGTCAGTGGGAAATCGAGGACGCCGCCGGGTATCACGCCGTCTGGCTTTACTCCCTCTTTTCCTATGCGGATATCAGCCGGCAGCCGGACGTTCTCCGCTCGGTGCAGGTCCGGTTTTATCTCGACTACTTCCTGCAGCTGCTGACCCCCCACGGCAACGTGGCCGACTTCGGCGACTCCCACTGGAACGGCGGCTGGGACCGGTTCGTACCGGTCTTCGAAAAAGCGGCGGCGCTCTTCGGCAACCCGCAATACAAGTACGCCGCGGAGCAGCTGGTGCGGCGCAACGTGGAGCGGCTCGTCCGGCAGTCGTCCGATCCGGCGAAGCATGTTCCCGTCGCTTATATCGGCACCGGCATCGGCTCGGAGTGGACCGACGCCTTTCGCTGGGCAGACGATTCGATCCCGGCCTCGCCGCCCTCCACCGGCAGTACGGAGGCTTTGGAGGACCTGGTCGGCAAAAAGATCGTCTTCCGCAGCGGGTGGGACCCGGCGAGCAGCATGCTGCTGCTCAACTACCGGGATGAAGGGGACGGGGGCCGGCTGGGCCGCGACTATCTGCGGCAGACGCTCTCCGTGGAAGAGGAGAAGATGCACCACGGGCATGCCGACGAAAACAGCATCGTCGTCTGGATGAGCGGCGGATCGGTGCTGCTCCACGACGGCGGCTATCGCCCGGATCTGCCCAGCGGCCCGTACGGAGCCTACCGCGCCGACTATTTCCACAACCGCGTGGTGGCCCGGCTGAACCGCCGCGACAAGCAGCAGAACCTGTTCGAATTCCTGAGAAACTCGGGCGCCTACCGCCGGGTGACCACGCAGAAGATCGATTTTCTGCGCCTGCAGGATGCGGATACCAGCCGGACCCGGCTGATCGACAGCGACCTCGGCTACCAGTGGGACCGGACCCTGGTTTACCTGAAGGAAAAGGACCTTTTCCTGGTCATCGACGGAATCCAGGCGCTGCGCAGCGATTACTTCACCTTTACCAATCTGTGGCACACGCGGCAGGTTCTCCGCAGCCGGACGGAAAAGGAGACGGCTTGGTTCGACACCCGGTACGACCGGATCGGAGGCGACATTCTGCCGGATAAAAAAGCCCTGCTGGTTTATTTCCCGGAAAACGGCCCGGGCAAGCAGATCGGCACCTTTCCCCTTTCCCGCCACTTCCAGGAAGAAACCGCCATCCACCAGACCGTCTCCCGTTTTTATCGTGCCGGAGACACGGAGGCCTTCGTCACCATTCTTTATCCGCATGACCGGAACGAAGATGCCTCCGGAAGGCTGCAGGACTTCGCGCTGACGGCCGTGGACCGGCCGGGAAAGGCAATCGCCCTCTCGATGCGCGACGGCAGCGAACAGGTGCAGATCTGCGTCAAGCTCGATCCGGACATGGACCTGGCGGCGGAAAACGTACGCCCGCTCTACCGCCAGGCGCTGGGGACGGTGAAGTACGGCGACCTGGAAACGGATGCCGCTTTTCTTTTGGCGCGGATCGGGGAGAAGCAGATCCGCTACGGCGCTTCAGGCATGACCCGGATTACCTACCGCGGCAAAACATTGCTGGAAGCCCTGCCGAACACCTTCGGGCTGCAGCTCGACGGGGCCCCGCCCCGCACCGGGCTGTCCCGCTGGCGCTGCTGGGAAGAGACCGTCTCCCTGCCCTGAGGAAGCCGGCCCCAAAAATGTAAGGAACACGCTCTTCCTCATCTTCCTGTGATCTTTTTCGGTTTCACAGGAAGACGGGAAGAGCGGAAAGATCAGGCAGACACCCGGAGCCGGGAAGCTACCACATCAGCTTGAGGCCCATGGTGATCATTCGGGCGCCGATCTGCGGTCCGGTAGGCCGGCCGAAGTTGGCGTTGCCCAGAGTGGAGACGATCCCGCCGAAGCAGGTGCGGTTGAAAATGTTGAATAAATCCGCCCGGTACTCCAGCGCAATGGGCTGTTCCCGGATTGTTTTCAGTGCCGTTCTCTTGATAATGGCCAGGTTCTCGGAAAGTGTGGGAGGATTGCGCATATCGGTGTTGTAACGGGATGCGGAACCGAACTCGTACTGGCCCGGTATGGCAAATGCACTGGGATTCAGCCAGCGCGTGCTGGGATTGTTGGGATCCAGGTCCGTGCGACTGGTGCTGGTCTTTATGGCCTGACCGGTAGAATTCCCCCTCTTGAAATTGGTGAAAATCACCCCGGCGCCCAAAGTATTGGGAGCGGAAAGGGCCAACAAGGCTCCATTCTTGTATTGCTGGGTTGCCGCGAGGGTCCAGCCTTCCACCAGTTTCATCAGAAACGGATTGGTATCGCTCAGATACTTCTTCCCCTTCCCAAAAGGCAGATCGAAGCTGTTGAGCAGGTTGAACACATGAGGAGTATCGTATCGCTGCAGGTTCTTTTCAGCGGCCAGATTGTAGCTGTTCTGCGGTTCCTCCTGCCCCTGAGTCTGTGTGTAGTTTCCAAGGGACATGGTTTTCGACCAGGTGTAGGCCACCATGCTCTGCCAGCTGCCGAACCGTTTTTCCATTTTCATCTGCAGGGCATCGTACCAGGACCTGCCGAGGGCCCCGTAATAATCGGACACCTGCAGAAACTGCGGATAGGCGCGCAGGGATTGGGCCAAAGTTCCTGTGAACCCGGAATAGGGTTTGGGGTACCCGGCGGCAACTACGGCCGGATCGGTGATCGATCGGCCTAAGAGCGAGCCCAGCGCGAGGTACTTGGGATCGAGCTGGTTCATTTGAATAGTGGAATTCAGGTTGGTTCCGCGCATTCCCACCCAGGCGATGTCGATCACGATCGAATGACCGATTTCCTTCTGGATATTCAGGTTCCAGTTCTTGAAGCGGGGTCCGATCCCGGATCTCGGGGAGAGATAATAAAGATCCTGCCCGTTGGCAAAGCTTGGATCGATAAAGGGCGGGGCCATGTAGCCGGAGGGGAAAATAAAGCCGCTGTCCCAGTTGAAGGCGGGTGAGAAACCGTCGGCCGACTGGTTGACCGGACGGCTGGTGAATCCGCTGGCGCAGATCAGGCAGAAGCCGCCGGTGGTATGGTTTCCGGAAGAATAATAGATGCCATATCCGCCGCGAAGTACCGTCTTGGGATTAATCTGGTAGGCAAACCCCAGCCGTGGTCCAAATTCGGTCATGTCGATATCGGCAAAACGCTTTTTATTCTGCCTTCCCGGGCCAAATCCGGAAAAAGCCAAAGCCCCCATTCGGTTGTCCGCCTTCGGATTGGCAAGGTTCGGATCGAAAGAAGTAAACTGGCCTTTGCTGTTGAAGCGGGCCAGCGGTACGTCATACCGCAACCCCAGGTTCAGGGTCAGTTTGGGAGAAACTTTCCAATTATCGTTGATGTAGAAAGCCTGGTAGCCGTACCCGGAGTAGTCGTCCGGGTTGAGAGCGATGACTTCCCGGTTGGCGGTGTGCAGGGTTCCCAGCAGAAAGCTGGCAAAAGCATTTCCTGTGGTGGACTGCGCGGTCGGCAGAGACGTCTGGGCGTTGGAAAAAGTAAATCGCCCCTGGGCCCCGGCCAGGTCGAGCGGATTGGAAAAAGTTCTCATCCGGCGGAAATCCCAGCCGAATTTGAATTCGTGCTTGTTGCGTATCCAGGTGAGCCCCTGGGTAAGATGGAACGTCCAGTTCAGCTGGCTGCCGACGGTTTTCTGCCCGTTGGTGGCCGCAAATTCGCTGGGGGAATTCGGCCCGGTGAAGGTGACATAGGGAAAGGCGTCCGCGTCGCCGCGCGCTGTGTTTTCCAGGCCCAGCTTGGAACCCCAGCCCTTCTGGTCCTTGTTGTCCCAGAACTGCTGCTGGCGCGTAAATCCGAACGTGGTGTGCAGCACCACGGTAGGGCTGAAAATGAAATCGTGGTTAAAACGATAATTTTCCGGTTTCTGCAGCTGGTCGGACAATCCCCAGGAAATGGGCCCCGGAAACCCGAGGGCCGGCTGCAGCGTGTTTTGATAAATCCGTGAAAAATAAAAGTTCAGGCGGTTGTTTTCGGTAAAGGCGTGATCCAGCTTTATGGACCACATGTAATGATCGAGGCTGCTGACATTGACGATGTTGTAGTTGTTCTGGATACCCGCCACGGTGGGATCCGGAATCAGGGACAAAATCTTACTGGAAATGGCGCTGAAGCGGTTGGTGGGGATTTTGTTGTTGGGAAACGCCTGACGGGTTGTGCCGACTGTGGTGGCCGGATCATAGATGATCTGCGGCAGCTCGCTGAAATCCCCCTGTTTCATTTTGGCGGTAGGTGTATTGATCAAGGAAGTACTGACCGTGGAAGCCCGCACATCCTTCACGTAGGTCACAAAGAAAAAGGTCTTGTTACGTCCGTCATAAATTTTGGGAAGATAAACCGGGCCGCCGATCGCTCCGCCGGCTTCGTTATATCTTTCCTTTGCCTTGGCGCGATTGGCAGAATTATTGGCCCAGCTGTTGGCATTCAGGTTCTGGTTGCGCAGGTTGTAAAACAGACTGCCGTGAAACTGGTTGTTGCCGCTCTTGGTAAGGAAAAGTTCGATTCCGCCGCCGGTATGACCATACTCGGAAGAGAAACTGTTGGTCAGCAGCCGGAATTCCCCGAACTGCTCGGCCGCCGGAAAGTTGAAGACCACCCCGCCCGATTCGGGGATGGTCTGGCTGGCGCCGTCGATTAAAACTTCCTTGGAACGCCGGGAGCCGCCGTTGATGCTGGAATCGCCTGAGCCGTTGTTTACCCCGGGCATATAGGCG
>CAINFC010000115.1 GCA_903847975.1 uncultured Acidobacteriota bacterium | reverse complement strand
GGACAACCGTCGGGAGCGAAAATCTCGATTCGGTGGCGTCAGCGCCTTCGTTAGAGTCTTTCGCTAGCCCGGAAGTTCGGAAAAAAAACTCGGATAAGAGAGTGTGTGTCCTCTTGACTCAAAATTTAAGATGTGTGTGTGTCCTCTTGACTCAAAATTTAAGATGTGTGACTTTTTGCTTTTCTGATGAAGCGATAAAAAGTGGTTTGTTCCTGGGAATTCTCACGAGTTGATCCGGATCCGACTCACAAAAGATAATCGTAGGGAGTTCCACCTTCAGGTGGCGCGCTGCGAGCAGGATTCCACTTGTGGCACGCAAGCTCAAAGCTTGAACTCCAAACGGATTTCGTTTGGGGTTTGTTACGGATCGAATTTCGACTTTTTGCGGCGCCATCTTTTCTGATTGTGGAGCTACAGGCGGAAGCAAGGAGGAAGGGGCGACTCGTGCGGGTGTCAGCCGATCCAGCGCAGCAGAATGGCGGCCAGCGTGGCGATGCTGACCGCGGCCCACAGCAGGATTCCCTGGGCCAGGGGGCGCAGGCCGGTGCGCCGGAGGACTTCGCGGGTCAGCCCGGTCCCGATCAGGAAAAGCGTCACCACCAGGCCGCGCCGGCCGAGAGCGGCCGCACGGTCCCAGGCCGGCAGCCATTGCGGGAGCAGGGAACGAAGCGCCGATGCGCCCAGAAAGCCCAGGATGAAGAGGGGGAAGGACACTTTGGCTTTCGTTTTTCGCAGCAGCCCGGCGACCAGGACGCAGGGACCGATCCAGATGGCGCGGGCCAGCTTGATAGTGGTGCCGATGGCAATGGCGCCGGCACCGAAAAGAGAGGCGGCGCCCACCACGCTGCTGGTATCGTGTATGGCCAGCGCGGCCCAGAGCCCGAACTGGCGGTCGTCCATCCCGAAAAAATGTCCGAGCGGCGGAAAAATCAAAAGGGCGGCGGCATTGAGGCAGAAGACCGTCGCCAGGGAAACGGCGATATCCTCTTCTTTGGCCCGCAGGACCGGGGCCATGGCGGCGATGGCACTGCCGCCGCAGATGGCTGTTCCAAAGGAAATCAGTTCGGAGGTTTCCCGGCCGGTTCCCGTCCATCGGCCGATCTGCCGTCCCAGCCAGACGGTTGCGCCGATGCCGATCAGGGTATAAAAAACCGCTTCCCGGCCGGTCTGCCATACTTCGGCGGCGGCCACGCCGAATCCGAGTCCGACCACGGAAAGCTGCAGCAGCAGCTTGCTGATTTTAGGAGTTTTTCCGGCGAACGGATTGCCGATTCCCAGGCTCAGCAGGATGCCCAGCGTGATGGCGATCGCCGGGCTGCAAAAGGGCATGGCGCTGAACAGGAGGCAAAGAAAAAACAGCAGAAGGCGAATGGCTGCCGGCGGCATGATTCCTTATTGCTTTTTCGGGTCGCGCCGCAGATAGGAGGAAATGTTCTGAACGGTATCCACCCAGACCTCGCGGCCGGGCCGGCGCACATCCTCCAGCAGCTCTTTCAGCATGGCCCGGCGGGTCATCTGCGGCTTGACGTCGTCCCCGATGTCGTGCCCGGCAAGGACCAGCCATCCGCCCTGGGCCAGGGCCAGATCGACCAGAGTCTTGACCTGGGTGTAATCCCGGTTGTCCATGTTGGGGCCGGACAGCTGGGCGAGATCGCCGAAAAGCGGCGCGTTGAGCGATTCGTCGTTGTAGCCCCGGCCGGCCTGAAACAGCCGGGCCACCAGCGGTACGGTGCTTTTCACGTCCTTGCCCCGGCCGATGAACTTCTGGCCGCAGGGGTAGGCGAAGGTCACCGGCGTGACGCCCAGCAGTTCCCGGATCTGCCGGTTGGCCTCGAGCAGCTCCTGGCGCATCTGGGTGAGGGAGTAGTCTTCCAGGGCCGCTTTCCGCTCGCGAATCCAGATGAAATTGTCGCTGCAGGGGTGCCGGACGGTGTGGTTGCCGATTTCGTGGCCCAGCCGAACGGCCTGCTTCCAGCCCTCCTGCCGGGCCTTCACCGCCCCGGGATTGACGTAAAAAGTAACCTTGACTCCCTGGGCCTCAAAAAAGGGAAGTCCGTTGTCGATCTGGCTTCCACGCGCGTCGTCAAAGGTCAGGCTGAGCGCCGCTTTTTTCCCCTCCGGCCAGTGGAACTCCCTGGCGGGCGCGGAGCCTTTTTGCGCCAGGGCGGGGAAGGCAAGTCCGGCGGCCAGGAAAAGCGGCCAGGCGGCATGCGGCAGACAAAAGGCAGATGAGCGGTTCCTCATGATTCTTTCCTTTTACGGTTAATCTTTATTCCGGGAAACATCTTACCCTAACCGGGCAGAACAGGACCAGCCGGGGCGCAGCGAAGGCATTCCGGCGGCTTGACATTTCCTCATGCGGGTTATTACAATCGGCAGCGTGTTGCGTATTTGCACAGGGCAGGCCGGCCGGGAGCTGCCGGCGTTCCTGCCGCTGCTTTTTACCCGCGGTTTGGCTTCCTCCCCAAGGAGCAGATCGTAATTGCAAAGGAGATATTGCCAATGAAGAAAAGTGATTCTTCCTCTCTGCCCCGGAGATCCTTCCTCGGAGGAGCGGCGGCTGCGGCCACAGCGGCTTTTTCCATCGTGCCCCGCCATGTCCTCGGCGGAACGGGATATACCGCGCCGAGCGACAAGCTCAACCTGGCCGCCGTGGGCGTGGGCGGCATGGGGAAATCCAACCTTTCCCGCTGCGAAGAGGAAAATATTGTCGCCCTCTGCGATGTGGACTGGGGCTATGCCGCCAAGACCTTCGAGAAGTATCCGAATGCCAAGCGCTATAAGGATTACCGGGAAATGCTCGACCGGCAGAGCGAGATCGATGCGGTCATTGTGGCCACCCCGGACCATACCCATGCGGTCATCGGCATGGAGGTGATCCGCCGCAAAAAGCACGTCTATATCCAGAAGCCCATGGCCCACTCGGTGTATGAAGTGCGGATGCTCACCGAGGAAGCCCGCCGCCAGAAGGTGATGACCCAGATGGGAAACCAGGGGAGATCGGGAGAAGGGGTCCGGCTGCTTTGCGAGTGGATCTGGGCCGATGCCATCGGCCCGGTGCGCGAAGTGCACGCCTGGACCAACCGCCCGGTCTGGCCGCAGAGCGTGGAGGTGGAACGGCCCGCGGAAACGCCGGAGCCTCCTTCCGGCATGGACTGGGACCGCTGGATCGGCCCGGCTCCCTACCGGCCGTATCACCCCGCCTACCACCCCGGGCAATGGCGGGGCTGGTGGGACTTCGGCACCGGCTCCCTGGGCGACCTGGGCTGCCACATCATGGATCCGATTTTCTGGGCCCTCAAGCTGCGCTACCCGGTCAGCGTGGAGGGCTGCATTTCCACCTACTGGAAAAAGCTCTGGGAGTATGTCGAACCCAAAAACGAGATGTACCCGCGCTCCACGATCATCCGCTTCCAGTTTCCGGCCCGCGAGAGCATGCCCCAACTGAAGCTCACCTGGTGGGACGGAGGCATGCTGCCGCCGCGGCCCGACGAGCTGGAGCTCGGCCGCCGGTTGGGCGACGAAGATGGCGGCCTGCTTTTCATTGGCGACAAGGGCACCATTCTGGCCGGCTGCTACGGCCGCAGCCCGAGGCTGATCCCCGAAGCCAGGATGAAGGAATTCACCATCCCCGCCAAGACCCTGGAACGCGTACCCAACGGGGAGTCCGGCCATGAGAAGGACTGGCTGCGCTCCTGCAAGGACGGCAAGCCGGCCTCCTCGAATTTCGAAAATTCCAGCCTGCTGTCGGAAACGGCCCTGATGGGCAACCTGGCGGTCCGCTTCCCCAACCGGAAGCTGATGTGGGACGGGGAAAAGATGGAAGTGACCAACGATGCCAACGCCAACGCCTACGTGCGGCGGCAGTACCGGCCGGGCTGGTCCCTGTAATTTCTGATTCCGGATTGCAGCCGGGGCGCGGGGTGCCGCGCCGCCGGCTGATTCCAAAGGAGCTAACCTATGTCCAGAAAGGTTCGTTGGGGCGTTCTCGGTGTAGCGAAAATCGCAGCGCTCAAGGTGATTCCCGCCATGCAGAAAGGGGAGTGGTCGGAAATCGCGGCCATCGCCTCGCGGGACCAGGGCAAGGCGCAAAAGGCGGCGGCGGATCTCGGAATTCCCAAGGCCTACGGGAGCTATGAAGAGCTTCTGCGGGACCCGGAAATCGAGGCCGTTTACAATCCGCTGCCCAACCACCTGCACGTGCCCTGGTCGATCCGCGCCGCCGAAGCCGGCAAGCACGTTCTCTGCGAAAAGCCCGTGTCTCTGACCGCCGCGGAGTGCCGCGAGCTGATGGCGGTGCGCGACCGGACGGGGGTGAAAATAGGGGAAGCGTTCATGGTCCGCACCCACCCCCAGTGGCTGAGTGCCCGCAGCCGGGTCCGGGCCGGGGAAATCGGCAAGCTTCGTTCCGTGGTGACCGTCTTTAGCTATTTCAATCCCGATCCGGCCAACATCCGCAATGTCCCGGAGTACGGCGGCGGAGGGCTGATGGATATCGGCTGCTACCCGATCAATACGTCCCGGTTCCTTTTCGAGGCGGAGCCCGCGCGGGTGCTGGGGCTGCTGGAAACGGATCCGGTGCTCGGCGTGGATCGGCTGACCTCCGGGATCCTGGATTTTCCCCGGGGCCAGGCTGTTTTCACCTGCGGCACCCAGCTGTCCTCCTACCAGCGGACCCAGATCCTCGGAACCTCCGGCCGGATCGAAATAGAAATTCCTTTCAACGCGCCTCCCGACCGGCCCTGCCTGGTTTTTCTCGATCAGGGGCAAGGGGCGCAGACCCTGGAATTTCCGGTTTGCGACCAGTACACCATCCAGGGAGACTGCTTTTCGCGGGCCATCCGCGAAAACGGCGAAGTGCCGGTGCCCCTCGAGGATGCGCTGGCCAACATGGCGGTGATTGATGCCCTGGTCCGCTCCGCGGCGACCGGGCGCTGGGAAAAGCCCTGAGGCCGAACCCCGCAGCGCGGCTTTACCCGGATTTCCTGTCCCACAGGCCGGCCAGTATCTTCACGGTCTCCTCCGCTGCCAGGTCCGGGCGGAGGGCCGTGTCGGCGATGCCCGAAACCACCCGGGTAACGTCGTGATCGATCCCGGCCCGCTTCCAGGTCGCTACCCGGGCGGCGGTGATATAGGCCGAAAAGGTGTGATGCATGGTGCCGGGGCGTTCTCCGATCAGGTGGACGATCGCTCGGGTTTCCCCCGGTTCCGGTAATCCGCCGAAGAGAAATTCTCCGAGGCGGTAGCCGGCGCGGACCCGCCCCCCGCAAACCACCAGGATTTTCCCGGCCTGCCGCAATCCCTGCCGGCGCAGGCTTTCCTCCAGGGCCGCCAGGTAGGGCGCCAGGTGGCCGCTGTCCATCAGGGCGTTGGCATTCAACCCGTCGGAAACCACCACCTGTACCTGCGGCTCTTCCGTTCTCGATGCCTGCAGGGCCCGCAGAGATTTCCAGGCGTCCGGGTGCATCTCCTCTCCGGTCTGCGGGTGAAGAATGTAGTCGCGCCGGTCGCGCGACCGGCTGTGCAGGATCACGGCGCCCGGCAGGGACCGCAGGAAGTCCGCGGAAAATTCCACCCAGATCATCTTCTTGGCATCGGCATACAGTTCGCGGATTTCCCGGTCCAGCCCGGGGGCCATTTTATCCGGCTGCCCGTCGAATCCTTCCGCCAGGTAGACCCCGCGGCCTCGGACTTCGGCCATCTTCTGCCGGCCTTCCCCGAGGATGGCCGCTTCAGATCGCCCGTCTCCCCTGGCACGCCGGTATTGCAGCCAGACATGAAGGGGCTGGCCGAATTTCGGAGTCGGTTGTCCGTCCCGGTCCAGGATGCCGAGCTCCCGGAAAAATGCCGCCATCCGGTCGTTGATGCGGCAGCCGAACTTCCGGCGCAGCCGGACGTGGTCCTGATACGCGGTGGTCAGGTACCCGAGCATGGGATCGTTTTTCGTGGGCAGGGCCATGAGATAGGCCGGCCGGGCCGGCATCACCTGGTCCTGGCACCAGTCCAGATCGTCGAGGGAGACGTCCATGTGCAGGGTGGAGCAGATGTCCAGCCCGATAGTCAGCCCGTGCAGCTTGCCCATGACCACATCTTCCAGGCAGCAGCGGACCAGCTGTTCGCGGGTGCGGAAAACCTCCGGGCCGATGAACCCGGCGACATCGTTCAGGTGAAGCCAGGGTTCCGCCCTGCGGCCCGCCTTCTTCTGCGCTTCCGCGACCCTGGCCTTGAGGAGCCGGGCAAAGCCGTACTTCCGGGATTCATGAATCACCATGTCGGTCCCCTGCCCGCCGCCGTTGGTGAAATCGGCGCCCTGCCCGGTTTCAAAGTAGAAGCCGTACTGCCCGGTTCGCTGCGAGGCGTAGCGCAGCATCTTCTCCACGGTCAGATCGAAGGTGGCATTGGCCTGCACGCTCCCGGCCAGGCTCTGGAACCAGATGCCGGTTGTTCCGGGCTGTGCCTTCTCCGCCTCCGCCTGGAGGTCGATATGCGCCAGGACGCTGTGGGGCAGAACCTCCTCCAGATGAAAGGCGGCCCGAAGATCGGCCAGCATCTTTTCCAGCGCGGCCACCGAATCGCTCCGGCTGCTGACCGGGTTCACCCCCAGGACCACGTCGCCCACCGCGAAAGACCAGCCGGAAAAGATCTGCCAGAGGACATCGTCCGGGTGATCGGTGGGGGAATTGGGCTGGATGCGGGCGCCCAGGTAGCCCCGGGCGCCGATCTCGGTGCCGGGGAGCGGGTGAAATATTTTGCCGCCCACGGCGATCAGCTCCTCGTTGCTCATGATTTTGACCAGGCACCCGATGGCATCGCTGCACAGGCCGTCCAGGAGCGGGAGTATCTCCTCTGCGCTCCGGGACAGGAGGAACGACTTCAGCCCTCCCAGGGTCATGGCGGATGTTTTTCGCTCCGCCTCCGGCGGGAGGTTTTCCAGCAGAAGGGAATACAGGGCGTCTGAAAAGAGCGGGTTTTTCCGGATATCGCCCACCCGGGTAAGGGTTAAGAGACGCCGGGCCCGCAGCCGCTCTTCTTCGTTGGCGGCCGCCACCCCGAGAATTTCGTCCCCCTCCTTGAACGGATTGGCGGCTCCCACGATCCGGCGGTAGGCGGTCGGATCGAACCGGCCCGCCGATCGCCGGAGGAAGGTGAAAACATCTTCCTCCGGCGAAGGATCCGCCGGTCCGGCGGAAAGCAGCCGGGTCATTAAGACGGGCGGCGTCAGGCCCCCTCCCAACAGGCGACCAAAGAATCTTCGGTTCATACTCATAAGTGCCTCGTACATTTCTCGAAACGGCGAATCACGGGCGGATCAGGCTTTCAGCCTTTGCAGCAGCCCGGAATAGCGCTCGGAAATGGTCTCGTTGTGGACGGCGTAAGCCAGCGCTTTCTTCTGCCCGATGAGCACCACCAGCCGCTTGCCGCGGGTGATGCCGGTGTAGACCAGGTTCCGCTGCAGGAGCAGGAACTGCTGCATGGCCAGGGGGACGACCACGGCCGGGAATTCGGAGCCCTGCGCCTTGTGAACCGTGATGGCATAGGCCGGCGCCAGCTCATCGAGTTCGTCGAAGCTGTAAATGACCTCGCGCCGGTCGAAGCGGACCGAAAGCTCGCGCTCTTCCGGATCCAGGGAGACCACCTGGCCGATGTCCCCGTTGAAAACCTCTTTCTGGTAATCGTTTTCCATCTGGATCACCTTGTCCCGGGGGGCAAAGCGCCAGCCGTATTTTTCGATGGAAATTTCGCCCGGCTGCAGGGGATTCAGCTCCTTCTGGAGCAGGGTGTTGATTTCCCGGACTCCCAAAGGGCCGCGGTGCATGGGGCAGAGCACCTGGATGTCCTGCAGCGGATCGAGCTGAAATTTGTCCGGGATGCGCCGCTTGACCACGTCCAGGAGGGTGGAGACCGCCTGGGCCGGCTCCGGCCGCTCGATAAAAAAGAAATCGGATTCGGCCGCTCCGCCGAGGTCCGGCATGTGTCCTTCGTTGATCTGGTGCGCCGAGGTGATGATCTGGCTCCCGGAGGCCTGACGGAAAACCTCGGTCAGGTGAATGACCGGCACAACCCGGCTCTGGATCATGTCCTGGAGCAGACGGCCGGGCCCGACGCTGGGCAGCTGGTCGGCATCGCCCACCAGGATCAGGTGGGCATCCGGCGGCAGGGCGCGAAGGAGCTGGTGAAACAGCGGCAGGTCCACCATGGAAGTCTCATCGACCACCAGGAGGTCGCCTTCCAGGGGATTGCCTTCATTACGCGAAAACCGCCCGGTGTGGGCGTTGATTTCCAGAAGCCGGTGGATCGTTTTGGCCTCCATCCCCGTGGATTCCTCCAGCCGCTTGGCGGCGCGCCCTGTCGGAGCGCAGAGCAGGCATCGGACTTTCTTGGCGCGCAGGATCATCAGCAGGAAATCCAGGAGAGTCGTTTTCCCAACCCCGGGACCGCCGGTGAGGATGAACATCCTCTGCCGCAGGGCCAAACCGATGGCGCGCTTCTGCGAGGGCGAGAGCTCTTTTCCCGTCTGCTTCTGGCACCAGGACAGCGCTTTCTCCAGATCGATCGGAGGGTATCGGCACGGGGAAGCCGCCAGCCGCCGGACCTTTTCCGCTATGAACTCTTCCGATTTCCGGAGCGCCGGCAGGTAGATCAGGTCCCGGTCGCCGATCGACTCCCGGACAATTTCTCCGCCGTCCAGCAGCCGGTGAATGGCCTGCTCCACGATGGCCCCCTCGACGTCCAGGAGCTTTACGGCCTGCAGCTTGAGAATCCCGAAGGGCAGTGCGCAGTGCCCCTCGTCGGTGGCCTGCAGAAGGGTATGCTGCAGCCCGGCGTCGGCCCGCAGTAGGCTGTCTGCCGGAAAGCCGAGCTTTTTGGCGACCTGGTCGGCGGTTTTAAAGCCGATCCCGTGAATGTCCCGCGCCAGAACGTAAGGGTTGGCCTGGACCGTCTGAATGGCCTGATCGCCGTAGGTTTTGTAAATGCGCACCGCCCGGCTGGTTCCCACCCCGTGGGTGTGCAGGAAAACCATGATATCCCGGACCACCTTCTGCTCTTCCCAGGCGGCCTTGATTTTCTGCCGGCGCTGGGGGCCGATTCCCTCCACCTCCTCCAGCCTTGCGGATGCCGTCTCGATAATGTCAAAAATCTTCTGCCCGAACTTCTGGACCAGCTTTTTGGCGTAGACCGGCCCGACCCCCTTGATCATGCCGCTGGCCAGGTATTTTTCGATCCCTTCCAGGGTGCTGGGGGGGGTGCTTTTCAGGAGCGAGGCCTGCAGCTGCCGCCCGTGTTCGCGGTCGATAACCCAGCGGCCCTCGGCCACCAGCCATTCGCCGGCGTTGGCGGAAGGGAGCGATCCGACCACGGTGACCAGGTCGCGGAAGCCTTGTGCTTTCACCTTGAGGACGGAAAATCCGTTTTCTTCATTGAAAAAGGTAACCCGCTCGATCAGGCCGGTGATGGAATCCGGATAAGGTTTTTCGGATGAACTGTCCTGCATAAAGTGAAATCGCCCGTTTATGTTCCCATTTAATCTGCCGTTCTTTCCGCGCGGGAAATTCCGGCAAGGGAAAGTCTACAATACCCCGGGGAGATGTGCGAACTTTGCATCCGCCGATGCCGTCCGGAGCGCTTCCCTGCGTCGGGGTCCGGCCCGATTTCCTCGACCAAGTTAGCACTTTCGTTGACTTCCCCGGCATGCTGTGTTATTTTGCGGAGCGGAACAAATCGACAGAATGTAAGCCATATGGATACGAATCCGGAAAAAACTCCGCTGCACG
>CAINFC010000114.1 GCA_903847975.1 uncultured Acidobacteriota bacterium | reverse complement strand
GGGGTTGACGCGCTTCGCGCCTACCCCGGGTAGGGACACCCATAGGCGTCAACCCTGAAAGGGTTGCGCAAAATCCAGCCATGGCAGTTGTTTGCGCAGCCCTTTCAGGGCTGGGTTTTAAACAAATCCGCCTACCCGGGGTAGCGCCTATGCGGCGCAACCCCGGGCTGTGATCCGGAACCCCTTTCGGGGTTCCAGACTTTTTTTGCCGGATTGTCCGGGAAGAGGAAGGTGCAATCAGTATGTATTGTTATGTGCTGCCGTCCCTGACGGGACTTGCGTGTGTGCCGCGCGGGGCGAAATACGGATATCGTACCGTTGTGCTCCGTCATGACCTTTGGGAGGCCCCGCATAAACCGGCACAGGACTTTTGTTCCGAAGCAAAGTCCCGTCAGGGACGGCGAGATTTTTGCCCGGCAATTGCTTGCCGGGTCGGCTCTTATTGCAGATTCATCCGTCCTGGTCCAGGATGGAGCGGAGCTTGAGGGCCAGGTCCTTCAGGGCAAAGGGCTTGGGAAGGAAGTAGGTGCTCTCGTCCAGCACCCCCTGGTTGGCAATGACATCGGAGGTGTAACCGGACATGAAGAGCAGCTTCGCATCGGGGTGCAGCAGCAACAGGCGCTCGGCCAGGTCGCGGCCGTTCATTCCGGGCATGACCACGTCGGTCATCAGCAGCTGGATCGAGCCGGTGTGGCTCTGTGCCACGCGCAGCGCCTCTTCCGGTGTGGATGCGGGAAGGGCCCGGTAGCCGAGCCGCTCCAGGATGGAGGTGGTCATCCGCAAAATGGTCGGATCGTCCTCCACCAGAAGAACGGTTTCCTTCCCCAGCAGGTTGGATTGCAGAGAGGCCTGCCTGGGGGCGGCGACCGACGGGCGTTCGTGCCGGGGCAGGTAAATGGTGAACTCGGTTCCCTGTCCCGGTTCGCTTTGAACCTCGATACTGCCGCTGTTCTGCTTGACGATTCCGTAGACCATGGCCAGCCCCAGGCCGGTTCCCTTGCCCATTTCCTTGGTGGTGAAGAACGGCTCGAAAATCTTTGCCAGGATATCCCGGTTCATCCCTGTACCGTTATCGCCAACGACCAGCAGGGCATACTCACCCGGAACCATGTCCGGGTGCTCTCGGCAATAGGCAATGTCCAGCAATCGCCTGCCCGTGCGGATGGTCACTCTTCCTCCCTTTTCGATGGCGTCCCGGGAGTTGATGCACAGGTTGGCGAGAATCTGGTCGAGCTGGGAAGGATCCATCCGGATGTGCCCGATGTTCTTTCCCGGAAACCAGGCCAGATCGATGTTTTCCCCGATCAGCCGCCGCAGCATCTTCAGCATCCCCTCTACGGTTTCATTCAGGTCGAGCTCGCGCGGAACCACGATCTGCTTCCGGGCGAAGGCCAGCAGCTGGCGGGTCAGATCCGTAGAGCGCTCGGCGGCGCGCCTGATTTCCGTCAGATCGGCGAAAAATGGATCCTCCGGGCTCATTTTTTCCAGGGCCAGATCCGCATGACCCAGGATCACGCTGAGCATGTTATTGAAGTCATGGGCCACTCCGCCTGCCAGGCGCCCGATCGACTCCATTTTCTGGGCCTGCAGCAGCTGGGCATGGAGCTTCTCCTGCTCGGCTTCCATTTTTTTACGGGAGGTGATGTCTTCGGCCATCGAAAGCAGACAATGCTTCCCGGCAATGGTGATCCGCTCGCCGAAGTACAGGCTGTGGCGGACGGTCCCGCTCTTGCTTTTCAGCTCCAGCTCCCGGCCGGCCACCCTCCCTTCGGCCCGAAGTGTGCCGATCAGCTGCTCCCGGTCCTCCGCGGAAATCCATCCGAGCTCGATGCTGGTTTTTCCGATCACCTCCTCCCGGAGAAATCCGGAGGATTTCAGGAAGTTGTCGTTTACGTCCAGGTATCGGCCGGTTTCCAGGTCGCTGAGACTCATCATCAGCGGTGCCTTGAAAAAGGTGGTCGAGAACTTCTCCTCGCTCATCCGCAGCCTTTCCTCGGCCTGGATTCGCTCCAGCTCGCCCGCCGAACGGGGGGCCACAATTTTGAGGACGCTTTCGGCCAGGTCCGGGCCGGTAAGCGGCTTCTCGCCGATCGCCGCGATCAGCCCGATCGGCGCCCCTCCCGTCCCCTGACTGCTCTGCAGGGCGATGCCCACGTAGCTTTCGGCGCGGATGGCCCGCGGCATCCGGTCGTCAGGAAAAAGCACGGCGAAATCCCGGGGGATGCAGCAGGTTCTCTGTTCCAGGACGGCGCCGTCCGGCGTGTCTTTCAGCGGGTAATCGATATTGTCCTCGAACCGCCCGTGCCGGTAGAGCGCCAGGGTTCGGGCGGTGAGACCGTCGTCCTGCAGCCGGCTGATCCAGATGAATTCCATGTCGAGGGCCTCGGACAGGAACCGGGCCAGAGCGGAAAAGAACTGCTCGCCGGAGAGGCGCCAGTTCCTTTCGGCAAGAAACTCCATGGTGGCATCGATGGTCCTCTTTTCGGTAACGTCCTCGAAGGAACCCAGGATTCCGTAGACCGTCCCCTGTTCGTCGACCAGCGGAGTTTTGGTCATCTGGATCCAGCCGGTGCGCCCCTCCGCCTGGCGCAGCGGCTCCACAAGCTTCAGGCGGGGCTGGTTGCATTCCATGATCCGGATATCGTCTTCGCGGTGCCGCTGCGCCTCCTCGGAGGACCAGTTCAGGTCATAGTCGGTTTTCCCGATGATTTCCTTGGGATCCTTCCCGCCGACCACCCGGGTGAAGGAACGGTTGCAGCCCATGTAACGGCTTTCCCGGTCCTTCCAGAAAATGGATTGCGGCATGCTGTCGATGACCTCCCGGAGCATTCGCCGGCTCCGGAACAGGCTGAAGAGCGATTCCTCCCATCGCTTCTGGGTAAGCCCCACTTCTCCCAGGTATCGGACCAGGCTGGCGAAAAAGCCCGCCAGGCGATCGATGGAATCCCGGGAAAGAATGGGCACCCGGTCCAGGGCTGCCAGATACGCGTCCTCCTCGAAGCCGAACTGGCGGCACCGGCGCTGAAAGACGGAGCGGTCCGGCGCTTCGAGCAGGAACTGGCCGGAAAGAAAATTGGCGATATGGCTCCCGTTGATCTCAATCGGGAAGGAGCAGGTCATCAGGCCGTTATCGCAGCGGTAAAAAGGGCTGTCCTCCAGGCCGGACGGCTTATGGGCCAGGCAGCTGCCGTTTTTCAGGCAGTTCTGTCCGGCGTTCGGATGGAGTCGATGAAACCGGAGGCAGATCTCCTGCCAGCCCGAGGCGAACAGGATGTTTCCTTCCAGGTCCATAATGCCGATGGCCACGCCGGTCAGCGCGGTGAAGCTTTCGCAAAGCTCGCGCATGTGATCGACGAGCAAAAGAGACTGAAGATTCACGGATGCTTTTTCCTTCCTCCCAACGATACGTACCAAACCTGTATAGCTTTTTTATGAATTATATCTTCTTTGCCGCAGCCGTCGCGAACCGGCTTGACGATTTGCTCTCCGGGACCGCCCGCCGCCGGAGGTCAGTTTTATTCCGATTTGATTTGCCAGAAGGAGCCGGTTTCCGCAAGAATGATAGGGTCACGCGGAGTTGTTCCTGCTGCGATAGGGGTTATGCGAACAGGCTGTAGACTACGGAAGGGAGAATGGTTATGAATCCACGCGAGCGATGGCTGGCGGTTCTGAACGGGCGCCGGCCGGACCGTACGCCCTGCGATTACTGGGGTACCGCCGAGATCACCGATCGGCTGAAAAAGGACCTGGGCTGCGCCGACGAGCGCGCTTTATGGGAGCGCCTGGGCATAGACAAGTGCATTTACCTTTCTCCGTGCCATCCGCGCTCCCCGGAAAAGACCTGGCACCTGCAGTCGCACTTCGCCGTCTGGCACGTGGAAACCCAGGCCATCGGCTACGGCGAAAACCTCGGCGAGTACCAGGAGGATGCCTTTCATCCCCTGGCGGAAGCCGGCACCGTAGCGGATATCGAGGCATTCGACTGGCCCGATGCCGCCGACTTCGATATCGCCGCATTGCGCCGGGAGGCGCAGAAATGGGCCGGCTACCCGATCCTGGGAGCTTCCTCCGAGCCGTTTTATCTTTACTGCCGGCTGCGGGGCATGGAGCGGGCCATGGAGGACATGGTCCAGCGTCCCGAAATGGCCGAGGCGGTCCTGGAGCGGATCTTCCGCTTCGACTACGAGCTCATCCGCCGGGTGCTGACGGAGGCGGGCGACCTGGTGGACCTGATCTATGTGGCCGAGGACCTCGGCACCCAGCAGTCGCTTCTGCTGAGCCCGGCGACGATTCGCCAGCGGCTGCTGCCCCGGATGAAGCGGATCGTCGACCTGGTGCACTCCTGCGGAAAGTTCGTCTTTCACCACGACGACGGAGCCATCCGCAAAATTCTGCCGGACCTGGTGGCCACCGGAATCGACCTTCTCAACCCCATCCAATGGCGGTGCCGGGGGATGGAACGCGAGGCGCTGGCCCGCGACTTCGGCCCGCAGGTGGTCTTTCACGGAGGCATCGACAACCAGCAGACCCTGCCTTTCGGCCGCGCGGAGGAGGTGCGCGCCGAAGTGCGCGACAACCTCCGCCTGCTGGCCGGCGGCAGAGGATACATTGTGGCTCCCTGCCACAACCTGCAGGCCAACACTCCGACCGAAAACGTGCTGGCGCTCTACGAGGCGGTGCGGGAATTCGGCTAGGCCCGCCCCGCCTAAAAGGTGATGCGGGCGGAAAACTGAATCTTCCGCGGCTGGTTCAGCTGGGTGATGATCTTCCCGAACTGCGAGGAATTGGTGTTGGTGTCCGGGGTTCCGAAAACCACACCGTTCAGCAAATTGAACGATTCCGCGCGGAACTGAAAGCGGATCTGCTCGGTGATCCGGAAACTCTTGAAGAGCGAGAAATCGAGGTTGCGGTAGCTGTCCCGGCGCACGTAGCCCAGCGTCCGCGCGGTGTTGCCCAGGATGTACTGCTTGCTGATATCCTCCCCCGGCGGCGGCGCGGGGAGCACGTCGTTGGGATTGTAAAAGGCCGCGGTGTCGAACCAGTTGCCTCCGGCGCGGACGTTGTCCCGCGCGGTCTTCCGGCCGTAGGCCGGATTTATCCCGGAAGCCTGGCTGGCCCGGGCCACGGCGTTGCCGATAGCCAGCCGGTTGGTCGAGGTGATCGAGAGCGGCGTCCCGCTCTGCCAGGTCAGAACGCCGTTGGCCTGCCACCCGCCGAGCAGGCCCTGGAGCAGGGGCGCCCAGCCGGCTCCGAACCGCTTCCCCTTTCCGAAAGGCAGCTCGAAGGTGCCGCTGAAAACCGCGCGGCGCGGGACGTCCTGGGTGGAAAGGGAGCGCTGGTCGCGCAGGTTATAGAGGTCCTGCACCGGGGTGGCATCGTAGAAGGCGATCCCGCTGCCCGTTCCGCCGGTATCCAGCGATTTGGACCAGGTGTAATGGGTCAGCAGGGAAACGCCGCCGGAAAACCGCTTCTGGAGCTTCAGCTGCAGGGAGTGGTAGCTGCTGACCCCCCAGTTGGCCAGCGGCCGCGAAAGGTTGAGGCTGATGTACTGCGGGTAGGGCTTGAGCAGCTGGGAGCGAACGACCGTCGTCTGGCTCAGGGTGGACAGCTTGTCGGTGATCCACCCGTAGAAAGGATTGGAGATGCGCTGGTTGAGGGCGGTGTTGCCCAGCGCCTGGGTGCGGAGCGGCAGCTGGTTGAGGTTGTAGTTGTTCATCGGCAGGTGCACGCCGCGGCTGCCGACATAGGCCGCTTCGGCCAGCCAGTCCTTGCCGATCTGCCGCTGCAGCGCCAGGTTCCACAGCTGGTTGTAGGAGCTGTCGATCCTTCCGGGAACCGCGGTCAGGCTCTGCCCCAGGAGGGAAGAGGCGCCCTGGGATTTGCCGATGATGGCCGGAATGCCGGTGGGGAAGGGGTTGTTGAGCAGGGTCTGCGGGATGCGCGGATCCGGCTGGGTGGAGCTCACCGTGTAGTTGAAGCCCACCGAGCCCAGGTTTTCCACGGAGGCCGGCAGAAAGAAAAGACCGTAACCCGCTCGGACAGTCATTTTCTGGCCCCAGCGGTAGGCCAGCCCGACGCGCGGGGCCAGCCGCCGGCGGTCGGCCTGCCACTCCGCCTCTCCCGGCTCGGTGAAGCGCAGCAGCCCGCGCAGATCCGCATAGCCGGCGACCTTGCCGGCCAGCGGGGAAGGAGCGCCGAAATCAAAAGTGGTCAGGCGCCCGTGCGATTCGGCGGTTCCGGTTTCCAGGTCCCAACGCACTCCCAGGTTCAGCGTCAGGCTGCGGCTGATCCGCCAGTCGTCCTGCAGGTAGCCGGCCAGGTAGTGATGGTAAATGGTGACCGCGGTGCCGTACTCGTAGGTGGCGCTGGTGCCGGCCCCCAGCAGGAAGGAGGCGAATCCCAGCCCGGCGGAGTTGGACCCTATGTCCGGATTGGGCCCCTGGGTGTAGTTGGACCCGAAGCTGTAGTTGCCGGTGGTGTCGAAAACCTGGAAGGGAAAGAAGCGGATCAGGCGGTATTCGAACCCCGGCTTGATCGTGTGCCTGCCCCGGACGCGGACCACGCTGTCGGCCACGGTGATGGTATCGCGCGGCTGGTTGTTGTAGCCCCGGGAGCCCAGCGCCGAAAAGGCGATATTGCCGCTGACGCCGAAGGTGGGAAACTGCAGGACGGCGGCGTTTTCCCGCAGATAGGAGGGCAGTCCGAGGTCGGTGGGGTCGAAGCCGGTGCCGAAGGGGATCTGGTTGGCATGGCTGCGGGTGTAGCCCAGTCGGAAGTTGTTGATCCAGCCGGTGCGGAAGGTGAGGACGTGGTTCAGGGCGGCGTTGGTGAACTTGTCCCGGATGATCCGCCCCGAGGAGGCCGCGTTCTGAAACGGATTGACCTGCTCGTCCGTGCGCCTTTCGGTGGTGTAGCGGAAAAAGACGTTCTGCTGCTGGGAAAGGGTGTGGTCGATGCGGATGGAGTAGAGATTCTTGTCCAGCCGGTTGTTGCCGGAAGCGATAAAGTTGTTCAGGCCGGAAATGTCCCCCGGCAGGTTGGGCTCGGGATAATACCGGATGGCAGCCAGGGCCACCGGATCGCAGAACCGCTTGCCGGTGGCCGGATTGACCGCCTGGCAGTCGATGCGGTTGTTGGGGAAGGGATCGCGCAGGTACCGCGCGGGAGCCGCCGGATCGACCCGCGTGGTCCAGGGGTTGTAGATGGTGATCGGGTTACCCTGGAAATTGCGGGTTTCGGAAAAATCGCCCTGTTTCTGCCGGGCGGTGGGCACCGTGAAAAAGCCGCTGTAGGGATCGCGGTTCCGCCGGCCTTCATAGTCGAAATAGAAAAAGGTGCTGTTCCCGGTCAGCAGCCGGGGAATGCGCAGCGGCCCGCTCAGGGAGCCGCCGAAGTGATTGCGGCGGTTGCTGATCCGCCGGGCGGTGGCCGGGACGCGGTTCCGCTGCCACCCGTTGGCGTTCAGCTCGCTGTTCTGCAGGTACTCGAAAAGGGTTCCGTGGAGCTTCTTCCCGCCGGACTTGGTCACGATATTGATGTTGCCTCCTCCGGAGCGGCCGAATTCGGCGGAGTAGGCTCCGCTTTGCACCTTGAACTCCTGCACGGAGCTCACCGGGGGGACCGTTCCCACGCCGTTGAAATCGCCGATGACGTTGGCCACGCCGTCCAGCAGCACGTCGTTGGTGCTCCCCTTGCCGCCGTTGATGGAGAAGTTGGAATCGAAGAAATTGCGGTTGCCGATGTCCCCGATGGGGGCCGGATTCCCGGGATTGGCCGAGACCACCCCGGGGGCGATCTGCACGAACTGGAAAATATTCTGATCGACCAGGGGAAGGTCTTCGATAAATTTCTGCTCGATGGTCTGGTCGATGGAGGACTGCTCGGTGTTGAGCAGCGCCGAGGCCCCGGCGGAAACCACCACCGTGGCGCTGCTGCCGGCCAGGGCCAGGGTAAGGTTGACCTCCGCGGTCTGGTTGACCTCCAGCCGGACTCCCTCCTGGGTCATCTTCTGAAACCCGGGCTGCTCGGCGCTGACCTGGTACAGGCTGGGCTGCAGCAGGGGAACCAGGTAATTTCCCTCTCCGTCGGTCACCGCGGATCGGGACAGGCCGGTATGGGTGTCGGTCACCGCCACAGTGGCTCCGGGGATGACCGCGCCTCCCGGATCGAAAACCGTTCCGGTGATCGTTCCGGTAAAGGTCTGGGCCTCGACGGCCAGGCAGCATAAGAACAAAGCGATTCCGAGGCTGATAAACGGTTTTGACGGCATGGCATCCTCCATTGGGTCCGCACTCTTTGTCGGGTAAAAAGCGGCAGTCTGTTGCCCCTGCTATGTTTTTTAGCAGAGATCCCCGCCTCTTGTCAAAAGCTTGAATTTTAAATTTATCTCGGATATGTTCGAAGCGGGCCGGGTGCCGCACGGTTAGGGGGCCTCTCCTATATGAAACGGAGCATAAGAAAACCATGAAGCGCCTGTGCGCATGCCTGGCGCGAAGCGCGGCCCGCTGGATCCTGGGGCTGGGGATGGTGCTGCCCTGCCCGGCCGCGGGCGACGAACTGCGCGGAACCTGGCTGGCGAGGGATTCCCTGAGCAGCCGGGAACAGCTGGCCCAGGCCATGGACCTCCTGGCCGCCGCCCGCTTTAATACGGTCTATGTCAACTGCTGGAGCCGCGGCTATCCGCTTTGGAAAAGCCGGGTTTTTCAGCAGGAAACCGGCATCCTCAGCGATCCCGGCTACGGTTCCCGCGATGTCCTGGCGGAAGCGGTGCTGGAGGGACACCGCGCCGGGCTGCTGGTGGAGGCCTGGTTCGAGTACGGGTTCTGCGGCGGATGGGACCAGTACTACCCCGGGCGCTCCGGCAAGGGCCCGCTCTTCGATGCCCACCCTGATTGGCTGGCCAAAAGCCGCAGCGGAGCGGACCTGTTTGCCAGCGGCAGCCTGAATTTCTTCTGGATGGCTCATGTCCATCCCGGCCCGCGCAAGCTGCTTCTCGATCTGGTGCGCGAGGTGGTTCAGGGTTACGACATAGACGGCATCGAGTTCGACCGGGCCCGTTATCCCCAGACCGACTGCGGGTATGACGAAACCACCCGTCAGGTCTATAAAAAGGAAAAGGGCGGGCAGGAGCCCCCCGCCGATCCCAACCAGGCCGACTGGATGCGCTGGCGCGCCGACCGGCTGAGCCTCTGGGTGGGCGACCTGTACCGCGCCGTCAAGGCGCTGCGTCCGGAGCTCTCCGTCAGCAATGCGCCGGTCACCACCCCGTACGGCTATGTCAATTTCCTGCAGGATTATCCGGCCTGGCTGCGTGACGGTTCCCTGGACCTGGCGGCGCCGCAGATTTACCGGAGAACTGCATCCGACTACCGGAGCGAGCTGCAGAGGCAGATGGCCGCGGTGGGCAATCGATGGCAGCTCTTCCCGGGCATCGATTCGGTCAATCCCGCCCGCGAAGATTTTCTGTCGATGATCCAGGAAACCCGCCAGGCGGGACTGCGGGGCTTGGTCCTCTGGTACGCCGAAAGCCTGCGGAGCCGGGACCTGCTGAGCGCCCTGCGGGAGGGCCCTTTCGCCGAACCCGCCGAGGTCCCTGACCGCCCGGCGGGATGGAAGAGGAACCGGATTCTGGCGGAAGAAAACAGCCCGGAGGCCCTGCCGGAGGGGAGCTGGCAGGCGGCGGCCGGCGGCTGGCAGGGGAACCGGGTCTGTGCCGGGGGCGGAGTTCCGGCCCGCATGGTCTATCGCCTGACGGCACCCAGGACGGGGTGGTACCATGCCTCCGCCTTTACGACTCCGCAGCCCGGCACGCCGGGACAGGCGGCCTATGCCTTGCAGGATCACCTGGGGCGAAGCGCTCTCCGGACTATCGACCAGCAGAGCTCCGGGAGTGAGCGCTGGCAGCCTCTGGGATTTTTGTACCTGCAGGCCGGGCAGCCTCTGGATGCGGTGACCCTCCGGAATGCGAACCCGTCGGAGGAGTCGCGGGTCTGCGCGGATGCCGTACTTCTCCTGGAATCGCACTGGGCTCCCTGGAGCGATTCCGTCTCCTTCCGGCTGCAGGGCCCGTCCTCCCGTTCCATCGCACTGGACCCCTGGGAAGCGGGCCTGCAGACCGGGTATGCCTCACTGACGCTGCGCCAGGGAGTTGCGCTCCTGGGTATGGCGGTGTTTCGCTCCGTCCCCGGCCATACTCCTTCGGCCGGAGTGGTTTCCGCCGCAGCGGTGGCCGCGGCGCCGCCGCTGCGGAGGGCCCTGCTGCCGGCGGAGGTTTCTTCCCGGAGCCGCACCGGCCTGGCGTTGACTAATCCGGGTGCGTCCCCGGCCGGGATCCGCCTGCAGCTGCGCCATGCCGACGGGGCGGTCCTGGAAAAGCCGGCCGCAGTTGCCCTGCAGCTGGCGCCCGGGGAGCAGCGCGCGCGCTTCCTGGATGACTGGTTTGCCGGCCTGCCCGGCGACTTCCTCGGCCTGCTGGAAGTGCAGAGCAGCGCGGAGATCGGCTGCCTGACGCTTCGCGGCGGGTGGGACGAACGCGGGGAATTCACCATGACGACCATGCCGCTCCTCGATCCGGAAGCCGCTGCGGACCAGGAGCCGCTGATTTTGCCCCACCTGGCCGATGGAGGCGGGTACTGGACGGAGCTGTGGCTGATCAACCGGACCGCCGCCCCCATCGAAGGAACGGTTCGATTTTACGACAGCCTCGGCCATCCGCTGTCTCTGGCCTGGAACGGAGAGACCCGCGAGGCCCGTCCCTATCGATTGGCGGGCTATGCTCTGGAGCGGTTGGTTTCCAGGGGGGACGGGCTCGCAGTAAGAACCGGGTTCGCGGTTCTTTCTCCTGCCGGCGGGTCGGCGGCCGTATCCGGCAGCGGGGTTTTTTCTTTCCGGCAACCGGGCGGTGCGCGCACGGAAGCGGGGGTGCCCTGTACGGCGGCACGGCTCGGGGCCTGGATCCCGGTGCGGCAGGGGGAGCAGGACGGCACCAGGCAGGTTCCCGGAATGGCAGTGGCCAATCCGGGAACCGTTCCTGCCAGGCTTCAGCTTACCCTGTACGACCGGACCGGGATGATCCTGGCCGGCCCGCAGGCGGCGGAGCTGGCCCCGTTCGAGCAGCGGGCCCGCTTTCTCGAAGAGTGGCTGGGCGTCGGGCCATTATCCTGCGAAGGCCTTCTGCATATCCGCTCGGACGTGCCGGTGGCCGTGCTCGGCCTCGACGGCTATCTCAACCCCAACGGCGATTTTGTCATGAGCGCTCTGGCCGCGGAACCCGCACCGAAGGCGACCCGGCTTCTTTTGCCCTACCTGGCCTCCGGCGGGGATTACCGGTGCGATACGATCCTGGCGGCTCCGGAGGGTCAGCCGTCCGAAGGAACGCTGGGCCTGAAAAAGGCCGACGGAAGGCCCTGGGTGATCGCTTTGCCGTAAAGGCCGCAGCCGGCCCGTCTTTCGTGCGGGAGGCTTCGGGAAGGAAAACCTACGACCTGCGCCGTGGGGAAAAGGCGCGCCGGGCCGCGGCATCCAGGAGGTAGAGCATCAGGCCGGAGAGGCAGAAATAGAGCACGGCGGTCAGCAGCAGCGGAAAAAACGGATCGAACGTGCGGCTGCGGATGATGTCGCCGGCCTTGGTCAGATCCTGCACGGCGATATAGCCGACGATGGAGGTCATCTTGACCAGGGTGATCACCTCGCCCTGATAGACCGGCAAGGCGCGGCGGGCGGCCTGGGGGGCCACAATATAAAGAAAGGTCTGCATCCGGGTAAATCCGCCGGCGATGCCCGCCTCGGTCTGGCCGCGGTCGATGCTTTCGATCGAAGTCCGGAACATTTCCGAGGCATAGGCGGCAAAATTGATGCCGAAAGCCAGCACCGCCACCAGCACCGGGTCTGCCTGGAACCGGCCGAACACCACATAAAAGAAGATCATCAGCAGCACCAGGACCGGAATTCCGCGCACCACGGAAATATAGATGGAGGCGGCCGACTGCAGCCAGCTCCTTTTCGACATGCGCATCCAGCAGATCAGGCCGCCCAGTACGGTACCCAGAAGAACGGCGAAAACGGAGAGGATCGCGGTGACCTCCAGTCCCTCGAGGATCAGCAGGTAGCGCTTTTCGCGAAGGATGTTGCTCTCGAAGCGCTCGGCCACCGAACCCAGGAAGGAGGACGGGGCCGCTGCGGCCTCCGGTTCCCTTTTTACGCCCATGACGCAGGCGCTCAGCGCGAAGTAGGGATCGGAAAAGTCCACCTGCTTTTTTCTCTCCTCGGTGATCATGATGGTGCTGAGGATCATCTCCACCTTCCCGGTGACCGCGGAGGCGATCAGGCTGCCGAATTCCAGGTCGGTGTAGAGCACTTCCTTCTGCAGGTAGGCGCCGAAGCGCTCGGCGATTTCCACGTCGGAGCCCACCAGGCGGCCCTCCCGTAGAATGGTGTAAGGCAGGCCCTTGTCGCTGACCATGCCGATCCGGACCTGCCCCCGGCTTTTGGAGTTGGCGATGGGCGGCATTTCGTAGTTGCCGTCGTCGAACCAGCGCTTATACCAGTCCTGGTAGACGCCGTCGGCCCGGATCCCGGCCAGGAATCGGTTGAATTCCTGGCGCAGCCCGGATTGCTCGCGCGGAAAGCCGACGCCCACCGGGTTGCGGAACACGTCCCGCACCAGCACGGTGAGCTGCGGGTTCTCCTTCTGCAGAACCGGAAAAGCCTGGCAGTTGATGAACCCGGCATCCGCTTTTCCGCGCAGCACCGCCAGAATCATGTCGGGAACATTTTTATACTGCAGCACCTCGGCCTGCGGATACTTGCGGTTCAGATAGGTGTCGTAGACGCTGCCGAGGAGCACCCCCACTTTTCCCCGGACGACGTCATCCATGGTCAGCTCGCGGGGCCCCTGGGCGGGCGGTGCAGCGGCGCGTCCGGTAAGGCACGAGACCAGCAGGCAGAGAGCGGCCAGGCCCGCACACCGCCCCGGAATTTCCGCCCACCAGCCCTGCCGTCGGCCGCTCATCGGATTCTATTTGACCCGGGTGTAGTGGAAGGTGGCCGGCGGCATGTCTTTGCCCTTGTCGCGGTACGTCCAGATGGCGTCATGCCGGTCGGCGTCCAGGAAGCGGATTACCAGGTGCTGCATATGTCCGCCGCCGGGAGCGATGTTGGTCCCGTCCTTGAAATGAAAGGCGATCTGATCCGGCCCGGGAGCCCCTGTCAGGGCCAACCGCGGCTGGTTGTGGGCCGCGCAGTAGTGCGTGGCCAGCAGGGTCGGGCCGTCCGGGTGGAACATGGTGATCATCTCGTGGCTGGTTCCCTTGTCCATCCAGTGCATCAGCGCCGAGCCGTCCGCGGTCATCCGCACCTCCAGGGTACCTTCGTATTTCTTGCCCCCTTCCTCCATAGTGCCTTTCCACTCTCCGACCAGGCCGGCCAGTTTTTTCCATTCTGCCGACTGTGGCAGGGTGGAAGAAGACATTTCCTCTTTTTTCTTCTGCTCGGCGGCCGCCGCGCCGGGCAGCGCGGCCAGAACTAAGACCAGGACCGCAAGGTGCGGTCGGCAAAATTGCATCGGGCGAACCATGCTTTTTCCTTTCCCAGGAGGACCCCGCAAAAGGAGTTGTTGCGAAGGCATCCCCCCTTTGGATATTTCGTTTCCGTTTTCGTGATTTCTGCGCTCTCCAGGGGGAATTGTATCACCGAAGTCTTACCGGCCATCGCTAACGGGCAGGGAAGCACGGAGCACCGTGCCCTGCAGGCCCGAAGAGAGCTTAAAATCGCCGCCGGCCTGGCGGATGCGCTCCTCCAGGGAGGCCAATTCCGGGGTGTGGCCGGCGACTCCGGGCTTGCGGGCCGCTTTTGATTTCGTCGGAATCTTCCTGCCGTCCCCGTGCAGTTCCAGTACGATCCGCTGCTCCCCCCTGGCTTTGTGCCGGATCTCAAGGCGAACGCTCCGGGCCCCGGCCGGAAGGAAAATTCCGTCCAGACCCGCCCGGGCGATGTCCAGGAATAGGGCGCCGAGCGGTTCGGAAATCGTTGCGCGGAAGCGCGCCGGCCAGCGCACCTCGGTCCGTATGCCGCTCCGAAGGGAAAATTCTTCGGTACTCGCTTCCAGGGCCTCACGGAAATCCGGCGGCTTTGCCTTGCCGTGGTCCGGCTCCACCGGTCGGGCCGGGATGCTCTCCGCAGCTTCGACCTCGCCTTGCGGCATCGGACTGGAAAAGGTTATTGCCACTTTACCCGCTTCCGGGCGGAAGGCTGCTCCCGTAAGTTTTTTCCGGTAATAAGGGGAAAAGATTTCAAAATCGGCTGGCCGGCCGGTCCGGGCCACCGGTCCGAAGATCCGGAGCCATTGCTGCAGCTCCTCCGGGGAAAGCCGCTCGCTGGCTTTTTCTCCGGAAGCTTCCCCACTCTCCCGGCGGACCATCGTTTCAAAGGCGCTGTTGACTTCCAGGGCAAGGAAATCCGCGGCCTGTCCCGAGGAGTCGCAAAGGATTTCAAATACCGCTCCCGCCGCGGAACTCTCGGAAAACAGCTTTCGATAGGTTTCCACGCTGCCCCGCATGGCTTCCTGGGCCAGTTTCCGGTCGGTAATGTCCCGGTTGCTGCCCCGCACCCCCTGATATTGCCCATCTTGGTCGAAGACCGGTGTGCAGACGTGATGAATCCAGCGCATCTTTCCGTCACGCCGGAGGAGACGGAATTCGATTTCTTCGGGCAGCGTCCTTTCGTGGACCAGCTGCCGGTGGATCTGAAAACGGATGCGGTCCTCGGGATGGATGAGCAGGTCCAGGAGCTCGGGCCTGGAGAGAAAATCGGAAGGATCGTACCCGGTCATCCGCCGGCAGGAGGGCGAGGAGTAGACGAACTGTCCGTTCGGAGCGACCCAGAATTCCCAGTCGTAGGCATAATCCGCGACCATGCGGTGCTTGGCCTCGGAGATCTTGAGCGCCTTTTCCAGCTTCTTGCGCTCGGAAATATCGTCGACCATGGCCAGGTAGTATTGCGGCGGATCCTCGCTTTCCCAGAGGGGCACGCAAAACACGGTGGTCCAGACCGTCGATCCGTCTTGGCGCAGAAAGCGCTTTTCCTTTCGGAAATTGGGAATCCGGTTGTGGCGCAGCAGCTCCAGCTTTTCCGCATCCTCCCCCAGGTCTTCGGAAAAGGTGACCGACGGATAGGTGCGTTCCACCAGCTTTTCTTCCGGGAGGCCGAGGATCTGACAGAATCTTCCATTGACCCGGCGAAACTGACCGGTGCGCATGTCGAGCACCGCGATCCCGATGGAGGCTTTTTCGAAAACAAAGCGGAACAGCTTTTCATTCTGCAGCAGCAGCCGGTCGGCCAGCCGGCGCGGAAGCGCGCTGCGGGGCAGGACGGAGCCGGGCGCCTTCCATTGCGGCCGGCTCAGGCTGAAGGCGATCCCCAGGAGCATAAAAAAAACCCATGAGCCCAGGGGGTGAGCGCTCTCCTTGATCCAGCTTAGGTAGGGCGGAATAAAAAGGTAGAAGGACAGCGCGCCGGACAGCAGCGTGGCTGCCAGACCTCCGGCCGTACCGCCCAGTAAGGCGCTCAGCCAGACCGCCGGGAAATAGAGAAACCAGGCAAAGGGCTGGAGAATGCCCCATAAAACCCACTGCAGCGCCGAAGCCAGCAGCGGGGCGGCAATGGCCGCCGCAATACCCGGCGGAAAGCCGCTGTTTTTTTCCTGTTTCTCTTGGGGGGAGCCTTCGGCTCTCCGGATGCGATCGGGTAAATTCCCTGGTTCTTCGAAGCTCATTTCATGCCGAACACGGTCACGTGTGCCCGGCCCTTCAGCAAGCCTTTAGTGTCGTACCAGAAATCGATCTTGCGGATGCGGCGCTTGCCTGCGCCGATCAGGTCGATCACCCGGCTCTCCCCTCCCTCGGGGATATCGTGGCGGACGTCGATATGGTCCGGCGTCCCGTTTTCGTAAGTCACCACCAGCTTCTGGAGGTTCAATCCGGCTCCGGTTACCTTGAACTTGAGCCGGCGGAAATCGTCGAAGGGGCCCGACACAACGATGGTGTCGTGATCGGTGCGGAATCCGGCCTCCATGGTGCCGATAATGCGCCAGGCGCCGGGCGCTCCGGCCCGCGGCTGGACGACCTGCCGCTCCTGCGCCAGGGCGAAGGAGGAAAGCGCCAGAATGGCTGCGGCCAGCAACGCCAGGGTCCGGCCGCGCGCTTTGATATTCGGTTGAGCAAGGGCTATCTTTTTCATGAGCATGGTTCTCCAATACACAATTTTTCCAGTCATAACGGGTTGTTGAATTATACACATATTCCCGCACCCCTTTGTCGTGGAATACGGAAAAAAGCGGATTCACGGGAGCCGCTTCCGCGGGGGGGGCTTCGCTTGATTCCATCCTTCAGGTTCAGTATAATATCCATGCCCGGATCAAAAATTTTTTTAGGGTAAATCACCGCCTGAATTCTTTTATGGGTACCTCATGAACGCTTCCCTGCATACGGCCATTCTCGACAGCCTCACCGAAGGTGTGGTTTTCGTCAACAGGGAAGGACAGGTTCATTGGATGAATGCCGCCGCCGAGAAGCTGCTCGGGCGGGCCCCTCACGATCTGACCGGTCTCGGGCTTGATCCCCGGGCGGGAATCCTCAAGGCGGGCGGGCAGCCTATGCCTTTCGAGGAGCAGCCGGGGCTGGTGGTGCTGCGGACCGGTCAGCCGGTGCGCGGCTGCGAGATGGGAATTCCCGGTCACGACGGGCCTATTCGCTGGCTGCTGGTCAACGCCGAACCGGTCACCGACGGGGAGGGCGGCATTTATGGTGTGGTGGTCTCCTTCGTGGATATTTCCGGCCGGAAAGAGCAGGAGCAGAAGGCCCGGGAAAGCGAGGCCCGGTATCGCCATCTGGTGCAGGCCGGGAAAGTCGGTCTTTGGGACTGGGATCTGCTTACCAACCAGGTTTACTTTTCCCCGGAGTGGAAGGCCCAGATCGGCTACCAGGATCATGAGATCCCTCACGACTTTGCAGAGTGGCAGAGCCGCGTCCATCCGGAGGATGTGGAGCGCTGCCTGGCGGCGGTGCGGGATTTCGTTGAGCGGCCGAGAGACGACTATCGCATCGAATTCCGTTTCCGGCACAGAAACGGCCATTACCGCTGGATCCTGGCTCAGGCCTCGCTTCTGCTGGATGGGGAGGGGCATGCTGTGCGCATGCTCGGCTCCCACATCGACATCACCGACAGAATAAAAACGGAGGAGGAGCTGCGCCGCTCCAACACCGATCTCGAGCAGTACGCGTATGTCGCCTCCCATGATCTGCAGGAGCCGCTGCGCACCGTGGCCGGCATGATCCAGCTGCTGGAAAGGCAATACCGCGGAAAACTGGATGACAAGGCAGAAGAGTACATCCGTTATGCGGTCGAAGCCGTCTCCCGCATGCAGAGCCTCATCGAGGGCCTGCTGGCCTATTCGCGGGTCAACCGGGTCAACCGCCCTATCGAGCCGGTCGATACCCGGATCTGCCTGGATGCCGCGCTGCAAAACCTGGATGCCTCCATCCGGGAAACCCAGTCATGCGTCACTGCCGGGGACCTGCCGACCGTACCGGCCGATTACGACCAGCTGGTCCGTCTTTTTCAGAACCTGATCGGCAACAGCATCAAGTTCCGCGGCTCGGAGCCGCCGCGCATCCATATCGCCGCCGTGGAGCGGAAAGACGGCTGGCAGTTTTCGGTCACCGACAACGGCATCGGCATCGAGCCGCAGTATTTCGAGCGGATTTTTCTGATTTTCCAGCGCCTTCACACCCGCCGCCGGTATCCCGGGACGGGGATCGGACTGGCCTTGTGCAGGAAAATTGTCGAGCGCCACGGGGGCTCGATCTGGGTCGAGCCCGGGCCGGAGGGAGGATCGACCTTCCATTTCACTTTATCCAGGAGGCATGGTCACCATGGAGGGTAATCACTCCCCCAGACGCGTCGAAATCCTGCTGGTGGAAGACAGTCCGTCCGACGTGCTGCTCCTGCGCGAGGCGCTGTTGGAATCCAAACTGCTCAATACCATCCATGTCGCCGAAGACGGCATGGAGGCTTTGGACTTTCTCCACCGGCGGGGACGGTTCGCATCGGCGCCTCCTCCCGACCTGATCCTCCTGGACCTGAACCTGCCGCGTAAAAGCGGCCTGGAGGTCCTGGCGGAGATCAAAGCGGACGATACGCTCCGGCATATTCCCGTGGTGGTCCTGACCACCAGCCAGACGGAAAAGGACATTGTCGAGTCGTATCATCTCCACGCCAACTGTTACGTGGTCAAGCCGATCGGTTTCGAAAGCTTCATGACCGCCGTACAGTCCATTCGCCACTTCTGGTTTGAAATCGTAATGCTGCCGCCATCGAAGAAAGCGCCATGAAGAGCCTGCTGGATTTGAAAATCCTGCTGATCGAAGACAATCCGGCCGATGTCTTTCTGCTGCGCCAGGCACTGGAGTCGGACCGGATCTCCCGTTTTTACCTAACCTGCGTGGAGTTCCTGGATGAGGGCATCCGGCAGCTGGAAACGGGGAAGTTCGATGCCGTGCTTGTGGATCTGAATCTGCCGGACAGCACCGGGACGGATACATTCCTCTCTCTGCACCCTCGGTTCCCTGATACGCCAATGGTCATCTTCAGCGGAAACGACGACGAACGGGAGGCGGTCAACGCCGTCCGGGTCGGAGCGCAGGACTACCTGGTGAAGAGCCTGAGCGGCTTCGAAATGGCTGCCCGGACCATCCGCTATGCCATCGAGCGTCACCGCAGCCAGGCGGCTCTGCGGCAGAGCGAGGAACAGTACCGCACTCTTTCCCGGGAGCTTGAGCAGCGGGTGAAGGAGCGCACCGCGGAGATCCGGGACCTTTACGATAACGCCCCGAGCGGGTACCACTCGCTGGACACCGACGGAAGAGTGGTGCTGGTCAACCGCACCGAGGCGGAATGGCTGGGTTATTCCTGCGAGGAGATGATCGGGCGCTCTTTTGGCGACTTTCTGGCGCCGGAAAGCCGTGCCCTGTTTCAAGCGAACCTCTCCTCCGCCCGCCAGAATGGCAGTGTGCCTGATCCCGACTGCTGGATGCTGAGGAAAGACGGCACCCGCTTCCCGGTCATCGGCAAGTCCCGGTTCGTCCGGGACAGCCGCGGAAACGTGATCATGAGCCGCTGCAGCCTGACGGACAATACGGAGAGGAAGAAAGCCGAAGAGGCGCTCCGGGAGAGCAACGAACAGCTGAGCGTCGCCAATATCGCCCTGGAGAAAGCCATGCGGTTCAAGGATGAGTTTCTGGCCGGCATGAGCCATGAGCTGCGGTCGCCCCTGACCGCCATCCTCGGCCTGTCGGAAGCGCTGAACGCCGGGGTATTCGGGGCGGTGAGCGACCGCCACAAGGAACCGATTCAGGATATCTGGAGCAGCGGCAAACACCTGCTGGCCCTGATCAACGACATACTGGATCTGGCCAAGATCGAAGCCGGCAGGCTGGAGCTGGATCGCGCCCCGTTCGATCTCAATGAAATCTGCGAGGCCAGCCTGGACCTGGTCAGCGGCCTGGTGCAGCAGAAGGGCCAGCAGGTCCGTTATTCCTTTCCTGTCCGGCCCGTTGTGCTGCAGGGCGACGCGCGGCGCTGCCGGCAGATTCTGGTCAACCTCCTTAGCAACGCCGCCAAGTTCACGCCCGCCGGAGGGGAGCTGGGGCTCGAGGTGCAGGCGGACGCCGGCGGAAGGGAAGTCCGGCTAACGGTGTGGGATAAGGGCATCGGCATCCGGCAGGAAAACATCGGCCGGCTTTTCCAGCCTTTCATGCAGATCGACAGCAGTCTTTCCCGCGAATTTACCGGAACCGGCCTGGGCCTTTCCCTGGTACGGCGCCTGACCGAGCTGCACGGCGGAACGGTGGCCGTGGAGAGTGCCTGGGGCGAAGGCAGCCGCTTCACGGTGTTGCTCCCGTATTCCCCTCCGGCATCCGACCTTCCGGCGGCGGCTCCGCCGGCTGCGGAACCGGAGGAGGTTCCCGCCTCCGAGGAAGAGCCCTGCCGGAGGAGGATTCTGATTGTGGACGACAATCCGCGCCTGCTGCGGATGCTGGCCGAGTACCTGGAATCGCAGCATTACCTGGTGGACAAGGTCGAAGGGGGCCGGGAGCTTCTGGAAAAAATCGAAAACCTGTGCCCCGACCTGATCCTGATGGACATTCAGATGCCCGGCATGGACGGACTGGAAGCCATGGGTCATATCCGCCGGCACAGGGATTCTGCGATTGCTTCCATCCCGATCATCGCGGTAACGGCGCTGGCCATGACCGGCGACCGGGAGCGCTGTCTGGAGGCCGGAGCGGACGGCTACCTCAGCAAGCCGGTCCAGCTGAAGGATTTGAAGGGTGCGATTCAGAAGTTCCTCGCCCGGAATCCGGACCGAAGCCCCCGTCCATCCTGATCCTCCCGTCTTCCTGTGAAAAGATCGGGCTCACAGGAAGAAAGGAAGAGCGGGAAGAAAAGAGGAAAGACCTGTCTCCAAAACACGCTGACTTTTTACGGGGGCATCCTTCCGGACAATCTCGTAAAAAGTCTTTGTTCAGAGTACAAGCTTTAGCTTGCGGAGCACAAGCGGAAATCTGCTTGCACCACGCAGCCTGAAGGCTGTACTCTAAACGGTTTTCGATTGTGAGTTTGTTTTGAGGTGCTTTTGCTTCCGGACAATCTCGTAAAAAGTCTTTGTTCAGAG
>CAINFC010000113.1 GCA_903847975.1 uncultured Acidobacteriota bacterium | reverse complement strand
TATTCTTCATTACGATACCGAACTGCTGACGCGCCTCTGCTACCCGGTTGTCAACCGTAATCTGGGGTTCTGGTTCTGCAAGGGTTACTATGCCCGCATCAGCAACCAGATGAACGGCCGGGTCACTCGGCTTTTTGTCACGCCCCTCGTTCGGGCCATGCAGGACCTGACTCCGGAAACCCCTTTTCTTCGATTCCTGGACAGCTTCCGATACGTACTGGCGGGAGAATTCGCCCTGAATTCCTATTTGGCCCGTACCATTCGCATACCGGCCGACTGGGGTCTGGAGGTGGGGGTTCTGGCCGAAGTATACCGGAATTGCTCTTTGGCGCGCATCTGCCAGGTAGATGTTGCCGATCGCTATGACCACAAGCACCAACAGCTATCGGAAAATGACGCCTCCCGGGGTCTGCAGCGAATGACCTATGATGTGGCCCGGTCCCTTTTTCGGACGTTAGCCTCGGAAGGAGTGGTTTTTTCGTCGGACCATTTCCGGAGCCTGATGATCCGTTATGTTCGCTCGGCGGAAGACGCTATTTCACGGTATTACGCCGATGCCATCCTGAACGATCTCCCGTTTGACCGCCACAATGAAGAGTTGGCCATCGAGGTTTTTGCAAGGAGCCTCAGTTCTGCAGCCAACGACTTCATGCGGCCTGTGGACAGCATGCCTTCGATACCGAACTGGAACCGGGTGCTATCGGCTATTCCCAATTTCTTCGAGCTCCTCAAAGCAGCCGTGGCACAGGATGATGCCATTACGCTTCCCCGGCCCGCATCCGAATCGCAGCTGAGGTTATCGGCGTGACGCAACCGTTATTAATGCCGGAAATCGCCAGAGAGATCCATTCTCTTTCCCGGGCGGATATTGTAATTGGGATCCCGAGCTACAACAACGCCCGAACCATTGCACATGTGGTTCGGGCCGCACAGGCAGGCCTTAACAAGTATTACTCCCAGTACAAAGGGATCATCATCAACTCCGATGGAGGATCCACCGACCGGACCAGAGAAGAAGTACTGTCCGCCCAATTGGACGATTCGAGCTTGTGGATGCTTTCTACTCCTCTCCACCCGGTACATAAACTATCTTTCCCTTATCACGGCATACCTGGTAAGGGAAGCGCTTTCCGCATGATTTTCCAGATCGCCAGCCAGCTTCAGGCCAAAGCATGCGCCGTCGTCGACTCCGATCTCCGTTCCATTACTCCGGAATGGATCGATTTACTGATTCGTCCAGTTTTGCACGCACATTATGACTTTGTAGCGCCCTATTATCACCGGCACAAGTACGATGGAACCATAACCAACAGCATTGTTTATCCCTTGACTCGCGCTCTGTACGGCCTGCAGGTCAGGCAACCCATTGGCGGCGATTTCGGTCTCTCCTCGCGTCTGATAAACCGGTATCTTGCCCGCCAGGACTGGGAAACGGATGTGGCCCGCTATGGGATCGACATCTGGATGACCTCTGTGGCTATTGCCGAGGGGTATCGCGTGTGCCAGAGTTTTTT
>CAINFC010000112.1 GCA_903847975.1 uncultured Acidobacteriota bacterium | reverse complement strand
CGAAAGGGTTTCCAGCAAATAAGGACAGCCAATTTCTCCAAAAGAAAAGCGTGGATCCTCTATTTCGTTATTTACGGCCATCCCATCATCCATACTATCTGCACCCACGATTAAACAAACATGATTGCATTATACACAACAAATGTGTAATATGCAATATAGATGATCAAAAGGAAGCAAGTAGAACAGCGCATCCATGTCGCTCTGGAACGAAGCCGGGTAGTGGCTCTTCTGGGACCCAGACAGTGCGGGAAGACCACAATGGCCCGTATCATAGCCCAATCCTTGACCCCGGCGACCTTTTTTGACCTGGAGAACCGGATTGATCTGCATAAACTCGCCAATCCCATGATGGTTCTTGGGGATTTAAAAGGGTATGTCATTCTGGATGAGATTCAGCGGCAGCCGGAGCTTTTCGCTGATCTTCGCGTTCTGGCCGATCGGGATCCCCTGCCTGCGCGGTTTCTGATCCTGGGGAGCGCTTCGCCGGACATCATCCGGGGCTGCTCGGAATCGTTGGCCGGCAGAGTGGAGTTTGTTTTCATGAGCGGCTTCGACCTTTCGGAGACGCTACCGGAGTTCTGGAAATCCCTGTGGTGGCGTGGGGGATTCCCCCCTGCCTTTCTGGCCGGCTCCGATGCAGACGCTCGCGCATGGCAGGATAATTTTATCAGGACCTTCCTGGAACGGGATCTCCGCGGGATGGGGATTAACATCCTTCCCCTGGCCCTTCACCGGCTCTGGCAGATGCAGGCCCATTACCATGCCCAGCTTTTCAACGCCTCGGAACTGGGGCGCGCACTGGCCGAATCGTACATGACCGTGAAACGGCACACCGATGTACTTTCCGGTGCCTTTTTGATGCGACAGCTGCCACCCTGGCGCGAAAATATCGGCAAGCGCCAGGTAAAGAGTCCCAAGCTTTATATCCGGGATTCCGGCTTGCTTCATGCCCTTCTTCAGATTCCCAACCGGGATGCACTTCTGGGTCATCCGAAGGTGGGTGCATCCTGGGAGGGATTCGCCTTGGAGCAGGTGCTGCGTCTGACGGGGGATCAAAACGCCTTTTTCTGGGCCACACAATCAGGAGCGGAGCTGGATTTATTTCTAATCCATCAGGGGAACCGAATCGGGGTGGAGTTCAAGTTTAGCGAAACACCCGGTATTACCCGCTCCATGCGGGAAGCAATAAAGACTCTCCAGTTGGAGCATCTTTATATAGTCCATCCCGGATCGGAAACCTATCCCCTGGATGAAAACATTTCCGGTCTGTCGATCCTTCATCTTGATTCGATTTTGCCGTAGAAAAATAAAAGCGGGCGTCTTTTGCTTTCCAGATTGCGTCCGTCAGGGCAAAACCCGGATCCGGCCCAGGTCGTACCAGCCCTCTGCATCCTTTCCGGCAATGGCCAGGTTTACGCGGGGCGCGGCGGCGGCGGTGTCGAGCAGGGCTAGCTTCAAGGCATACTCCCCCGGCGGCAGGCCGGCGGGAATCGGCAGGCGCTGATCGAAGAGGTTGTCTCCCGGCAGCCAGGCGGTTATGTCCGCAGCGGTGCGGATCACCTGGTCGCCCTTTTCGCCGACCAGCCGCAGCGCCAGCGGATAACGGCGGTAGCAGGGGGCCACCCCCTTGTTTTCCCACCAGGAGGTGATCTCCATGGTCCCCGGGGCATGCACCGCGCGCGGGTAGGTGAATTTCCGCAAAACGAAACGGTATCCCATGCGCTTCAGCCACTCCTGCACCCGGGGCCGCCATTCCTCGGGCACGGCCGAGGACTTGGCGTTGAACGTGGAAATGTGCCACTTGAGGGACTGCCCGATGATGTAGTCCGGGTCCCAGCCTTTGTCCTTCCAGTGCTGCATCACCCAGCAGACCTCGAAGGCCACCGGGGCTTTCTGCCATGCATCGCCCATTCCGTTGCGAATGATCGACTGCGGGTACAGGTCGTGCATGTGCGACCAGGTCGGGCTGAATCCGCCCATGTCTCCCAGGCAGTCCACCCTCCAGCCGACTGCCCGGCGCGACAGCCCGTAGCGGTTGGTCTTTTCGTCCGTCAGCAGCATGACCAGCGGCGTGCCCGGGAAGGAGTCCAGGTAGCAGTCGACCAGCGCTTCCCGCGTCGCCTGGCGGAGCAGCGACGAGCCCTCTCCTTCGCCCCAGGCCCCGACCATAGCCAGGTCCACGCCTTCCAGGTCGGGATGGCCGTCGTAGCGCTGCCCCAGGGCCCGGATCATCCCCCCGAAATGGCGCACATAGCGCGGATCTTCCGGATCGGTCCGCCACTTTTTGACCGGCAGCCGGTCGCTTTCCGGCCCCATCATGGAGCGGTACCAGTCGGGCACGTCGTTTTTATCGGTGGTGCCGTAGGGGGCCACGCGCAGCCACAGGCTCTGACGGCGGGAGCGGGCGACCCGCAGCGCGTTGTCGATCAGCGACCAGTTGTATTTCTCCTTTTCCGGCTCGATAAATTTCCAGTAGATCCGAAAATAGGCGATGGAGGTGAGCGGATGGTCCGGTCTTTCCAGCGATCCGCGAAATTCCTGGTACTCGATGGGATACCCTTCGGTCCAGCCGGTTCCGGCATTGAGCGCATCCCCGTTGAAGCGCTGAAAAGTCATGAAACCCATGCCCGGATTGACCAGCACGTCCTCGATCTCCCGCGGGCGAACCGTAGCCGTCTCCTGGGCCAAAGAAGGGAGAAGAAGAAACAGACCGCAAAGGGCCGTCGACAGGTTTTTTAGCATCGAATCACTCCGGGTGGAACGGTTTGTGCTGCGACTCATTAGCGACACAGGGAGTGTATCACGAAAACCCCGCCGGACCGCGGTTCTGCACGGCAGCCGGGCCTGGCTTGATTTCCGGTTTTATCTCCGTTACAGTAGCAGTGCGGCGCAGGCAGATCCTGCCCCTCCGCCGGGCGAGGCAGCCAACGGAACATACGGGTATGCAGAAACGATCGGACTTTTCGCAGGAGCGCACTGCCGCCATCCGGCGCGCCATCCGCTCCATTCCCCGGGGAAAGGTAGCCACCTACGGCCAGGTGGCTGCGGCGGCGGGCTGTCCGGCCGGTGCCCGCCGCGTGGCCTTCCTCCTGCACCGGGAAGGAGACGCGCTGCCCTGGCAGCGGGTCCTTGGCGCGGGCGGGCGCATCCGGCTCCAGGGCGCTTCCGGCCGGGAGCAGAGGCTGCGGCTGGAAATGGAGGGCATCCTGTTCCGGGGCCGCCGTGTCGACCTTCCCCGCTTTCAGCACATCTTCCCGCATAGAAAAGGAGAAACCTCATGAGAGCCGTTTTCCTGATCCCGCTGTTCGGCCTGCCGCCGACCGCCGACCCGCCCCTGCCGGAGGAACGCCACGCCCGCCAGGCTTCCGCCGCCCTGCGGCAGGCGGAGCGCGTGATGCATGCCTGGATGAAGCGCACCGATCCGGTCACCGGGCTGCTGCCGCGCACCGGCCGGGACCCCAACTGGGTGGTGCGGGATTCGGCCGCCGACCTCTATCCCTTCCTGGCGATCTGCGCGCGCTACACGGCCCCGGCGCTATGGGAGCAGGACATGCCGCGCCTGCTGCGCCAGGAATACCTGCTGACGCGCCGCCTGGGGAATCTGTCCGACAACCTGCAGCCCGGGGGGAAAGGCTTTATTCATGCGACCCCCGACCGCGAAGCGATCCTGTTCGGCTCGAGCGAGTACGCCAAGGACGGCCTCCTGCCGCTGGTCGAACTGCTGGGCGACACGCCCTGGCTGCATCGTCTGACGGGCATCGCCGCGGACATCCTGCGTGAGGCGCCCTACGACATGCCGCGCGGCCGCCTGCCGGCGCGCAGCTCCGAAGTCAACGGCAATATGCTGCAGGTCCGGTCGCGGCTGGCCTGGATGACAGGGCGCGAGGATTTTCTGAACGCCGCTTTGCGGCTGGCCGACTTCTACCTGCTGGACACGCTGCCCTCGACGGGATTTATCCCGGCCGACCAGTGGGACTTTTCCGCACGCCGGGCGAGCAGGCCGGTTTTCGTGCTGGCCGACCACGGCAGCGAGATCGTCGGCGGGCTCTCCGAGGCGGTGCTGCTGGCCGGGGAGAAGCGCCCGGAAAAAGCCCGGCTATACCGGACGCCATCCTGCGGATGATCGACCGGCTCCTGGAAGTGGGGCGCAACCCGGACGGAGTCTGGGTCAGCCGTATCGATCCGGCCACCGGGCAGGTGCTCGATGCGCGCCACGCCCACTGCTGGGGCTACATGTTCCATGCCGTCTACACCGCCTACCTGATCTCCGGCCAGGAACGGTACCGGCAGGCGGTGGGAAAAGCCATTGCCGCGGGGACCGCCAGGTAAAGCGCTTTAGCGAAAGCATCCACAGCCCCCAGCATTCCCTGACCGGCCAGCGTTTGATAGAGCTGTCCGAGATCCAGGCAGATGTAGCGGTAGTAAGTGGCGGAATTGAATCCCAGGCTGCCCATGTGTGCGGAGCCGAACGGCGCCTCCGGATGGTCGTCCAGGGCGGTGAAAAATTCCACTTCGTTTACAACTTTATGCGTGGAAATCGAGTGGCTGAAGGAACAGGCTGCTTCGACGTTCATGGAAGTAGCCTGGGCCACCACCCGCCCGAATAGGGCGATGTCGAGCCCGTCTGCGGAATAATCAGGCTTGCCGATGAGATCGGCGACTTCCCGGGCCTGTCTTTAAAAAGCTTTTCCGGAAATGAGCATGGTCCGAAATTTACTCCTGTTTCAACTCCAATCCGTCTTTAATATCTTTTAGCAGGGCATTCACTTTTTTGGCGACTTCCGGGGAGGGGACGATCTTGCCATCGCCCATTTCGATGCTGATGCGGAAGCGGATGGGGGTGTTGCTTTTGCTCTTGATTTCCAGGAGCTTGGGCACGATGTCGCCCAGGTCCTGGATCTGAGATGGTTCCAGGTCGGCAGCGGCAACAAATACTCTGGATGCTCCACCGCCGGTACCTGTCGTTCCGCCGCCCGTTCCGCCTTTTGACTTTAGCGCAGGAACCTTGAATTTCACAAACTGCGCCGATGGAAAATCGCAAGGCCATGGAACCGAATCCTCCGCTACTTGCAGAAAGCGGGCCTGTACCGAACCGTAGATGACATCCTTGATCGTTTTCCAGGGAAGCGTTTTTCCCACTTTTACGGATAAAGCGGTGGCAATGGACAGTCCGGATGCCGTTCCGCTTTTCCAGGCATCCTGGAGGTTTTCCGGAAGGATCTCCGCGGCTGCCATGGGGGCAGGTGGGGCACAGAGCATGGCGGAAGAACTCAAAACACCCGCTGGGATAGGCTCGCCTAAAATACTGGCAGGGCCTGATATTAGCCAGACGGAACCGTCTTCTACAGCCGTGCTGATCGCCTTTTCAACCGCTTCCGGCGAGCTTTTCGGGATTTGCATCGGCTCCTGGTAGCCGCCCCGATCTACGGGAACGATCGTAGATCCGCTGAAATAGTCGTACACCGCTTTGATCGTGACCTCATGGCCGGGCCACAAGCCTGGTAGTCGATTGGGGGCCAAAATGGCAGGCGACACGTCGGAGAGTTCCGCCGACTCCGGGAGGACCAGTTCCAGCGCCGGGTCCTGAAGCGCATTATCGTCGGGTCGTGACATCCACCAGGTTCGGGCGGTTCCGTCCGGCCTCGTAAGGCGCAAGACGAAGGTTCCCTTTTCGCATCCGGCGGTCAGGGTATCCAGAATGGCGCCGGCTTTCAGCATCTTCGGCAAGTGGGGAAGTTGGGCAAAGGCGCCCGCCAGGTCCTTGACGCGCCTCGCCGCCTCGCCGGAGCGCCAAAGGTTATAAGGGCCGTCCGGGAGCAGGGCTTCCGCGGTTATCGCCGTATCCTGCACCCGGGATCGCTTGTCGGATTTGATGATCTGGAAGTGCGGCTCTTCCGTTACGGTGATCTTGAACGCCTGCGCCTCGTCTTTTTCCGAAACGGAAACCACAATGCAGTATGCCTGCTTGATGGCCTCCGGAATGCGGCCCTTGGCCTTGTCGATGTTGATCTGCAAGGTCTGAGCCCGTGCCGGGTCCACATTCCCGTCCTTTTGCTGCTTCTTCACCTCTTCGCGCACCACCTCCCATGCCAGGTAATCCCGCACCCGGGCCATGGCCAGCTCCAAACCATCCCTGGAAGCCGTAAGCAGGAGAATGGCATTCCGATACACGCGGGGCCGGTCGGCTCCGGTCGTCTCCTCCAGGAACCGTCTGGCCTCCGAACTTGGCTTGCCGGACTCCGAAGCCGCGTTCGGCCCGAGCACGGCATAATGGAAGGAACCGTCGTCTTCTATGTCTTTCGGACGGGTCGGCAGCGTGTGCACCCGGACGCCGGCGGCCGAGGCGTTGGCGGTAAGCGCTTTTATCTTGCCGATATCGTCCAGCAAGCGGGCACGTACGGTATCATCCGGGATGTTCTTGGCGGCCACCGCATGCATTTGGGTCAGGTTCGGGCGGTTGCCCAAACGCCATGTGCCGGGAATATGCCCCTCGGGAATCGCCGTGTAGAGGTCGTCCAGCCAGTAGCTGGACTGCGACCATCGGCTTAATCCCTTTTCCAGTTCAATCTTGTCCGGGCGCACGGATCCCAAGAGCACGGTCAAATCCCGAGTGCGAGCGTTCTGGCCGACCGGCTGGGAATGCAGGAAGGTGGCCACCACGGCCTGCTCTATTTCGCGGTTCTTCAGCCCGACCGACTCGATCTGAATCCGTCGCGCCTGCGAAAACTCGTTGTCCAAGATGCCGGTCCATGCCTGCTTTTTGCCTTCCCACTCCTCGGTATCCGCTACCGCCACCATTTCGCGAAGCGCCTCGGACAGTCCGTCTTTACCGGGAGCCGACAGGAACACGGCGGGGCCGATCAACGGGCTGGTGTCCCACTGTCCGGCTTCGCGCAGAGCGAGCGCGAACGTCCGGAGCACGCCGCGGGTGCGTTGAAAGCGGGCCAGTTGCGTCCATTTGGAGTAAAGCACTTCCGTCAGATCGGGATGGAACGGAAAACTTCTCAGAAAGCGATCTTCGGCTTCAGCCCCTTGTTTAGCGGTCTGTTCGTCCAAAGCGACAATCCCTTTCAGGGACGCCACCACATGCTGACGAAACAGCTCCCGGTCTTTAAGGGATTCCGGGGTGAAAAACCGACGGCGCAGCACCTCGGCCACATCTTCCTTGACCACCGGTTCCACGGCTTCTTCGCGCTGGCGGTGGAAAATGTCGTACAACTCGGCCTGGATTTCCCGCCCGAGAGTGTCGCTCTTCCGCGGGTCTGTCGCCAAAAGCGATGCCACCAGGCAGCACCGGTCCACTTTAGCCGCGGACTGCGTCAGGTATTGGAAAAAGTTGGCCAACCTGCCTCGCCACTCTTTGTTCTGGGCCACCTTCTCCCGGGCATACATCAGCACTTCGTCAATCAGGATCAGCGTTCCCAGGCCCTCTTTTCCGGGCAGCTCCAGGAGTTCGGTGAGAATGTTTTCCGCAGGGGCGGTTTCGCGTTCCTCGGCCTTCCCTGTGGCATGGAGTATCTTCAATCCATCGTCTCCTGCCAGTTGGTAGGCCAGGGCGCTCCAGGGATGCTTGAGAGTCCTCGTCTTCCCATCCGGGGCATTG
>CAINFC010000111.1 GCA_903847975.1 uncultured Acidobacteriota bacterium | reverse complement strand
GCGCGCCGGCATAAACGGTGCTGCGCTCCGGGGCAGGAGCCAGCAGCAGATAGGACGCATATACCGAAATCGCTATTTTCAGGACTTGATTCATGATCGTTGCCAAAGGAACCCTCGGCTTCAGACATGATACCTGATTTGGGAAAGACAAGGGAACCGCTTTTACGGAAAGGGATCCGCAGGGTGAAATGACCTTTCGTGACAGTTGTCCTTGCAAAAATCAGGGGAAAACCGTTAACTTATCTAACTCCGGAACTGCAGGCGGCGGGTGGTCCCGTGACGGTTGTTCAAACGGCCGAAGCAAACAGGGACCGGGGACAGTCGGGGCGGCGACAGCATTCAATTGAGGATCGGATAACAAAGGGCAGCAAGATGTATAAAATCTCTGCGTATGCGGTGGTGGTGAACTCCCATACGGAACAGCTTTTTCTTCTGGCCAAGCTATTGCGTAAAGCGGGCCTGAAGTCCTATACCTTCCTCAGTGCGGAAAATGCCTGGGAAAGCCTGAATCCTGCCGACCCGCCGTCCCTGATCATTACCGACCTGCATATGCCCGGCATGGACGGCCCGCAGTTCTGCCGGCAGCTTCGCTCCGGCCCGCAGCCTGCTTTTCGGTCCGTTCCGATTCTGATCGTGTCGGCGCAGGAAGCCGACGAAGTCTCCGGGCGGATAGCCGCCGACCTCGGCGCGGAAGCGTTTTTTTCTTTTCCGCTGGATGAAAGTGCCATCCTCGAGCGGATTCAAATGATCCTGAGCGGGGAGAGCCGACATGCTCCGCGGCGCATCCTGATTGTGGAGGACAGCAAAACCCAGGCCCGTTTGCTGCAGGTCGCTTTTGTTACCCAGGGATTTCAGGTCGATGCCGTTTCCTCTCTGGCGGGCGCCGCCGAAAAGTTTGCCGGAGCGGTGTACGACCTGGCGGTCATCGACTACTACCTTCCGGACGGCAGGGGGGATACACTTCTGGATCGGTTCCGGGCCGAGCGCCCGGAGTGCATCTGCGTCATGATGACCATCGATCCCGCTCCCGATCTGGCCGTGGACTGGATGCGCCGGGGCGCCGCGGCTTATGTGCGCAAGCCCTATGAACCGGACTACCTGCTGGAACTCTATACCCGCGTTCGCCGGGAAAGGAACCTTCTTCTTTCGCAGGGTTTTCTGGAGGCTCGGGTGCTGGAGGCCCGGGAACACGAAGAAAGCCATCGCCGGCTGTTCGAAACCATGACCCAGGGCGTTATCTACATGGACGGCAGCGGCGCGATCGTCTCGGCCAACCCGGCGGCGGAGCGTATTCTGGGGCTGCCGGCGGATCAACTGGCAGGAAGGAAATGCTACGATCCGATATGGCAAGCCGGCCTGGAGGACGGGCGGTTGCCGGAGCAGACGGATCTGGTCTCCATGGAGGCCCTGCGAAGCGGGAAGCCGGAAGGCCCCCGCGTCATTTCCATATACAATCCGGCGCGCGGCTGCCGTGTCTGGCTTTCGGTTACCGCCATTCCGCTGCAGAAAACAGACGAAAAAAGTCCAATTCGCGTCTACAGTATTTTTGACGACATCACCGTCCAGAAGCAGACCGATCTGTCTCTCCGCGAGCAAAGGGACCTGGGAATAAAGCTGCTGGCGGCGGAAGATCTGGATTCTGCCCTGAATGAAGCCATGCTTGCTGCCGGAAGGGTCAGCGGGATGGATTCCGGCAGCATTTACCTGGTCGGTGGAAAAGGGGGCCTGGATCTGCGATGCCATTTCGGGCTGTCGGCGGAGTTTATTGAGGCCATGTCCCGCCAGGCGGAGGATTCGGAGCTGGTCCGCTGGGCGAAGTGCCATCCTGCTTTTCACGGTCCAATGGAATGTTTGCCGTTGCTGCCTGAGCCGATGGTCCTGCGGGAGCAGTTCCAGTATGTTTCCCTTCTTCCCGTTCTTCACAAACAGCGGCTGCTGGCGGTGATGTGCATGGCCTGCCGCCGGAAACGGGAATTTTCTTTATTCGAGCAGCACCTGCTGGAATCCATAGCCAGCCAGGTCGGGGTTTTCCTGGAAAGGATGCAGGCCCAGAGCGCAGTGCTCCAGGCGCAGGAAGAGCTGGAGAACCGCGTCCGGCAGCGCACCGCGGAACTGACCCGGGAGATCGAAGACCGGCAGCGCACTGAAGACCGCCTGCGGGCCAGCGAAGAAAAATTCCGAAGCATTGTCGAGTGCTCTCCGATGGCCATGCACCTCTACCGCCTGGAAGCGGACGGCCAGCTGGTGCTCTATGGGGCCAATCCGACGGCCGACCGGTTCCTGGGTATCCGGCACCAGCATCTCCTCGGCCGGAACATCGAAGATGCCTTTCCCAGCCTGACCGGAACCCCGATCCCGGAGATGTATCGGGACGTGGCCCTGGGTCGGATCGGACCCCAGCAGTTCGAGATTCCCTATGCGGACCGGCGCTTCCAGGGCTACTTCTCCGTGAATGTTTTTCAGAACGGACCCGGGATGGTGGCGGTTAACTTTCTGGATATATCCGTTCGCAGGCGCATGGAAGAAGCGCTGCGGGCCAGCGAGGAAAAATACCGGCTTCTGTTCAACAGCAGCTCGGATGCCATTTACATTCATGATCCGGAGGAGAGGATCCTGGCGGTCAACCAGGTAGCCATCGATTCGCTCGGTTTCTCCGAAGAAGAGCTGCTGGCCATGAAGGTCAGCCAGGTGGATGCCCAGGAGGCAACAAAGGACGTGCCGGCGCGGATCGCCCAGCTGATGCAGTCCGGGGAGCTGGCATTCGAATCGGTTCACCGCCGCAAGGACGGTTCGCGGTTTCCTGTGGAAGTGAGGGCACGGCGCATACCCTGGACCGGACAGGAAGCGGTGATGAGCATCGTCCGCGATATTACCCGGCGGTGTCAGGCCGAGGAAGAGCTGCGCAAGCTGCAGCGGGTCGTGGAGCAGAGCCCCAACGTGGTGATCATTACCGACGAGAACGGGATCATCGAATACGTCAATCCCAGCTTCGAGAAGCAGACCGGCTACTCGGCCGCGGAGGCTCTGGGGCGCAAGCCCAATCTGATCAAATCCGGAAGGCATCCCCTGGAGTTTTACGAAAGTCTCTGGTCGACTCTTCTCCAGGGCGAAACCTGGCGCGGCGAACTGTGCAACCTGCGCAAGGACGGCAGCTATTTCTGGGAGATTGCGGCCATCTCCCCGCTGCGGGATCCCTTTGGCGCGGTCACGCACTATGTAGCCATCAAGGAGGACCACACCGAACGGCGCCGCCTGGCCGAGGAGCTGGAAGGGGCCAAGCAGGCCGCGGAATCGGCCAATCAGGCCAAAAGCCAGTTCCTGGCCAACATGTCCCACGAAATACGCACCCCGATGAACGCCATCCTGGGTTTTTCCCAGCTGATCCTGGCGGACCGCACCCTCTCCGATCACCAGCGCAAGCAACTCTCGACCATTACCCGCGCCGGCGAACATCTGGTCAACATCATCAATGATATTCTGGAAATGGCCCGCATCGAATCGGGCCGGATCAGCCTCAATCCCGTCAGCATCAATCTCCACCAGCTCCTGGAAGAGGTGGAGCGCATGTTCAGCCTGCGGGTCAAAGGAAAAAACCTGCGTTTTCAGGTGGAGCGCCTCGGAACGGTGCCCCCCTTCGTGCGGGTCGATGAAACCAAGCTGCGCCAGGTAATCATCAACCTGCTGGGCAATTCGCTGAAATTCACCGCGGCCGGAGGCAACATCGTCCTGCGTGTCCGGGCAGAGCAGGAAGCCGGGGAAAGCTGGCTTCTGCTTTTTGAGGTGGAAGACACCGGAATCGGTATCGGCCCGGAAGACGTTCCCTTTCTGTTCGATCCCTTTTTCCAGGCCGGCAAAGGCAAAGCCGCCGGAGGCACCGGTTTGGGACTGCCGATCAGCCGGGAGTTCGTGCGCCTCATGGGGGGGGAGATTCATGTCCAAAGCCGGGTGGGTGAGGGAAGCTGCTTCCGGTTTTCGGTACGGGTCACCCAGGTGAGCTCCGTCGGAGCCGGTGGAGGGGCTGCTGCGGAGATGAGGGTCCTGCGTCTCGTTCCGGACCAGCCTCCCTGCCGGATTCTGGTGGTGGACGATCAGCCGGAAAACCGGGATTTCATGAAATACCTGCTGATGCCCCTTGGCTTTGAAATTCGCCTGGCAATGGACGGCTCGGAGGCGGTGACACAGTGTGCCGCATGGCAGCCCCACGTGGTGCTGATGGACCTGAGGCTGCCGGTGATGGACGGATTTGAGGCCACCCGCCGGATTCGCGAGGCCCACGGGACGGCCGTAAGGGTGATTGCCGTCAGTGCCAGTGTTTTTGAGGATATCCGCAACCAGGCAATGGAAGCCGGCGCCGATCAGTTCCTGCCCAAGCCAGTGCGCGAAGGGGAACTGCTGGAAGCGATCCGCTCGCTGACCGGCGTGGAATATATCCAGGAGGCTTCCCTGGAAATGGATACCCTGATCCCGGAAGATGTGGCTGAGGATCTGCCCCGCGAGGAGGATCTGGCGCGGATTCCCGCGGAGTTGCGGTCGGCGCTGCGGGAGGCCACCTTTCGTGCCCGCTACGCCGAAATGCTCCGGCTGGTCGCGCAGATATCCGGGCTGGACAAAAACCTGGGAAACCAACTGCACCGGCTGGTCGAGCGTTATGAATACGATGCCCTGCAGCGCCTGCTCTCCGCCTGACCCGTCATCCGCCGGCAAATCAAGGAGCCCCGTTTTTATGGTTACGCGGAAGCGGCGGATAGTAAGGATTACTTCGGATTTGCGGGAATAATCAGACAGGGACCAGGGCGGCGTCCAGGGCTTCCAGGCGGACCGCCCGGCGGCGGTCGTCACGGCGGACGGTCAGGGAAACGGCCGATTCGGAAAGATTCCAGAGCAGGACCTTTTTCAGAGAAGGATACCAGGCGCAGACCGCGGGGAGGTCCTCTTCCACATAGGGAATCCCCTTGAGTGCGGGCAGAATCTCCTTCTTGAGAGAAAACAGCTCCTTCAAATTCTCGGGGACCAGACGCAACGCGCTGCTGGCCCGGTATTTCTCCGCTGCGCAGATCCAGGCGGTGCCCGGCGATCGAAGTTGACCCGAAGCGGCATCGGCGGCATCGAATTCTCCGAGGAAGGTCCAGCCGTCGGCCGCCGGCTCCGCGGTTACCTCGAAGGGGATGCCCGCCGCCAGAAACAGGCTGTTGGGCTGATCCCGGCCGATCCGCCTTTCGCGCTCTCCCCAGTAGTGCTTGAAAGGCCCGCGCGGCGTGTGTCCGGCGACCTGCCGATGGATGGCCGCCGCCTTTTTCATGGCCGGGGCCAGCGTGCTCCAGTGGCTCAGGGGAAACGGTTCCAGGCCGCTCATCATCATGGTGTTGCGGATGTCGGCCAGGGTGGTGATGTGCAGTTTGGCGGCCATGTTGGCGGCCGACAGCTTGTCCTGCGGCCAGGCGGTGGTTTCGCTGTAAGCCCGTTCGGGTTCGGCAAAGCGGCGGTGGAAGAGAGCGCTGAACAGCTCGTTGGTCTTTCCTTTTACCGGAGCGAAGGTGCGGTCCTCAAACATCAGCTCGCCCACCCGGAAGAGTTTTCCTTTGTAATCCGCCAGGCGAATCCCGGCCTTCTCCGAACCGAGGTACATGACCATGATCCCCAGCTCGACCTCCGGCGCGGCTTCCTGCTGGGCCCGGAAGGAGCCGGTCAGCTCATCGCAGCTGAAATCGACCCAGTCGCCGACCAGCCGGGAGAGAGTGCGGGCGCGAATCTCCGCCTTGAGCTGCTCCCAGTCTTTCGCTTGGTAGCCGTATTTTTGCAGAAAGGCCTGCCGGTGCTCGGGGCAGAAGCAGCCCCCCACCTGGCCGGGGCTGCGGGCCAGCCGGAAATCGTCGTCCAGGAAGAGCTTATTACTGCCTGTTTCCCGGACCTTGCGGATGGCGGCAACGTTCTGCGCGGTAACGTAGGGGTGCACGGAAGTGCCGGAATAGCGTTTGCCGTCCAGGTCGACTCCCTTGGGCCAGTCGGCCGGCGTGGTGTCCAGCTCGGGAGCGCCCCCCAGGGAATTGCCCGGATGGCCGAAGGGAACGTTGGCCATCTGCACCGGAATGCCCTTTTGCTCGAACCGCTTTTTCCAGAGAGCGATTTCCTCCATTTTATACGGGAAGTAACCGTTCAGGAACAGCGGCATCCATATGTCGGTGATCCCGCTGCGGACAATCAGGTCCAAGAAATCGGGGTATTTCTTCAGGGCATCGGTGTTGGTGCATAGGTGGAAGCTGCGGGTCCGGCTCCGCGGGCCGGCCAGGGCCGGATTCAGGCCGCAGGAGCCGAAAGCCTCGACCAGGGTGGAAGCGGCCAGAAAAGAGCGTCGTGTTATCTTCATGTATGGATCTCCATTGGGTGTGAGCGTGAGTCGGGTGGACTTTTCGGAGCCCCGCGGGTTTGATCGGCTTTGATCCGTGCCATCCGCTGTTTCCGTGTAGCCTTCTTTTTCTATTTGTTCCGGATCACAGGGCTCCCTTTTGCAGAAGGGACAGGATGGAGGGGTATTCGTAATTCCGGACCAGCTCGCCGAGGGCGCGGCCAAGCTCCGGGTGCTTCGGTTCCACTTCCCGGGCCAGTAATTCCCGGAGCAACGAGGCATCGCCCTCCTCGGTTGCTTTCTGCAGCTGGGCGAGAAGATCCGGAGGAAGCACGGAAACGTTTTCCGGCCGCAGGCTGGCCTTTACCGGTATTTCCGGGGTGGCCTTTTCATACAGGTATTCCACGCCGAGAAGGTCGGCGATGCGCTCCAGCAGATCCTCCTCGCCGAAGGGCTTGCCGATGAATCCGTCCGCCCCGATGGCTTTCCATTCGTCTTCCTGCATGCCGAGCACGCTGGCGCTGATGATCAGAATCCGGATGCGGGAGCCGCCTGGACTTTGGCGGATCTCCCGGGTGGCTTCCAGCCCTCCCAGAACCGGCATGCGGCGGTCCATCAGAACCAGATCCGGCCGATCCCGCTCGCAGTGCTCGACGGCTTCCGCTCCGTGGACCGCTTCCGTGGTCCGGAATCCGATGAGTTCCAGCAAATCGCGCAGAACCCGCCGGTTCGACTCGATATCGTCCACGATCAGAACCCTTGGAACGGCAGAGCCTGGTTTCAGCCGCTGGACCCGGTAGATGTCTTTCCTTTTGAAAGCGGCCGGGTCGACTGCCTCCAGCAGTTCCGCCTGGAAAGTCAGCCGGAAGACACTGCCGACGCCCCTATGGCTGGTTACGGTCAGGTCGCCCCCCAGCAGACGGGCCAGCTGGCGGCTGATGGCCATGCCCAGGCCGGTTCCTCCGCCCTGGCTCTGGCCGCTCTCGGTCTGTTCGAAGGGGTCGAACACACGGCCGAGCTCATGTTCGGCGATGCCGATGCCGGTGTCGGAGACCGTGAATTCGAACAGTGCCATTCTTCGTTCGTCCTGCGGGGAGCAATCGGCATGAAAGGAAAGGTTTACCCGGATTCCGCCCTGAAGGGTGAACTTGACGGCATTGCTCAACAGGTTGAAAAACATCTGATGGACTTTCCGGGTGTCGGTGCGGATAAACCGCGGCAGGTCGTGCGGAAATTCCGTGCGGAAGGTCAGGCCCTTTTCGCCGGCCCGCTGGCGGTAGATTCCTTCCACCTCCTCCAGCAGGGTGTGCAGGTCGCACTCCCCGACTGAAACCTGCATCCGGCCGGCTTCGATCTTGGACATGTCCAGAATATCGTTGATCAGCCGGAGCAGGTGCTCTCCGCTATGGTTGATGGTCCGCAGCTGGCTGCTCTGCTGGGGAGTGATTGCCGGATCCCGCTGCATCAGCTGGGTGAATCCAAGAATGGCATTCATCGGCGTGCGGATCTCGTGCGAAAGGTTGGCCAGAAACCTGCTTTTGGCCAGATTGGCGCTGTCGGCCGCTTCCTTGGCCAGGCGCAGTTCGGCTTCGATCCGCTTACGTTCGGTGAGATCGTGGGCCAGGCCCCGGTAGCCCGTCAACTGACCGCGATCGTTTCTTACCGGAATGCCGTTTATTTCCAGCACCAGGCTGTTGCCGTCCTTGTTTCGAACCTCGCACTCCAGCGATCTGGCCGTCGGACCTCGCTCCTGGAACAATTCGACGCTTGTTTCCAGCCCGGCAGGATCCCGGGAATTCAGCAGCGAAAAGAAGGGCTGTCCGAGGATTTCCTCCGGCGTGTATCCCAGCAGCTTGCGGCATTGGGGGGAGCAGTAGGTAAAGTTGCCACGGGAGTCGATTTCCCACACCCAGTTCGGGATGGTTTCCACCAGGTCCCGGAAGCGGCGCTCGCTTTCCAGGAGCCGGGCTTCGGCGCGCCGGCGCTCCTCGATTTCAAAGGTGAGCTGTTCGGTCCGCTGCCCCACGCGCTTCTCCAGGTCCGCGTTGGCCTGATGCAAATCTCTTTGGGCGTGGTTTCGCTCGAT
>CAINFC010000110.1 GCA_903847975.1 uncultured Acidobacteriota bacterium | reverse complement strand
TTAAAGCTGGGCTTCTCCGCTGCCACCGGCGGATCGACGAATTACCACGAAATACGCAATGTGACCGCGACGACCCTTACTTATGGGGGCGACTCTCAGGGTTTCCTGGGTGCGCCGCTTACCTTCGGGGGAAATCCGATCAGCATCACCCGGTCCGGAACCACCGTGAATCTGGGTATCAGCGGCAGCTTGGCCCCTTTCCCTTTCCGCAAAATGACCCTGGGCAGCTATGATGCGGTAAACAACCGGTGGCAGGAAGCCACCTGCATCAGCCAGCGCGACCGTTTCAGCGAACCGATCCTGAACAAGTTCTATTGCGCCAATTATGTAGGGAATGTCTGCAGCGAAATCGTGGTACAGGAGTCCAGGTCCAGCACGCCCGGAACGATATTCTCCACGCAAACCCTCAAGCTGCAGGATAGGAACAGCGACGGTCTTTTTGAAACCTTCAACTATTCCCGGACGGGAAAAGAGAACGTATCCATCACCTCCAACCTGGTGCTGACCAGCAGCGGCGGGAATTCCTTCATCAGCATCCCGTGGGCGCTGGCTCACGTGATCGGGCACATCGACGGTACAACGCCCCAGGTGATTCCCCTTTCGCCGGACGGCCGGATCGCCTTCGATTTCGACGGGGATAAGTCGATGGATACGGATTTGTTTTTTAACAGCGTCCCGCTGGCCGGGACGCCGATCCGGTATCATTTTCCGACTGTCTGGAAATAGAATCGCTCATGGACTGTTTCAACCCCACGGTCGCCTGTTTTCCGATCCGGATCCTGCCGGTATATCAGGTGATCGACCTGCTGGCCTGTCTGCCGCCCACGGAAGTGACCGGCCGTTACCGGGAGGCCATGCTTCAGGGAAACCGCTTCCCGCCGGTTGCCGTGGTCCGGATCGGCGGGCGTTTTTTTGTGGCCGACGGCCACAAGAGGCTAACTGCCTATAAAAGCTTCGGCCATGCGGAGATTCCCGTCGAGGTCTGGACCAGGAGCCGGTGGTTGCAGGATCAGTGGGAGCAGCTGCGCCGCAACCTGGGTAAAAAGAGAAAGCTCCTGATTTCCCTGGTTGCCCAGCCTGGAGAAAGCCGCCGCCTGGCGCTCAGTACCCTGCGGCACCATCAGTGCCTGGCCCGGGCTCTCTGGGGCCTGGTTTGGGGGAACGGGAGAAGACGTTCGGCGTGACGGCCATTTTCAAGGTCTGGCTGATTCTCTTTGCGATCCAGCTGTCGGCCAGGCCATTGATCACTTACTGGGGGTTCCGTCATTTCGATCTTCGCGATGTAGCCTTTGCCCAGATCGTCGCTGTTCCGGCAATGCTGGCGCTGGTTCTGGGTTGGCCGGGAAGCCCGGAAGGTTTCCAGGGCGAGTGGCGGAAACAGTTGCGGAGAATCCGTCGGAATCGACCGCTCCTCTGGCTGGCGGGGCTCGATCTGCTGCTGCTGGGCACCGGATGGCTTGCCGCCGAAGATTCCTGGCTCTCTTTCGGTCGCCGCGGCGGCCTTCTGGACTTTTATTCCGGAGGAAAGACCTTTGCGGCCGGTTGCTGGATCCTCTTTCGCCGGACCGGGGCGAACCTTTCCGCCGCAGACCGTTTTGTCCTTCGAGCCGGCGGTGCGGCCCTAGTTTTTCTGGCTTCCGATCATTTCCTGCCCTGGATATCGCTCCTGCCCGACCTGTTTCCCGCACGCTGGGGGATCCTCCTGCGTTGGGCGGCGGGTTATGGCATTCCCTTCCTGGCCGGGATGTTCCTTCTGACCAGAGCCCAGATCATCGCCCGCCGGTACTCACGGGCTGCCGGATGGTTTCTGGGCATTGCCTGCATCACGGCTTCGGCGGCGGCCCTGATCCGGATCGTCGGTTCCTATAACAGTCCGGATCCGGCACCCTTCTGGTACCTGACCATACGGACCGGCGGTTTCCTGGCGCTGAGCGCCATCGTTTATGGTATCCTGGAGCCGCAGGTGGCGGAGCCGGATCCGGCTCCGCCGGTGCGCGGCAGGCTCTGGTGGGCCGCCCTGCCGTGGCCGCTGTTTTATCTGGTGGCGATGGCGGCCTATTGGATCTTCGGTGAGATTCTCAGTTATGGAATGGCCGGATACCTGGACCTGGAAGCCGAGTCCTGGGCGGCTGCCGGACTGGTCCCCTTTCTGCAGGTCCTGGCGCTGAAGGCCGCCGGGCGCTGGGTCGATTCCCGTCATGCCTAAAGACGCCGGGATACGGATTTTTATCAGTACCGGGGAGATTTCGGGAGATGCCGCCGGGGCTCGACTGGCAGCGGCCATTCTGCGCTGCTGTCCGCAGGCCCGGCTCGCGGGTACGGGGGGGGCGCGAATGGCGGCCGCCGGAGTGAAAATCGTGGACCAGAGCGACCACCTCGGAGCGGTCGGGTTCACCGAGCCCTTCTCGTTTGCGCCGAGTATCATCCGGCTCTTTCTGAGAACGCGTCGGCAGATGCGCGAGGAGCGCCCGGACGTTGCCGTGCTGATCGGCCACGATGTCTTCAATACCCTGCTGGCCCGATGGCTGCGCCGGCGCGGCATCCGCACCGTGGCTTATTTTCCGCCTACTGTCTGGATCTGGAGGAGCCTGGCCCGCTTCATCAGCGGAAGCTTCGATCTGATTCTGGCTTCCTTTCCGGAAGAGGAGAAGGTATACCGGGAAAGCGGCGGTCGGGTTCTTTTCGTCGGGCACTACCTGAGGGATTTTCTCCAGCCGGTGACTCCCGAGATGCGGAAAGCCGGGAGAGAGGCCTGCGGGCTGGCGGACGGAGCTCCGGTGGTCGGGCTGATGCCCGGAAGCCGTCCCCAGGAAATCGACGGACTGCTGCCGCTGCTTCTCGAATGTGCGGAAATGCTTCACCGCCGGAATCCCCGGATTCGTTTCCTGCTGCCGCTGGCCCACCCTTCGCACGAAAAACCGGTCCTCCGCCAGGTGTGCGCCCGCAAGCTGGAGAACTGTCTCTCGATCCGCGGCCACAGCTGGGAGGTCATGCGCTGCTGCGACCTGCTCCTGGCAGCTTCCGGCACGGCGACCCTGGAGGCGGCCCTATGCTGCCTGCCGATGGTGATTGTCTACCGGGTCTCGCGCCTTTCCATGCGCGGAATACGGCTGCTGGTCTCTCTTTCCGTACTGGAGTCGGAAACCCTGGGTCTGCCCAACCTGATTCTGCGGCGGATGGTGGTTCCGGAATTGCGGCAGGAGGACGCCCTGGCCGATCGTCTTTTCGGGGAAGCCCGGGCCCTCCTGGAGGACGGGGAGCGCCGGGAAAAAATGCGCCGTGACCTGGCGGGCATCGGCGAGCTTTTGGGGCCGCCGGGAGGTTTGCAAAGGGCCGCTGCCGCCATCCTTTCCGAGGCCGCCGGCAGGGAATGGACCGGCGATGGGCCTGCCTAGCGGAACTTCGCTTCCCCGGGTGGGCCGGCAGGAGCTGGCACCGCTCCTGCGAGGCTGCTTTCACCGCGGACAGCGCCGGCGTCAGGCGGACCTCTTTGTGCTGCGCTGGGGCGGCCGGGATGCTCTGCTCAAGGACTTTTCCGCGCGCTCCTTTCTGCTGCGCCAAACCTGGGGGCGACTGGTGACCCGGCGGGAGGTACGGATTCTGAGGCAGATTCGGGGTGTGTCGGGCGTTCCGGAAATCCTGGCCACGGTCGGCTCCTGCGGTTTCCTGATGGCGCGCCTGCCGGCACAGCCTATGCCACGCCCCTCGGAACCGCCGCCCCCGCTTATGTTTTTTAAAGCGGCAACCGATCTGTTGCGCAGTCTTCACAGCCTCGGAATCAGCCACGGAGACCTGCGCCGCCCCAACCTGATGGTGGATGCGCAGGGGCGGCCTTACCTGGTCGATTTTGCCACCGCAGTCGCCGTCGGTTCCGGATGCCTTTCCTTTTTAAAGCGGCCCCTCTATCGATGCTTTGCTGCCCTGGATGACTACGGGCTGGTACGCCTGAAAGCGGAGTTCTACCCCGATTCCCTTTCTGCGGAAGAAGCATGGCGGCTGGGTCATCCCCCATGGTTTCAGCGTGCTGCCGACCGTGTGACGCACTTGTTCCGATGCTCCAGGGCCGCACCTGGCAAAGCCCGGAACGGGCCCTGCGCCAACTCATAAAGTCGTGCGATGAACTGCTGGCTGATATCGGAAGAAAAGGCCGGAACCGCAAACCAGTGCCTGGGGCTGGCGGAGGCGCTGGGAGCTGCGGTCACCAGGCGAATTTCTCCTCGGGCTCCATGGAAGGTTCTGCCGCCCCCGTTCTGGTTTCCCGGCCTGCTGGCGATGAATCCCGCCTCCGTTCCGCTGCGGCCGCCTTGGCCCGAGCTCCTCATCAGCTGCGGGCGTTATTCGGCCGGCCTGGCCCTCTGCCTCAAGGCGGCCGCGAGGGCCGACACCTTTGCCGTCCACCTTCAGCACCCGAGGATCAACACGGCTCGCTACGACCTGGTCGTGGCTCCGCGCCACGACCGCTGCCGGGGGACGAATGTGATCGAAACCATCGGATCGCTGCACCGGGTCACCCCGCAAAAGCTGAACGAGGAAGCACGCGCCTGGGAACCTCGTCTCCGTCATCTGCCCCGTCCACGCCTTGCCGTGCTGATCGGCGGAAGTAATTCTTTTTACCGCCTTGGGGAGGAGGAGGCTCATTCCCTTGCCCGGGACATTTCCCGGCTGGCGGAAAAAGACGGGTTCGGCGTTCTTCTCACCGTGTCGCGGCGTACCAGGCCGGGAGTGTCGGGAGTCATGAGGCGTGTGCTGGCCGGTGTTCCGGCCGAAATCTGGGATGGCAGCGGAGAGAATCCTTACTTTGCTTTCCTTGGTCTGGCCGACGCCGTTCTGGTAACCGCCGATTCCATTTCCATGGCCAGCGAGGCCTGCTCCACCGGCAAGCCGGTTTACATACGGGACCTGCCCGGGGGCTCGCGCAAATTCCGTTCGTTTCACTGCGCCTTGCGGGAAGGAGGATATGCCCGCCGGTTCCAGGGTGCCGTCGACCTGAGCCCCGGACGGGTTCTGGACGAAACCGCCCAGGTAGCCGCGGAGATAAGGCGCCGGATGAAAATTGCGAAGGAAATTCCCTAAAGCAGGCCGGCAGAAGCCTCCCGAGGAAGACAAAGCTGCAATAAGTATTTTGCCCGGCTGTGCCGTCCCTTGTCCCATCGGGACGGCAGAACAAAATGAAAACCTCCCTTTCGCCGGGGCCGATATATACTTAAGGGGCCATGAAACCGGAAAAGGAAGTGGAAATGGACAAGGCAAGGGAAACGCAGGTGCACTCCACCGCCGTGGTGGCTCGCGGCGCGATTTTGGAAGAGGGCGTAACGGTAGACGCCTACGCCATCATCGGGCCGGAAGTGCGCATCGGGCGGGGCACGCGGATCGGGGCCCATGCCGTGGTGGAAGGGCGCACCACCCTAGGTTGCGGCAACCGGATTTTCCACCATGCCTCTGTGGGGACCGAGCCGCAGGACCAGAAGTACCATGGGGAAGAGAGCAGCCTGGTCATAGGGGACGGTAACATCGTGCGCGAATTTGCCACGATTCACACCGGCACCGAGCAGGGCGGCATGGTAACCCGACTGGGAAACCGCAACCTGCTGATGAACTTCAGCCATGTGGCCCACGACTGCCGGATCGGGGACGGCAACGTCCTGGCCAACGGAGCCCAGGTGGCGGGGCATGCGATCATCGAAAATTATGCCGTGATCGGCGCCCTTTCCGGGATTCACCAGTTTGTGCGCATCGGGGAGTCTGCCTTTATCGGTGCCGGGTCCATGGTTTCCCTGGACATTCCTCCCTACTGCAACGCCACCGGGGACCGGGCCACGCTGCATGGTTTGAACCGCGTCGGACTCGAGCGCCGCGGATTTTCTGCGGAGGTCATCGGGGAAATCCGGCGCGCCTACCGGATCCTTTTTCAGTCCCGGCTGCCGCTGGAGGAAGCTCTTGCCCAGGCGCTCGCGGAGGCCGGCCCGTGCCCGGAAGTACAATCTTTTCTTGCATTCATTCGCCGATCGGAGCGGGGCGTGTGCCGGCCGAGGCGCGGCCGGACCGGGGAAGAGTGAAGCGGCGGCGGGGCTTACTCCCCAAGGCTGTCCGCCGGCGTCGAGGCGTCTGCCGCAGCTCCCGACGCCTCATCCCGAAACTGAAGATCGTACAGTTTGCGGTATTCTCCGTTGCGCAGCAGGAGCTCCTCGTGGGTGCCCTGCTCCACGATACGGCCGAGGGTCAGTACGGCAATACGATCCGCGCGGCGCACGGTGGACAGCCGGTGGGCGATCACCAGCGTAGTTCGGTTCTGCACCAGGCGGTCCAGGGCCAGCTGCACCATGCGCTCGGATTCGTTATCCAGGGCGGAGGTTGCTTCATCCAGAACCAGGATCGGCGCTCCTTTTAAAACGGCCCGGGCGATGGCCAGCCTCTGCCGCTGACCGGCCGACAGCTTGCAGCCGGATTCTCCGATCACCGTGTCGTAGCCCTGCGGTAATTCCAGGATAAAGTCATGGGCATAGGCCGTCCGGGCCGCGGTCTCGATTTCTTCCATGTTCCGGCCGGTCTCGCCGTAGGCAATATTGCTGCGTACCGTATCATTGAAAAGGAAGGTGTGCTGGGTAACGATGGCCACCTGCGCGCGCAGGCTTTGCCGGGTGAAGTCACGGATATCCGTGCCATCGATGGTGATCCGTCCGGAGGTCGGATCGTAAAAGCGCGGAATCAGGTCCGCCAGAGTGCTTTTTCCGCCGCCGCTCCTGCCTACCAGGGCCACCAGCTCACCGCGCCGGATTTCCAGGGAAACGGAGCGCAGGACAGGTTCCTGCTCGTAGCGAAAGCAGACATCTTCGATGCGAAGCCCCTGCCGTATTCCGGTGATCGTGGCGGCGCCCGGCCGGTCGCTCTCCTCCCGTGGCGACTCCAGCAGCTCCACCACCCTCTGAGCGGCTCCGAGAGCCTGTTGCAGGGTGTTGTTGGCCCGGGTCAGCCCCTTGAAGGGT
>CAINFC010000109.1 GCA_903847975.1 uncultured Acidobacteriota bacterium | reverse complement strand
TATGCGGCGCCGGAGACGGCGGTCGAAGAGCGGCTGGCGGGGATCTGGAAAGAGGTGCTGGGGATTGCGCGGGTGGGGCGGAAGGACAGCTTTTTCGAGCTGGGGGGGCACAGCCTGAAGGCCATGCGGGTGGTGACGCGCATAGCCCGGGAGATGGACGTTGAGATCACGCTGAAGGACATGTTTGTGCGGCCGGTGCTGGCCGACCTGGCCGGCCACCTGGAATCGAAGAGCCGGCGCCGTCTGGCGCCGATTCCGCGGGTAGCGGCCAGCGGGGATTATCCGCTGTCGTACGCGCAGCGGCGTCTGTGGGTGATCTGCCAGATGAGTCCGCAGGCCAACGCGGCCTACAACATGCCCTGGGCGGGCGAGGTGGAAGGGGCCTTGGACCTGGGGGCGCTGGGGCGCGCCTTCCGCGGCTTGATGGCACGGCACGAAGTATTGCGGACCGGATATGCGGAGATTGGCGGCGAGCCGCGGCAGATTGTGTCGGGCGAAGCGGAGTTCCGGATCGATTTTGCGGATATAAGCGACCGGGAGGATGCCGAAGCACGATTCGGGCAGCTTGCGGACCAGGCGTTCCACCGGCCGATGGACCTGAGCACGCCGCCATTGCTGCAAGTGGGAGTGCGGCGGCTGTCTGCGAGCCGCTGGGGCATTTGGATTATTCTGCACCATATCGCCGGAGACGGCTGGTCCATGCCGATCCTGCTGCAGGAGCTGGCGGCCATCTATGAGGCGGAAAGCAAAGGGGGGGACGCTCTTCTGCCCTCTTTGCCCGTTCAATATAAGGACTACGCCGCCTGGCAGAGGGAGTTTTTCCGAAGCAGCGAAGGGGAGGCTCAGGGGGAGTGGTGGCGGGAACGGTTCCGGCATCTGTCCGCGCCGCTGGATCTGCCGTCCGACGGTTCCCGGCCGGCCGTGATGACCTATGAAGGCGGGGGGATCGTTGCGCGGATCGGGGCCGGCGGCGGGGAAGCTCTCCGCAGACTTGCCCGGCAGGAGGGAGCCAGCCTGTACATGGTGCTGCTGGCGGCGGTGAAGGTTTTGCTTTACCGCTACACGGGCCACACCGACATCACCGTCGCCGGCGGGATCGCCGGCCGCTATCATCCGGACCTGGAAGGGCTGATCGGCTTTTTTGTGAACACCTTGCCCTTGCGGACGCGGTTCGACGGAGAGGACACCTTCCTGGACTTGCTGCAGAAAGTCAAACAGGAGACGATGGATGCCTTTGCCCGCCAGGAATATCCGTTTGACAAGCTGGTGGATGAGCTGAACCTGGTGCGCGATTTCGGCCGGATGCCGCTGGCGGATGTGGCCGTGGTGCTGCAGAACAACGAGCCTGGCGTCTTTGCGCTGCCGGGGCTGCGGGTGTGGAGCCGGGCTCTGGAGTTCCGCAAGAGCAAGTATGACCTGACGTTCATGTTTTTTGAGAAGCCGGAGGGTCTGGAGATTTACGTGGAGTACTACCGGACGATCTTTGGGCCGGGGCGGATAGAGAGGCTGCTGGGCCACCTGCGGACGGTGATGGGGGTGGTGGGGGAGGATCCCGGGGTGCGGCTGCGGGAGATTCCGCTGATGAGCGGTGCGGAGCGTGCGGCAGCGCTTGGAGTCGGCCGGGGCGAGGGGGTCGACTTTGGGCCGTTCCGGGGACTGGCGGAGCGGGTATGCGGCTGGGCGGGGAGCCGGGGGTGCCATCCGGCGGTGGTCGACGGGGAGGGTGTGCTGACCTACGGGGAGCTGGAGGAACGGTCGGGGCGGCTGGCCGGAGCCCTGATCGGCCGATACGGAATCCGGGCGGGAGAGGTTGTCGGGGTAAGTCTGGGGCGGTATCGGGAGGCGGTGATTGCCTTTCTGGGGGTGCTCCGGGCGGGGGCGGTCTATCTGCCGGTGGAACCGGGGCAGCCGGAGGAGCGGCGGAGATTTTTCCTGGAAGACGGGCGGGCGCGGCTGCTGATTGGTGAGGGTCGAACGGCGGAAGGGACAATCGGGATTCCGGTCGTCACGGTCCGGGAACTGACGGAGAGGGGGCGGGAGGGGGCGGTTCTTCCGGCGGTATCGGCAGAGATGCCGGCCTACCTGATATACACCTCGGGCTCCACGGGGCGACCCAAGGGAGCGCTGGTCAGCCACCGGGCGTACGGGAACATGACGGAGGAGCTCATTCGCATCCTGGGACTTGGGCCGGCCGATACGGTGGCCCAGTTTTCCTCGTACGCTTTCGATGCCTCTCTGTTTGAATTCGGTCTGACGCTGGCTTGCGGGGCCTGCCTGGCGATCGTCAGCGAGGAGGTGCGGCGGGATGCGGCCGCCTGGCCGGAATGGGCGGCAAAGAATACTGTTACCTTTGCCGTGCTGCCGCCCGGCTATGTTCACGTTCTGGGGCTCCGGGAGATGCCTGGTCTGCGTATTCTGATGACGGCGGGCGAGTCGGCATATCCGGAGGATGCGCGGTGGTATGCCGGGCGCCTGCGCTTTTTCAATGCCTACGGGCCGACGGAATGCGCGGTGTGCGCGACGCTGTACCGGGCGGATCCGGCCGATGACGGCGGGAGACAGGTGCCGATCGGGCGGCCGCTGTCCAATACGCAGGTGTACCTTCTGCGGGAGGGGCGGGAGCCGGTGCCGCAGGGTCTGGCGGGAGAGATCTGCCTGGGCGGAGCGGGAGTGGGGATGGGATACCTGGGGCGTCCGGGGCTGACGGCGGCGCAGTTTGTGCCCGATCCGTTCGGCGGCGTGCCGGGAGCGCGGATGTACCGCACGGGGGACCTGGGCCGCTGGAGGGAGGACGGGAGTCTGGAGTTTCTGGGCCGGATGGATCAGCAGGTCAAGATCCGCGGCTATCGAATCGAGCTGGGGGAAATCGAAGCGGTTCTGCAGGAGCACCCGGGGATAAGCGAGGCGGCGGTCGTCGGAGTTGGCCGGGAGGGAGAGGGGGCCGACTGGCTGGGCGCCTTCCTGGTGCCGGGGCGTTCCGGCGAAGTTCCGGATGTGGCCGAGGAAGAGGAAAACACCGCCGAGTGGCAGAAGCTTTACGAGGAAAACTACCGCGGGGAGCCGGGAGAGGGAGAAGAGACCTTCGACATCCGGGGATGGAACAGCAGCTATACGGGGCAGGCTCTGGCGGCGGAGGAGATGCGCAGTTGGCGCGAGGATGCGCTTTGTCGGATCACGGAGCATTCGCCGCGGCGGATCCTGGAGATCGGCTGCGGCAGCGGGCTGCTGCTCTATCCGCTGGCGGAGCGCGCCGAGCGGTACGTGGGCACGGACTTTTCGCGGGTGGCCATTGACCGGCTGAGGGGAGCGATGGCCCGGCGGGGGTGGCGTCATGTCGATCTGCACGTTTGC
>CAINFC010000108.1 GCA_903847975.1 uncultured Acidobacteriota bacterium | reverse complement strand
GTGCGCGGAGAACATCGACGGGATCTCCTTTTATCCCACGCTCACGGGAGCTGTCGGTGCCGAAAAGAGGCAGGTGTCGCACGAATTCCTCTATTGGGAATTTCAGGGCATGACCGCCGTCCGGATCGGCAACTGGAAGGGCGTTCAACCGAAGAAAAACTCGGATTGGGAATTGTACGATTTGAGCCGGGATGCGGAGGAGCAGAATAACGTAGCCTTCGGGCATACGGCAATGATCGAAAAGATGAAAGCCATCGCGCTCCGGGAACATGTCTCGCAGCCGACAGCCGGAGTTTTCGACCGTCCGTTGAATGCCAAGGACCTGCAGAGCGTTTACCCCGGGAAGGAGGGATCGGGGGCGGATCCGGGTACCGGAGATAAATCGAAAAAAGGCGTACAAGAGGGTGCCCTGAATTTCAAATAGTCAGATTCTTCTCCCCCGGTTATCAATAGGATTTGAGGGATCCGTAAATAGCGATGATACAACCTGCCTCCGGGACCGGGGGGCGTCCGCATGGCATGCTTTTGCGAAGCCACAAGGAAGATAACCCGGGAAAGAATCTGGAATCCCAAAAGGGGTTCCGGATCACAGCCCGGGGTTGCGCCGCATAGGCGCTTCCCCGGGTAGGCGGATTTGTTCACAACCTGCCCGGAAAGGGCTGCGCCAACACCTGGTATGGCTGGATTTTGCGCAAGGGTATCCCTACCCGGGGTAGGCGCGAAGCGCGCCAACCCCGGGCTGTGTTACGAAGCCCTTTCAGGGCTATCCCCAACGGAAATCCGAATGATCAGGGAACAGCTTCCTGTTTTTCCTCCGTCATAATATGGGTGCTGCGGCTGAAGAAAGCGTGCAACATAATCGGGCCGAAACGACGAAGGATGGCACGCGGTCGGTCTTCGGAAAAGCCAAATCTTATAAGGAATGGAACGAAGCAATGAAAAGAACACTTGAAGTTGCGGGACTTTTCTATTTCTGCCTTGCGGTTGTCGCCGCGCAGGTGACCGCCGTTGCCACCCTGCAAGGCGTGGTGACCGATCAATCCGGAGCGGTGGTTGCCCAGGCGGAGATCAACGTCGAATTGCATCTCATCCCGCTGGTGCTCCAGGTGGCCCTCGGCCAGCGCGAGCACAACCGCATCTTTGGCGACGACTACGATACGCCCGACGGCACCTGCGTGCGGGACTATATTCACGTCTGCCACCTGGCGCAGGCCCATATTCCGGCCCTGGCCGCGCAGGAGCAGGGCAGCCGCACCTACAATCTGGGCAATGGCCTGGGGTACTCGGTGAAACAGGTCCTTTTGCAGCGGCAGGGGATTAAACCGATTTCCGAACAACAAAGGTTCTAAGCCAAAATGAAACCATTACTAAAACAATCCTTGGTGTTGTCTGTGGTGCTGTGCTGCACCGGTTCGGTGTTTACCAAAACAAAAGCCCCGGCGCCCTGGGCAGGCATCACGGTGGAGGTGCAGGCCAACCGGCCCGTCGAGTCCACGCAAAAGCTAAACGAACAGAAGAACGGTTTTCAGCGCCTGGCTATAACGCTTTCCAATCCAGGCGAGCAGCCGCTGAAGATCGAGAAGATCCGCGTGCATATCCCGTTGGCTGAAAAATTAGCTGACGACCTGGAGGTGGTTTACGGAGGCAGTTGCATGGGCCGCACGCCGCTGCTGCGCCATAATGTCGGCCGTCCCACCGCGGCAAGCTCCAGCCACATGTATGAAATGGTGCGGCTGGCGGACGGAAAGTACCTGTTCGTCGGTTCGCTGTCGTGGCGCATTTTCCTGCCGAACTTCACGCTGAAGAAAGGTGCGATCGAGATCTGGTCCGATGGCGAAGGCCGGCAACTCAAGCCGGGCGAGACCATCCAGTACGAACAGATCGTTCTCCGGCTCGCCGGAAACTGGCTCGCTCTGCTCGATCAATTCGGCGCGGCTATCGCGGCGGAGAACGGGATAGCCAAGCTGAAACCCGCCGATTTCAAAGGTTGGGCGACGTGGGACTACTACGGCCGGGTTTTCACCGCCAAGGATATCTATGGCAATATGGATGCGCTGAACAAGCTCGCGCCCGAGGCGAACATGATCCAGATCGACGGCGGCTGGTGGACCGAGCGCGGCGATTACATGAGCGTGCGGCCAGACCTCTTGCCCGGCGGCATCAAGGGAATCGTTTCCCGGATTACCTCCGAAGGCAAAATTCCCGGCATTCACTTCGACGGCTTCCGGGGCGATGCCAACTCGGAAATCTACAAAACCCACCCCGAATATTTCCTGCACGATCAGGATGGCAAATTGATTGTCGAGGTGAATGAAAAGTCGGACAAGCGGATGAAATATATTTACTTCGATTACTCGCATCCCGGGGCGCGGGCGTATATCGCCGAATGCATCCGGAACATGAAGGAGAACTGGGGCATCCGATACTTTAAGGTGGATTTCATGCGTTACGGTCTGAAAAACGATACCCTGGCCCGAAACAAGGAAGCCAATGGTATCCAAGCCCATGATCCCGCCATCACCAGCGTGGAGCGGTTCCGCCTCGGGATGAAAACCATGCGGGAGGCGATGGGGACGGGTTCTTATTTTCTCGGCTGCTCCGCGGTGTTCGGCCCGTGCATCGGATTTGTGGACGGCATGCGCACCGGGGGCGACATCCAGCCGAGATACGAGGCCTTCTCCCAGCGCTGCCTGGCCAATCTGGGAAACTTCTATCTGTCCGGCAAGGTATGGAATGGCGACGCCGACTACCTGGTCTTCCGCGAGGCTGCTGACGAGGACAAGACCGTATCCCAGGAAGATGTCAAACACGGCGGCAGGATGACGATGAACGAAGCGAAAATGTGGGCGGACTTCAACAAGCTCTACGGCACGGCCCGACTGCACAGCGACAACCTGATGACGCTCCGGCCGGAGCGTCAGGCCCTGGTGAAGGAAGTGTTCCAGTATCCGGCCATGGAGAAGACCGTTCCGCTGGATCTCTGGCGGCATGGCACTCAAAGGAGCGACGGCTTCGAGCGGGTGCTCGCGCGCAAGGGCAAGGAGATTTACCTGGGGATTTTCAACTGGGGCGACAATGCCAAGGACTACGCGGTGCCGGCTTTTGGAAAGACGGAAACCGTCCACTTGGAAGGCCGTCATTCGGTCATCCTGAAATACGACGGGAAGGAAACGTTCGATCAACTATGTCAAAAACTTCAAACCCGGTGAGTCGCGCGTTGTCACCATCATACCTTGGTCGGGCGCTGAATCGTCGCTCTTTTTTGCACACGATGACTGCCGGGCCGGCTTGTCACGGCTTGGGGTTCGGGGCCGGCTCGTTGCCGGCCGAGGCCCTTCCCCTGGCCGGTGCAGCGGCAAAAAACCGGCGGCGATTTGGGTCCGCCGCCTCCTTTCTTAACGTCTGCATCCGCGCCGGGCTTCTTAAGGAACAAAATTAAAGCCAGGACTAAAACACCATGAAAACACATAGGCACCCCAAGCTCACTGGCTGCGCCAGAATACTCAGTCTTATCGGCCTGATCGGCATCAACTCCCTGTGGCCGGTTCACGCCGTGCCGCCGCCCAGCGCATTCGGAGTATGGGATCGGGGTTCGTCCTTTGATCCCAAGGACTATCCCTTCCTGAAGGGATTGGCGTTCAACCAATCCTGGGCTGAGGTGGAAAAACAGCCGGGTATTTTTGATTGGAGCACGTTGGATCGGGCCATGGACACAGCCGTCCGGAGAAAACAGTTCATCTATCTTTCCATAAACGTGGGGCCGGATTCGCCGGAGTGGATCTACACCAAGGGCGTCCCCCGCGTGGAGACGCGTGACCAGATGCACGACAGTTGGCCGGTTTATCCCTTCTATCCTTCGCCGGAATACAAATCGTTTTTCCAACGATTGATCGCGGAATTCGGGAAGCACATCCGCAGTTACCCGAAAGAAAAGCAGGAGTGCATCGCGTTCATTCAGGTAAAGACCGGGTGCACGGGCGATGAATGCGCTTACAAGGGCTCCGTCATTGAGGAAAAATACGACTTGCCCACGAAGTCCCCCGAGTGGCGGGAGTTCCGCTTGGGGGCGTTTGATTTGTTTGTGAAGACCTTTCAGGGCGGTTCAGACCATCCCCGGGTTGCCCTGATGTTCAACAACGTGACGCCGGAGGACGATGAGGGGAATGGGCGTGGATTTACAGAAGAGTGGAAGTGGGTGATGGACAACACGCAGGGCGGAGTCGGAATCAAGATTGCCGGCAGCGCGCGCGGTCATCACTTGAGCGGGGAGCGGACCAAGATTGAAACGTGGCAACACCGTCTTATCGATGCGGAAGGCACACCCCTGTTTGCCCGGTCGGAAATGGATCAGACCTGGCAACGGGCCATGTTTGCTGTCAATTTGCCGCTCAGCTTTTACTGGGGCGCTCTTACGGGCCTGCAAAACGGCCAAAGCATCTGGGACATCAGCGCTGGCGCCATAGAGGCCAGCCATGAGATGGGCTTCGATTATTCCTTCTATTTCTTCAATCGCTATGCGGGACAAATCAACCCGAAAACTGCCACGGCTGCCTTTTGCGCCCTGCACAAGGGTTTGGATGCCGCTAATACCCAGGCTTACCCGGAGGAGAAGTTCGGGAATGCGAGCAGGAAGAATGTGGATCGCATGCGGAAGATCTGCGCCGCGTATTCCAAGTATGGCGCGGCAGTGGACGACAGGAATGGTCTGTTGCTGGGGCAGGTCCGGCAACGCGACACGCAAACCGGATTCAACGACGTGGGCTGGGATATCTGGCCGGGCAACTATGGACGTTTCCTCTATCAGATGGACGCCGATGCCACCTCGGTTCCCCTCTGGCGCGTGGGCGGTCCAATCACCAGGACCTCCTCCATCTATTCCCGGTTTGCGCGCGGCTTTGAGCACGCCACGGGCAAGGACGCCATGTATTTCAAGCTGCACGAGGGCTTCTCGCAAGGCAACGAGCCCAAGGTCATGACGATTACCGTCGTCTGGTATGATGCCACGGCAGGCTCGACCTGGAAGCTGGTTTACGACGCCGGCACCCCGACCATGAAGACCGCTCTGTCGGTCGCCGGGAAAGGGGACAAGCAATGGCACCATGAGGTCGTCACCCTGCGAGACGCCGTCTTCCGCCACGGCGGAACCAAGGGCGCCGACCTCGCTCTGGTGAACACGGACGCCAAGGACGACATCTTCAGCCTGATCGAAGTTCACCGCGGTGCGCAGGAACTTCCCGTTCTGCGCCCCCCCACCGATGTGCGCGCCTTCCCCGGTTTTGCGAAAGGCACTAAATATGGTACGGGCGATAAGGCAAAAAGAAGAAACCGGATTGAGAACAGGCCATGAAATATCGCTGCTTCCTCTTTATCCGCATCGGCAACGACATCAACCATCCGGGAATCAAGAGCGCCGCGGAACCCTACGCCGACATCACCTACGGCAAAACCACGGGGTCGATCGCCGAGGTGCCGTTGGGCCGCTACTACCAAGGGATGATCCGCTTCGCCCGCTCGGCCGCACAGAATTATTACATCCATAACCACATCGCACTCAGCGACCCCGACTCCTTTTTCTCCTCGCCGCAATATTCGCTGGAAGAGGCGCGCTGTCATGTCGCCCTGCAAGCCCTGATGGGCGGTTTCCTTTTTGGCGGCGACCGCATCGAATCGCTTCCTCTTGGCCGATCTCTGGAGCGGAGCAGACGTCCCAATGGATGCAGGCATGATAAGGCTTTCGATGCCCCCGCACACCGTTCGCTTGATCGAGTTCCGAAAATAGACCGATACGTATGGCTCGTTGATGAAGTATTATGAAGAGGAAACCATGAATCTTTTACTTGCTTTCACTTTAGCCTTCCTGCTGCTATCACCGCCGACGGGCCTGCATGCCGCCGGTGTGTCCAAGCCTGCCGACAGGCCCAACATCCTGTTTGCGATTGCGGATGACTGGTCGTTCGGGCACGCCGGTGCCTATGGCTGCCGATGGGTCAGGACCCCCGCGATGGATCGCGTGGCCCGCCAGGGAATTCTGTTCACCCAGGCCTACACGCCGTGCGGCAAATGCGCACCCTCGCGGGCGAGCATCATCACCGGCCGCAACCCATGGCAACTCAAGGCGGCCGCCAACCACTGGCCCTATTTTCCAGCGGAGTTCAAGTCCTACCAGGAGGCGCTGGGCGAGCAGGGTTACTTTACCGGAATGACCGGCAAGGGCTGGGGTCCGGGGGTCGCCAAAAATGCCGCCGGCCAGGACCGACAGATGGCCGGCAAGCCATTCGACGACAGGCGGGTTTCCGCCAAGCCCGCCAACGGCATATCTCCGGCCGATTACGCGGCGAATTTCAACGACTTCCTGGATGCCGCCCCCAAGGGCCAGCCGTGGTCTTTCTGGTATGGCGGCCATGAGCCGCACCGCGGCTACGAATACGGTTCGGGGGTGGCCAAAGGAGGCAGGAAGACCTCCGACATCGATCGCGTGCCGGGTTGCTGGCCGGATACCGCAGAGGTGCGCAACGACATGCTCGATTACGCGTTCGAAGTGGAAAATTTCGATCAGCATCTGGGCCGGATGCTAGCCGAGCTGGAAAAGCGGGGACTGCTGGCCAACACGCTGGTGGTCGTGACCTCCGACAACGGCATGCCGTTTCCCCACGACAAGGGGTATGCCTATAACAACTCCAACCACCTGCCGCTGGCCGTCATGTGGCCGCAGGGCATCGCCAGGCCGGGACGTGTGGTGGACGATTACGTGAGCTTCATTGACTTTGCGCCCACTTTCCTCGACGTTGCCGGTGTCGAGCAGCGCCGGACCGGCATGGCTCCGATTACGGGCCGAAGTCTTACGGAAATTATGAAGTCGGAAAAATCGGGACGCGTGATTCCGCAACGCGATCACATCCTCCTCAGCAAGGAACGCAATGATGTCGGGCGGCCGAATGATGAGGGATATCCGATCCGCGGCATCGTCAAGATGGGGATGCTTTATCTGCACAACTTTGAAATCAACCGCGGACCGGGGGGGGTTGCGGAGACCGGCTTCAAGGACACGGACGACGGCCCGACCAAAAAGGCGGTGCTCGCAACGGAGAAGGTCCCCGCGCTCAAGCACCTCTTTGAAGCCTCTTTTGGAAAACTGCCTGCCGACCAGTTGTTCGACCTGAGCCGCGATCCTGATTGCATGACCAATCTGGCCGGAACGGTATCGTTTGCCGGATTCCGGAAGCAGCTTTTCGAGGAACTCAAGCTTCAGGAGGATCCGCGCATGTCGGGCAACGGTCGTATTTTCGATGAATACCCCTATGCCAATGAAGAGACTCGCGGTTTTTACGAGCGCACCATGCGTGGCGAGAAGATACAAAAGGGCAGGAATAGGAAGATTGATTCATAAAAAGACGCTCGGCGGGACCCGGTCGGAATACAGGTCCAAATCGCATTCGGAACGCTCCGTGGCGAGAAAAATTGCATCCTTACCAGGCAGAAAGAAATACACCATGACACATTCATTGAAAGCCGTGCTCGCCACCCTGCTGCTGCTGCAGATATTCGCGCTCCCCGCTGCTGCGTCCGCGAAGCCGCCGACCGGACCCAATATCATCCTCATTCTCGCCGACGACCTCGGCTACGGTGATCTCGGCTGCTACGGTGCGACGAAAATAAAGACACCCAACATCGACCGGCTGGCGGCCGAGGGCGTGCGCTTCACCGAGGGGTACGCGCCGTCTTCGACCTGCACTCCGTCGCGCTATTCCTTGCTGACCGGTGAATACGCCTGGCGGCAGAAGGCCAGGACGACAAGCATCCTCGACGGCGACGCGCCGCTCTGCATCGAACCGGGCCGGTTCACCCTGCCGGCGATGCTGCGCCAGGCGGGGTACAGGACCGGCGTAGTCGGCAAGTGGCATCTTGGTCTCGGAGACGGCCGGACCCGGGTGGATTTCAATGGTGCAGTCAAACCCGGTCCGCTCGAAATCGGCTTCGATTATGCCCATATCATTCCCGCCACCGTGGATCGCGTGCCGACCGTGTGGATTGAAAATCACCAGGTGCTGGGCCTCGATCCTGCCGATCCGATCGAGGTCAGCTACCTCAGGAACATCAGCGAGGAGCCGACCGGCCTGCAGCGGCCCGATCTGCTCAAGCAGGGCGCGGACCAGCAGCACTCCTGCACCATCATCAACGGTATCAGCCGCATTGGCTTCATGAAGGGCGGCAAGTCGGCACGGTTTAAGGATGAGCAACTCGCCGGCACCGTCGTCGCCAAATCGGTTGCATTCATCGAGAAGCACAAGGACGTCCCGTTCTTTCTCGAAGTCGGCTTGTTTGAGCCTCACGTTCCGCGCGTGGCCGACCATCGGTTTGTCGGCACGAGCGCATGCGGGGTGCGCGGGGATGTCATCCGGCAGATTGACTGGCAGACAGGCGAAATCATGAAGGCGCTCGACCGCCTCCATCTTGGATCCAACACGCTGGTTATCCTCTCGAGCGATAATGGCCCGATTCTCTTTGACGGCTACTTCGACCGTTCGGTGGAAGATTTGAATGGCCATCAGCCCACCGCCGGTCTGCGCGGCTGGAAGTACCTCACCTTCGAAGGCGGGTGCCGCGTGCCGCTCATCGTGCGCTGGCCGCAGCAGATCAAGCCGCGGGTCAGCGACCAGATGTTCAGTCTGGTGGATTGGTCTGCCTCGCTGGCGAAGATCGTGGGGCAGGAGATTCCGGCGCATGCCGCTCGCGACAGCCTGGATTTATCCGCCGTGCTGCTTGGTAAAACCAGGAAAGACCTCCGCGACAACACTGTGCTGCACGGCATCGGGGGTGCGCTCGCGCTCCGCCAGGGCGACTGGAAATACATCCCCGCTACCGCCAGGGGCAACGTAAGCGGCATGGGCAGCGGCGCGAATGAGTCCGACGCGCGCTTCGCGGCCGCCAACATTCCCGAGCCATTGCTGTTCCATCTCGCCCTGGATCCGAACGAACAGAACAACCTCTTCGCGAAAAACCCGGAGAAGGCCAGGGAGCTGGCCCGACAGCTGGAAGCCATCATCGCCAAAGAATAGAGGTCGATCCGCCCGGAGCGGGCTTTATCCAGCAGCTGCTGATGGGCCGGAAGGCCGCGAGGAGAGCCCCAGGCGGCTAATGGTTTGCCGGGGGGCGGATGCGGAACTCGCCGCTGCAATGGAGCAGGGCCATCATGTAAAGCATGCCGTCATAATACCGATAGCGCCCTTCCGGGACCGGTAATTTCCACAGCTCCTCGACGAAAAGCCGGGCCCGGGGATGGGTGGCTGCCAGGCTGGCGACGGCATTGGCGGCCACCAGTCCGGCGGAATGGCTGTCTCCCAGCTGCCTGCCGTCCAGCGTGTAGCGGTTCCCGTACGCGGCGATGCCCTGGGAAGCAAAAAAGGCCTGGATCCGGTCGCTTCTCTGCGGCTCCCGGGGGTCCTTTCTCCACCAGGCCCAGTCGACCGACCAATTCATGGCAGTGCGCCAGGCATCGTATTGAAAAGCATCCCGGGGGCCTCCCCGCAGGGTGGCATCGAAATTGGCATAATCCGGGGCCAGGCCGGTCTGCGGATGGGTCACCTTCTGGAGAAATTCCCGGCTGGCCTGTGCGGCACGAAGCCAGAAGGCCCGGTCGGCTTCGGGGCCCCATCGGCCCCAAAGTTCGTAAAAAGCGGGGAGGTGATAGGAGGGGTCGGTGAATTCGGTGTCCGGAGTAAAGCGGACCATGGCGAAATCCGGGTGGAACATGCTTCCGGCGGTGCGTATCCCCTGCCGGGTCGGGCCGGTCCGCCGCGCACGATGGCGCATATCGGTCAGCAGCCGGTCCGCGGCATTCCGGTAGTGGTAGATGCCCGGGCCGTTTCCCCACCGTCCGGCGGCGAAATAGAGCGCGGTGGCAAAATACTCCTCGCCGTCCGGGGCCGGCATATCGCTGTTGGGAGTGCCGTCCGGCTTCAGGGACCAGGAGAAATATCCGCATCCGGGGTGGTCCGGCTCCTCCCGGTACATGTAGCTGCGGGCCCAGTTCCAGAGGGCATCGAACTCCTCCCTGCGGTTGAGCTGCACCGCAATCATCATTCCATAGGACATTCCTTCCGTGCGCACGTCCCGGTTGTTGATGTCGCTCAGGTAAGCTACAGACCCGCTGGAGTTGCGGCCGGCTGGAAAATAAACCGCCTGCCGATCCGGATCGCCGTGGAAGAGCCGCTGGAACGCGAGGTCGATCCTGGCACGAATTTCCCGGGGTGCATGCCCCGCTTCCTGAAAAAGGTTGCGGTATCGGCCGGTGGCGAAGGCTCCGGATCCCTGGTCCGGCTCCTTCTCCTTATGCTGCATCGGCTCCCGGCGGGAATTGCCTGTCGCGCTGTCGCGCGGCTCGGCCGTGAGGCAGGCGGAGAAAAGAATCAGGCTGACCGCGAGCCGTGTGGCCCGGAGAATCGCATGGAATAAAAAATCGAATGGCATGATCCTCCATATAGGCAATACGAAGGAAGGATACCCTGTTTTCCAGTTGCACGGAAACGGCAGAAGAAACGGGACACCCACTCTTTCCACGGAAAAGTGGGTGTCCTTAAACTATTTTCTTAAACTATTATGGTTACCAAAGCAAGGCAGGTGCTAGGCCTCCCGGTCGGAATGGCGCCGGGCGGTCAGGAGCAGATAGGCGCAAAGGCCCAGGAAAGCCACGAGCGAAACCATCTGGGACGCCATGTCATGCTCATAGAAAGGTGTCTTCACCAGGTCTTCGGCATACCAGGGGAACAGGCGCAGCGCGGCGCCGAAAACGCCTCCGATCGCCCCGCCGGCCATAAAGCCGGATGCTATGATGATTCCGTTTTCCTTGATGGACCTGCCTTGCGGTCCGCCGAGCGCATCCCCCCTCTTGTTGATGAGGTGTGCCAGATAACCTCCGACCAGGGCGGGGGTGTTCAGCTCCAGCGGCAGATACATGCCCAGGGCAAAAACCAGGGCCGGAGCTCCGATCATTTCCATGGCCAGGGCAATGATGGATCCGGCGCCGAAGAGCAGCCAGGCGACCGGCTGGCGGCTCATGAAGCCTTCCACCAGGGCTTTCATAATCGAAGCCTGGGGGGCGGCCAGAACCGCTCTCGGGTCACCCGGGATCACATCTCCGAACTGAAACACTCGCGAAAGCAGTACGATGGTGATTCCGGAGGCGGCCGCAGCGGCCACGATGCTCAGGAACTTGACCTTTTCCTGGGATGCGGGAGTCGAACCCAGCCAGTACCCGACCTTCAGGTCGGTGATGGTCTGGCCGGACACCGAAAGGGCGGTGCAAACCATTCCGGCAATGGCCATCACAAAAAACATACCGGATGTGCCGCTCAGTCCGAAAGAGAGAAGAACGATGGAGCTGAGGATGATGGTCAGCATGGTCATCCCGGAAACCGGATTCCGGGCGGTGGTGGCAATCGCATTGGCGGCCACGGAGGAGAAGAAAAAGGAGACGACGATGGTCAGGGCCGTTCCGGCCAGAACAATCGGCAGCGAGGCATCCAGGGTGGCGAAAAAAATGCCGATGGCCAGGGCGCTGACCAGAACGCCCAGGAGCAGGGAAATCACCGGAATGTCCCGGTCGGTGCGGAGTTCGGCGGCTTCTCCGTTGCGCCGGAAGGTGCGGGCGGCAATGGCAAAGGAGCCGAACAGAATGCGCAGCGATTTCAGAATGCCGAAAATTCCCGCCGTGGCGATGGCGCCCACGCCGACGAAGCGGACGTAGCTGCGAAAAATCTGTTCTGCGGACATGCTCGAAATCGGCATGGTCCCGGGATAAACCGATACGTTCGGGAACTGGCTGCCCAGCATCCAGACCAGCGGAACCAGGGCAAACTGCGAAAGGAAGCCGCCGGCGCACAGGATCAGAGAGGAGCGCAGGCCGATCACATAGCCCAGGCCGAGGATAAAGGAGACGGCGTCGAATTTCAGGGCCATGCGGCCCCGGTCGTAGAGTTCCTGAAACAGCGGCAGGAAGCGGAAGTCCAGGTATTCCTTCCAGACCTGGAAGGTGGTGACCAGGAAATCATAAATCCCCGCCAGGGCGGTGGCCTTGAGAAGAAGCCTGGCCTGCGAGCCGCCCTTCTCCCCGGTGACCAGCACTTCGGCGATGGCCGTTCCTTCGGGATAGGGGAACCGGCCGTGCATTTCGCGCACGAAGTAGCGCCGCAGGGGGATCAGAAAAAGGATGCCCAAGCAGCCTCCGGCCAGGCAGATAAATATGGTCTGCACCGGATGGGGGCTGAGGTTGAGGGAATAAAGGGCCGGCAGGGTAAAAATGGCCCCGGCCACCACCGCCCCGGAAGACCCGCCCATCCCGGTGATGATCACGTTTTCCAGGAGGCCGGAGCGGCGCCGGAAGACACGGGCCAGACCGATCGCCAGGATGGAAATGGGTATGGATGCCTCCATGACCTGGCCTACTTTCAGGCCGGAATAGGCGGAAGCGATGGAGAAGAGGATGCACAGGGCCAATCCCCAGAAAACGGCCCGGGAGGTCGATTCCGGCTCCTGCGCGGATGCGGGCAGAATCGGCTCGTAAATCTCTCCCGGCGGGAGGGTGGTGTAGGCATTCTCCGGCAGCGATTTTTGCGTGTTGGGTTCCATGGGATTCTAGCGCAGCAGTGTGACCCCGCCGTCGATGTCGTAAGCGGAGCCGGTGATGAAGGAGGCTTCCTCGGAGCATAGAAAGGCGGCCAGGGCGGCGATCTCGACGGGTTTCCCCATGCGGCCGATCGGCTGCCAGCTGCTCAGCAGCCGAAACATTTCCTCTTCCCGCCCCGGGAATTTTTCGGCCAGGTAGCCGTCCACGAACGGGGTGTGCACCCGCGCCGGGCAGATGCAGTTGCAGCGGATATTCCGGGAGATATAGTCCCGGGCAACGGACAGCGTCATGGTCAGGACGGCCCCTTTGGTCATCGAGTAGGCGAAGCGGTCCGCCAGGCCGATCCTGGAGGCCACCGAAGCGATGTTCAGGATCACGCCGCCGCCCTGAGCGACCATCCGCGGTATGGCGAAATACATGGCGTGATATACACCTTTGACGTTCACCGCATAAAGGCGGTCCAGGTCTTCCGGGGTGGTGGCTTCCAGGTTTCCTATGTGAGCGATCCCTGCGGAATTGACGAGAATATCCACCCGTTCCAGCGATTCAACCGCTTCCCGGACCGCATCGGTTTTGTGGACCTCGACGGTTACGGCGCGGCAGGACAACTCGCCGGCGATCCGCTCGCCGGCTTCCTGGTTGCGGTCGAAAAGCACCACCTCCGCTCCCTCGGCGACAAACCGGCGGGCGATCGCTTCACCGATACCGGAAGCGCCTCCGGTCACCACTGCCATTTTGTTTTTCAAGCGTTCCTGGCTCATAGAGAATTCTTTGCTCCGCAGGCCGGCACGGTGGTAAAAAGGGGCGGCCGGAAAGGTTTATAGGTTAATACGAATTCCTGGTGCAGAAGCTGCTCCGATTTGGTGGCTTGTCCGGAAGCCACCCGCAGCAGCAGATCGAATATTTCCCGTCCGACTTCGTCCAGCGTGGCGCGGTTCTCCAGGATGCGTCCCGCGTCGACATCCATATCCTCGGTCATGTTTCGGAACGTCTCCGGGTGAGCGCATACCTTGATGACCGGTGAAATGGCCGAGCCCACCACCGAACCCCGGCCGGTGGAAAAAAGCAGCAGGTGCGATCCGCAGGCCATCAGCTCGGCGATTTCGGCGTTGTCGTTGATGTTGGGGAAGCCGAAGCGCACCTCGCCGTCCGGGACGATGTCCAGCAGATACAATCCGCCTCGCGGAGGGAGATCGCCCGGACGAAGAATTCCGGAGATTTGCGAAGCTCCGCTTTTGCTGTAGGCACCCATCGATTTTTCCTCCAGGGTGGTCAGGCCGCCTTCGGCGTTGCCCGGTGCAAAGCTGCCATGCCCCAGCACTTCGTAGTAGCGGGCCGCCTTGTGCACGGCGGCGCGCAGCGCGTCTCCCACGTCGGGGTCGGCCGCCCGGGCGGCCATGATTTCCTCGCAGCCGATCAGCTCGCCGGTTTCTTCGAACAGGCAGGCCGCGCCCCGTTCCACCAGCAGGTCGAAGGCCCGCCCCATGGCCGGATTGGCGGTGATCCCGCTGGTGGCATCGGAGCCCCCGCAGATGGTGCCAACCGTCAGCTCCTCGAGAGCCATGGGGACTCTCCGGGCCCCGGAGGTCCGGGCCAGCATTTCCTGCACACGGGCCTGTCCGGCTTCGATGGTCCGCAGGGTACCGCCCGATTTCTGGATCACCAGGGTGTAGGCCGGACGCCCGGATTGGGCAATGTGCTGCTCGAGCTCCTCGCGGTCGAATCCTTCGCACCCCAGGGACACGAGCAGGACTCCTCCCACATTGGGATGGGTACAAAGCCTTTTCATCATGCCTTCGGCATAAGGGTTCGGAAAACAGCCGGGAAAGCCGATAAGGTGCACGCCGCGGTTCCGGAAGGGCTGCACGATTTCACGGGCCACGTGCTGGGCGCAATCCACCAGGTAGGCCACCAGCAGAATGTTGCGGATGCCCTTGCGTCCATCCGGGCGCGGAAAGCCCCGAAGTTCAATCGTGTCCATATTTGTTCCCCTCGTGCCGGGTGAAGGTGGGCAGGTAATCGCTTTTCATGTTGTGCAGATGGACCATTTCCCCCGCAGCAATATCGCTGGTAGCGGAGCCGATGGGCGCGCCATACTTGCGGATCCGTTCCCCGCTGGGTATGGCCCGCCAGGCTATTTTAAAGCCCAGAGGTATGGTTTCGGCGGCCACCGCAGAGCCGTCCGCCGTCGGCAGGGTTTCGCCGGCATCGATGGTACGGATGGCGATGCAGACATTGTCGCTCGGGTCCAGCTGCAGCAGTCGAGGGTCCTTCATTTCTCCTCCTGGGTCCGCTTGCATTTTAGTGGCACGGAAAAGCAGTTGTCAAGGTGACTCCGGGAATTGGCCCTCCGGAAGCAGCGCCCGGAGGCAGGCCGATTCGCGCCGCTTACTGGCAATGCATGTACGGGTATGTTACGATTCGTCTTTCCCGAAAACCGGGGAGGAGACCGACTTGAATCAGAATCCGATAAAGAGCCTGCGCTGGTGGATCGGCGGGATGCTGTTCGCTTCGACGGTTATCAACTACATCGACCGCCAGACGCTTTCCGTGCTGGCACCCTTCCTGAAGAAAGAGTACGGCTGGTCCAACGAGGATTACGCCCTGATTGTGGTCGCTTTTCGCGCTGCCTATTCGATCGGTCAGACCGTCCTGGGCCGCATGGTGGACCGGCTCGGAACCCGGTTGGGCCTGACCCTGACGGTTACCTGGTATTCCATGGTGGCCATGCTGACCTCGCTGGCCTCGGGGCTGCGCAGTTTCGCCTTTTTCCGTTTCCTGCTGGGTCTGGGAGAGTCGCCGAACTGGCCGGCCGCCACCAAAGCCGTGTCGGAATGGTTTCCCAAGCGGGAGAAGGGTTGGGCGGTGGCGCTTTTCGATAGCGGCTCTTCCATCGGCGCCGCGATCGCCCCGTCCATGGTGATCTGGCTTTACCACGCGTTCGGCGGATGGCGCCCGGCTTTCGTGATCACCGGTGCTCTGGGCTTTTTCTGGCTGGTTGCCTGGAGGGCTCTGTATCATACCCCGGAAAATCACCCGCGCATATCCGCGGAGGAGCGGGCCATGATTCTTGCCGACCGGGATCCGGCCGTCACGGAGCCTTTGCCGGCCCGCGAAACGGCAGGAGTGGTCAGGCCTTCCTGGGGGGCGCTGCTGCGTCTTCCTCAGACCTGGGGGGTCATCCTTTCCAGGGCTCTGACCGATCCGATCTGGTTTTTCATCGCCGACTGGTTCATGATCTTCCTGGTTTCCAAGGGGTTCTCCCCGGAAGATACCCTGGTGGCTTTCTGGATTCCGTTTGTGGCCGCCGATCTCGGCAATTTCGCCGGAGGGGGCTTCTCGAGTTTTCTGATCCGACGGGGATGGCCGGTGGGGCGGGCGCGGAAGGCGGTGGTGATCTTCGGTGCGATCGGAATGACCATGCTGGTTCCGACGGTATTCCTTACCAATCTGTTTGCCATTGCCGGATTCTTCGCTCTGGCCACTTTCGCCTATGCCACCTTCTGCACCATGGTGCTGGTTTTTCCTTCCGATCTTTATGAGAGCCATTCGGTGGCTACGGTCAGCGGGCTGAGCGGAACGGCAGCCGGCATCCTGACCATTCTCTCCACCCTGGTGGTGGGCTGGATTTCCGACCATTACTCGTTCACTCCGGTGCTCCTTGCCGCCAGCACGATTCCGCTGCTGGGAGCTCTGGCTGTCTTTACCCTGGTACGCAACACCCGGCACAGCGGCCAGGGGATCCTGCTGAAGATATAAAAGGAGGAAATACTTTTTATGTGGCAACAGCCGATGGACCTTTTTTCGCGCTCATGGCGGGCGATCGGGAGGAATACAGTGAGGAAGAGAATCGTCCCGGGCGGCATTCCTGCCTGCCTGATCCTGCTCCTGGCCGGATCCTTGTTCCCAGCCGGGGTGTGCGCCCAGGGGCCTACGGTTGGCCCGGCGCCGGCCCGGGTTATTTTCGATACCGATATCGGCAACGATGTGGACGACGTTCTTGCCCTGTCGATGATTCACTCTCTGATGTCGAGGCGGGAATGCGAGCTGCTGGCGGTAACCGTCACCAAGCCGGATGAACTCGCCGGACCGTTCGTGGATCTGATGAACACCTTCTACGGTCGTCCGGATATCCCCATCGCCGTTATCCGTGAGGGATTCAAAAACGAAACCGGAAAATTTCTTCCGCTGGCCGAAGTCAAGGACGGCGGCCGATGGCGATTTGCCCGCGACCTGCCCTCCAGCTCCGCCACGCCGGAACCGGTGCCATTGCTTCGCCGCATTCTCAGCCGGCAGGAGGACAACGCGGTCACCCTGGTGCAGGTGGGATTCTTTTCCAACCTGGCCGCGCTGCTGGATTCCGCTCCGGATGAATTTTCTCCCCTGGGAGGAGCAGACCTGATCCGGAAAAAAGTGAAGCTGCTCAGCGTCATGGCCGGTGCCTTTCAGACCATCGAACACAATAACCATTACCTGGAGTACAACGTAATCAAGGATGTTCCGGCGGCGCAGAAGCTGGTCCGGCTCTGGCCGACGCCCATCGTCTGGAGCGGCTTCGAAATCGGCATTACCGTTCCTTTTCCTGCCATCAGCATCGAGCGGGATTTCCGCTATGTCGCGCATCACCCGGCGGCGGAAGCCTACTATCTCTATCAGCCGCCGCCGCATGAGCGGCCCACCTGGGACCTGACCGCTGTGCTGTATGGTCTGCAGCCGGACCGGGACTATTTCGCTTTGTCCCCGCCGGGCCGGGTCACGGTGGAGGCGGATGGCTTTACACGGTTTACGCCCGGCAGGGAGGGCAGGGACCGCTTTCTGATCCTGGACAGGGAAAGGGCCGCCCGGGTCCGGGAGGCCCTGGTGCAGCTCAGCAGCCAGCCGCCGGGGAATTGAGCCGGCCCCCGGAAGCCTTGCGCGGATTTCCTTCCCGGGAGCCGAATCGTATGAGAAACTTTTATCAGATCGTAAACAAAATCGGCCTGGGGCTGGCCCTGATTCTGGCGGCTTCCGCCATCCTGCTTTTTTCCGACCTGAAATCGCGGCAGACTTCGGCGCCTGTGCCCAACCCAACGGTCGGGCAGGGCGCCAGGCCGGGCAAGCTTTTCCGGCTGCGCCTGGTCGAGTATGTCGAAACTCCCAACGTGGAAGAAAACCGCCTGGGGATTCGCGACGGCCTGAAGGAAGCGGGCCTGGTGGAAGGGCGCGATTATACACTGCAGGTGCACAACGCCCAGGGAGACATGACGGCGCTCAACAGCATGGTGGACGCGGTGGCCGACCGGGACTGCGACCTCCTGCTGGTCTCGACGACACCGGCCCTGCAGGTGGCGATTCGGAAAGTGAAGCACATCCCGGTGGTATTCAGCCTGGTTGCCAACCCGCTCATGGCCGGCGCCGGACGGACCCCGGAAGACCATATCGAAAACATCACCGGCACCTACGTAATTGCTCCTCACGAGGAGATCCTGCCCCTGCTCCGGCAGTGCGTTCCCGGACTGCAGCGCATCGGAACGCTCTTCACCCCGTCGGAGGTCAATTCGGTTTATTACAAGGAATTGTACGTGGCCGCTGCGGAAAAGGCGGGGCTGGGCCTGGACCTGATCGGGGTGAGCAGCCCGCAGGAAGTGCCCGATGCGGCGATAGCCCTTTGCCAACGAAGGATTGACGCTTTATGCCAGCTGTCCGACAACCTGAGCGGAGCGGGTTTTGCCAGCATCGCCCAGGCCGCACTGCGGGCCGGGGTGCCCGTCTTTTCCTTTGCCACCGGTCACGCCAGGATGGGCGCGGTTCTGGCCCTGGCCCGCGATTTTTATGACGGCGGACGGGAAAGCGCTCTGCTGGCGAACCGGGTGATGCGGGGGGCCAGACCCGCCGCCCTGCCTTTTCAGAAGGTCGGCAAAGTCCGGCTGACTGTGAACCTGGATGCCGCCCGGCAGTTTGGCCTCGAGGTGCCGGAGGCCATCCGCAAGCGCGCCGGCCGGATCATCGACCAGGGTAAAACCATGGTTCTTTCACCCTAGGGAGTGCGCATCGTGGATCGAAGACACTTTCTCTCCGCACTGGCTGCCGGGACGCTCGACGGAGAGCCGGCGCCCGTGCAACGCGCCCGAGCCGAGCTGCAACGCTGGCTCCCCGGGCATTTCGAACAGATCACCCTGCAAGTGACCTCGGAATTCGGCCGCGAGGGATTCCGCCTTCGGTCCGACGGCCAAAAGGTCCGGATCGAAGGGAGCGCCGGGCGCGGACTGCTTTACGGGGTGTACGAGTTTCTGGACCGGCTGGGTTTTCGCTGGTATGCAGAGGATTGCGGCGCGGTTCCGCCGGCCATACGATTCCCGAAAATGGACGAAGTGTGCCGGCCCGCTTTCGAGTACCGGGAGGTCTTCATGAAGGAGGCCGGCGGAAAGGACTGGGCGGTCCGCAATCGGGTAAACGGCGGGCACACCGATCTTGACGACTCCACGGGCGGAAAGGTTTCCTACTATCCGTTCGGGCACAGCTTCGAGATGCTGGTGCCCCCGCAAAAGTACTTCGCCGATCATCCGGAGTATTTTTCGCTGGTGGGCGGCTACCGCCGCGCGGTCAACTCCCAGCTGTGCCTTTCCAACCGGGAGGTTCTGCGGATCGCCACCGACGGGGTCCTGCGCTGGATGGCGGAGCACCCGGAAGCCAGTCTGTATTCGGTATCCCAGAACGATGAGGATGCCTGGTGCGAGTGCGCCGAATGCCGCCGGATCGAAGAGGAGGAGGGCGCCCATTCCGGGCCGATCCTGCGGTTCGTCAACGCCATTGCCGAGGTGACCTCGCGGAAATACCCGGACAAATGGATTGACACCTTCGCCTACCGCTATTCGGAAAAGCCGCCGGGTAAATCCAGAGCGCACCCCAACGTCCGCGTCCGCATGGCCCCGATCTGCGCCTGCCAGGCGCACCCCTATGAAAAATGTCCCCACAACGGTTTTGTCATGGACCATTTGCGAGGCTGGGCAAGGGTTTCGGACAAGCTTTACGTCTGGCATTACATCGTCAACTTCAACCAGTACCTGCTGCCGTTTCCGAACCTGGACGAGCTGAGCGCGGACGTGGCTATGTACCGTAGGCACAACGTGGTGGGAGTGTTTTTCCAGGGAGGCAAGTCCCAGGGCGGCGGCACGGAGCTGGCGGAGCTGCGCTCCTGGCTTCTGGCCCGGCTGCTGTGGAATCCATCGCTGGATCCGGAGCGGCTGATCCGGGAGTTTGTGGGCGCTTACTATGGAGCGGCCGCGCCGGCTATGATGGACTACCTGCGATTGATGCACCGGGATGTACGGCGCGGTAAGTCGCTGTTCCTCTACCGGGGGCCGGCTTTTTCCCCGGAATTCCGAAGGGAAGCGGGAAAATGCTTTGACCGGATGTCCGCTGCCGTTCGAGGGGATGCGATTCGCCGGGTGGACAAGGCTCGACTGGCGATCGATTGGTACGATCTGTACCAGGCCAAACGGGCCCGCCTGGAAGGGCAGACCTACGGGCCCCGCGACCCGCGCGACTACTGGCGCCGCTACGACGCCCTGCGGGAAAAGGCCCGGGCCTTCGGATATACCGACTTCTGCGAGTGGGGATCGATCGAGACCATCGAAGCGGAGGACCGGCAATTCATCCGGGAGCACCGGACGGTGACCCTGGAAAACCGCTTTCTGCGGGTTGTCCTGGTTCCTTCCTTCCATGGGCGGATCATCCACCTGGTAGACCGGCAGCGCCGGGTGGAGACACTTCGCCTGGCCGACCCGGATGAACGGTTTACCGCGCTGGAAGCCCTGGGGGGACTGGTGCTGTATGCTCACCCGGAGCAGTTCAGCCGGCCGCGGTACGATATTGCCTGGGAGGTCGAGGAGCAGAAAAGTCCGGAGCGGCTGGTCTTGCGGGGAGTGTGTGCAAACGGGCTGCAGTTGCGCCGCACGCTGGAGCTCGATGCGCACGGGCCCCTTTTGCGTACCGTGACCAACGCGGAAAACCGCGGGCAGCAGGAGATCCCGCTGACCCTTCATTCCCGGGCGGAAATATATCCGGGCGACCTGGAAAATCCGGCTGTGGAGTTCAGCTATCCCATGCCGGGAGGCCGGCGCTTCCGGCAGACGATCTTCCCGCCGCCGGACATCCCCTTGGGCGACCTTTTCCTGGGGGGCGAAGGAAAGCCCATGGGAGAATGGCAGCTCGGCAATCCGGGTATGGGCTTTGCACTGGTGAACCTCTTCGTGCGGGAAGAAGCGGATCGGTTCCGTTTGTGGTGGCGCGGGCGCAGGCAGGCCCAGGCCAACCTGGGCGTATGGAGCCCCCGGAAGCATCTGGCACCGGGAGAATCGCTGCCGCTGCGTGCCGACTACGAGATCCGCAATTTCTCCTGAGCGGCTGCCTCCGCCCTCGCCATGGCGCGCCCGGGTCCTGGCGCATGGGAGTGCGGCATGCAGGCTTATGCTTCTGCCGTGCAAACGATTTTTTGCGAATCCGGCGATTCGGACTCGCCTGCACCCGGTCGCGATGTTCCCGCGACAGGCTCTTGCGGTTTTCTTCCCGTCCGGGCTTTGTTCTTTCGGATGGGGAGAGGGACTTGTTGCGAATGGCTTTGGCTATTCCTTGATTTTGCCTGCCTCCGCAGCGTCAAAGGCTTCGGCTGTAGTCAGGAAAAGTTCCACCAGCCTGGGATCGAAGTGCGTGCCGCTTAGTTTGCGAATGTGCTCGGCCACTTTTTCCTTGGGCCAGCTGGAACGGTAGGGCCGGTCCGAGCGAAGCGCATCCCAGACATCCACCAGGGCGAAGATGCGCGCCGCCAGCGGGATTTCTTCTTCACGCAGTCCCCTGGGATAGCCCGATCCGTCCCACTTTTCGTGGTGACCGTAGGGTATGTCGAGGGCCGGCAGCAGATAGGATATCGGCGAAAGCCATTCGTGGGCATAGATCGGGTGCCGCCGCATCACGACCCACTCCTCGGCGGTCAGCGGGCCTGGCTTCAGCAGAATGCTGTCAGGAACACCCAGCTTGCCGATGTCGTGCAGCAGGGCGCCTCGCCTTAAATGCTGCAATTCATCCTGGCCGGCGCCCAGCGATTCCGCCATCTCGATGGTCATATCCGCAACCCGACGGTTGTGCTCGGCCGACTCGTATAAATGCAGCTCCCCCTCGTCCAGGGCACGAGCCACATGAACCGTGAGATGGGTGACGCGCTGGCTGTGCCCTTCTGTTTCCTTGTCGCGCAGATCCAGGGCCCGAACCCAGCCTTCGATGGTGGCATCGTAGGTTAGCTGCAGCTCCGTGTAGGCTTCCAGCAGTCGCTGGTGTTCCTCCCGCAGCTTGCCGTAGCGATTGAGCCGGGTAATGGTTTTCACGCGGGCCCTCAATTCCGCGCGATCAAAGGGCTTGGTGATGAAGTCGTCCGCTCCGGCTTCGATCCCCTTGAGCCTCGACTCCTGGTCATCCAGAGCGGTTACCAGAACAATGGGTACTTCCGCCAGCCGGGAGTCGGCACGCAGATGCCGGCACACCTCGAAACCATCCATATTCGGCATCATTACATCCAGAAGGATCAGGTCCGGAAGGAGCGTGGAAGCTTTCTGAAGCGCTTCCTTTCCGTCGCAGGCGAACTCCAGCTGGTATCCCTGGCCGACGAGCAGGCTTTCCATTGCCTGCCGGACCTTGACCAAGTCATCCACAATGAGTATCAGGCTCTTTTCTTCCACCATTTTCTCCGCTGGCCGGGATGCAGGGTGCATTCCTTTCCCGGTTGAAAGATTGGCTCCATTCAGGAGTCCGCTTTTTTGGTTTGTATCCATCGGGTCATGATGCTCTCCAGTTCCATCAGGCGGACCGGCTTGGTCAGATAATCGTCCACTCCGGCTTCCATGCAGCGCTCCCGGTCCCCGGGCATGGCCAGGGCGGTGATTGCCAGAATGGGGGTTTGGGCGAACTTTTGCTGAATTCGAAGCCGCCTGGTCGCCTCCAGTCCGTTCATGTCCGGCATCTGAATGTCCATCAGAATGACCGCAGGATCCGCCTCTTCGGCAAGCTTCAGTACCTCCTGGCCGCTGTTGGCCGTGATCACCCGGTAGCCCCGGGCGCGTAAAAAATCCGCCAGGACCCGGCGATTGATCGTATTGTCTTCCGCAACCAGAACGGGTCCGGCAAACGGCGCAGGAAGAGGCTCATCCGTTTGCTCTGCAGGCCCAGGGGAATCCGTTTTCCCGCGAGCGCTGTATTCCCGGGTCGAACCTCCGGCCTGGGGCCGGCAAAGGGCTTGGGTTTCCCGGCAGCCGGTTTCCGTGGAAGCAGCCTCCGGCGGTGGCAGGGGGAGGTCGAAATAAAAACGGCTTCCTTGATCCGGGGTACTTTCGACTCCAACCCGGCCCAGGTGCAGCTCCGCCAGCCTCCGAACCATTGCCAGCCCCAGGCCGGTGCCTTCGTATCGTCGGGACAGGCTGCTGTCAATCTGCATAAAAGGTTGAAAGAGGAGATTCATTTTGTCCGCTGGAATTCCGATCCCATGATCCCAAACCGTGAAACGAACCGTTCCGGTGGCGTTCTGGCGGGTCACTTCCAGGCCGATTTCCCCCCGATCGGGCGTGAATTTGACGGCATTGCCCAGCAGATTCACCAGCATCTGTTTGAGCCTTTTTTCATCGGCGCCGAGCGGGGGAAGGTCGGGATCGATTCGGAAATGAACGCGAATCTGTTTCGCGTCTGCTGGGGATGAAATCAGCCGCAGGCAGGCCCGGCAGGTGGCTTCAAGGTCCAATGCTTCCTTGTGAATTTCCAGCTTGCCGGCTTCCATTTTGGAAAGATCCAGTATGTCATTAATCAGATCCAGAAGGTGGTGTCCGGCTTCCGATACGGAATGCAGCGGGGCCAGCTGGTCGGCGGTCAGCGGCCCGTAGACTCCTTCGGTCAGCGACTCGGAAAAGCTCAGAATCCCGTTGAGCGGAGTTCGCAGCTCATGGCTCATGTTGGAAAGGAATTCATCCTTCATTTTTGCGGCTCGGGCCAGCTCCTTGTTGGCATGCTTCAGGTCGGCGGTCCTTTCCTCCACCCGACGTGCCAGAGAGTTGCGCTCTTCGGCCAGAGCTATTTCCGCCTGCTTTTGCGGCGTAATGTCCACCCAGCATCCGGCAATCATCAGCGGCCGGCCGTCCTCATCCGGAACCAGCCGGGCTTCGTCCTGCATCCAGCGGTAGTGACCGTCCCGGCGGATAAAGCGGTACTCCCGGATCAGGGGTTGGTCCGGCGTAAACATCTCTGCCTGGCGCATGGCTGCGGCGCGGTCTTCCGGATGAACATGCTCTTCCCAGAAATGGCGATGGTGGATGAAGTCTCCCGGAGAGTGTCCGAGAACGGCGGTGACATTCTCACTGACAAAAGTCGTCGCCCAGTCATGTGCCTGGCAGGTGTAAATGATCGCCGGTGTGGCGGAAACCAGCAAACGCAGCCGGTTTTCGCTTTCGACCAGGTCGGCCAGGGCGGCCTTCCTTTCCTGTTCCCGTTCCAGATTGTCGAACGCGAAAGAAAGGTTACCGGCGGCTTTCTCCGCCAGGGCGATTTCGCGCTCATGAAAAAAGTCCTGCTCCCCGGAATAGGCAATCAGCCCTCCCACTACTTTCTCCCGTAAAAAGAGGGGGATGGCAATGTTGGCCCGCAGGCCGAACTGTTCGGCACGCTGGTGCCAGGGCTGCGAAGCGGGATCGTGCAGGAAGTCGTTGCAGACTACGGTGCGCTGCTCGCGAAGAGCGGTGCCAAACGATCCTCTGCCTTCCGGGCAATCGTCCACGGTAACGAAAATGCCATCCAGATACTCCTGGCCTTCGCCCCACTTCGCCTTGATGATCACCTTGCGGTCTGGACCGGGAAATCCTACCCAGGCTAATTTGAATCCTCCGGACTCGACCAGAATCCGGCAGACCTCCCGGATCAGCTGCTGCCGGTCGGTCGCCCGGACGATGGCTTCGTTGATTCCGCTAAGCGCCTGGTACATCCGGCCCAGCTTTTCGATCGTGTGCTCGCGCTCCCTGTGAGGAAGATCCTCCCCGGGTAGGTGCTGGAAATCCTCTTCCGCCTCCCGTTTCCGGGGGGTGGCTTCCGGCCGGCACTGCCGGTGGGAGACTGCCGCATCCCGGCGGCCCATTACAAACTCATTGGTTTTCATTCACTCCGGCTCGAAAGAATAAACCTTTAGATTACCCGGCAATTCCGGAAAAAGAAAGGTTCTTATCGTAAACCATGTGTACCGGAAGTCCCGGTGACCGGTCTGAAACAGGCAACGACTTGACGGCCCGGAAGGCTTACCCTATGCTTGCCTCTGGTGTAAGATTGGTATTTTGCGGATCGAAAAGAAAAATCAGCTTCCCAGGATCAGAAAAAGGAGAGACCCATGAATGACAATACCGGAATGGAACTTCCTCGACGTCAATTCGCCAAGGCGATGACGGCTGCGGGAATCGCCTGGACCGTGCCCGGACCTGGCGTGTTTGCTGCCGGATCGGATACGGTGCGGGTGGCCATGATCGGATGCGGAGACCGCGGGACAGTGGATGCGGTGTATTGCCTGAAATCGGCGCCGGGTGTGGAACTGGTGGCCATCGCCGACCTGTTTCAGGACAAGGTGGATGCGGCCATGGAAAAACTGCGCAAGGAGGTCCCCGACCAGGTCAAGGTAAAGCCGGAGCGCATCTTTCTTGGCTTTGACGCCTATCGCAAAGTTCTGGCCCTGGACGACGTGCACATGGTCATGCTGCTGACTCCTCCCGGCTTCCGGCCGGAAATGGTGGCCGCCGCCGTCGAGGCCGGCAAGCATATGTTCGTCGAAAAGCCCGGGGCCGTGGATCCGGTCGGAATCCGCTCCCTGATGCAGTCTTCCAAGCGGGCTGCGGAAAAGGGGCTTTCGCTGGTGGTCGGCACCCAGCAGCGCTATGCGCCGCAGTACCTGGAGGTCATTCAGCGCATCCGCGACGGCCAGATCGGAGCCCTCACTCATCTGGAGGCCCTGTGGATCGGGGATATGGAACTGTGGCACTATGCCGATCGTAAGCCGGAGTGGAGCGATATGGAGTGGCAGGTGCGCTGCTGGCCGTTTTTCACCTGGCTTTCCGGGGACCACTACGTGGAGCAGCTGGTGCACAACCTGGATGTGGTCAACTGGGCGGCGGACGCCGTGCCGGTGGTGTGCCACGGGCTGGGAGGGCGCCAGGTGCGGACCGGCCCGCAGTTCGGGAATATTTTCGACCATTTCGCGGTGCGCTACGAGTACCAGAACGGTTTAACCATGTTCGGGCTGGCCACGCAGATCCGGAGCATCACCACCCGGGTGGGGAACGTGCTGCACGGAACCAAGGGAACGGCTCACGTCAACCGTGGCGTGGCCAGCATCGTCGGGGAAAAGCCCTGGGAATTCAACGGCAATCCTTCCAGCGGCGACCTGGAGATGCATGCCGCTCTGATCCGCAGCATCCGCGAGAAGAAGCCGATCAATGAAGGACTGCGTCTGGCCGAGGCCACCATGACCGGTATCATCGGCCGAATGAGCGCCTACACCGGACGGGCCCTCAAGTGGGACTGGGCCATGAATGCTTCCAAGCTGAATCTCCGACCGGAAAAAATTGCAATGGGGCCCATCCCGGTGGAGCCGGTGGCCATCCCGGGGCGCACTCCGCTGATTTGAGTCCGGAGCAGGCCGGAAGGCCGGATAAAAAGTCTGGAGCCCCAAAGGAGTTCTCGACTTTTTGCGGCGCCATCAGGAAAGATATCTCGCAAAAAGTCTTAAAGGAGGCTGTAAGCCTCCAATATCCTCAGCCCGGGGCAATTCCCCGGGAATGATGGCATTCGGAAATCAGAGCCCTGTAGGGGCGACCTAAATCCAATTGCCCGCTCGTTTTAGGCCGCCCTTACAGGGCTCGACACTCAATGCAACATCGCTTCCCGGGGCTTCACCACGGGCTGGAATCATTTCGCCCCTTCAGGGCTATTTCATACTATTTGCCGGGCTATCATGGAAAAAGAAAAGGCTTACAGGAAGAAAGGAAGAGCGGTAAGAAAAGCGGAAGGGTCTATCGCCAGGAGATGGTGATTTTTTGCGAAGCCATCAGGAATGATGAAGCGGCAAAAAGTAGCCGGAACCCCAAAGGGGTTCCGGAACACAGCCCGGGGTTGCGCCGCAGGC
>CAINFC010000107.1 GCA_903847975.1 uncultured Acidobacteriota bacterium | reverse complement strand
CCCCGCATCCCTCGGCGCTCGGGTCGCTCTCCAGCGTTGCCCTATCCTCCTTGGGACCCTTTAATTGTATGCCTCTTGCTCCAATAATTTCTTTCGCTTAATGCGTTAAACTCTCCTTTGAAATTTAAGATGATTATCAATAGAGACATCCATAGAGGTACGGTAAAAAAGGGAAGGCAGGGGGAACCGCGGGTCTTTCCAGGGAACAGGATAGTAAAAGGGAAAGGAGCAAGGTCCCAAGCAGCCGCACAGTGAGTGCAGAGTGGATTGGATGGTAAGAAGGTTTTTCGAAGCGCTCGCCAATTGCGATCCTATCCCCGAGGATGCGCGGTTGGTCTGCATTTCCAGTCCCATCAGGATTTGGGTCGATTTTATAGGACAACCCGGCAATAAGTCCGGAACCCCGAAAGGGGTTCCGGATCACAGCGCGGGGTTGCGCCGCATAGGCGCTATCCCGGGAAGGCGGATTTTTTTGAAAATCAGCCCTGAAAGGGCTGCGCAAACACCCGCAATGGCTGGATTTTGCGCAACCCTTTCAGGGTTGTCACCTGCGGGTGTCCCTACCCGGGGTAGGCGCGAAGCGCGCCAACCCCGGGCTGTGTTACGAAGCCCTTTCAGGGCTTTCCCCAACGGAAATTCGAAGATGCGGGACTTTTTACCGGGTTGATTTTGTAGGGTGGATCGTCGCGGTCGAAAGAAGACCTTGCATGGACCGGATGACGATAAAGCCTCATAAGGATTGTAATAACGATTTTTTGGGACAGTTTTTTGGGACACCCACTTTTAGAGCCATTCAAGATATGGATGCCCTGTTTCTCTTCCCTTTTTTCGGAAAGGAACACAGAAACAGCGGATGTAACGGATGAAAGCCGATCCGATCCGCTGTTTCCGCGTAACCGGAAAAAGGACTCGAGGTCAACTGAGGACAGCCATCTTTCGCATACATACAGTGGGTGTCCTCGATCTCTCTCGGACCGCAAACCAGCGAGACTTCTCCCGGCCCGAGGGGGCCAAACGTCCTCCCGGCATTGTTTCCATAACCAAAGCACAGTATATTGGATCCATGTTCGATACGCTCCATAAAGCATTTAACTATCCATCCATTCTACAAAGGACGATTCATTATTATTCTGCCGCCATCCCAATTACTCGCTGGCTGGATTGCGCAAGGCTTTGAGCGCATCGGTATTATTCACCATTTCAGCAAGAGGAGGGTTTCATCATGTTTATCCGGCGACTTGCAATGCCTTGGACCGTATGCGGGGTCTGGCTGCTGTTCTCCTCCCGGGCACCGTTGATCTCCCCTGGAGTAACTCAGGCAGAATCCACGCAGCCGGCCGTTGTGGCGACCCACACCACAATCCCCTACACTGCTCGGCTGGAAAAATCGCCCGGAGTGAGCGCACCGGACGGACTTTACGATTTCACTTTTACGCTCTATGATTCCGCTTCGGGCGGACAAGCGCTTTGGTCGGAAACCCAGTCCGGCTTACCCCTTGCAGCGGGGACCGTACGCACGGAGCTCGGCCGCAACCTGGAGATCCGGTCCCTGCCAACGACCGGCGAACGGCGATGGTTGGAAATCCGGATCAAGGGTCCCGGAGAAAGTGAGTTTACCGCCCTTCAGCCGCGCCAATTGCTGACCCAGCTGTCGCCGGGTTCTCCGTCAGCAGCCGGCAATGTGCCTTCCTGCCCGCACTATCATGCCGGGGAAAACTGGCATAGCAGCTTCGATGTAGGTCTGGTGGTATCTGCGGCCCATCCCGGCTTCGGTCTAATCGGTTCTTCCTCGGCCATCGGGCCGTTCCTGGTATATCCCCTTACGGAGAGCGTCGGCCTTTACGGCTACGGCGATACCCTGGGTGTATTAGGACAGAGCGTGGGCGACGCAGGCGCCGGCGTGAAAGGTTTGGCAACAGGCGCGGGCGCGGATGGCGTATACGGCGAAAACTCTTCCGGTGATGGAGTATATGGAAAATCGGCCGGAACCGCAGGTGGCCCTGCTGGAGTTCACGGGTATAACTCCAGCAACGGCCGTGGAGTTTTCGGCGAGAGTTCCAGCGGCATTGGCGTGTACGCCAAGGGACATGGCGGTACTCACAGCTATGCCGCGCTGGCAGCCTATAACGACAACAGCGTCAACGGCATGGCCGCTTATTTGATAAACGCCAGCAGTTATGCTACAGCGCACCTGGAAAACATGTTGACAGGAGAAGTCTTGTATCTGCGGAGCAACGGCGGCACGTTCCTGCGGGCAATCGATGGAACCAGCAGCGATAATGTGCGATTTCGCCTGGAATCGAATGGCGAAGCCTTTGCGGATGGCAGTTGGCATGCCGACGGTGCCGATTTTGCGGAAATGATGCCGGCGCAAAGCGGCCTGGAGCCGGGCGATGTTTTGGCGATCGGCGACGACGGTACGCTGGTGCGCGCCACAGAGCCTTACCAGATCAGCGTAGCCGGAGTATATTCATCAAAACCTGGTTTTGTCGGCGGCGACGCTCCCGGACATAGCCGTGAAAAGGATATTCCTCTGGCCATCACCGGTATCGTGCCGGTCAAGGTGACGGCTGAAAACGGACCGATTCTGCCGGGTCAACTGCTGGTTGCCTCATCGGTCCCCGGACGCGCCATGAAAGCCGGACCCAATCCGCCCCAAGGCTCCGTGATCGGCAAAGCGCTGAGCAAACTGCAGGGGCAACAGGGTATCGTCCGAATGCTGGCCACCTTGCAATAGGAGAAATCGCCATGAAATCGAGAGTCACTTTTTCTTTGGGGATCAGCCTCCTGCTGCTGTTCAGCGGGGCAGGTGCACTTACTTACTTTGCGGCCGCATCGCCGACTCCCCAAAATACTGCGCAGGCCGAATCTGCATCACAATCCCGGTACCGGATCGTGCCAATCCGGAAAAGCACGCCTCCACAACCGGAAATACCCGGACGGTGGCGCCTCAGCGGCGCGGTCAGCGGCGGGAGCTATGTGCTGAAGCCGATTTCTGAATCGGCCCCATCTGTTTCCGCATGCTGCTGCAATTTTCTGCCGCTCGTACAGCGTTGAAAGCCGAAACGGGGCAGAACGAGAGAAGGCATTGGGACACCCACCGTTGGAGCCATTCAAAATATGGGTGTCCTTTTTCTATCCTCTTTTTCTATTCTTCGCATACAAAAAGTACAAAAGGTGGGTGTCCTCGTTCTTCTTCCTTGTTCTTTCCCCCGGATGTGGAGTTGCTCCGATCCGGCGAGGGCTCAGCGGTAGCGCTTTTCCAGCGTTGCGGTCCATGAGTGGTGGAGCATTGTGAACTGGAACCCACGGGATTCTGCCTCGGCCAGACGCGCATCCAACCACTCGCCGTGGACTCGATTCACATACCGAACTTCATCTCCCGGTGGGACCAGATGGGCAAAGAAAGCCGGATGCGCAGCACGAATCGATGGAATCAGATCGGCATAGGCATGCCGTCCGGAATTGGCCCAGAAACCCTGATCACCCGGTGCGCGACCGTCGAATCCCCACAACCGGACATCCCTTCCCACTGTGCAGCCCAGTGGGAGAAGCAGGCCGTTCAGCACGTTGCCATCATCCGGAAGACAGAATCGCCGGGTAAGGTCCACGGTGACGTCCGCATGCCCGCCGAACCCACCCCGGGGTATCGGCACCAGCATCGATTCGATGGCCCTGAACTCGGGCCGAACGAGCACATCGAACACCGCAGGGTACACAAACAGAGTCCGACCGTCCGACTCACGGAGTCGCTGGAGAGCATCGGCACGAAACGCGCGCGCATGCGGGTTGTGGCCGAAATAGTAAATCGGATCTCCGGCTGCGAAGAACGCGGGCTGCAGGTGATGCCAGAGCTCCGGATCTCGGACGATGGTGTTGCATACGATCGTCACTCCATCCGCAAACGACCGCCCGGCGGCGAAGCGCAGCGACGGGCCCGTCCCGAACAGGTAGACCGGGCGCGGCCCGTCCGCCTGAATATGCCGCACATGCTCAAGGAAGACCTGTCGGGCGTCCTCGACGAATCGCCGACGGGAGCCACGGGACAGGGCGGTGCCCAGGTCCATCAGTCTCCATCCATCCCAGGGGTTCGAGTCGAAATCGAGGTCGGCGACCCAAGGCAGCTTTCCTGCGATTTGCGGCAGGGCCAGACCATCCGCCACAGCAACCCCGGCACAACTTAGGTACTGGAGCGGCGACGCTCGAAGCGACCTGCGGATATCGAGCTCACCCTCGAGATGCGCAAGGAGAAACCGCAGCCTGGCTTCGACCTCGTCGGCCTTTGCGTGCGTCGCATCGCCGGTCACGAGCAGAATGTACGGCCTCCGGACAATCGCCCTGATCCAGCCGATCGTACCCAAGAGAAGCCGTTTGAGGGAGAGCCTAACCCTGCGGCGGAAAGAGTAGGGGTAGCGTACCATCACGACAGTACGCGGTTTCGTCGACAGCGCGACGCGTCGGCCTCGTCGCGAAAACACAGCACGTTGCCCCAACATGCGGCGACATCAGGCGGCAGCGCCGTAAAGAGCCCACGCCACTGATGCCGGGTTCCGTACTGGACGATCGGCTCCCAAACCGAATACACCAAGTGGTAACCGAGCCGCGCGACGTAAGCACTGCTTTCGGCGAGTGAATGACCCAGCCTGACGGTCTTGCGATCCTCGAACTCGTAGAGCACGAAGCGAGGCGTGTAAGCCGTCCAGTCGAACCCTCTCAACGCGAAGTAGTCGAACCCTTCAGCGTCCACCTTGAGGAAATCGACGCGGGTGATCCCACGAGCGGCCAAGTCATCCTCCAGAGTCACAACCTCGACCACGGTAGCGGCCCGATGTGTCTCGTGGAACGCCGACAACGAGCTGATACCGGCTGACACCGGTGAGGTGAAGAGCGGCGCCGTTTGGACGGGCTGGTCTGACACCGCTGCGGCCGACACCTGAAGACGCGGGTGGGACCCGATGCGTTGCTGAAGTTCCAGGCGATTCGCCGGATCGGGCTCGTAGGCGACGACCGACCAACCCATTCGCAGGTAACGCTCGCTGACTCTGCCGTAGTGGGCGCCAACATCCACCAGCACCGGCTCGGAGGCGACCGGCAGGTAATCGGTCAGGTTGGCGATAATCTCTACCTCATCCACGAAATGCCGTGAAGTCAGCGCACGCGTCATGGCCCGAAGGCGGGCAGACAACATTCGCGGGAGTCCGGAAAGCACCGCGGAGCGCAGTCCGCGGCGGACCTGGTCTGCGGGCCGAAGGGCACTGCCCCCGGTGCCGCTCATCGGGCTTCGTCCCCGGATCGGTCGAACCGGAGCTCATGAGGATCCAGTGCCGCCCGCACCACGTCCTCAGCGCTCGATCCGTGCGACACGAATCCAATGGTCTCCCTGAACGTCGCCCTGCGTTCGGCACCCAGGGTGCCGCCCGTCCGGACATCTGCGATGAAGCGCTCAACACCCTCTGGGGAGTCGAGGGTCTCTCCCGGATACTGGCCAGTAAGGTCGGATCTCAGCAACCCACGACCTTGAGAATAGGCGTGGATATCGTGGACCAGAAACGCAATCGGGCGGTCAAGCGCGAGGTAGTCGAGCCACACGCTCGAATAATCCGAGATGAGGCCGGCGGAAGCCCCGAGCAGTGCGTAGAGCGGAATCCGTTGCCGCTCGAGTGCGGCGTTGTCCACCGTCACGGCCCCGGGCACTTCCCGACTTGTCCCGTCGCCGGGATGGGGTTTTGTAACGACGCCGATGCCCGCGCAAACCAGCCGCGAGAAGACAGACACTGCCGACTCAGTAAGCGCGCGGTCCGATTGGGCATCGGCGGTGTCCCGAATCCATCCGTCGCGAAAGATTCGAAAGGTCGGCATCCAAAGGACGAAGGGCCGGCTTGGATCGATACCGAGAGCGACCAATTGAGATGGGGAGACGGGTGAGAACATCTGCCTGACACGGGGGTTTCCCACCAACAAAATACGGCTCATGGGGAGTCTGGCCAGTTTCGCTTTAATCTTGCCGGTTACTTGCGACGCACTGACCAGGTAAGTGGCACATGGTCCACGCAAGGTCCGGCGGGGCATGTACAGACCATCCTTGAAACCATCTCCATGCCAGACCAACACGATTGGTTTGAGCGGCGCCGGAACAGGATTGCCGTACAACCCGATGGTACAGAAAACGGCCCTGGCTCGCAGGAAAGCCCATATCGCTGCCACGGATCGGTGTGACGCCAAGCGCCTCACGCGACCCGTCGGAATACCCATGGCCTCGAGGTACTCGGGAGAGGGCGCGCCCGGCCACACAACTGACAGATTCGTCAATGCAACGATGGACCGAACAACTTCTATCACGTTGCCCTCTGGCCCGTGCAAATACATGCCCTTTACGAACACATGCGAAGCCGGCGGCACGCATGGAAGCAGCAGGCTTAGGATTCTGGCACTGAGGTTCGGGAAAGGTACCTCGCGAAGCCCACAGAGTCTCTCGAGCACTGCCATCGGCCTTCTTCAGCAACTTGAGCGCCGCGGCAGGGGTAGGGCGCACGACTCCGTTCCCTGAGCCACTGACCGAAGCTCTACGGACGCCACCAAACACAAGCCGAACAATGGCGCGATGGAAAAGGCAACGACCACTAGGACCGGCTCGGAAGCCGGCCGGCCCTCCGCCAGGCAGGCAACAATCTCAGCCTCGCCCATGAAATGAGTTATAAAAACTAGCTTTGAGGGTGCCGTTGGAAGAATGCGGCCAACGGAGCAAGAAGCTTCCCCCGGAATGCGCGCATCACCCCAAGGGGCAAAGGCCCCTTGGTTTTCCGGGCGTTTTCGGTCACGCGCAAAGGAGCAAGCCATGTATGATGAATAGCACGCTGGACGCAGTTAGTCAAGCTTCGTATGGAATTCCAGCAATGGTGTGCGCTGTCAAAAAGACGGACGCGGCAATGCAAATGTGAATCGCTCGTGCGGCTGACGGCATCGAGTCGTGTCAAGTCGCGGAAGATCCGTCGAGTTTCCTGCTTGATTTTGACTTTACTAACCGGCCCGGAATTCTTGGTATCATGGGTATTTCGCCGCCTTCCATTTCTTTAAGCGGCTGATTTTTTCTGAAATATAATCAGGAGGACACGATCATGGCAAATCCTCTTTTTTTTGCAATCGTTCCGGCGAAAGGCCATTCGGAGCGAGTGCCGGATAAAAACATACGACCTATGTCCGGCCGTCCGCTATTGGAATACATCTTCGAGACCCTGAGCCGGGTACCCGTCATCGAACGAATAATCCTGGACACAGACTCGACGAAAATAGCGGATATGGTCGCAACGCGGTTTGATGTGGAAATTTCAATGCGGCCTGAACACCTTTGTTGCGACTTTGTCTCGGTCAACCGGTTGATCGAGCATGTTATGGGACTCTTTCCTTCTCAGCATTTATTCCTTCAAACACACGTCACCAATCCGTTCCTGGCAGCCGAGACCATAACAGCTGCCTGCCGGTTTTTCCTGGGGCAATCGGAATACGATTCTCTCTTCACTGTCCTGCGCCATCAGTCTCGCTTTTACGATCATCAGTTTCGCCCGGTCAACCATGACCCGGCAGAGTTGATCAGGACACAGGATCTGCCTCCGCTGTTCGAGGAGAATTCCAATCTCTATCTTTTCAGTCGGGATTCTTTCACAAAAACCAAAGCCCGGATAGGAGCCGCACCCTATCTATGGGAAATGGCTCCAATGGAAGCTGTGGACATAGACGTTGAGAGCGACTTTGTCCTGGCGGAAGCGATCGCAAGGGGGCGCACCGGGAAATGCACATGACCAGGGCTTCCGTGGTGATCCGTTCTCCGAGTCAAACCACTTCCGGCAAAGCCGGAGGCTTGAAAACATGAACCGCTCCAAGCGGATTATCCATATCCTATTGCTTGGGATACGGAATGTTTTGGCGGGATACTGATCAAAATATGAACATGGTCTGGTTTCAAATGTCCGGTTTCAATCTTGCATTCTTTATGATTGGCCAGTTCTTTCATTACTTCGGTCAGATCTCTCCGAATTTCGCCGTAGATGACCTTCTTTCGATACTTCGGAATGAAGATCACGTGATACTTACATTCCCATTTCGTGTGGTTTAAACTTTGATAGTCGTCCATCTCAATCTCCTTTCGTGTAACTTTGAGCGGTTCACGTTAGGAGATTGTGGGACGACTCCCGTATCTGTCCAACTTTGCTCGTCTCCCCGGTTAAGCCGGGGGTTTACCATTTTCAATTACACAGAAACAGCGGATGGTACCGATAAAAGCCGATCCGATCCGCTGTGATCCGTAGGATCCGCTGTTTCCGTGTAACCGGAAAAAGGAGACTCTCTTGAGGACAGCCATCTTTCGCATACATACAGTGGGGGTTTTTGATCTTCTCTCGACCTTCTCCGGAAAAGCTGCTGTTTTCCGCCTATTCCGGAGAGAACAAATTCATTGTCCCACAACCAGGGTCTCATACTGCCGAATGGTCGGCGACTGACCACCCCACCCCAGGACGCAGCCCTCCTGATAAACCCAACCAAATTCCATGTCTTTCCACCCTCCTCCGGGGTTGGCACGGCAGACCGGGTTGTCCGGGTGGGGCGAGCCGATCGAATTAGGCTGCAGACCCGGCTTCCACTGCGCGGTCCGGGGATCAACTTTCAGGAAAAGAAAATTACGGTCATACGTATGCTCGTGGCCATCGAAGCCAAACTGGCAATGCCAGTTTCCATTCTCGTCTTTAAAAGCGCGGCCGACTCCGTTCCGATCCAAGGGGGCGCAAGCGAGCTGCCCCCGGGCATCACGGATCGTATCGGCGGGCAGCTGGTTCACCCATTGATTGGGATCATGCCTGAAAATCCATAATGGATTCGGGCTTCGCCAATGCCAATCCCCGCAATCAACGCAGAGATAGCCGCCGTCGCAATCCCTCATGCTGACTTTATTGCCGTGTGTTAGCGACAAACTGTACTCGTTGAGGAGCTTTTGCCCGCCTGCATATAAATTGATAAAGATTCGTATAGGGTCTCGTGCGTACCTATCATCCTCTTCACTATGAACCCAGCAACTGTCACCTTGCTTTTGGGGATTGATAAAACCGTGGCACTCTTGCACCGTTATTCTTTGAGGATCGTTGGGATGGCATGGTGGAGTAACTCCGTTCCATACTCTGAAATCTGCTTTAAGATCAACCATCGCCACTCTCGCCTGCGAGAGACCTTCGTTCCAGTTCATGGCGAACGTGTAGGCCACACAATCGGCCCAAAGGAGATCCCCCGCTCCGGGCAGATAAAAGCCGACCGCGAGGACGGCGAGAAAAAAACCCGCTTGATGTTTGAGCGACCGCTTTGACCTGTTCCTTTTCATTTTACTCTCCATCATTGAATCCCCTTTCTTGAAATAGGTATTTGATTATTCCCTGAGGCTCGCGGCCCGGATTTTTCCGGTGCTACATCAACTGCCTCAAATCCTTCTGTATTTTCTGGAATAAACTCTTCGGTTGCGTTCGGTCGCCTCCCAGACCCAGGTCCCCGGTCTTGAATTCCTGCCGGTATCGGTCCGGTCCGAGATTCGATAGAACCGCACGGAGGTTTTTTTCGTATTGCCGGGTAATCTGCCGGATTTTTTCGGAAACGTCTGCCGGCAGGTTCCCCCGCTCACCGATCCTCTTAAGCTCCTCCTGCAAGAGTTCCGCCTGACCGGATTTTTCGTCGACCCACTCCGGCTTGTGAGGCGTGATGAACACCAGGAGGTGCTTGGTGTATTCATCCACGATGTGGGTCCCGAAAAAGTGTTTGAAGAATGGGAGGCGACCCAGGACGGGAACACCGCTTTCCATCGAGTAGGTTTCCTTCTCCTTCAGCCCGGAGAGGACCATGGTGTCGCCGAACCGGATCCGGGTGTTGGCCGTAACGGAATTGGTCGATGTGGTCATCGACTGATCAAAACCCTGCATCTGGATCGGCTCGACGAAGGAACGCATCACCTTGAGAGCCAGAAGCATGGTCTGGTCATCAATGAAGGTCGGGGTTACGCTCATTCCGACACCGACATGCTTGTCTTGAAGACTGCCGCCGTATTGTCCGGTCAAGGCTACCGATACCGTTGATCCGGAAAAAAACGTGGAACCGATCCGATCCAGAACAAGCAGGGACGGTCTGGCCAGCACTTCCACACGGCTGCCGCTCGTGCGGAAAATATTGAGGGAATAGGAAAGTCCGGCGCTGGGCAGGCCGACTGCTTGCGTAATGGTGCGCGTGTAGGTTTCTCCGGAAGTTCCTGATATTCGGGTTTCGCTGCGGTTGAACCCGAGAACCAGGCTGATTCCTTGCAGCAGGTTCATTCCATGGGAAAAGCCGCTGTTCTCCAGGGTGCGCGCGATCACCACATCCAGGATAGCCATTCGCGGCAAAGGAAGCCCCTTGCAGGGTGAGGGCAATGCCGGCAATAACGGCAATTCGTCTCCGCCGGCTGTGCCGGAGTTGCCGAAGCCCGAAGCGGTGCCGCCCATTCCTGCTTGAATACTTTGTGCGCAGTCGCTCCATGCATGCGCCAGCACACCGCCAGGCGCCTGAGCCTCCGCAGTCTGCACCGGGGCGGCGTTTTCCGGAGCAGCAACGGCCCGTCCCGCCGGCAATGGTTTCGGATCCTCGGCCTCGGAGCCGGCGGATTGGATTGCCGTGCGGAAAATGTTCTTCCAGTCCTCAACCCGCCGGCCCATTTGCCGCAGATCACCGTCGCTGCCGGATGGACCGATCTTCAGCAAAATGTCCCGAGCGCGAACATCGTCGCCGGCGGCCGCATAAATCACGGCACCGGCTTTGCGCAATTCCCGGTCGTCCGGTCGCTCCTGCCGGCCGGCATCAATGGCCCATACCGCAAGCGGGATATCGCGGGCGAAGTAGGCGGCACGGGCCAGGAGGGCCAGCGTTTCTTGCGGAGATCCGTGGGAATTGGCCGCAGCGTCGAGGAGGCACACGCGCGCCTTTTGGAACTGGCGCATATCCAGGTAAAGCGAGCCCAGAAGATACCCGGCCAGCGGGAGGCTGGGATCAAACTGGCGGGCCAGCATGAAACCTACTTCCGCCTGATCGGCCATAAAGCGGTCGCCGGCAAGGAATTTGCTGTAGAACACAAGCCCATTGATCACATGCAGGCCGGCATTCGTGGGATCCCGCGCCAAAAGCCTGTTGACCTGCCTCTCGGCATCCTGATAACGGCCCTCTTCGATGCTCCGAATGATCTTCCGAAGAAATTCCTCTTTCTGTATTGCGCGATCCGGTTCATGGAATCCGGAGAACGCCAACACCTGCATCCGGCTCGACAGGTTGCCGGTCATTATCCCAAAAGCCAAGGCCAAAACGATCCTTGCAATGAATGAGCAGCTTGCCGGAGATCCCCGCTTCAAATCCGTTTTCATCGAGCCCACATTTCAACAGCAAAATGGTTTCCAATGATCGAACTATGTTTAATATTAATACAAATATTATAAATTATACATAGTATAATTTATAATATTTGTCCAATGATTTCAAGGCAATGATTTGACGCTGCCGCACGAAAAAAGGGGGGGGGCCGCTCCGGGGAGGACCGCGTGGACTGCCGTTTTCAGGCCGGGAGGAACCGCCGGCTTCCAATGCCGGTCGCCTGGGAAATGGTTAAGTGAATCTTTTCCGTGAAGGGTTTCTGCCCGGAAAAGACCGGAAAGGGATTATGGCTTCGCGCCCAGCAGCAGGATCGTCATCATATCATTCAGCAGCGGGTCGAGATCGCACTGGAATGTTTCCAGGTATCCCCTTTTATCGATGAAGATCAGCCCCTCGACTGCCGCCCAGAAACACAATGCCACCCCTCGGGGGTCGTCGGTTCGTCGGATCGAACCCTCTCTCATGCACTCGACAACCAGCTCCTGCATCCCCTCCAGGACCCCGTTGCTGAGCCGCTCAATCCCCTCCAGGACCGACGCGGAAATGTTCACCTTCTTAAAACCGAGGTCCCGAAAGGAAAGGATGTCAAAGTACTGCGGATACTCTTTGTAGTAGCGGACATACGCCCTGGCCATCGCCAGAAGCCGGTCCAGGGCTGTGCCTTCCCCGGAGCTACCCTTGCCGCAGCAGTCCAGCAGGATGTGAAAAGCCTCCTCGCAAATCGCCCCGTAAAGCTCGTCCTTGCCCTCATAGTAATGGTAGATAAGCCCGGGCGACAGGGATGCTTCCAGAGCTATATCCCTCACGGCCGCATTCAGATATCCTTTTTCGGAAAAGACCTTGCGGGCCGCATCCAGGATGCTCTTGCGTCTCTCCTGCTTTTCGATTTGCTGCCTCTCCCGTATCTTTTTTTGGAGTAAGTCTTTTTGTCGCATCTTCTTGGTCGTACCGCCAATTAAGCCCGGCTTATCGCCATGGAGCAGCATTCCACCGGCAGACCGCTCTGGTCCACACCGGCAGAATGGGAAGCAGCAGCAGGCTTTGAGCTTTCCGCTTTGTCAGTTTACCATGCAAAGAGGCAGCAACAAAAAAGTCACACACCCGCAGCGCGTCAAGCTCCCTCGCTTTTCTATTCGGCACAACGGGACACCCGCTTTCTGTCGCAACCCTGCTTGTCGGCCTTCGCTTATGGGTTGTTTATCGACATCACTTCCCTTTGTCTCCGTCCTGTTGAATAATTGGAGAGTTTCTTTCGTGTGGATCTCGTGCTGAAAAAAATCGATATTTCCGAATTGAAGGTGGGGATGACCGTTGAAAAAATGGATCGCCCCTGGCTTCAGCACCCCTTCCTCACCAATCGGAAAAAGATCACTTCCCAGCGCCAGATAGACCGGCTGCGGGAGTTTCATATCGATGAGGTTTACATTTACCTGGAGCCGGGCGAGGAAGAGGCCTGGACCGCTGTTCCCTTACCGGCACCGGCTGCTCCCTTGCCGGAACCGGTCGCCGATCTTCTGCCGCTCCCCGAAAAGGAAACTCCTCCCTCCTTTTTGCGCGAGGAGACCGCTTCCGCTATTCCGCAGGAAGTCCCCTTCGAGGAGGAGATCAGGACCGCGCGGCTGATTCAGAACGAAGCCCGCACCATCGTCCAGGATGTCATGGAGGATATCCGCAAGGGAAACGACATCGAGATCGGCCGGGTGGAGCAGGTGGTCGACCGGATGATCGATTCCATCTTCCGCAACCGGGAAGCGCTGGTCAGCATTTCACGCATCAAGGGATATGACGAATATACCTACGTTCACTCCCTGGACGTGTGCGTCCTGGCCCTGACCTTCGGATCCTATCTCAACCTGGACCTGGAAGATCTTCAGAAGCTGGGAATAGGCGCCATTCTGCACGATACCGGCAAGATGCGCATTCCCACCTCGATTCTGAACAAGCCCGGACCGCTTTCCGAAAAGGAGTACCAGGAGGTCAAGAACCACCCCTACTACAGCTACGAGATCATGGCTAAGACCGGCGGCATCCCGGAGGAAGCCAAGCTGATCGCCCTGCAGCACCACGAGCGCCGCAACGGCAAAGGATATCCGATCGGCCTGCGGGAGGATGAAATACACATCTTCAGCCAGCTGACGGCCATCATCGACGTCTACGACGCGGTGACCACCAACCGGAGCTACCAGCGGGCCATGTCGGCCCACCGCGGCATGCAGATCCTCTTCGAGCTGGGGCAGACGGATTTCAATATGACCCTGGTGGAAAGATTTATCCAGTGCCTGGGGATATACCCCGTCGGAACGGTTGTGGAACTGGACACCTCCGAAATCGGCATCGTCGTTTCCGTCAACAGCCAGGTGCTGCTGCGACCCAAGGTGATGCTCCTCTACGCCAACCGGCTGCGCCCGCTCGCCCAGCCAAAGACGGTGGATCTGAACGAGATATCGCGGAACGGCGGCGGCTATCCGCGCTCCATCCTTCGCGTCCTCAGCCGCGAGCAATGGGATATCGATGTGGACCGCTATCTGCTGAACATAGAAAATCTTCCCGGGCAGGAATAAGGTATGTACCTGACCAGCGTCACCCAGAGGGACCGGCTGTTTCAGCTGGTGCTGCGGTGGTTCGCCGACCGGCCGGAACCGGACGACGGCAAGTTCATCACCCAGGTTTTTCTTTACGAAAATGTGATCTGGGCGCCCACCCTGCGGCGGTTTGTTCTGGACATCCTGACCCGCGTGGAGCCGGGGCCGATCCACACCCAGCGCCTGCGGACCAAGGACGAGCTCCGCGCCATTCTCAGCTCCTCTTTCGACAGCCTGGGGCCCCGCTCCCGGGAGCTGTTCGAAAAGTACCGGATGTACCCGGAGGAGTTTTTTCCGGGCACGCCGGCGGACGTGGTGCTGGCCAGGCGGGAAAACGGGAGACCCGTTGGCATGGTGCGCGTCAAGCGCCTGAAGCGCATCGCGGAAAAAGCTTCGCGGCGCGTGGCCGATTTTCTGGCGGGGAGAATCCGGCAGGCCGCGCAGGAAAATGCCGCGGCCCGCGCCGCAGCCAGCGGGGTTCCCCTGGAAGGGCTGATTTCCTCCCCGGAAGTCATGTTCGACGATTTTGCCCGCGCGGAGCGGGTCGTATCCCGGACGTTCCTCGAGGAACCGGTCCGCTTTCAACCCCGGGACCTGCGCCTGGACGATGTCATCGGCATCAAGTTTGTGGGCAGCGAAGAAGAGCTGCTCCGCATTGAAAGGGCCATCACCGACCACCCTCTGGTGGTCGGACAGGAAAGGGAAGAGCACCGCGGGAAATACAACGACATCAACCTGCTGGTCGACCTGGAGCTCCCGCTTCCCGAGGAAATCCTCCGATCCACCCGGCTCCAGGACTGGAGCAAAGGGGAAAAAAGGGGGCTCTCCCCGGAACTCCTGTCCAGGGAATTTCCCGCCTACGTCCACAGCGGAGCCCGAACCGTTCGCGCCGAAGTAATCCTGACCACCGGCGAGGAATTGATCGAGTCGGAATTCGGGCGCGCCATCCATGAACAGAGAATCCTGGAGCAGCGCACCTCGGCCCCTTACTCCGGCCGTATTGCCGGCAATGCCTCTTTCCTGATCGAATACCTGCTGATGCTGGCCATCTCGCCGAAAACCAGGCTCGGCGAAATACCGATCAAGATGTGGGGCCGTTACCTGCCCGACATCTATTCCCTGGCCGTATGGGACCTGTTCGACATCCGGCTCGGGCTGGAGGTGGAGCAGGCCTTCAGCAACCGTACCTACACCCCGCCGGAGGAGCCGACCCGGTGACCGCCCCATCTTTTCCACCATCCCATTTCATTCTATGACAATTACCAAAACGACGGATCGTCCCTCCGGCACAGCGGAAGGACAGGACTACCGGCCTGCCATGGCGGTGATGGCCCTGCTTTTTTTCATGTGGGGTTTTCTCACCGTGCTCAACGACATCCTGGTTCCCCATTTCAAAGCGATTTTCGACCTGAACTACACCCGGGTCATGCTGATCCAGTTCACTTTCTTTTTCGCCTACTTCCTGCTGTCGCTCCCTGCGGGAAAAATCCTGGACCGGATCGGCTATAAGCGGTCTCTTCTGGCAGGACTTCTGGTCATGGGCCTGGGGTCGCTCCTTTTTCTGCCGGCAGCCGGACAATCTTCCTACCCGCTATTTCTCACCGCTCTTTTCGTCCTGGGGTCGGGGATGACCGTTCTGCAGGTGGCGGCCAATCCCTACGTCGCCGCACTGGGCAGGCCCGAAACCGCTTCCAGCCGGCTGAACCTGGCCCAGGCCGTCAATTCGCTGGGCACCACCATCGCTCCCTGGCTGGGCGGGCTGATCATTCTTTCCGGCACCCTGAAAAGCCCGGAAGAGGTCCGGCAGTTCTCGCCGGAACAACTGCTGGCCTACCGGGTGGCCGAGGCTTCCAGCGTCCGGCTGCCCTATCTCGGTTTTGCCGTCATACTGTTTCTCCTGGCCGCCGGTGTGGCGCTTTTCCGCCTCCCCCGGATCCAGTCGATCGGGCAGGACGGCGACGATGCCGTCATCCGGGGCAGGACCTACCGGAGCGCCTGGAAAGTCCGCCACCTGGTCCTGGGCACCATCGGCATTTTCGTATACGTGGGGGCGGAAGTTTCCATCGGCAGCTTTCTGGTCAACTTTTTCTCCCAGCCGGATATCGGCGGCCTGAGCGAGAAAACCGCGGCCCGTTACGTATCCTACTACTGGATGGGAGCCATGATCGGACGCTTCAGCGGAGCGGCCCTTTTGCAGCGGTTGCGGCCCGGGAAAATGCTGGGTTTAGCCGCCCTTACGGCCTGCCTCCTGGTATGCGCTACCGTGCTCCTCCAGGGGCCCCTGGCCATGTGGACGATTATCTGTGTCGGCCTCTGCAATTCGATCATGTGGTCCAACATTTTCACCCTGGCCATTGACGGCCTGGGCAGGCTGACCAGCCAAGGTTCGAGCATTCTGGTCATGGCCATCCTGGGTGGCGCGGTGGTTCCGGTGGCGCAGGGAGCGCTGGCCGATACCATCGGCATCCACCTCTCCTTCCTGCTGCCGGCAGCCTGCTACCTTTACATCATCTATTACGGATTCCGCGGACACCGACACGCCTGAGAAACCGTTGCATGGCGGAACACCACCCCCCCCGGATCGCCGGTCTTTTGCCCCGTGAGCGGGTTCTGCGCTCACTCCGGTTCCAGCCGCCGGACGTGGTGCCGGTGGAGTACCATCCATCTCCGGCGGGCATCTGGGAGCACGGACCGGCGCTGCGGCAGCTTTGGGAGCGGTACCCGCAGGACTTCGGCTCTCCGGAAGACTTTCCCGACCGGCGCCCCGATCCCCGCTTCGTGGACGGCACCGGGCGCTACGAGGAGCTGCGCCGGGACGAATGGGGCGTCCTGTGGCGCCATCTCCTTTTCGGCATGCACGGCCATCCGGTGGAAAGGCCGCTGGACGACTGGGAAAGCCTGGTGCAGTTTCACCCCCCCGCCGTGCCGGTTGCCGAGGGAGAGGACTTTTTACGGGAACAGGCCCGCGCCCTGGCGCATCGACGGAGATACTACCTGAAGAGCGGCTGGATCAGCCTGTTTGAAGTCATGCATGCCGTGCGGCGGTTCGAGGATGTGCTCATGGACCTGGCCCGGGACACTTCGGAAATCCACCGCCTGGCGGACCGGATCCTGGAATACCAGTGCGGGGTGATCCGCTATCTTCTTTCCCGGGGTGTGGATGCCATCCAGTTCGGCGACGACTTCGGAACCTGCTCCGGGCTGATGTTCTCCCCGAAGGTCTGGCGCCGGTTTTTCAAACCGCGCTATGCGCTCCTTTTCCGGGAAGTCCGTCAGGCCGGCAAGGCGGTCTTCTTTCACACCTGCGGCAACGCCCTGCCGATCCTGGAGGACATCGCGGAGCTGGGGATCGACGCCATCTGGCCCCAGCTGCCGGTGTATCCCCCGGGGGAGCTGGCCCGGTTTTGCCGCCATCACCGAATCGCCATGGAGATTCACCCGGAGAGGGGCCGCCTCATGATCCACGGGCAGCCTTCGGAAATTGTCGCGGAGGTCTACCGGCTGGCCGAAGAGTTTGCCGTTGCGGAAGGGGGGGGCTGGTTTTATGTGGAAATCGATGCCGGTTTCCCCTTCCCCAATGTTGCCGCCCTTATCGAAACCATCGGCGGGATGCGGCAGGGCGTTGCGATCGGAAGCAGCCCGGCGGCGGCATCCCCGTCCTTTCCAGGAGACTTGTATGGAACATGATTTATCCGCACAGAAACCCCGGGACTTTGACCGGGAAGCGGCCGGCTGGGACAACGAGCCGCGTCGGCTGAAAATGGCCGCGGATGTCGTTTCCGCCATTGGCCGGACCGTTCCCCTGAACCCGGACATGGACCTGCTCGATTTCGGCTGCGGAACCGGGCTGGTGGGCCTGGCCCTTCGACCCCGCGTGGCCAGCGCCACCTGCGCCGATACTTCCCGGGGAATGGTGGAAGTCGTCCGGCAGAAAGCAACCGCCGGCGGCATGACCGGGGTGACGCCCCTCTGGCTGGAGGACCCGGACGAGGTCCGCATCGACGGCAGCTTTGACGTGATCGTATCCGCGATGACCCTGCATCACGTCCCCGACACCGCGAAGCTGATCGGATGCCTGGCCGGACTTCTGCGCCCCGGCGGCTGGATTTGCCTGGCCGACCTGGATCCCGAAGACGGCAGCTTTCATACCGATCCCACGGGTGTCTATCACCATGGCTTCGACCGGGAAGAGCTGTGCCGGATCCTTTCCGCAGCCGGCCTGGCCGATGCCGGCGGGCAGAACGCCGCATGCATCGCCAAGTCCGACCGCCTGTACAGCGTATTCCTGGTAACGGGACGCAAGCCTGCGTGAGAAAGGACCCATGCGCCAACTTCTCCTGTGGCTGATCCTGCTGGCCGGTCTCATCGAACGGGTGCCGGCCCGGGAGGCCGTATCGGGCACGCCGCACCCCCGGGTGCTGGTGAGCACCGACATCGGGGGCACCGATCCCGACGATTTTCAGTCCATGGTGCACCTGCTGGTGTATGCCGACCGCTTCGACCTGGAAGGCCTGGTTCATTCCCCCTACGGGCCGGGCCGCAGCAGCCATATTCTTCAGGTGATCGATCTCTACGGGCAGGATTATCCCAGCCTGAAGAGCTACTCGGATCGTTATCCGTCGCCGGAGGCCCTGCGGAAAATGACCCGGCAGGGAGCCCTGGAAGACCCGGGACTGGCAGGATACGGCCGGCCGACGGAAGGCTCCCGGCAAATCGTCGACTGCGCGCGACGCCCGGACCCCCGGCCGCTTTATGTTCTGGTCTGGGGCGGAATCGAAGACCTGGCCCAGGCCCTGCATGACGCACCCGATATTCTGCCCCGGCTCCGGGTGTTCTTCATCGGCGGGCCGAACAAGATGTGGAGCGTCAACGCCTACAACTACATCGAGGAAAATCATCCCGGGCTGTGGATGGTCGAATCGAACAGCACCTACCGGGGATGGTTTGTCGGCGGCGACCAGTCCGGCGACCTGGGGAATTCCTCTTTTGTGGCCGCGCACGTAGCCGGCAAGGGAGCCCTGGGCACCTTCTTTGCCGGCCTGCTGCAGGGAACCATCAAGATGGGAGACAGCCCCTCGGTCGGCTTCCTTTTGCAGGGCAACCCGGAAGATCCGTCCGCGGCCGGCGGCTGGGGTGGCCGGTATGTCCCGGTATGGGAGGGAAGAAAAACGGTTTTTTCCCGGACCCCCTCGGAATCTGACCAGGCAGAGGCCTTCGGGGTCGTCGAGTTTGCCCTGCCGGTACCGGAGGGGATGGGTCCGCGGCATGCCGCGCGCGCCATCTTCGACCACCGCATCCCCTGTCCTGCCGAACAGGACGGCCGAATGCTGCGATTCCGCTTTTCGCCCAGGGATGCCAAAGAGTGGTCCTACGTGATTCGCAGCGACTTCCCGGAGCTCGATGGCCGCACAGGAAGGTTCCGCGCCGTTGCGCCTTCGCCCGAAAAGACGGGCCGCGCCTCCCGATCGCACCCGCGCTGGTGGACGGATTGTCAGGATCCCTCGCTGGCCGAAGGGATTCATGCAGGGGCCGGGACCGTGAGCCGCTTCCGGGAGCCGTACCTTCGCGATTTTGCCCGGCGGATGCTCCGCTGCCAGGCTCCGTTTCGCCCGCGGGAAACTCCCTGAATGCCGCTTCCCGCAAAAGGCAGCAGCCCACCGGAAGACAGAGAAGGACATTGGAGTTCTAACGAAAGCAACCGGAAAAACCGGTAGGACAGAGACAATCTGATCATTTCAAGGAGGATCTATGAAGCCATGCAAAAAGATTTTGTCCCGGGGAGCTTGGACCGCTTTGCTGGTATGCAGTCTTGTAACTGTGCCGATATCGGCCGGTCAGGAAGCGGACAAGAAGGCCCATATGCCCGAGGCAGTCGCTCAGGCCCTCCAACGGAACTGCCCCAACTTTGAAATCGCCAGGATGAGCGTCGAAAAAGAAGAGGGAATTACTTTGTTTGATATCGAATTCAAGGCGGGAAAAGGGGAAATCGAAATTGCCGAAGATGGAACGGTAATGGATATTGCCGTCATCATCCCGATACAGGAAGTCCCCAGGGCGGCCGTTGATGTCATTCAAAAAGCAGCCGAAGGGGCGAGCATCCTGCAATGGGAGCGATCGGAGGTTCGAGCGGAACTAAGGAAAGAAAAGGGGAAAGGCAAGGTAGTCAAGCTCGAATCGCCGCGTACGGTGTATGAAGCCGAACTGGTCAAGGGCCGGCAGAAGGGCGAAATTCAGGTGGCCCCCGAAGGAACCATCGTCGAAGCACTCAAGTGGGGCAGCGAAAAGGAAACAAAGGAGTAACCTCGTGATTTTTTTAAATATCAAATTAAAGGAGGTCGCATGGATTGGGCAAGTTCTTTTCTGGTTGCCGGCATAGTCATTTACTTATTGGGGCTTAGCGTGAAAAAACGGACCGCCGGATTTTCGAAATATCGCAGGCCGATCATGATCGTTGGTTTGCTGCTCCTTCTGGCGGGAGTCCTTCTTGGATTGCCTGACTTTTGGGATGGTTTAAAAGAAGGGTGGACCACGGGGCACAGTTCGAATACGAAGTAAGACCCTGCGCGGCGCGATAGACGGAGGAGGAGGAGAGCCGTGTCGCACCTGTCGCCGGAAAACTTCCGCCGTTGCGGAGACAGTAGTTCAAAGCTGTCTTTACCGGAATTCGGATCTGTGTTGATGAAAAGGGAGCCGACTGGAAACGGACCCTACTTGATACCCTGATGGGGGATAAGTTTTGTTCTTTCCCGGTAGGCAACCTGCGCTGTCCTGCGCTAAAATTCCGTTGTGCAGCACATGGTGTGAGGCTTCCAGGCCGTCCACCTGAAAAAGGAGAACCAATGCGCATTCCGCTCCCTCGTCGTTCGTTTCTGCAAACAGCCGGCTCGGTAGCGGCATTTACGATTCTGCCGCGGAGGCTGATGGCCGGCAGCGGCCAGGCACCGCCCAGCGACACGGTTTTGTTCGCAGCCGTCGGGGTCGGCGGACAGGGACGCAGCGACCTCAAGGGTCTGGGCGAGTGGGGTAAAGTGG
>CAINFC010000106.1 GCA_903847975.1 uncultured Acidobacteriota bacterium | reverse complement strand
CTGTTATGCCCACCGGGCCCCAATCAATTAGCTTTCTTGGTGGCCTTGGGTCTGGGTCCTTCCGCATTCATCGACCATCATGCTTGCTGTGTGCCAATAATTCCTCTCCGTTCCGTATCAAGAGGGTGAGGAATGTGGGATCGAGAGTGGCCGATACGGTTCCGCCAGCGAGGTTATCCGCGATGCCTTGCGTCTTCTTGAAAAACAAGATCAGGGTCAGGCCGTGCGCGCGGAAGAACTCAGAGCTGAGATTCAAAAAGGATTGGATAGCGGAAAGCCAACCCCCTTAGACGTAGCCGCCATCAAAGCACAAGGCCGTAAAAAGCTCGCAGCACACCAAAACAAGGCAAACGGATGATGGCGAAAATCCTTCAGAGCCCCGAAGCGGAAAATGATCTGGAAGAAATCTGGTGGTATAAGATCAAGATAATCCCGGTAGCGCGGACAGGCTCCTTGACGAAATCGAGGAGACATGCAGGAAGCTGGCTCGGTTCACGAATATGGGTAAAAACCGGGACCAACTCTATCCCGGGTTAAAAAGTTTTCCCGTCGGTATGTACCTGATTTTCTATATACCGATGAACGACGGCAATGAGATTGTCAGAATTCTGCATGGTAAGATGGATATCAATGCTTTTTTTTAAGTGCGGCGGTGAATGTGCGGTGGGTATAAGTATGCCGATACGATCCGAAACGTCCTCCGGTCGTAGCCGCACAGAACGTAGCTTTCGGGCCGGGGCAGTATGCCGGTGCTGGGATCCCGGCAAGGCGCAGTATGGAATTCACATCTTTTTAAAGGGTACCTTCCTCAACATGCGCCCCGTGCGCTCGACGCAGAGGCCGGCTGCGGAGGTGGACAAAAGCACCGACACCTGGGACACCATCAACTGGCTTCTGGGGTACCTCCCCAACCATAACGCCCAGGTGGGCATGATTGGCATTTCCTGACCCGGATTTTACACCGCAGCCACCCAGGTTCACGCCCATCCGGCACCAAAGGCGGTTTCCCCGAAAGCGCCAGTCGCCGAATGGTTTCCGGGAGAAGGTTTTCACCACAACGGGGCTTTGCCCCGCTCCACGCCTTCAATTTCCTGGCCTTTTTCGGACAACGCCGTACCGGACCGACCAGGGATGTTCCTCCTCCTTTTTCGCACGGAACCCTCGAGGGCTACCGCTGTTTGTTACAGATGGGTTGTCGGCACAATGCCAATGTAAAATACTTCCAGCATGAAATCGCCTTCCGGGATGAAAGGATGGCCCGTGAAAACCGCGATTCCTTCCGGAGGAATCGGGCCTGCCCCCTCAAGAGAAGTCGCTTCAACCCGGACTGGACTTAACATCGTGGCATTTTGCCAAAAGGGCGGACAGGCCTGAATTCTTGGCAAAGAGCGCGAGGTAGTTGAAGACCTCTTTAGGCTTCTTCCAGAAAAACAAAAAGAACCGCACAACGAACCGGAAGGGATTTCGAAGAAAGGGAAACACGAGGTTCAGCAGGATTTGGTTCCTGCCGACGATCCGGGTAACATCCTCGGGAGTAAAATCCGGCGTAGTAATACAGGAAAAGGAATATTCGGATTTGTAAATGTCAAAATCCTTGGAGAGATAGTTCTTTTCCTTACATATCCGATAGAGCTCGGTGCCCGGGAGAGGTGAAGCGGCCATGATGAATGAGTTATCCAGCCGCAAGCGGCGTGCAAAACGGAAAGTATCTTCCATGTCCGTTTTAGTCTCACCAGGAAAACCGACCACAAAAAAACCGTTGGTACGGATGCCAGCTTTCTGGAGAAACCGCACTCCCTCAAGGACCTTCTCCAGTCGGAGCTTTTTGTTGACGATTTGGTCAAGCACACGCTGGTTCCCGCTTTCGATGCCCACGGTGACCTCATAACATCCGCTTTTCCGCATCCGACGACACAAGTCCAAGTCCAGCGTATCGACCCTGATGCCTTGGGGAGCGCACCAGCGCAGGTTGAACTTTCGGTTTACCATGCCGTCAAATAGGTCCCGCGATCGGGCTCTATCACAGGTCATATTGTCATCTTCAAACTGTATTTCATCAATGTGATATGTGTTCTTCAAAAAGGCAATTTCATCGAGTACCCGCGACACGGACCGCCCGCGAAACCGATTGTTCCACAAGTTGGTACTGGCGCAAAAAATGCATCGGAACGGACATCCCCGTGAGGTGATCAGGGGGACAACCCGGCTTCCCAACGCGGCGGGGTTGTGGAATAGATTAATGCGAAAATAACTTTCCATGTTAAACAAGTGCCAAGCCGGCATAGGAAGATCATCAAGGTTTTCGATATACTTTTGTTTGGGATTGACCACGACCTGATCTCTCTCATCCCGGTATGCCAAGCCGTCGATTTTTCCTGCCGCGGTGAGATCATGCCTTGTAACGGCTTCCAGAAGATCGCGGAAACTGTATTCGGCCTCGCCGATGACGGCGTAATCTATGTTATGATCCTTGAGGATCTCCTCCGGCAGGGCAGATGGATGGTGGCCACCAATTATGACCGGGACCCTAGCCCAATTTTCTTTGACGACCCGGGCTACCCGGGCTACATTCTTATAGGCCACGGAAAACAGACAGGATATTCCAACCACATCGGGTTCAAATCGGGCAATTCGTTTTCGGGTGGCTTCGCTGTCCAAGCCGAAAGTCAGATACTTCCCCTCCCGGCTTTCCTGGTCAGCGCCCTCTATGGCGCAATCTAAAATGTTCACTACGTGTCCTTCTTGCTCCAGGACAGATGCGAGGTAACCCAACCCCAAAGGCGGCATGCAACTCTTAAAGCGTCCTGCGATAATGGTCGAAGGTGGTGCAATAAGCATGACCTTCATGCGTTTCTCCTTTCTTGTTCCCTCTCGGCGCCTACAAATGTGAGGTGTACCTCATTCGCTGTACCGTAAAATGGCTTTTTAAAGCTGGATGAAAATCGCCGTCGTCCATGCAGGGAATGTGGGAAAGTCGCAGACTTTTCCAAGTCGAGGCGGGAATTCCCCACGGGGATTTCCAAGGAGGCGATGTTTTCCACGGGCCAGGTATTTTCTCGTAACACCTTTTTTATCCGCGGTAAATGGCCTCTGGCGTCAGGTAATTGAGCGACTGATGAGGTCGTTCCCCAATGTATGGATAGGAAGTCGCTTCTCCACGTTTTCTTACCATTTCGCAAATATACGAACCAATTACAGAGAAATCAAGCGCTAATGGAGAAAAGTGGGGGTCTCAAGGGAGAAGCGACCGTAAAAATACCGTCTGCCCGGCTGGATTCCCGGCAATCTGACCGGCAGCCAAGGACAAAGGATTCTCCCTCGGAGGTTCTGCCGAAGCCAGGGGAACGGTCTTGTGGGGGGAGGACGAACCGGCGTTTACCGGATTTCCTGAGGTTGGAGAATTTTCCATACGACTGCCGGATTCTCGATGAAAGAAACGATCTTCATCAGGGAGAGACATCCGGAAAGAGTTCTGCTGAGGGAGGTGAAGAGCCGGGCTCGGTCGAAGCATCGGCAAAAAGGGGAGGGGCGCAATCCACCTCGGCCTGCAGGCCGAGGTGGAACGAAATCGAGGCCCGGGTGATGCCGGGGAGCGGCCGGGTGCAGATCGAATCGGACCTGCCCGGCCTGCGGAAGCAGGCGCGGGCAGGTCCGGTTCCCCTCCTATAGACTGGGGGGCTTGCGACCCATATTGGACAGCATCTTGTCGCGCCGCGCTTCAATCCTGGAGATCTGCTCCGGCGTGAGCAGCTTGAAAACATCCTTGCGCACCTTTTCGCGCAGCAGCAGGATGTCCCACTCCGCGTCGTTCACCTTTTTAAAGGCGCTCTGCCAGGCGGTCGGGTTGTCCGGGTTGGCTTTGATGGCCTCGTTCAATGCCGTCCGGGCGGTGGCATTCGCCTTGGCGGTGGCCTGAATTTCCGGCTTGTAGGCGGAGACCACGTTTCGCAGCTGTTCCTTTTGGGCATCGGTGAGGTCCAGGTCTTTCAAATATGGCGCCAGCCGCATGAGAGGCCCTGCTTTTCTCGCTCCCACGGCTTCTGCCTTTCCCGGCCGCTGGTTCTGCGAAAAAGCCGGTATCCATAACAGGGCCATGGCGAGGAGCAGGGAGATAATACTTTTTCTGTTGCGCATCATTGCATTTCTCCTTGTCAAGATCTTTATTAATTGATTCTCCCGGGCCGGAAGGGCTTTGGAGGCGATCCGGCCGTTTTCAATAGCTACAGACGGAGCAGGGGGCGAAAAGGTTACAGTCCAATTTTCAGAAAAAGGCGGTCGGATCTCTATGGTAATCTTTTGTCATGAAGTTTACCCGAATGTTTTTACGGCTTTGCTGCTTTTTCCTGGCTTTCCTGTGGCCGTCGGCCCTGTTCAGCCAGGCCGCTTTCTACCCCTTCGCGGTAGACCAGGACAGTCTCTCCGGTGCGGTGGACTTCAGCCGGCTGAATACCCCCCTGGGTCCCCAGGACCGCGTTTTCGCCCGTTCCGGCCATTTTTACCGGGTGGGGCCCGATCTTCTGCCCGATACCGTGGACGATCGTCCGATTCGCTTCTTTGGCGTCAACCTCTGCTTCGGCGCCAACTTCCCCGAACCGGCGGATGCCGAACGTCTGGCGCGCCGGCTGCAGAAGCTGGGCGTGAACCTGGTCCGGCTGCATCACATGGACAGCCAGCCCGACACCAGGCCGGAAAATGCCGGCAGTTTGCTGACCACCGGCCCCTACCCGTCCGTCAACGCCACGTCGGCAAGCCGGATGCGCTCTTTTCTCCGGGCATTCTCCGCTTGCGGGATCCATGTAAACCTGAATCTCCATGTCGGCTATACCTTTCGTCCGGATGTCGACCGGATTCCCGCCCTGCCGGCCCCCCTGGAGTTTCCGAAGCAAAGCAAGCCACTGCATGTTTTCTATCCGCGCATGGTCGAACTGCAGGCCGAATGCGCCCGGCTGATCCTGGAAGCGTTGCAGCTCGGGCAGGACCCGGTTCTGGCCATGGTGGAGATCAACAACGAGAGCTCCCTCATTTATGCCTGGCAGGCGGGGCAACTGGCCGCTTACTGCACCGGAGAATACCGGCTGGCGCTTTCCGAGTCCTGGAATGACTATCTCCGCTCGCGCTACTCCGGGACGCCGGCGCTGCAAGAGGCCTGGGGCGGCAGCCTTCCGGCCGGAAATCCCCTGCTTCCCGGCAAATGGCAGCTGGAAATCCATTCCCCGTCCAGGGCTGCCATGGAAACCCTGACCTGGGAGGGCGAACCGGCAGCCAGGGTAACCGTGACCGCCGGCGGCGCTCCCGTCATATTAAAGCAGGTCGGTTTTTCCGTGACGGCAGGGACCGGCTACCGGGCCGAAGTGGAAATCCGCGCCGACCTGCCCGCAGGAACGGTCCGCTCCATCTACTGGGATGTCAAACAGGATGTAAGCCCCTGGCAGACCTCCATCGGAAAAAATATTGACGTTACCAGTGAGTGGAAAAAATTCGAAATAGCCTGGACGCCCTCCTTCTCCATGACAGGGATCGGCCGCTTCGGCCTTTCCGTGGAAAAAGTGGATGGCCCGGCCTGGTTCCGGCGATGGGATCTGCGCACCGCCCCGATCCGCGGCCTGTCCGACGAGGAGAGCCTGGAAGCGGGCAACGTTGCCCTGGTCAACGAGAGCGAAGCGTCCACGCCCCGCCGGACGGAGGACTACCAGCGCTTTCTGATCGAGAAGGACCGGCAATACCTGGAACAGATACGGGCCGCTGTCCGCCAGGCGGCAGATCCGCTGGTGCCGGTGACGGGAACGCAGATGGGCTATGGCGGACTGGCCAACCTGGACAGCCATGGCCGCCTGGATTACCTGGATAATCATTTCTATGTCGACCACTACAATTTCCCCAACGTCAGCTGGGATGGGCGCGACTGGAGAATTCGCGATTCCTCGGTCGTGGAAAGCGGGCTGACAGCTTACCTGAACATGGCGGTTACCCGCCGCAGCGATCAGCCGTTTACCGTCAGCGAATACAACCAGCCCTGGCCGAACACGCGGGGGGCGGAGATCGATCCGACACTGGCGGCCTTTGCTTCTTTTCAGGACTGGGACGGCGTCCTGCACTTCGCCTATGCCCACAGCCGCAACTGGGAAACCGGCGTACCCAACGGCTTCAACCTGAACGGAGACTGGGGGAAGTTTGTCAATTTCGGGCAATCCGCCTGGATCTTTCGGACCGGGGCCATAGACCGGGGCGCATCGCCTCTCCTGCTGCCGGTCTCCGACGCCCAGCGCCAGCAGGCTACACGGGAGCGGCGTAATGGCTCGATCGGCGCCTTCCTGACCGCCAGCCAAGGGTGGGAAGCCAACCAGGCCCTTCTTCACCCGGTGGGGCTGCTGCTCAGCGATACGGCACCCTTTCCCGCGGAGGCCCGCCGGAAGCCGACGGCTCCATACCGGGCCGACCAGGGGCCGTGGACCTTCGATCCGGACCGCAAGCTGTTTCTGCTGCACAGCAGCCGGGTGTCCGGCGTTTTCGGGCGACTGGAGCAGAACTCCCCGGTGATTGCGGGAGTTCTGGGCGTGGAAAGCGTGCAAACGCGCAACAACGCTGCCTTCCTGCTTACCCCCCTGGACGGGAAAGAATTGCGGTCTTCTTCGCGACTGCTCCTGTCCATGCCCGGGTATGTGCTGCGCACTCAATCGCAAAGCAGTCCGCCGCGGCCCCAGGCTCTGGTTGGCTATCTTACCGCTGCGGACTGGTGGACCATCGAAAGGGACCCGGAGTATCCGCAAAAGCCTTCCGGCAATCTCAATGACGGCACTTCCCCCGCCTGGATGGAGCGGGTGGAGGCGCGGATTACTTTGGAGCTGCGTGCCGAATCCCTAACTGTTTTTCCGCTGAGCGGCTCCGGGCAGAGGCTTTCCCCGATTGCACCCGGGGATATCGAATCGGAGGGAAGCCGTTTCCGCGTGCACCTGCAGAAGGAGGGCCAGGCCTTCAGCCCCTGGTATGAAATCCAGCTGAAAAAGCCGGCGCCCCGGCGCCTCCTCGGATACGATCCGCAGTAATCCGTGTTCCCGGTCAACCCGGGAAGAGGCCTTTGGTTCTTTGCCCCCTGGAGGCTTCCTCTCTCTCCGGTTTGAATAGAGACAGGAAAAGCTTTTGGGTTGCTTTCCCATACTGCCGGACAAGGCGGGCCGGCAGGTTCATGTCCAGATGATCCTTAAGGGGCCCGAGCAGACCCTTCCCATCGCAATATCCTTGGAACTTCCTGCATATAATTTCATGGCCAGAAGATCTTCCGGGCAAATCAGGGCAGGAGGCGTATGCGTAAAGACGACCGCGACCACTTGTTCAATGAACAGGTTAACGGTCCGATCAATGGGTGTCCCAAAATCTGCAAAATCTCCTCCCTATCTGGACCAGAGGCGGTCGAAGTTAGCCTGGAAATCCCGGATTACGGGCAGACCCTGGAGGAACACGGCATTTTCGTAATTGTAGCTTTCCGCGCTGGCCGACCAGTTGTAGCTGCCGGTGAAAAGGGATACGCCGTCCAGGATCATGTACTTGTTGTGCATGATTCCGTTGGATACCCCGGACGTCCGCTTCAGCTGGAATCCGAGCTGCTCGAGCAGTGCAATCTCGCTGCCCGTACTGGTGGTCTGGCTGCTGTCGGCGATGATCCGGATGGCCAGCCCCCTGCTTTTGGCCCGGATGAGCGCCTCGCGAATGGGATCGGCGGTAAAGGAATAAATGGCGATATCGATCGAAGCCCGGGCTTTATCGATTTCCGCCACGATGCGGTTCTGCACTCCGCCGCCGGGAGAAAACAGTGCCGAGACCGAAGACTGCCCGACGGAAACCGTGCTGAATACGGAAGAGGTGTGATAGCGCAGGGCGGTGAAGGCCGCATAGCCGCTCGACAGCTGAATCTCCGCCCTGCCGCTGGCGGCACCGGGAAAAAGCTGGGAGAGAAACATCGAGAGGTGTCCTCCCGGGACCAGGGCTAGCGGGGCGCTGCCGGCGATGCTGCCGTCGCTTTTCCGCAGGGTGATGGTCCCGCTAAGCGGCAGGGATCCGGGATTGGCCATGGCGAAGCCGGTGCTGAAGCCGTCCTCTTCCGCGGCGTAAAAATCGGCGCCGGAGGTCAGCGTGGACGCCGGTACAGAAGCCTCCGAGAGGAGCGCCCCGCCCTGGTAAAGCTGAAAAATGGCATTTCCGTTCAAATCCGCCGGAGGATTCACGGTTACGGCAGCCCATCCCGTGGCTGCCGCGGAGCCTTTCCCGGAACAGGCCAGGGCTGCTGCGCCCAGGGCCGGCAGGGGCAGGGTAAAGGTGTCGCCCGTCTTTTCACCGACGGCCAGGACCAGCGGCGCTCCACTGTCGCTGAAAAAAGAGACTGTGGCGGTTGCAGCAAAGCCGGACCGGTTGGTCAGCAGAAGGGTGGTCCGGTAGCCGCCTCCATCGGCCACCTGGGGAAAAACCAGAGAAGGAGGGGCTGCTCCCTCTGCTTCCATGGTGCGCGGCTGGCCGGCGGTCGGGACCGGTCCGGGGAGGGTCAGGCAAAAAGACAGGAAAGTAACAGTAATTCGGTTCATAGGCTACCTGGGAGAGGGCTTTCCTTCGATCAGCTGAATTTTCTGCAGCACCAGGCCGTAATGGCTCCCGGGAGGATTCTCCTGAATTTTTTCACCGTTCCAGTCCGGGGCGTAGTTGCCCGAATAGAGCAGCCAGGCAGTCCTCCCGTCGGGCTGGATGAAGCGGGAAGGCAGGTTGACAAAATAGGCCTGCTGTCCGAAATCCTTCATGTAGGTGACCAGCCGCCATGGTCCGGTTAAGGAGTTCGCTTCCAGGATATAGGTGTGCATCCGGGCGCAGGTGTTTCCTCCGTCGGTCACGCACATCAGGTATTTTTTCAGCACCGGGTTGTAGGTGGCCGTGACACAGCCCATGTTGTTGTTCCACTCCAGGAGCGGCTTGATCTTTTTGAAATCGCTGCTCCAGAGGGGCTCTCCGCGGCTGTCTCTCCCGGCGTAAAACTCGTACTGCGCAGGATCGTTGATGTTCTTTTCGCCGGGTATCACCCGCAGCAGATAGATCTGGTCCCCGGTGATCCAGCTGGTATTCCAGAATCGGGGCTTGGGGTCCGCCGGATCCGCTCCGTGGGCCACCAGGTAGGCCTTGCCATCCGGGGAGTGCTGCATGTTTTTTCCGAAGTCGACAAAGTGGGGTGTGCCGATTTTGATCGGGTACCCTCCGAGCCCGGTTTCTCCGAACAGAGGCTTGGCGGGAGTGTGCTTGGTTTCCTCCCAGGTTTTTCCGAAGTCCCTGGATATGCGGAATCCGACCAGCGGGCCAAGGTGCGGCCAGTTATAGAGCATATCCCCGTAGCGCGTCACCCCGAAGGGGGACAGGCAGTAGGTGCCGTAATACCAGATTCCGTCGTGGACCAGGCTGCCGCAGGGGTAGCGCCCCCCATACGGATAGGGATCGGCTTCCACCAGCCCGCCCACCACTTCCACTTTCAGCTGCAGCGGGTCATCGCCGAGCAGGATCGCCTGACCCGTGGTGGCCTTGCGGACCAGGGTGCCGTCCTTGGCGATCTCGCCGTTGGTAGAGTATCCGCTGGACCAGGATTTCAGGCCCTGGGTGGTTCCGTCGGTCCAGGGCGAATAAAGCCGGCCGTCGGCTGCCCAGGTGGGATACCAGGTGTCTCCGTAACGAAACCCGGCTTTGACGCCGAGGAACCGGACTCCGGTCAGCTCCCGGGAGAGCTCGAAGGGGCAGTCCGCGGGCGGCTCCGACTTCCACACGAAGGGGTCGTAGTTGCGGATGTCCGGCCCGTTTTGCGCGGGCACGACGGCTCCGGACAGCAGGGTGATTCCTGCGGCCATCATCCATTGTTGAAGTCTCATAGGGTTTTGGATTCCTTTTGTTTTAGTGATCGGAACGTACCGTCAATATACAAGAAAGCTGCCGAATAAGCCAGAGCCCCGCCGGAGGGTCCGATGTGTCTCCGGGGACCGGCCAGGACGGCATGACAGGCTTTAATGCAGGCGAAAAGTTGGGCGCAAGGTAGAAAATTGGGGGTACGGGATACTTTTTTCAGAAAACCGGAAACATTTTTTCGCATCTCCGTAATACCACACAGTAGGATTTAAAAAGAAAAAGCATGGGAAGGGTTGAGCCGTTTCCCTTCCCCTGTCGGAAAAGGTATTTAAGCGAAGCACCGATAAAGATCAAATTTGTGCTTTGAACAAGGGAAAGGAAAGGAAAAGAAAATGAAAAAATCAGCATGTTTGGCTTTTGGGTTTTTATTGTTACTGGTATGCGGTGCCCGGCTTTCCGCCGCCCCGATGATTCTCACTTTTGAGGCTCCTTCTGGGTTTAGCGCCGGTGGAAACGAATATCCGGCAGGCAGGTATCAGATCGAAGCCAAGTCGGACAACGCGTCCATTTTGTTGCTCAGGAGTCTGGAGGACAAGAAGGTCCAGGCTAATATTTCGGTTGTCACCCGGGTTTCTGCCAAGCCGGACGCGGCCGGAATTGTCGTGTTTGACCAGGTGGACTCCAAGTTAACCATTTCGGAAGTTTACCCTCACAGTGGAGATGGCTATATTTTGGCCAGTACCAAGGAATCCCACACTCACAAAAAGGCGAACAGCGCCGGAAAATAGATACACCGAACTCCCGGAACCACTGCCCTCCCCGGAAACCGCCTGTCAGGAGCGCCTCCAGGCGGTTTTTTTATTTTTGCGGAAATCGGATAAAATCAGGTCATCATTTGACAGTGGGAGGCGACTTTGCAAGTGGATGGGAAAAAGGAGCAAAGTTACGGGCGTTCATGGACGGTGCGGCGGGGAGCTTCCGGTGTCTGGGCCGGCCGGGCTTTCGGTTTTGCTGGTTTTCTGATTTTTCTTTCTTTGGCCGTTTCGGCCAGCGCTGTTTCCACCTACCAGAATGATGTCTGGCGGTCGAAGGACGGTCTGCCGCAGAATACCATCAACGGCATCTGCCAGACGGCAGACGGCTATTTGTGGCTTGCCACACAGGAGGGGCTGGCCCGTTTCGACGGTCTGGTGTTTACCATCTTCGACAAAAGGATCATCCCGGATCTTCGCGTGGGATATTTCACTTCCCTGGCCCCTTCGAGGGAAGGGCAGCTTCTGGCCGGGACTTTCCGGGAAGGCCTGTTTCGGTTGGTGAAGGGCACATTCCAACCTCTTCCCCTGAATCCCTACATCCAGGATTATGTCATTCATGCCATCCAGGAGCAGCCGGACGGCAGCTTATGGATCGGTACGGATCAGGGTTTATATCTTTTCCGGGACGAAGAGTTCCGTCCGGTTTCGATGGTCCCGGGATTCGAAAATGCCGATATCCGGGCCCTGCTCAGTTCGGACAACGGCGCAATCTGGGTCGGAACCGCCGAACACGGACTGTTCCGGGAGCAGGGGAATCGAAGCCTATCCTTTGTCCGTGAAGCGGGATTGCCGGATGAGAGGATCTGGGCGCTGGCCAAAGGGATTGACGGGCGGATCTGGGCCGGTTGCGGCAGTCAGCTTTGCCTCCTGGGCGGAAGCAGGCCGGAAATCTTTTCCCTTGAGGCCAACGGCGCAGACGATATCGTCCGGTCTTTATCGGTGGATGAAAAAGGCGGGCTGTGGGCGGGGATGCACCGCTCCGGGGTGCGGTACCGGGAGCAAAATCGGATGACGGTTTTTTCCAGCAGGGACTCCCTGAGCCACGACGCCGTTTATTCCCTCTATTCGGACCACGAAGGAAGCGCCTGGATAGGCACCAATGGCGGCGGTCTGAACCGATTGCGCGAGTCGCCGGTCCAGGGTATTTATCAGAGCAGCGGCTTGTCGCATGCTTCGGCCTGGACCGTTATGGAAGCCAGGGATGGCAGCCTTCTCATTGGAACGCTGGCCGGCGGCCTCAATCTTTACAAAGAAGGCAAGGTTCAGGTTATATCCACCCGGCAGGGGCTTTCCGGCATGGAAGTGACCGGTCTTGGGCAGTCCGCGGACGGTTCCCTGTGGGTAGGAACGTCGGGATTCGGCCTTAATCGCATTGCCGACAACCGGATTGAAACCGTCCCGCTGGGGAGCAGTACCCCGGAAAAGACCGTTTGGTGCATATATGAGGACAAGCAGGGCATTTTGTGGGTCGGTACGGCCGGCGGGCTGTTCCGGCTCAGCGGCAACTCCTGGAAAAAAATTACGGCTCTCGACGGACTGGCCGACAACTCCGTGCGCTTTATTGCGGAGGATCCCGCCGGCAGCCTGTGGCTGGCTACCGACGGCGGCCTGAGCCAATGGAAGGACCAGAAGTTTCGATCCTGGAAGATGCGGGACGGGCTTCCGGTCGATACCCTTCTTTGCCTGTACCCCGACGCGGAGGGAAATGTCTGGATCGGCTCAAGAAACGGCGGACTGATTCTGTTCAGGAAAGGGAAATTCACGACCTTCACGGTTGCTGCCGGCATACCGGACGACTATGGTTTCATCATTCTGGAAGACGGCTCGCGCAATTTGTGGATAAGCTGCAATAAAGGAGTGTTCCGGGTCCACAAGGATGATCTGCTGGCGATGGCCGCGGGGAAGAACGTAAAGATACGGGGTCACCTCTTTGATGCCTCGGACGGCATGAGGAACAGCGAGTGCAACGGCGGCCGAATGCCGGCTGGCGCGCGCGGCCGGGACGGGAAGTTCTATTTTGCCACCATGGACGGCGTGGCCATCATCGATCCGGAAAAGATGGGAAGCCTGCCGGCTCCCTCTTCCGTGGTAGTCGAGCGGGCGGTCGTCAACGGGGTCAGCTGCCTGCCGCAGCAGGGAGAGATGAATTTTCCGGCCGGGAACGGGGACCTGGAGTTTCACTTTACCGCCCCGACTTTCGTGAATTCTTCCAAAATATCCTTCCAGTACCGCCTTTCTCCCTGGAATTCCGACTGGGTGGACGCCGGCACGCGGCGTCAGGCTTTTTATACCAACATCCCCCCCGGCCACTACGTCTTCCACGTCCGAGCCCGGAATGAAGAGGGGATCTGGGGCAATAATCAATCCTCGTTTACCTTTCAGACCAGACCCTTTTTTCACCAGACCGTCTGGTTCTACATGCTGATCCTGATGGTCGCCGGAGTCATGGTTGCGGGCATTTTCCTGCTGCGGATCCGCCAGCTTTCCAGGCAGAAACACCAGCTGGAAGAGCAGGTCCACAAGCGAACCGTCCAGCTGGAAGAAGCTTTGAAAAAAGTGGAGGAGCTGGCCAATACCGACGGCCTGACCGGCGTGGCCAACCGGCGCTGCTTCGAGAGCTGGCTGGACCGGGAATGGCGCCGGTCCCGGCGGAATTATGCGGATATGGCGGTGATTCTTGCCGATGTGGATCACTTTAAAGCCTACAACGACACTTACGGTCACGTTGCCGGCGACGAGTGCCTGAAGGCGGTTGCCGGGGTTCTGCACCGCAATACCCGCCGGGCCACCGAGCTGGTGGGTCGATATGGCGGCGAGGAGTTCATCCTGGTTCTTCCCGCAACGCCGCTCAGCGGTGCCACAGTGGTTATCGAGCGCATTCAGGAGGAACTGCGGTGCCTGAACTTGCCGCACCGGTCCAGCCCGGTTGCCGACCGGGTGACCCTCAGCATGGGGGTGGTCGCCGGCACGCCCCGCGCGGATTTCCCACCGCTGCAGCTGATCCAGATGGCGGACAAGGCTCTTTACGAAGCCAAGCAGGCCGGTCGCAACGGTTACAGGGTGGCTGCCTATGACACCATCCAGTAGCTGCCAGAACAGGATGGTGAGGCGGCGGCGCCTGTCTGCCGCCGCCTCACCCGGTGACCTGTCGCGGATTTCCCTCCGCGGAGAACGGGTTAAACGCTCTTGGGAACGATGAAGGGCGCCCGGTAGTCCCGGTTCAGCATGCGGTTCGCCTCGCTGCTGCCCTCGAACTTTTCAGCCCGCGGATCGAACTTCAGCAAAGGTCCCAGCTGGAAGGTCCCCTGGGTCAGGTCGAACCCGATGGAACCCTTGGCCGTTTCCGCGATCTTGTCCCAGGACCTGCCGATTTCCTCATGCTTGCCGAGAATGTCCGGCCGGGTCTTTCCGGCGACCTGACCTCCGAGCCGGTAGGAAATATTTCCCAGCTGGCAGCAGGCCGAGGAAAAGTGCCCTTCGGCGATGTCGGCGTTGAGGTCTTCGATTTTACGGCTGCGTACTGCCTGGATGAAGTTCTCGAAATGGTTCCCGGTTCTTTCTTTGGGATCCGCCTTGACCAGTTCTTCCGGCTTGTCGGAGCCCTTGGGATAGAACTTTCCTCCGCGGATGAGTCCCGCTTCCAGGTAAAATTCGTTGCCCACGTTCGGCGGATATTTTTTGCCGTCCACCCCAACCCGGTCCACCACTCCGATCACCTCGAAGACCAGCAGCGGGCCTCCGAAATCCATGATCGTCAGCTGGCAGTTCGGGGTTTGGGCCTGGTCGGTAAAGGGCGGATGCCCTTCCGTCGAATTGACCCAGCGTCCGCCCATGCTGATCACGCTTTTGGGCAGGGTGGCGCCCGGGATCGCCCAGCGGGCGATGTCCATCTGGTGGACTCCCTGGTTGCCGATTTCCCCGTTGCCGAAATCCCAGAACCAGTGCCAGTTGTAATGGACCAGGTTCTCGTGGAAAGGCTGCTGCGCGGCCGGGCCCAGCCACAGGTTGTAATCCAGGTGCGGCGGCGGATCCTGGACGGGCTTGAATCCGATGCTCCAGCGGCCGGATCCGTTCTTGGAGGCGGCGGCCTTGGAGACCAGCAGCTTGCCGTACTTGCCGCTGGCGATGGCTGCGATCTGATTTCCCCAGTCCCGGCTGGAACGGCTCTGCGTCCCGTGCTGCACGATCCGCCGGTACTTCCGTGCGGCTTCCACGCACTTTTTCCCTTCGAAAGCGTTGTGGCTGCTGGGCTTTTCCACGTAAACGTCCTTGCCGGCCTGGCAGGCCCATATCGTTCCCAGGGAATGCCAGTGGTTGGGCGTGGCGATGGAAATGGCGTCGATTTCCTTGCTCTCCAGGAGCTTGCGGATGTCGGTGTAGGTTTCCACCTTTTTGGAATATTTCTTTTCGAAAGCCTGGGCGCGGCCGGCGAGAACCTTCTGGTCCACGTCGCAGAAGGCCACGACCCGCACTCCCTTCATTTCGCCGAAACCGCTGATGTGGGAACCTCCTCGCCCGTTGATGCCCACCACCGCCACGCGGATGTCGTCATTGGCGCCGAGAACTCCCGCCGTCGATGCGGCCCAGGCGAGGCCCACCTCCGCGGCGATGGAACGTTTTACAAATTGCCTTCGGGTGATATTTGCCATTTTCCCCCTCCTTGAAAAGGTTTAATTTTCCGGAAACCGTACCTGCATTTCTGATGGGAGAATATATTAGAAACGACGGCCCTGCAAGTCAGGACAAGCGTGAAATGGCCGGATTCCCTTCCGCCGGGATTTGCAGCATCCGTCCGCTGCCGGGCGGATCATGCCGCACCGGGTTTACTTCACTTCCAGCTGTCCGGTAACGCGGATGTCGCGGGAGGAAGCGCCGGCCATCACCCGGAACTTTCCCGGTTCGACCCGAAACGCCTTGCGGGCGGTATCCCAGAAAGCCAGCTCCCGGACCGGCACTTCGAAGGTGGCCGTCCGGGTCTCGCCCGGCCGCAGGGCCAGGCGCTCGAATCCGACCAGCTGCCGGTCGGGGCGCGCCACGCCGGCCTGCTCGTCGGACATGTAGAGCTGGACCACTTCCTCGCCCGGACGGGTGCCGATGTTTTTCACATCCGTTTTAATGGTCACCGTCCCGTCGGGGGGGACCTGCCGCGGCGAAATGTTCAGCCGCGAATAGCGGAACCGGGTGTAGCTCAGGCCGTGGCCGAAGGGATACAGCGGCTGTACCTCCTCGACCTTGCCCGCCCCGCTCCGGAACCGCGGATAGAGGTAGGTGCGCCCTTTGCGCAGGTCGTAATCGCTCATCGGCGGGAGCTGGCCGGTGGAGCGGTAAAAGGTCAGCGGCAGCCTTCCGGCCGGATTGGCCGCTCCGAAAAGCACATCGGCAATGGCGTTGCCTGCCTCCTCTCCGTCGTACCAGGCTTCCACAATGGCCGGAATGTGCTCCTGCAGCCAGGGGATGGCCAGCGAGCTGCCGTTCTGCAGCACCACCACGGTTCTGGGATTGGCCCGGAAGACCGCCTGGAGCAGATCTTCCTGGTCGCCGGGCAGGTTCAGGTCCCCGCGGTCCACGCCCTCCTTCTCCACGCTGTCGTCGGTCCCGAGCACGACAATGGCGATCTCCGCGCTCCGGGCTGCATCCGCCGCCTCCTGGAATTTGTCGGGATTCTGCGCGGCACCGCCCAGCCGCACCATGGCCGCGTACCACTGCTCGGTGTACTCCAGGCGCAAATCATACGACCTGCCTTTTTCCAGCTCCAGCTTCACCGCTTCGCTGGACCGGTTCCGGTTGTTGGTGCGGTCGATGATCTTGCGGCCGTCGATATACAGCCGGATGGCGTCGTCGAATTCCCCGCCGATATAATAGGGGCCCGAAACCGGCGCGAGGAAGGTCCCGGTCCAGCGCACCGAAAAGTAATCTGCCGGAAGCCTGGGATCAGGGGCCCCGCGGCCGAAATTGAAATCGACGGCCGGGTCGGTTCGCACCAGCACCGGCTCGCCGCGGAAATCGGGGTTGGCGAAATATTCCCCCCTCAGACCGTGCTCTCCCGAGCGGCCGCCGGCCGGGACCAGGAATTCGCCGGGTATGGCCGGCAGGGAGATTTTGACATCCGTTCCTTTGGCATAGCGGACTCGGGAGCTGCCCAGCGCCTGCGAAATCCCCTCCCACGGGGAAACAGCCCTGGAGTAGCCGCCGGTGTAACCGCCGAGCTGGCAGACCTTGGCTCCGGGGCCCAGGACCGCCACCGACCGGACTTTGTTTTTATCGAGGGGTAGCAGGTCCTTTTCGTTCTTCAGCAGCACAATGGCCTGGCGCGCCGCCTCCCGGGCCAGCTGGCGGTGCGCCTCGCCGTCGACCACCGAGAGAGGGATCCGGGTATAGGGCACCAGCTCCGGGGGATCGTACAGCCCCAGACGGAACCGGGAGACCAGAATGCGGTGTACGGCGGTGTCGATGACTGCCGGGGAGACCATTTCTTTCCGGACCACTTCTGCCAGATAGTCGCGGAAGCAGTCCCCGCATTCCAGGTCCATCCCGGCATTTAACGCCATGGCGATGGCTTCCTGCACGGTGGCCACGGTCTTGTGCCCTTCGAAAAGGTCGCGGATCCCGTTGCAGTCGGAAACCACGTTCCCGTCGAAACCCCATTCCCCGCGCAGCAGATCGGTGAGCAGCCAGCGGTTTCCCACGCTGGGAACTCCGTTCACCCGGTTGTAGGCCGCCATGATCTGTTCCGCCTTCCCCTCCTGGACCAGAACCTGGTAAGGCCGCAGGTAGTACTCCCGCAGCAGCGCTTCGTCCACGTCGGAGGAGCCGTTGTGCCGGCACCATTCCTCATTGTTCAGAGCGAAATGCTTGGGAGCGGCGACGGCTTTCAGGTACCGGGGGTGGTCCCCCTGGATCCCCCGGACGAAAGCCAGGCTGAGCCGGGAAGTGAGATAGGGATCTTCTCCGTAGCATTCCTCCGTTCGCCCCCAGCGCGGATCGCGGGCCATTTCCACCACCGGCGCCCAGAACGTCAGGGTGGCTTTCGGGACGCCGGCGTTCAGCCGGGCGCGGGCTTCATCCGACACGGCATTGCCGATCTGCCACACCAGCTTTTTGTTCCAGGTGGCCGCCTGGGCGATCCCTACGGGAAAGACGGTGGCCGTATCGTTGGATCGTGCGATCACGCCGTGTCCCGCTTCGCCTCCCCACTGGTAACCCGGAATGCCGAATCTCTTCAGGTCGGAAGGCAGTCGGGACATCATCTGCGAGAGTTTTTCCTCCGTGGTCATTCGCGAAAGCAGATCGCTGACCCGCGCTTTGACCGGCTGTGCCGGATCCAGGTAAAGCGGCTTTTCGGCAGCCGCCGTGGCGGGTCCCCGCAGAAGGACCGCCAGGAGGCCGGGGGCCCAAAGAAAAATTCTCCGGATTGTATTTTTATTCATGATGTTTCAAGAGATAATACCAGATAAACGCAAACAGGGTTTGCCGCCATGCGTTGGGAACAAACACAAAATCGGCCGCTTCCGCCGGCCGGCCCGAGGGAGATTTTTATGAGAAACAATTTTTTCATCTTTTGCCTGCTGCTGGCCTTTACGGGATTCGCGGCGGCCCAGGGTACCACCTCCCGCATTGTGGGAACCGTTTCCGATCCGAGCGGAGCGGTCGTTCCCGGAGCCCAGGTGGCCGTGGTGAACGAGGGAACCTCCGTCACCTTTCGCACCACCAGCACGGATACAGGGACTTTTGTTTTCGAATCTCTGCAGGTGGGTATGTACCGGATGGAAATAGAAGCCCCGGGGTTTAAAAAGTACATATCCGGCGGCAACCGCCTGGTGATCGGCGAGCCGACCACCATTCACGCCACCCTGCAGGTCGGCGCGGCCGCGGAAACCGTGGAGGTCACCTCCGCCGCGGAAGTGGTCCAGACCAGCACCAGCGGCAATTTCGGCTCCCTGGTCGAGCAGCGCGTCCTGCAGGATCTGCCCATTGTCGGAACCCGCGGGCGCAATCCGCTGGATCTGGTCTACGTACAGCCCGGTGTAGTGGTGGCCGACGGCAACATGGCCGGCGGCGGGATCTTTGCCCACGGGGCCCGCGACCGGTCCTGGAACTACACCCTGGACGGCATCGACAATAACGAAGCCAGCTACGGCGGCTCCAACACCCTGCCCACCCGCGTCAATCCCGATTCCCTGGCGGAGTTCCAGGTGATCACCGGCAACGGCACCGCCGAATACGGGCGCAACAGCGGAGGGCAGGTAGCCATGGTAACCCGGTCGGGGACCAACCGATTGCACGGCAACGCCTTTTTCTTTTACCGGACGCCGCGCTTTAACGCCAACGAGTGGGAAAACAATACCAACCGGCTGGGGAAACGGCAGTTTGTGCAGCAGATCCCGGGCTTCAGCATCGGCGGACCGATCCTCAGGGACCGCACCTTCTTCTTTCTGAATTTGCAATGGCTGCGCACCCACGAAACCGGGTCGTTCACCAGCACGGTTTATACCGACACGGCCCGCAAAGGAATTTTCCGCTACGTGGTCGGCGGCCGCAATCAGCCTGCCGGCGTGGCTGGAGCCTCGGTCGATACCGCCGGAAATCCGCTGGCCGGGCTGAATATCGGCTCCTACAATCTCAATGCCAACGATCCGCAGAAGATCGGGCAGGATTCCACGGTGATGAAGCAGGTCAACCAGATGCCGCTTCCCAACAATTTCACGGTCGGGGACGGGCTGAACACCGCCGGTTTTACGTATGTCGCCCCGCAGTTCGAGCGGCAGCACGATGTCAATATGAAAATCGACCACGTGATTTCCTCGCGCCAGACGGTCTTTGCCCGCTTTTCCTTCGGCGAGCAGGACACCAACTGCGACCAGGTCAACGGCGGCCAGCCCATGTATCCCGGCGGACCCTGCTGGGTCAATACCACCCGCACTCCGAGAAACCTGGCCACCAACTGGCGCTGGATGCCGACGGCCCGGACCACCAATGAGCTGGTGGTCGGGTTCAATCATTACACCTATAATTTCCTGACCCCGACGGCCAACTCCGCGGTTCCGGACATCACCTGGTACTCGCAGGTCACCATGCCGGTTCCGAGCGCAGTCGGCAACCTGCGCACCATCACCACCTACCAGGCCGTCGATAATTTCAGCTACATCCACGGGGCCCACAATTTCAAGACCGGCGTGAACCTGCGCCTGGTCCGGCACCAGGACGAGCGGGGCTCGGTGGGCAGCTGGAACGTGACTCCCATCGTGGATTTCGACACCTCGGTCAACACGGTCGATCCGGCGACCTTCCATCTCCCCGGCTCCAGGGATCTCAACCAGGCCTACGATCTGCCGCGGCTCCAGAGTATGGTGAATTTCCAGCTGGGCCGCGTCGGCAGCATCTACCAGGGATTCGTGGCCCAGGACGGGAGCAGCTGGGCACCGGCCGGCCAGACGTACCGCTTCGATGCCCGCTACCCCGAGCTGGATTTTTACTGGCAGGACAACTGGAAGGTCCGCCGCAACCTGACGTTCGATCTGGGACTGCGCTGGGAGCTGAAGCTGACCCCCCGCGATCCCCGAAACACCATCAAGCATCCCAACCAGGCCATTACCATCGGCACCGCTCCCAGCACGGCTCTGACCTGGGTGACCGGATCCCTATTCCACAGCGACACCAATAACTTCGGTCCTTCCGTGGGGTTGGCCTGGGATCCGACCTCCCGGGGGAAAATGTCGATCCGCGCCAACTACCGCCTGGCCTTCGACCGGGTCAACACCTTTCTGTCCTCCTCCAAGATCTTTCAGAACCTTCCGGGCAGTACCTATACGATCGCCAACACTTCGTTCGGCCAGTCCGGCGGACGCTTTGCCAATCTACCCAGGCTTTCTCCGCCGGTAAAGCCCTCGGACCTGCTCACACCGCCAAACAACACCACCAACCAGATGCATGTTTTCGATCCGGCTTACCGCGCACCCAAAACGCACATGTGGGGCCTCGGATTTCAATATGAGATTTTTAAAAATACCAAGCTGGAAATCGATTACCTCGGCCGGCATGCCCTGAATCTGCTGGGTGCCTACAACGTCAACAACTTCGACATCTTCCACAACGGTTTCCTGGAGGCGTTCAACACCGTCAAGGCCGGCGGGCAGAGCACGCTGATGAACCAGCTGATGTCGGTCGACTCCAGGATCCGGGCCGGGGAGACCGGATCCGAACTGGTTCGCCGGCTCTATGCCAGCAATCTGACCAACAACTCCGTGGCCGCCCTGGCCAAATCCATCGGCACGCGCATACAAAACGGCAAGACTCTCCCGGAGCTGTCGGGCCTGGGGTCTTTCTTTTTCGTGCCCTATCCGCAGTTCATGGGCGCCCTGAACGTCATCGACTCCAACGACTTCTCCCACTACCATGGTCTGGAAATCCGGCTGGAGCGGGCTTTTACCGGCGGGGTCAGCTTTTCCGGTTCCTACACGCTTTCCAGGTCGATGGATGTCCGCTCCTTCGATCCCACCTCGACCACGGTCGGCACCGGCACGGCGCAGTCGGCATCGGCCACGCCTTTCGATCTGCGCAACCGCTACCTGAATTACGCCCGGTCCGATTTTGACCGCCGGCACGTCTGGCAGGGGCGCTGGGTCTGGGAGCTGCCCTTCGGCAAAGGAAAGTGGTGGGCCAGCGACGTATCCGGAGCCCTCCACCATGTGCTCGGCGACTGGGAGGTGGCCGGATTCCTTACGGTTTTCAGTCCGCGTCCGTTCACCGTATATTCCGGGCAGTACAACATCTCCAGCACGGTGACCGCCACCGCCGACTGCAAGGGGTGCACGGAAGGGATGGGAGCGCCGTTCGACGATCCCGCCAGCGGCTACAAGTGGTTTTTCAACCAGAGCCAGATCGCCCAGTTCAGCAATCCGGCTCCCGGCTCCATGGGAAATACCGGGCGCAATTTCTTCAACCAGGGCTGGCGATGGGGCATGGATATGGCGCTGCTTAAAAGGATCCGGATCAGCGAGCGCTTCCGTTTGGAATACCGTGCCGAAGCCACCAATTTCACCAATTCCCCCTCCTTTGCCTACCCGACGACCAGCATTGCCAGCAGCACCTTCGGCCGGATCAAGGACAGCCTGGTGAGCAGCTCCCGCAAGATCCAGATGGCCCTGAAGCTGACTTTCTGAACGCGGATCGGCCTCGGGCGGAAATCCCCGCATAAAAAAAGGGCGGGACGCCCGGCTGGAGGAGCTCCTGCCGGGCGTCCCGCCCTTACTGTTTTCCGTCTGGCAACGGGTCCGGGTTTACGGCTCGAAGAAGAGGGAGTCGGTATTGGTGAGGTAGGGGGCCAGGGCGGTTTTGTCGGTGATCGGGGCGGAGTAGAGGAAGGGGGTGGTGCAGACGGAAAAGTCGAACGGAGTTCCGTCGGAGTAAGTG
>CAINFC010000105.1 GCA_903847975.1 uncultured Acidobacteriota bacterium | reverse complement strand
GTTCCCTTCCCGCTCTATAGTGAAGAACGGGAACGGGAACGGAATAGGGGTGCCAGATAACGGATCCATGCTAAATCAACCAAGACGATATGCTTCCCTCACCTCGGCGAATGGATTCGATAAATATATCGATCCCCCCCCCACTTGCTGTGAAGTTAAAGAACCTGGGCCAATCCGCTTTGTTCCCCCTGGATCAATGCGCTGCGTAACAACGCCCATGGCAATCGGAGCGATTCGCGGCGTGGGGGATCATCTGCAGCGGCCGCGGCCGGAAGTGGTCGAGCAGTGGCTGGCACAAAACGGGCGCATCCGGCCGCACATGGACGCCGGCCGCACACAGGAGGCGCTGAAGGATTTTTATATTGCCTTTGCCCGGCAGAGCCGGTCCTGGATTTCCCCCGAAGTACAGCGCCGTGCGGAACGGCGCGAGGCGGAAAACGCCGACGCACGAATGCCCGCCGAGACACGGACCGTACAGCCGGTGAGTGTCCGCATCCTGGCCCTGGCTGTCGATTTCGACGATACGGTTACCGATACCATTACCCACTGGGCACCCAAAGCGGGAGGCGGCTGCGAAATCAAAACCCTGCCGACCAGCGGCCCTCGCCGAGGGAATATCCCCGCACCCGGCCCGCGGGACAACAACTCCGTTTGGTACTCACCGACACAGACCGCGGATCCGGCCTTCTACGGCAGGCTGATTTTCGGTACGGAAGGCGTCGGCAGGATTCGAGAGGATCTGACCGACCCCTTGGACGGACAAAAAGGGATCAACCTGGCCGGCTACACCGTGCAGGACTACTACGACAAGGTGGCCGGGACCGGCAATGTCGTTCTTTCCGGGAAGGTGGAAGGATGGGTCACGGTTCCCCATTCGGAGGCTTATTACGGTGCGGACGATTGCGTCAAAGGAACTCGTTACAGCGGGGCAGGCGTCAGCGTAGGCCAACTGGCTGTCGATGCCATCCGGCAGTTCTGTGTTCTTCACCCGAATTCCTGCAACAGCGCCGATTACTGGTCTCAGTTCGACGGCGACCAGGACGGGCTTATCGATTCGCTGTGGATCATCCACGCCGGCATGGGACAGGAGGCCGGCGGAGGGGTGGAGGGAAGTTACGCCATCTGGTCCCACAGCTCGGATCTGCGCAGCGGCGCCGACCCGAAAGGATACCGCGTTTTCCAGGGGGCCACCGCTGCCGAGGATAAATACATCGGCCCTTATACCATGCAGCCCGAACACCCGACTCTGGGAGTTCTGGTGGAAGAATTCGGCCATAACTTTTTCGGTCTGCCGGATCTCTATACCAACGATACCGAAAATTCGATCGCTTTCTGGTCGGCGATGTCTTCCGGTACTTGGGGGGGGTGGCTGGGCGGCTCCGCTCCTGTTGGAATGCCTCTCTATTTCCGCATGATCGCCCGCTGCGGTTCCGGCTTTTGCAATTGGCAGGAGCCGATGATCACGCGCAACTACAAGGACCCGGCGACCACCGTAACCCTTGGGCCGCTGGAAGGTACGCCTGCCGGTCAAAACAAAGGGGTACAAATCGACCTTCCGGATATCCGGGAGACAATCGGCAATCTGTCCGGGAACGGCAAAGCGGCTTATACCGACCGGAATCGGGACAACATCGATATCACCCTGGATCGTCCGATTACGTTGGGCGGCACAGCCGCCGGGTTGCTGACATTCGACACATACTGGGACATAGAGCCGAACTACGACTACGGCTACCTGCAGCTGAAGGAGGTCGAGGGCGATTGGGTTTTCCTGCACGATTTGGACGGAACGATGACCTCTCCCAATCCGAAGGGAAACAATCTGGGGTGGGGTCTGACCGGCAAAGCAGCCGACGTCCAGCAAACGTTGCGGATCGATCTGTCCGCCTACAAGGGGAAAACGATTACGCTCCGCTGGAGGTACAAGACCGATCCGGAAGTCAGCGGATCCGGCTGGTGGATCGATAACCTGCGGCTGGACGGCATCCTGGTCGATCATTTTGAAGGAGCCTCCGGGACCGCCGATTTTCCCGGTTGGATCAACTCCTCCAGCCTCGGCTGGGTGGTCGCACCGTTGGTGAAGAGCCATCCGAATTATTACCTGATAGAATGGCGGGCCCCCGTCAAGTACGACAAAATGTTGGCCACCGCCTACGTAACCACCTATTTCGATTCCGACGAGTGGCAGGTCGAGCGAGTGCCCTACAATATTCCCGGCGCCCTGCTTTATTACCGGAATCGGCTGTACCCGAACAATCAGGCTTTGAGGACCAACCACACCGATCCGCCCAGCCTCGGTCCCAAATACCCGCTGCTGATAGTGGACATGAACTGCGGACCGCTGCGCTTGACCTCCGGGTCGGCGACTTACCCTCTGGACCGGACCGCTACGGGATACGATGCGGCTTTAACCCTCCAGCCGGCTTCCCCCATCCAACTCAACCGATACTTCTCGGCGGGAACGGTTGTCGAGGGTCCATGGAGCTTTGCGGCCAAACCGGCGGTCGACGAGTTCAACGATGCGCGCGGCTACTACGCTGGGGTTTACCCCTGTGGGATACTCGGCGGATACTGTTACGCGAATCAGGATGGCAGTGCCGTTATTCCGGCGAAAGGTCCCTATTCCCTGCGTGTGGTTCACTATGACGGAACCCCTTATCCCGAACAGTATGGAGGTCTTCTACCGAACAGCAACTATATTTTGGGGACCGGCAATCCGGGAGATCAGGGGTTGCAGCACGGTGTCCGATTTCGCCTGCTCTCTCAATCGCCGGACGGCCGATCGGCGAACATACAGTTTCTCGATCCTTATTCCGTTTACCTGCCTCTCATAAAAAGAGAGAAATAGTCCACTCGGAGGATGCCATCACTGTAGCCCAAAATCCTTACTTGGAAATTCCCGAAAAGGACCATCCCCGACGGCTGCCTCTTTTGCAACCGGAGCTGTGGGTGGGCCGCTCCGAGGAATGCGATATCGTTTTGCCGTTTCCTCAGATCTCCCGGCGTCATGCACGATTGGTACGGGAAGGGGAGCACTATCGGATCGAAGATCTGAAAAGCGCCAACGGCCTGAAGGTCAACCAAAAATCCGTCGAAAGGCAGTTGCTGCAGGACGGCGATGAGTTGGCCCTAGGCTCCTTCCGACTCTTCTATCGGAATCCCTCTTCGCCGAATCATTCTCCGGACAGCGAGCAGGAGTACGATTTCCAAAATACGATTTCCTTCCCTGTTTCCAGCGGACTTTTCGCTCAGGAAGCCTTGCTGCGGCTGGCCGAAAAAGATGCTGCGGCAACCGTACAAATTATTTTTAAGGCCGCCAAATCTCTTTTAGCCTCCAAAAATCTGAGCCATATTCTTTCGCGGGTAATGGATCTTGTCTTCGATCATCTGCAGGCCGAGCGAGGGTTGCTGATGCTCTGCAGCAGGACGTCCCGAGAGCCTGTTCCGTATATCGTGAAACACCGCGAATCGCCTCTTTCGCCGGCTTCCGATAACGCCCGGTATTCCAGAACCATCGTAAATCAAGTGATTCGGGAAGGAGTAGCCACCCTGTCGTCCAACGCCATGAAAGACGAAAGGTTCGACTTCGGCGCGAGCGTTGTTTCCCAGCAGATTCGCTCCTGTATGTGCGTCCCGCTCTGGGACGAGGAAAAGGTGATCGGTGCGATCTATTTGGACAGTCGCTCGCAAGAAAACGCCTTCCAGGAAAAAGATTTGGAGCTTCTTTCCACCATCGGGGTCATTTCCGCTGTGGCCATTTCCCAATCCCAGCTGCGGGAGGAAATGGAGAAGGAAAGAAACATCCGGGAACAGTTGCAGCGTTACCACTCCCCGGCAGTGGTCAACTCGATTCTGGATTCGGGCCTCGAGTCCTTCGGCCTGGGCGAAGAAAAAGAAATTTCCATCCTGGTGGCGGACCTCACCGGCTTTACCCCGCTCAGCGAAAAGCAAAAGCCCACCGAGGTGGCCAATATCCTGAATACTTTTTTCACCGCCATGACCGAGATTATCTTTCAATACGAAGGGACGCTCGACAAGTACATCGGGGACGCCGTCATGGCCGTCTTCGGCGCGCCCATCGATCAGGAGGATCACGCTGCGCGCGCCGTTCGGGCCGCCCTGGAAATGTGCCATACGTTGCGGGAGATGAACCGCATCGGCATTTTCCCTGAGCCGCTGCATATGCGCATCGGCATCAACAGCGGCAAAGCGATCGTCGGAGACATCGGCTCGGAAAGGCGGCTGGAATATACCGTTCTGGGCAGTCCGGTCAATGTGGCCTTCCGCCTGGAAAGCGGCATGGCCCGACCCGGAGATATTTTAATCGGAGAAAGAACCAGGAATCATATCGGCGATTGCTTCGCCACCGAAGACCTTGGCCTGGCTAATCTTAAGGGGATCCGCGCACCTCTCCGGGTTTTTCGAGTCCTGCAAAAGCATTCCTGATCCGACGAAAGCCGGAAAAAAGGAACCGCAGCCGCCGGCGTATCGATCTTACGGTGGAGCGCCGATCCGGGCTGCCGGCGCCCATTTACTCAAAGGGTTAGGATCTTGCCCCGGCCGGTTCTCCTGTGCCGATGAATTCCTGGTGCAGGCGGGCATAAACGCCGTTAGCGGCCAGTAGCCGGTCGTGGGTCCCACGTTCGACGATCCTTCCGGATTCGAGGACCAGAACCAAATCGGCATGCCGGATGGTACTGAGTCGGTGAGCGACCACGAAGCTGGTGCGACCTCGCAGGAGTTTTACCAGCGATTGCTGGATCCGGGCTTCGGTCATGGCGTCCACCGAGCTGGTCGCTTCGTCCAGGATGAGGATGCGCGGGTCGGCAAGCATCGCCCGGGCAAAACAGATCAGCTGACGCTGGCCCAGGGAAAGGCTCGCCCCGCGCTCGCCGACCTGAGTGGCAAACCCGGCGGGCAAAGCCCCAATGATGTCGAGGAAGTCGAGGGCCCGTACCGCGGCGACGACCTCCTCGTCGCCGGCTTCCGGTCGACCGAAGCGGATGTTGTCCATAATCGTTCCGGTAAAAAGGAAATTCTGCTGGTTCACTATACCCATATTCCGGTGGAGGGAGTCACCGGCAATCCTGCGTAGATCATGGCCGTCGAGAAGGACGGTGCCCCGATTCGGCAGATAAAACTTGGCGATCAAGTTGACGATGGAACTCTTCCCGGATCCGGTATGTCCCACCAGAGCGACGGTTTGTCCTGGGTGGGCTGTGAAGCTCACCTCGAACAAAGCGGGCCGATCCTCTTCGTAGCTGAAAACAACCTCGCGGAATTCGACCTGCCCTCGCACGGGCGGCAGATTTTGGGCATCGAGGGGATCTTCCCAATCCGGAACGCTGTCCAGAAGCCGGAAAACGCGTTCGCAGCCTGCCATGGCAACCAGGGCCTGATTGTACATTTCGCCGATAGGACGGATGGAGCTGAAAAAGACGGTTGCCAGGAAAAAGAATTGAATCAGGCTCCCGATGGGCATGTGGATGTCCGTAGCCAATGCCCGATAGCCGCCGATAATCAGGAGCGCGGCGGTAAAAATCTGGCCGTTCAGGTCCAGCAGCGGAAGGAAGATGCCGGCGGCCCGGGCTACTCCGTAGTTGTAGCGCGAGTGGTCGATGATCAGATCGGAAAACAAGCCGGCATTGACGTCCTGGCGGACGAATCCCTGTGTAACCCGAATCCCATGGACGGATTCGGCGAGGGTTGCGGTTACCCGGCTCCAGCTCTCCTGGACCTGCCGGCTCGCCGTGCTCAGGATTCGACGAAAATGCCGATTCACAACGGCCAGAAAAGGTCCCATGGCCAGCACAACGAGAAACAGCACCCAATCGTACCCGAGCATCAGGATCGCCGAGACAGCCATCTGTCCGGCCTGCACCGTGGTAATAAAGAAGACATCCTGAACTCCGCTGCGCACCGCTTCGGCATCCGAGGTAAACCGACTGAGAACCCGGCCCAGTTTGGTGCGGCTGTAAAAGCTCATTGGCATCCGCAGGAGTTTGGAGAAAAGGTCCCGGCGGAGGTCTTGGAGCACGGACTCCCCGATTTCCAGAGCCAGGCGCTGGCGGAAATGAAAACAGAATTGGGTGAGGGCGGCGAAGGCCAAAAACTCTCCGGCCGCCCAAAGAGTGCCGTGGAAATCATGACCGGTAATCGGTCCGTCGATCACCGCGCCGACGGCCCAAACCAAAACCGGCAGCTGGATGGCGCGGAGGGTAACCAGCAGGATCAGCCAGTTTCGCTTCCAGGCGTAAGGTTTGGTATAGCGAAACAACCGCCAGATCAGCGCGAATTCCAGGGGCTTCTCGCGAGCCTCGTCCTCAGAGCCCTCCCGGTGGATATGGGTGATGGTGGCGACCGGCTTGCTCATCTTCGGCCGGCTTTCCCTTCGCCGAACTGCAGTGCGGCGACGTTACGATAAGGCCCGGGCAGGCGCAGGAGCTCCTCAGGAGTTCCGATCTGAACGAGGCGTCCCTTTTCGAGAACCAGCACCCGGTCGGTCCGGCGCAAGGTATTCATCCGATGGGTGACGATAAAGGTAGTACGGTTTTTCATTGCGCATTCGATGGCTTCCAGGATTTCCGTTTCGGTCCGCGGATCGACAGCCGCCGTGGGGTCGTCGAGCAGCAGGATGGACGGATTCAGCAGCACGGCACGGGCAATGGCCAACCGTTGGCGCTGCCCTCCGGATAGATCCTTCCCCCCTTCGCGCAATAAGGTGTCGTACCCCATGGGCATTTCGAGGATGAATTCATGGGCGGCGGCGATTTTGGCGGCGTTTTCGATTTCCGCAATGCCGGCCTCGGGATGTCCGAAAGCGATGTTGGCGCCGATGGTATTGCTGAAGAGAAAGCTCTCCTGAAATACCAAACCGACATTGCGCCGCAGGTCGTCGAGGTTGAGCCGTCGCACATCGAAGCCGTCCACCCGGACCGTTCCCTGCCCGGCATCGTAAAAGCGGGTGATCAGACTGAGCAAGGTGGTTTTTCCGGATCCCGTAGAGCCGAGGATACCGATGCATTCCCCGGGCCGAACCTGGAAGGAGATATCTTCCAGTACCGGCTCGCCCGGTCGGTAAGCGAAGGTCACCCGATCGAACTCTACGGCGCCGGCCGCGCGCTTGAGCGGCTGGGCATCGGGCGGATTTCGAATTTCAATCGGCGCGTCGAGCACCTCAAAAACTCTTTGAGCGCCGGTCAGGCTTTGCTGAATCGTGTTGGCGATCTGAGCTACATTGGAGACCTGAGCGGAGAATTGCTGCAGCAATCCGGCAAACACTACCAGACCGGCGCCCAGGGGCAGCTCGCTGCGGATGACGAGGTAGCCGCCGTACGATAGGAGGATGAAGACATTTACCTGTGTCAGAAAGCCTATCGTCGGCACGAAAAAACTGACCCGCCAGAAGATGGATTGCTGTTGCTCCCGGACGGCGCGATTGGCTTGCTGAAAGGCATCCAAGCGTTCCCTCTCCCTGGCGAAACCCTTTACCGCAGAGATGCCTTGTACCGTCTCCACCAGCGTTAGGACCAGGCTGTCGGAGAGTTCCCGGCTGCGCTCGTAAGCCGGGCGGACCTTCCGGGAGAAGGAGGCGGTGATCAGCCAGAGCGCAGGGGTAGTTGCCAGGCAGGCCAAGGTGAGCTTGACATGAATGGACAGCATGTAGGCCAGGTACACTGCCAGGGAAAGCACCATGATCAGGCTCTGAAAAAGGACGTTGTTGACGAAGTTGCCGACGCTGCGCGAGTCGCCGGTGACCCGGTTGATGATGGACCCGCCGGCGTTGTCGTCAAAAAAGCGGAAACATGGATAGGTGATTGGTTTTTCACCTTTTCTTACCACTTCGCAAGCATATAACCCAATTACGGGGAAATCAAGCGTAAAGGGAGAAATAAGGGGTCGTCCGAGGAGAATGGGTGGTCCGCCGAAGGGCTAACAAGAACAAAGGGGCAGCGAAAGGTTAATTTCTTCCGTTATTAAGGCGTGGCAGGACAGACCTTCCCCCATGGTCGCCCCGGGGCGACCGGAAAAATTGCTACCTGGTTGGTGGAAACCCCGGCAGACTCATCTGTAAAGGAGATGAGAGGAAAGAACTCAATCCGGATAGACCGGGTCCGGGTCATCGTACGAGTAAATGGGATCGGCAGCCCAGGAAAAAGGATCTTCCCTCACAGGTTCTACAGGGGCGAGAGGAACGATCTTCTTGGGGGGAGGGCGTGGTTGGGTTTCCCACAAACCCAGATGCTGGAGAATTTTACGAACGACCGCCTGATCCTCGATGAACGAT
>CAINFC010000104.1 GCA_903847975.1 uncultured Acidobacteriota bacterium | reverse complement strand
TGTAGGGGTTCGTGCCGGATATGCGATCGCGCTTGCGGTATGGTGTCTTGCTGCAGCGGGACATTCCCTGGCCAGTTCAGTGATCGGTTTTGGAATAGCCAGGTTTTTCCTCGGGCTCGGAGAGGCTGGAAACTTTCCGGCGGCGATCAAGACTGTGGCAGAGTGGTTTCCACGGCGTGAACGGGCGCTTGCAACGGGAGTATTCAACGCCGGATCGAATGTAGGCGCATTCCTGGCGCCGGTAATTGCGCCGGTACTTTTCATTTATTTCGGCTGGCAGTCGGTTTTCATAGTTACGGGGCTTGTCGGTCTGATATGGATCGCGTTCTGGCTGCCGATCTACCGCAGCCCGGAAAACCATCCCAGGCTTTCAAAGCAGGAACTTGAGCATATACAAAGCGAACCTTCGGAGCCGCAGAGGAAGGTCCGCTGGCTGCATCTTTTCCCGCATCGGCAGACATGGGCGTTCGTATTCGGAAAATTTCTCACGGATCCAATCTGGTGGTTCTATCTATTCTGGTCCGGGAAGTTCGTATCCGAAAAGTTCAATGTCGACATCAAGAGCATCGGTCTGCCGCTTATCATAATTTATCTTCTCGCCGATGTTGGCAGCATAGCTGGCGGATGGTATTCCTCCTGGCTGCTCAAGCATGGATGGAGCCCTAATGCGGCCAGAAAGACGGCGATGCTCACCTGCGCCCTGTGCATTGTGCCGGTGATCTATGCTCCGATAACCTCCAACCTGTGGGTTGCGGTCACACTGATCGGTATTGCCGCAGCGGCACACCAGGGGTTTTCCGCAAACATATTCACAACGACTTCCGACATGTTCCCGAAATGGGCCGTGGGGTCGGTGGTGGGGCTGGGAGGAATGGCCGGGGCAGTCGGCGGAATACTAATGCAGGCGGCATCGGGACGGATAAAGGATTTGACGGGAAGCTATATGATCATGTTCATAATCGCAGGTACTGTATATCTGCTCGCGGTCCTGGTCTTTCATCTGCTGGCACCAAAACTAAAAGAAGTTAAATTGGAATAAATTCTAATGGGATCAAAGATATCCGTCTGGAGGATATTTGATGAGATTGCTCCTCGGAAAGCAGGGTGTTGAGGCGGCACTGATTGTTATGATTATTTCTGCAAATCTGATCTGCGCTGACACAAAGGCTGTATCGGCCTCTCCCAAAAAGATCTTCAACATACGTAGCTACGGTGCGGTTGGGGATGGTAGAACCCTTGACAGCCCCTCAATAAACAAGGCCATCGGAGCCGCTGCTGCGGCCGGAGGTGGTTCCGTGCTGATTCCGGAAGGGAAATACCTGTGTGGATCAATACGCCTGAAAGACAATATTACACTATGTATTTCCAAGGGTGCGGTAATAGTCGCTGACAAATGGGACAGCAAATCATATGATCCCACGGAACCTTTCACCCAGAAGGCATATCAGGATGGAGGCCATTCCTTCTTCCGCAACAGTCTCATCTGGGGAGAGAACCTTTCAAACATCTCAATCACAGGGGAGGGGATGATAGACGGAACGGGCCTTACTACTTGGCATGGGAATCTGAACGACAAGGTTGGTTTTGGGAAAGGTTCCCAGGGTGATTCTCCGGCACCACCAGTCAATCCTACGCT
>CAINFC010000103.1 GCA_903847975.1 uncultured Acidobacteriota bacterium | reverse complement strand
TCGTCCAGGAGCCCGGTTTCGGGAAGAGTCCGGCAGCGCAGCAGCAGCACCGCCCCGAAGACGCAATCGACCGCCCTCTCCTTCCGGTAGCGCCCCGCGGGCTGCTGCCGGACCCCGAGGGTCCGCACGATGACGTGGTGATACAGGATCTGCCCCCAGGCGCTATCCAGCAGGGCCGGCGAATCGGCGCAGCGCAAGGCAGGAGCGAGCACCGCGGCCCGCGGGCCGACTTCGGCGCAGTCCACCAGCCGGGTGAGGGCCTCCCTTTCCAGGAGCACATCATTATTTAATAGCAGGGCGTAGTCGAAGCCTTCCGCAAGCGCCAGGGCCAGGCCGGCATTGTGCCCGCCGGCAAATCCGCGGTTTTCCGCCAGGCGCAGCACGCGTACTTCCGGGTAGCGGGACTGAACCTCGTCGGCGGAAGCGTCGGCCGAAGCGTTGTCCACAACCGTGATCTGCAGCTGCGGGTAATCGCTTTCCTTCAGGCTGCGGACGGTTTTCTCCAGCACCTCCGCACCGTTCCAGTTCACAATCAGCGCCAGCACCCGGGGAGGCATCGCCGCTCCTTCACGCAAACCAGATGCGGGCCAGCTGGCCCGGGGAAACCGTCCGCCGCCGCTGGATTTCGCGCCGCAGTTCCAGGCAGCGCGGAATGCCGGCCAGGCCGTGCCATAAGCCGCGCAGGAAGGAGGCCGCCAGGCCGCTTTTCAGCGCATGGAACAGGAAGCTGCGGGCAAAGCCGTACAGGACCCAGGGCGCCAGCCGCACGGCCAGCGCTGCCGGAAAGTTTTTGCAGAGCAGCCGGACCCGGTTGCGGGTGATCCAGTAAGTCCGCTGGGGGGTGTGCAGGTTTCGCCGGGCGCTTTCGCCCCGGTCCAGAAATCCCTGGCGCTCGGGGTCGCTTCCGCCTTCGACGTGATAGACCACCGCATCCGGGGCGTACACGCATGGCAGCCCCAGGAGGCCGGCCCGCAAACACCAGTCCACATCCTCCAGGTAGAGAAAATATTCTTCGTCGAACAGCCCGACCCGGGCGAATGCCGAGCGGCGATAAACGGCCGCCCCGGCGGAAGCCCCCATCACCCGGCGCTCCTGCAGCCACTCCCCCCGGGCATCCTGGTCTGCGCCCCGCTTGAGGGGTAGCCCGGTCCGGGTCAGAAAGTCGCCGGCCGAATCCAGCAGCCCCCGCTGGTGGAAGTTCATGATCCGCGAGGCGACATAACCGGCTGCGGGGTGGCGCTCCAGGGTCCGCAGGGCGCAGGCCAGCCAGCGGGGATCCGCCTCCGTGTCGTTGTTGAGCAGGGCGACGAACGGGGCCTGCGAGGCACTGATCCCGGCGTTCACCGCGGCGCTGAAGCCGCGGTTGCTGTCCAGGGCCAGGATGGCCACCTCGGGAAACTCCTCCCGCACCAGCGCCAGGGAATCGTCCGTCGAGCCGTTGTCCACCAGCCAGGCCTGCAGCCGCACGCCCTCCTGGGCCCGCAGCGCCATCAGGCAGGTGCGCAGGAACCGCGCCCCGTTCCAGTTGGGGATGACCACCGCCACCTGCGGGTCTTCACAGCGGCTCATCGCGCAGGGCCTTCTGCATTCCCTGAAAATAATAGAAGCTCATCAGGTCCTGGTAGTAGCGGGAGGTGTCGATCCAGGGATGCCGCTCCGACCATTCCGTGAGAGTGCGGATCCAGCGGAGAAGAAAGCGCTTCCGGCACCCATAGCGGGGCATGGCACCGATGCCCAGGAATCGCTTCAGGTGCGGCTGGCTGCGGTAGAAGCGCACCGCCGAATAGCCCACCTTTTCCTGGCGAAGGCAAAAGGAAGCCACCGTCGTCGGGTGGTGGTGAAAGGCCAGCGCCTTGGGATTGTAGACCAGGCGCATGCCGCGGTCCTTGAGCCGGAAGCTGAGCTCGATGTCCTCCCAGCCGTATTCCCGGAACTGCAGGTCGAAGCCTCCGCACTCCCGGAACCTCTCGGCCGGCAGAGAGATGTTGGAAGTGTAAAAAAAGTTGAAGGGCAGATCCAGCGGATCCTCGATCAGCGAAAAGCCGAACTGCCAGCCCATCTCCCCGATCCACTGCATGAACGCGGTGACGCGGATTTCCTCCGCCCAGCGTATATACCCCAGAACCGCCGTGTTTCCCGAGGCACCGTGCTGCCGGTGAAAGGCCAGGTGCTCTTCCAGCAGCGCCGGAGCGGCCAGGATGTCGTCCCCCAGGAAAATCAGGTAGTGCCCCCGGGCCAACGAAGCCCCGCGATTGCGGGCCGCCCCCTGCTTCTGATTTTCCTGGCGGTGGTATTGAAACGCATACGGACTCTCGCGCTGCCAGGCTTCCAGCAGCGCCGGGGTGCGGTCCGTGGAACCGTCGTCGACCACGATGGTCTCGAACCGGCTTGGATCCAGCGTCTGGCGGGCCAGGTCCTGCAGGCAGCGCTGCAGGACCTCCGCCCGGTTATAGGTGGGAATAATGACGCTGAACAGCGTCTGTTTTTCGGGGGACTCAGGCTGCATAGCGGCATCGGGGCGGCCGACCGGGAGGGCGCGGCAGCGATTCTGCCGTCGACCCGTATCGGCCGCCACGCGGAAACGAAATTACCGGATGATCGGATCCAGATCGCCCTTGGTATAGCGGGATGCCATCTGGTCCAGAGCGATGGGCTTGATCTTGCCGGCCATGCCGGCACAGCCGAACGCTTCGAGCCGCAGCTTGCAGACGGCTTTGGCCGCCGCCTGGGCGTCGGCCAGGTACTTGCGGGGGTCGAACTCGCCCTTGTGCACGGCGAAGTGCTTGCGGATGGCCCCGGTCATGGCCAGGCGGATATCGGTGTCGATGTTGACCTTGCGCACCCCGTGCTTGATCCCTTCCTGGATTTCCTCCACCGGAACGCCATAGGTTTCCTTCATGTCCCCGCCGTATTCGCGGATGATGTCCAGGAGCTCCTGCGGCACGCTGGAGGAGCCGTGCATGACCAGGTGGGTATTGGGAATCCGGGCATGAATTTCCTTGATCCGCCAGATCGCCAGGATATCGCCCGTAGGCTTGCGGCTGAACTTATAGGCTCCGTGGGAGGTTCCGATGGCGATGGCCAGGGCGTCCACCTTGGTCTGCTTGACGAACTCGGCGGCCTGCTCCGGGTCGGTCAGCATCTGGTCGCGCGACAGGGTCCCTTCCGCGCCGTGGCCGTCTTCCTTGTCGCCCCGGCCGGTTTCCAGCGAGCCCAGAGTCCCCAGCTCCCCCTCCACGGAAACCCCGATGGAATGGGCGATTTCCACCACTTTGCGGGTCACCTCGCAGTTGTATTCGAAGGTGGAGGGGGTCTTCCCGTCGGCCTTCAACGAGCCGTCCATCATCACGCTGGAAAAACCGGAGCGGATCGACTGAATGCAGACCGCCGGCGAAGCGCCGTGGTCCTGGTGCATCACCACCGGAATGTGGGGATAAGCCTCCACGGCCGCGGTGATCAGGTAGCGCAGGAAATGCTCCCCGGCATACTTCCGGGCGCCGGCCGAACCCTGCATGATCACCGGGCTGTCCGTTTCGTCGGCCGCCTGCATGATGGCCCGGACCTGCTCGAGGTTGTTGACGTTAAAAGCCGGAAGCCCGTAGCCGTTTTCCGCGGCGTGGTCCAGCAGCTGACGCATAGATACTAAAGGCATGTGGAATCTCCTTGGTTTTATTAATGTTAAAGGGTATAAGGGAAACGTCTGCCTCTCCGCCTCAGGAGGTCGTGCCGGTCGATGGCCCGGACGAGGTGCCTCCCTGGATCCGCACCACACTGATTCGGGCCGCCAGCTCTCTGGCTACCCGCCGGTAATTCTCGGCCAGGGAAGAGGTTTCGTCCCGCAGGGCTGCCGGCTGTCCCCGGTCGCTCTGCTCCCGCACCTCGGCAGAAAGCGGAATGGCTCCCAGGAACGGGTAGCTCATCTCCCCGCAGAGGCGCTCGGCTCCCCCGTGGCCGAAGATGTCGTCCCGCTGGCCGCAGTGCGGGCAGGTATAAAAGCTCATGTTTTCCACGATTCCCAGAATGGGGATCTTCAGCTCGGTAAAAAGGGAGATCGCCTTGGCGGCCACCGTCAGGGCCAGATCCTGCGGAGTGGTCACCACCACCGCCCCAGTGACCGGGATGGTCTGGCAGAGCGACAGCTGCACGTCGCCCGTCCCGGGGGGCAGGTCGACGATCAGGTAGTCCAGCTCGCCCCAGTCGACGTTCTCGGAGAACTGCCGGATCATGCGGTGGAGCATCGGCCCGCGCCAGATGACCGCCTTGTCCCGGGGAAGAAAATAGGCCATGGATACGACCTTGATTCCGTATTTTTCGGCCGGGGCGATCCGGGTCTCGGAGACCGACTCCGGCGGGGTGTCCGATCCGAGGAGGATAGGGATGCTGGGACCGTAAAAGTCGGTATCCATCAATCCGACGCGGGCTCCGCAAAGGGCGAGAGACACCGCCAGGTTGGCGGCCACGGTGGATTTGCCGACTCCCCCTTTGCCGCTGGTGATGGCGACAATGTTGCGCACCCCAGGCATGGGATTGTGCGTTTGGGTATGGCTGCAGGAAGGCACCCGGGCGGTGGTGCGCACCTGGACCTTTTTAACCCCGGGAACTGACAGGGCCGCCTCCCGAACCTGGGCGGTCATCAGGTCGCGCATGGGGCACGCCGGGGTAGTCAGCTGCAGGGTAAAGGAAACCTGGTCGCCTTCGATGGCCAGGTCCTTGATAAAGCCAAGCCGGACCACGTCCTGGCCCAGGTCGGGATCCTTCACGCGGCTGAGCGCTTCCAGGATCTGTGGTTCTGTAATGCGGTGGCCCATAAATCCGCCCGGTTTTCTCCTAGCAATAGGCTTCGATTTTCTTGGTGAACTGGTGCGGGCCGTGCGGCTGGGTCAGGAAGGAGGAATGGACGATCAAAACAGCCTGATCCTCCCCGCTGCAGAATTTACCGAGGGGCTCTCCCGGGGTTTCGGTCGGCACTTCTTCGCCGTAATGCTTTTTTCGCACCACGTGGCATGGAATCTGAATTTCCCGGCATTTTTCCGCCCGGTCCACGGCAAAAAGGCGCTCGCGGATACGGCAGGTGGAGGTAATGCCATATTCTTCCACGTCCAGGAGCTGGCGTTCCTTGTCCAGCTCCGCCAGGGGCTTCCATTGCACCTGGTAATCCTCAACAAAGGCAACCTCGGCTGCCAGATCCTTTCTAAGCTTTGCTTCGTCCATGGAATTTTCCTTGGTAAACGATTGATCCGCCCACGATACTATCCGCCTGCGATCGTCAGGCCTGTGCCTGCCGCTGGGCGGAACGAGGTATTTTATCGTGCCGCGGCTGATTCTGCAAACCCTGCCGGAGGGATGCCATCCCGGCCGGCGGCAAGAACCGGACCGAAAGCCCTGTTCAGAATTGTTATAATCCCAGGGAGAGGTCCGGAATGCCGGAAATCAGGACAACTTTCTATGGCTTCACCAGCAGACAAGCAACCCCTGAAAGGACAGGAAAAGTGGGAACCCCCGCGCATCGAGATCCCCGATGAGATCTCCGAGGCGGAGCTCTTTGCCTGGGCCATGCGGGATGTCCGCCCGCTGCCCCATCGGGACGAAGGGGTGTCCCTTGACCGACCCACCCCCCCGACGGGCCCGCGGCACGACGACGAGGAGGACGCCCTGAAGGTATTGCAATCCCTGGTCCACGGGGAGGGAGCTTTCGACCTGACCTTTTCGGAGGAGTATATAGAATCGGCGGTGACTCCCGCAGCTCGTCCGCTGCTGCGCCGGCTGCGGCGCGGGGATTTTTCGGTTGAGGACACCCTGGACCTGCACGGCATGGATCGCGATCAGGCCCGCCGCCAGGTGGAAACCTTTCTGCTGCATGCGGTTCAAATGCGCAAAGGGTGCGTCAAGATCATCCACGGCCGGGGGCACAACTCCAAGGAAAACCGGGCGATTCTCAAGCAGCTTCTGCAGCAGTGGCTGGCTACGAGGCGCATCAGCCGGAACGTGCTGGCCTACTCCTCAGCACGTCCCAATGATGGCGGATTCGGTGCGGTCTATGTTCTGCTCCGCGGAGGGTTGAAAAAGAGCACCGAGCAGCCCGGCCGCCATAAAAAAAGGAAGAAAGCGCCGTCCCGGAGCCACTCCCGTTTCCCGCTCCCCTGGTCCTGATTCAGTGAATGAGTGAATCATGAATCAGGACACCCACTTTTTTTCTTCCTGATTCAGGACACCCATTTTTTTCGTTGGGAAAGTGGGTGTCCTTTTTTAGGTTCTTCTTTGGGAAAGTGGGTGTCCTTTTTTAGGTTCAGGACACCCACTTTTTTTCTTCGAACGAATGATTCAGGAACAATGATTCAGGACACCCATTTTTTCCGTTGGAAAAGTGGGTGTCCTTTTTTAGCTGGCTGCTTTTTTAGCTGTTGCGGGAGACAACAAAGTCGGCCAGGCCGAGGAGGGCTTTTTTGGCCACGCTGTCCGGGAACCCGGCAAGGGATTCTTTGGCCTTCTCGGAAAAACCGATCGCCCGGGCCCGGGCCCGGTCCAGGGTTCGGGTTTCGGCAATCAGCCGCAGCAGATCCTGCTTGGCCAGATCCTCGCGTCCATTCTCCTGGATGGCGGCATTCACCTTATCCAGGTAGGAAGGGCACCCATCCTCCAGGAGATAAATGATCGGCAGGGTAACTTTCCCTTCTCTCAGGTCGTGGATGACCGGCTTGCCCAGAACCTCGGGGCGCGAGGTGAAATCCAGCAGATCGTCGGCCAGCTGGAAGGCCATGCCCAGGTTGCGTCCATAGCTTTCCAGATCCTCCACGCGCTGCGGATCGGCTTCGCTGAGAATGGCCCCCATTCCGGAGCAGGCGGAAAACAGCCGGGCGGTTTTATACTCGGAAATTTCCAGGTGCTGGGACTCGGTGATGTCCATTTTCCCGTGCAGCTCCATCTGCAGGAGCTCCCCTTCAACCATGTTCCGGGTGACGTTGGTCAGCACCTCCAGAATACGAAAATCGCGCTGCGAAAGCGCCAGGCCAATGGAGGTCATGAACAGCCAGTCGCCCATCAGCACCGTAATCCCGTTGCCCCAGCTGGCGTTGACCGAGGGGCGCCCCCGGCGCAAATCGGCATTGTCAATGATATCGTCGTGCACCAGCGTGGCGGTGTGAATCAGCTCCACCACCGCCGCCAGGCGGATGACTTCGGGGCCCTCAAAGCCGCACAGGCGCGAGGAAAGAACCATCACCACCGGCCGCAGCCGCTTTCCTCCGCCGGACTGCAGATACTCCCCGATCCTGCGGATCAGAAAGACATGGGATCCGGCCTGCCGCCGCAGCTCTTCTTCCACTTCCCGGATCTGCGGGGCTACTAAATTAAAAATATCCTGGATGTTCAATGTCGGCCCTCGAACCTCAATTTGTCCGGTAATTGGTAAACTCCATGTGAATCCCCATGTCCTTTTCCCGCAGCAGCTGGATGACCTTCTGCAGTTCGTCCCGATCGCGCCCGCTGACCCGCACGGTATCGGCCTGAATGGCCGCCTGCACTTTCAGCTTGGAGTTTTTAATCAGCTTGACGATTTCCCTCGATTTTTCCGTCGGTATTCCCTGCTGCAGGCTGATCCGCTGGCGCACCGTGGAACCCAGAGCCTTCTCGACGGCACCGTAGGTCAGCGCTTTCAGGGATACCTTGCGCTTCACCAGCTTCTCTTCCAGCAGCTGCACCAGGCTCTTGAGCAGGAACTCCTCGTTGGACTTCAGCTGCAGGTAGTCCTCCCCCACCTCGATGTCGCTGTGGCTGCCCTTGAAGTCGAAACGGGTTTGCACCTCTTTCATGGCATTCTGCACGGCATTGCGCACTTCCTGCATGTCCACTTTGGAGACAATATCAAAACTGTTCTGCGTAGCCATCGTTACCTTCCCAAACAATCAATATTAACATTGAACAGGGTGGAAAAGTTACCCAAGAGTTGTTTCTGGAGCTCCGCCGGCGCGTCGCCCCGGATTTCCGCCAGTTTCTCGAAGGTCGAAACCACCCAGGCCGGCTCGTTCCGCCGCCCCCGATGAGGCACGGGAGCCAGGTAGGGACAATCCGACTCCACCAGGATCCGGTCGGAGGGAACCGCCCCGGCAATTTCCCTCAAATCGCCCGCTTTGGGAAAGGTAAGGATTCCCGAGAAGGAAATCGCCAGACCCATGGCCAGCCCTTCTTCCGCCAGCCGCCGGCTCCCGGTAAAACAGTGCAGAACCCCCCATGGCTTTTCCCGGGCCCAGGGGCGCAGCAGCGTGAGGGTGTCCTCTTCCGCTTCCCGACTGTGTATCACCACCGGCAGGTCCAGCTCCCGCGCCATTTTCAGCTGGTCGGCAAAAACCGCGCGCTGCGTTTCCCTGGGGGAGAAGTCGTAATGGTAGTCCAGACCGATTTCCCCCCAGGCAACGATGCGGGCGTCGCTCCGGGCCAGGTCCGCCAGCTCCTCCAGGAACCGCGCGTCGCTCTCCTGCGCCTCGTGCGGATGAACACCGACCGTCGCAAAGACAAAATCGTACCGGGCGGCCAGCCGCTGCGCCTCCCGGTGCCCGCCGCTCTTCCGGGAGCCGTTGCCAATGGCCAGGACAACCGCCAGCCCGGCCTCCCGGGCGCGCCCGAGTACCGCGTCGACTTCCGATCCGAAATGCTGCTCCTCCAGGTGGGCATGGGAATCCAAATACATGCCCGCCCCTTCAGCGCAGCTTCGCTCCGCAGGGCACATCCTCGTGAAACCCGGCGAGAATCGGATCCTCTCCTGAAATGGCCGCCAGCAACATGCCGTTCGATTCCACCCCCATCAGGCGGGCCGGCTGCAAGTTGGCAACCACGATGATTTTTCTGCCGACCAGAGATTCCGGCGTGTACTTCAGGCCGATCCCGGCCACAATCTGCCTCTTTTCGGCACCGAGATCGATCTGCATGCGGATCAGCTTCTTGGACTTGGGAACCCGCTCCGCCTCCAGGACCTGGGCGCAGCGCAGGTCCACGCGGGCAAACTCCTCGATGGACAGGCGATCCTCCCGGGCCGGCGCCGGAGCCGCCGCCGGGGCCGCCTCTACCGCCCGGCCTTCGCCCGTTTCTGTTGGATTTACCGTATGTTCCGACATTTTTTATTCCTTCCGTCCTCCTCCCTGCCGTGTTCCTGCCGCCCGAGAAGAAGACATTGCCAATTTAACGTCGATACTTTAACATTCATTATGAAATCATGGATTTTGACTGTATTTGTCCCACTTTGCAAGGCAGAGATGGTCTTGGTGCCTGGCGAAAGGACCTTTGCGAAATAACGGAAAGTCACATAAAGGAACATGCTTCAACAACTTTGCCAGGAAATTAAGCAGGCGGTCGCCGGGGCGGTGCCGCAGACGGACGGCCAGCCCATACCCGATATCGTGGTGGAAACACCCCCCTCGGTGCAACTGGGGGATCTGGCCCTGCCGGCAGCCTTTACCTTAGCCAAGCGTCTGAAAAAGGCCCCCAAAGCCATCGCGGAAACCCTGGCGGAGGCTCTGCGGGAGATTCCCTGGATCGACAAGGCGGAGGTAGCCGGCGCCGGCTACCTGAATCTGAAGCTCCGGCGCGGCCGATGGCTGACGGAACTTTACCGCAGCATCCTCGGCGGGGAATACGGCCTGTTTCCGGGCCCGCCCCCCTTTCCGGGCAAGGTGATTGTGGAGCACACCAACATCAACCCCAACAAAGCAGCCCACATCGGTCACCTGCGCAATGCGGTGATCGGCGATTCCTTCGTCCGGGTCATGCGCTTTCTGGGGCAGGAGGTCGAAGTCCAGAACTACATCGACAATACCGGCGTACAGGTGGCCGACGTGGTGGTCGGCTTTCAGAACCTCTCGGCCATCACCGCCGAGGAGGTCCTCGAACGCCGTCCGGTTCCTTTCGACTACTACTGCTGGGATCTCTACGCCCGGACCACGCGCTGGTTCGAGGAAAATCCGGAGCGGACCGCCCTGCGCCAGCAGGCCCTTCAGGAAATCGAGCACGGAACCGGAGAAACCGCCCGCCTGGCAGAGCTCGTAGCCACCGAGAACGTCCGCGCCCACCTGGCGACCATGAACCGCCTGGGCATCCGCTACGACCTGCTGCCCCGGGAAAGCGACATCCTTCATCTTCATTTCTGGAACTGGGCCTTCCGCCAGCTGAAGGAAAAGGAGGCGATTCAGTTCATCGGGCAGGGCAAAAACGCCGGCTGCTGGATCATGAAGACCGACGGCTCCGGCCCCGAAGAAAGCGGCGACGAGAAGGTGATCGTGCGCTCCAACGGAACGGTAACCTACGTAGGCAAGGACATTGCCTACCAGCTCTGGAAGTTCGGCCTGCTGGGCATGGACTTCCACTATCGCCCCTTCCAGGGCTACGACGACGGCAAGCCGCTCTGGGCCAGCTGCTCGGAGCCGCAGGAAACCGCCGCCGCCCCCTCTTTCGGCAAGGCCTGCCGGGTTTACAATGTGATTGACCAGCGTCAGAGCTACCTGCAGGAGATCGTGGCCGCCGGGCTGCGCGCCCTGGGGTTCCACCTGGAGGCGGACAACTCCGTTCATTTTTCCTACGAAATGGTGGCCCTTTCGCCGCGCTGCTGCGCCGACCTGGGAATCGAGCTGAAGGAGGAGGACCAGCAGCGCTCCTATGTCGAAGTCTCCGGCCGCAAAGGGCTGGGAGTCAAGGCGGACGACCTGATTCACCGCCTGGAGCAGCTGGCCGGAGAGGAGGTGCGCGCCCGCCACTCCCTTTCCGGGGAGGAGGCCGCGTCCATCGCCCACCGCATCGCCGTCTCCGCATTGCGCTACTTCCTGCTGAAATACACCCGGAACTCCATCATCGCTTTCGACTTCAAGGAAGCCCTCAGCTTCGAAGGGGAAACCGGACCCTACCTGCAGTACTCGGTGGTGCGGGCCAACAACATCTTCCGGAAGCTGGAGGAGGCCGAACCGGGCGCCCTCGAAGAAATCCGCCGCCTGGATGGCGGGGCTGCCCTGGATGACTGGCTGCAGAAGAACGACGATATATGGGAAATGGTCCTGATGGCCTCCCGGCTGCCGGATGCCATCCGGCAGGCGCTGGCCAACCTCGAGCTGTCGATCCCGGCCCGCTGGGCCTTCACCCTGGCCCAGAAGTTCAACCTTTTCTACCACCGGCATCGCATCCTTTCCGAAAAGGACCGGGAAACCCGCCTCTTCCTGCTGCTGATCGCCGATCTCTTCCGCAGCCAGATGACCAAAGCCCTGGAACTTCTGGGCATTGAGGTTCCCGACCGGATGTAAAACCCATGAGCCTGCTTTGCTTCATCTGTTTTCTGGCCCTTTCGGCCCCTGCGCCGGCCCTGGCCCAAACCGGGGAGAGCCCGGACCTGCTGAACCCCGCGGAGCAGCGCGCCCTGCAGAGCGCCTCCACCCTGGACCAGCGGCTCAAGGTTTACCTGAATGCGGGCCATGAACGAATCCAGACCGCAGCCAAAGCGCGGGAACATGCCAGCCCCGAAGCGTTCGCTTCCCTGTTCGAACAGTACCAGGGTCTTTTGCGCATCTGCCAGGAGCAGATGGACCGGAATCCGCCTCTGAAGGCCAGGCAGGCCAAGAACCTGGAGATCATGCTGCGCAAGCAGATCCAGCACCTCAACGACCTGGCCGCCCGCGCGGAGCTGGCCGACCAGAACCCGATCCGGCAGTCGATCGATTCCGCCCAGCGCCTGCGGTCCCGGCTGCTGAAGATTTTCTTCGGAACCGGGGCCCTCCCGGAGAAGGAGTGAAACCGGCCCATGAAGCGCAGCGCACCCCATGCCCGACACCGTCCGGCAGCTTTTCTGACTTTGGCCTTCCTGCTGGGCATCCTGACCGCCACCCGGACCCTGGCCCAGGACTGGCTCACCCCGCTGGAGCTGGAACAGTTCCGGGAGACCGAAGGGGGAGACAAGCGCATCGCCTTTTACCTGAAAGTGATCAAGCTGCGAATCGAAAGCGCCTCGCAGCGCCTCGCAGGCAAGAGCTCCAAGCCGGGAGACCCGCTCGAGTTTTTCAGCATCAACGACATGGCCAACAGCTGCTTCCAGGCGCTGCGGGCCTCGATGGTGGAAATCCAGGATCAGATCTCCTACCGGCATCTCCGCGGCCCGGAGCTGGTCGGCGGGCTGAAGGCACTGAAGGCCGCAGCCAAGTCTCTGCAGCCTTTTTTTCAGAACATGCAGAAAGTAGCCATCGAGAAAAAGGACGAAACCCTCTACAAGATGGCCAAGGACGGACTGGAGTACTGCGATTCCGCCCTGCGCGGCGTCGAAACCGCACTGAAAAAATACGGCGCCAACGAACCCTATCTCAACCGGTAGCGGCGGGAGGGTACGCGACCCCGGCCCTGAACCCGGCGCTCCCGTGAACGGCCATTCATGAATTCCGCACTCTCCCCCCCCCTGGTTTCCGCCGTGCTGCTCAGCTACAACCGGCGCACGGAGCTGGATGAAGGGCTCCGGCATCTGCGGCAGCTCGAATTTTCCGGTCTGGAAGTGGTGGTGGTGGACAACGCCTCGACCGACGGAACGGCGGACTGGGTGCGCGGCCACCATCCCTGGGTCCGGCTGCTGGAAATGCCCGCCAACCTGGGAGTGGCGGCCTACAACCGCGGATTCGAGGCCGCCCGGGGAGAATTCGTGCTGATCCTGGACGACGACTCCATCCCCGCCCGGGGGGCCCTGGAACGGATGGTGGAAGTCTTCCGGGCGCACCCCGAAGCGGGCGTGGTGGCCTTCGACGTGCGCAGCTACCGCTATTACCACGAAGTGGCCGCACTTCTTCCCGAGGCCGACCGGGAGGCCACGCCGGACTACCCCATGGGCTTCAACGGGGCCGGGGCCGGCGTCCGCCGCGAACTGCTGCTGCGGGTCGGAGGGTACCCCGAGGAATTCTTTCTCTACTGGAACGAGCTGGACCTCTCGCTGCGCATCCTGCAGGCCGGGTACCGCATCGTTCAATACCCCGGCATCGTGGCCTTTCACAAGTTCGCCCCGACCAACCGCGATTCCACCCGGGGCCCTTACTATTACTGCCGCAATCTTTTCTGGATCTACTGGAAGTACTTTCCCTGGCGGACGCTCCTGGCAGCCACTGCCCGGCTGGTGTACCAGTGCCTGTACTCCTGCCTGGAACAGCGAACCACGGTGTACCTGCGGGCCATGGGCAGCGCCTTCGGCCGGGCGGCCGCCGTGGGCCGCAAGCGCATGCCGCTCCGGGCGGACATCACCGGGCGGGTGCGCATCGCCTGGAAGCTGGCCTTCATTCAGTATCGCTGAAACGCGGAATCATGGACAGGGTGCTTATCATCCGCTCGGTCAGTCTGCAGCAGCTGGATAAAAACCTGCCGGCCATCCGCGAGCGCTTTGCGGACTCCGAGCTGCACCTGCTGACCCACCCGCACTCCGTGGATCTCTGCCGGAAATACACCTCCGTTGCCCGGGTGCTCTCCACGGAAACCCCGCAGGGATTTTCCCCGTGGCGCCGGCCGCGCCGCCTGCCGGCGAGGCGCTACGCGGCGGTTCTAGTGCCGGTTTCCAACCGCAGCGGCGCCGGATTTCTCAACGTCCTCCTGCTGGCGGCGCGGCTCCGCCCGCGTTCCGTTTTTCTTTGCGACCTGGCTTCCGCCATCCGGCCGGTTTCCCTGGCGGAGATTCTGCGCCGGACGCTGCAGGCCGCGGCCTGCTCCACCCTGGCGCTGCTCGGATCGGCTCCGGTCCTCCTGCTGGCTTTTCCCTGGCTGCTTTTCTGCCTGCTCTTTTTCAGGGGAAAGCGCTCTCCGGCGGATTCCGCCGGCAATAATCGAGCACCCGTCCAAAGTCGGGTTCCCCCTCCCGGAACAGAGCCTGGGCAATCCGGGCCGCCCGGCGGAAATCCTCCGGGTAGTCGACGGTGAGGCGGATCCCGCCGCAGCGATACTCCTCCGGGGCGGGAAAACAGGCGGTTCGGAAGGATCCGCTGCGGCGCATGAACAGGGTCACATGCTCCCGGTCCTCGGCACCGCCCGCCTCCCGGTGGCAGCGAACCAGCGCTTCCCGGGTGAAGCACTCCACGACCGCTCCCACCGGCATGCCGGTTTCGCAGGCATAGTCGGCCCGCTGTTCGAGCAGGACCTCCAGGGTTCGCCCCGGGTTTCCGGAATCGGGGAAAGGGTTGTCTCCCGTGGCGCGAAAATAGCAGGCATCCGGAAAGAGGCAGGCGGTCTCGTAAAAGCGGCCGAGCACATCCTCCTCCGACCCGCGAACGCACGGCAGATCTTCGTCGCGGGCCCACTTTTCCAGCGGGTCGTCTTCCGCGGTGAAGGAAGTGGCCAGGATGACCCGGCCGACGGCGGGAGAGCGCCGCAGGGCGCGCAGCGCGTACCAAAGCAGCGGACGCCCCTCCAGTTCCATCAGAACCTTCCCGGGAAGCCGCGTGGATTTCATGCGGGCCTGCAGGATTGCGGTAGCCTGGTTCACGGCAAATGTTTCTCCTTCCTTCGATCCACCCGCCTACTAAGTTACAATATGTCGGTTATGGACGCCATCCGCATTCAGGATCGACCGATCGGCCCGGGGCATCCCGCCTTTCTCATCGCCGAACTCTCGGCCAATCACCTGCAGGACCTCGAAATCGCCCTGCAGACCATACGGGCGGCCGCCGACTGCGGGGCCGACGCCGTCAAGCTGCAGACCTATACGCCGGATACCATCACCCTCGACTGCCGCCGGGAATGCTTCCTCATACGCCAGGACAGCCCCTGGAAGGGAATGTACCTGTACGACCTTTATCGCCAGGCCTTCACGCCATGGGACTGGCAGGAGCGCCTGTTCGCCGAAGCCCGCCGTCTGGGCCTGGTCTGCTTCGCTTCGGTATTCGATCCCTCCTCCGTGGATTTCCTGGAGCCGCTGGGGTGCCCGGCATACAAAATAGCTTCTTTCGAGATCGGCGACCTGCCGCTGATCGGGTATGCCGCCTCCCGGAAAAAGCCGGTCCTGCTGTCGACGGGAATCGCCACCCAAGAAGAGATCGGCGAGGCGATGGAAGTCTGCCGCGCCGCCGGCAATCCGCAGATCGCCCTGCTGAAATGCACGTCCGCCTACCCCGCCCCGCTGGAAAGCGTTCACCTGCGGACCATGGCCGACATGGCCGCGCGGTTCGACGTGCCGGTCGGCGTTTCCGACCATACCCTGGGATGCAGCGTGGCCGTGGCCTCCGTGGCCCTGGGGGCCTGCATTGTCGAGAAGCACCTGATTCTTCGAAAAAGCCTGGGCGGACCGGATGCCGCCTTTTCCATCGAGCCGGAGGAATTCCGGGCGATGGCCCGGGGAATCCGCGAAGTGGAAAAGGCCCTGGGATGCGCCACCTACGAACTCACCCCCGGACAGGTCGCCAGCCGAAGCCACGCCCGCTCCCTGTTCGCCGTGGCCGACATCCGTGCCGGGGAGCCGCTGACCCGGGACAACGTGCGCTCCATCCGGCCGGCCGACGGCCTGCCTCCCCGGCATCTCACGGAAATTCTCGGCCGGAAGGCCTGCATTGACATTCCGCGGGGCACCCCGCTGCAATGGGAAATGATCGAACCGCCCCATCCCGGGAGCCCGCTTTCCCCATCCCCTTCCGATGGGCAGGAAGAGTTACCATGACCGCAACGACATTGCCGGAGGAACCACGACCATGAACCGATCCGCCACACGCCGCCATTTCCTGTTTCAAACCGCATCCTCCCTGGCCGGCGCCTGCTCCGCATCCCTGGCCGGCCCCTCTTCCCGGCCTCCGAACATCGTGCTGCTTTATGCCGACGATCTGGGCTTCGGGGACCTGAGCTGCTACGGCGCACGCCGCACGCCCACACCGAATATCGATCGGCTGGCCGCCGGGGGCCTGCGATTCACGGATGCCCATGCCACCTCCGCCACCTGCACTCCTTCCCGCTACTCCCTGCTCACCGGCGAGTACGCCTGGCGGCGGAAGGACACCGGCATTGCCCGGGGCAATGCCGCCGCCCTGATTCCGCCGGGGCGCCCCACACTGGCATCGACGCTGCAGAAGGCCGGCTACGCCACGGCGGCCGTCGGCAAGTGGCACCTCGGGCTGGGTCCCCAGGGCGGGCCCAACTGGGACGGGGAGATTGCCCCCGGTCCGGGAGACATCGGCTTTGACTACAGCTTCCTGATTCCGGCGACCGGGGACCGCGTCCCCTGCGTCTTCGTGGAAAACCGGCGGGTGGTCGGACTGGATCCGGCCGATCCGATCGCCGTCAGCTTCGACAAACCCATCCTTGCGGAGCCCACCGGGAAAGACCACCCGGAGCTGCTGAAGATGCATCCCAGTCACGGGCACGATCAGACCATCGTCAACGGAGTCAGCCGCATCGGCTACATGAGCGGCGGAAAGGCCGCCCGCTGGGTCGACGAGGATATCGCCGACACCCTCACGCAGAAGGCCATCCGCTTCATGGAAGCCAAGGCCGACCGCCCCTTCTTTCTCTACTTCGCCACCCAGGACATTCACGTGCCGCGCATGCCGCACAGCCGCTTCGCCGACAAGAGCGGGCAGGGAGCGCGCGGCGACGTAATCCTGCAGCTGGACTGGTGCGTGGGGCAGATCCTGGACACCCTGGACCGTCTGGGGCTCAGCGGCAACACCCTGGTGCTCCTCTCCAGCGACAACGGGCCGGTGGTCGACGACGGATACCGGGATCGCTCCGTGGAGCTGCTGCAGGACCACAAGCCGGCCGGTCCGCTGCGCGGCGGCAAATACAGCGCTTTTGACGGCGGCACGCGGGTTCCTTTCCTGGTGCGCTGGCCAGGCAAAGTACGCAAAGGGACCAGCCCGGCCCTCTTCAGCCAGGTGGATCTTTACGCTTCGCTGGCCGCGCTGGCCGGGCAGTCCTTACCGCCGGCGGCCGCACCCGACAGCCGCAACCATCTGCCGTCTCTCCTCGGCATGTCCAACGAGGGACGGGAATATGCGGTGGAACACTCCGCCTCGGGCGCTCTTTCCATCCTTCGCGGCGGCTGGAAATACATCGCTCCGCACCCCGGGCCTCGAATCGACAGAAACGTTCAAATCGAGCTGGGGAACGATTCCGATCCCCAGCTTTACGATTTGCGACAGGATCTGGGCGAACGCAACAATCTCGCTCCGGCCAACCCGTCTAAAGTCCGTGAGCTGTCGGACCTGCTGCAGAAGGTACAGGAAAGCCCGCGCACCCGCGTCTAGCTTTTTGCTTCCTGCATCTCCATCAGATTGGATTCCATCAGCAGGACCATCCGCTCCAGGTGGGCGTAGTCTTCCGCTTCGACCTTACGCAGAAAGCGGTTGACCATGGGGTTGAGGATTTTCCGTATGCGCTCCACCGTAGCCCGGCCCTGGTTCGTCAGGGCAATACGCTTAGCTCTCCGGTCTTTTTTGTCCTCCAGTCGCCGGATCAAGCCGTTCTCCTCGAGAGAATCGAGAATCCGCACCAGGGAAGGCCCCTCGATGCCGATGGAAGCAGCCAGATCCTTCTGGCAGATGCCCTCCCCCAGCACCTGAAGGTTCAACAAAGGACGCCACATGGCGTCCGTAAGCCCAATGGAGCGAAACTCCTCGTCTGCTACCTGGCGCCACCGCCGGGTCAGGATTGTCATACGATACAACAGATTACTTTTACTTTGTTTCTGAGCATTAGCTTTCATGCCACAATGTTAGCAAAGGAACTTTTCCTATTCAACCCAAATTTAAATTTTTTTGAGGCTTCCGGTAAACGGATTCACCAAAACACCCGAAAACAAACCTGCCAACGCAAGCCGTTTTGAGTACAGCCTTTAGGCTGATCGCGGCAAGCAGGTTTCCGCTTGTGCCACGCAGGCGAAACCTTGTACTCCATACAGATTTTGCTTGGGGAGATAGCAGCGGGTGCGACTTTTTTACACCTTGATCAAGGAAGGAACACCGTCCGGGGTTGCGCCGTAATGGCGCCGGGATTTACTTCAGGTAGTCGGGAAGAATTTTCTGGTATTCCAGCGGCGAAAGCAGGGGCTTGCGACGGTCGACGCTCAGGTAATTCCGGGCACTGGGATGGTCGCTGAGATCCACCGGATCGTAGCTTCGCTGCAGCGGGTTTCCGAAGCTGTCGCTGATCGGGATGATGATCGGGCCGTTGCTGTCCAGAACAAAGGCCTGCTGCCCGTTCATCAGGCAAACCACGCTGCCGGGAGGGTAGACGCCGACCGCCTTGACGAAGGCCGCCAGGATCAGCTGGAAAAAGGGATCGCGGAAGGAATACTTGCGGACGATTTCCGTCACGGCACTGACCGGATTGGCCGCCTCCTGGTAGAAGCGGCGCTCGGCCATGGCGTTAAATATGTCGACCAGCTTGCAGATCTTCACGTAGGCAGGCAGCTGGACAGGCAGGAGGTCCGTCGGGTAGCTGCGATCCTCGCCTTCAAAGAGCGGGGCATGATGATAGCTGACGATATTGAAAAGAAAGGCATTCAGCGTTCTGTTTTTGCGCAGCACCTGGGCCCCCTGCTGAAAGGAGTGGGAGCGGATCAGGTCCAGCTCCTCCGGGGTCAGGTCCTCCGTTTTTTCGGTGATGGATGCCGGAATCAGAAACATGCCGATATCGTGCAGCAGAAAGCCCAGCACGATCTCCTGCATCTCGCTGCGCTGGTATTGGCGGAAGGAGGGAAAGGCCGATACCGGCACATCCGGGTCCTGGCGACTCACCAGATGCTGGTTGACCACCAGCCCGAAACGGTCGTTGAACACCCGCAGCACCTGGGCCCCGAGCGTGCAGACCCCGATGGAGTGACGGATCAGGTAATCTTCGCAGGATTCGATCTCGTGGGGTTGGTAGGAAAAGCAGCTCTCGCTTTTTTCCGCCATGACCAGGATTTCCTGGATGACTTCCATCGGCGCGGCGATATCCAGGCCGGCCGGATCGGCCTGCAGCTGCTCGTAGAGCCGCCGCATATTCTCCCCGGCTTTCCGGTGAATCCCGAGAGTGCGCTTTCGTAGATCGCGAATCCGGGCCAGCTGTTCTTCCACATTGAGGTTCATCGGCCCCATCCTTTCCCGATCCGGAAAACTCTCTGCCGGATCACACCTCCTCTTTTCTCTGATAAAAGACCGTTCGCAGATAACGCTGCGGAACGAACTCCGGACAGAGGCCGGCGATCGATTCGGTCGAACCGATGATCAGGGCTCCCTGCCGGTCCAGGCAGCGGCTCAAACCGCGGAACAAGCGGATTTTATCCGCTTCCGCAAAATAGATCGCCACGTTCCGGCAGAAGATGATATCAAAGGGCTCCGGAAAAGAAAACGGTTCCAGGAGGTTCATGCGGCGGAAGGTGGCCAGGGCGCGCAGCTCGTCGCGCACCTTCCAGCGCTCGCCGGCCGCCTCGAAGTAGCGGGAGAGCTTGTCCGGGCTCAGCCCGCGGTCCAGCTCCAGGCGGCTGAAGTGGGCATAGCTGGCGTGGCTTACCACCTTGTCGGATATATCGGTTCCCAGGATGCGTATGTCGTACCCCCGCAGATCCCCCAGCAGGGACTTGAGCACCATGGCCGTGCTGTAGGCCTCCTGCCCGGTGGAGCAGGCCGCGCTCCAGATGCGGATGGGAACGGGGCGGCGCCCGGCTTTGTTGCGGCGGTCGATCAGCTCGGGAATCAGCTTGTGCTGCAGCAGCTCGAAGGGTGCGCTGTCCCGGAAAAAAGAGGTTTCGTTGGTGGTGATGGCATCGATGACCTTTCGCCGCAGCGCCTGGCTCAGGTCCGCTTTCACCTTGCCCAGCAGCTCCAGGAAGCCGTAGGATCCGGTCTCCTGCAGCAGCGGAGCCAGGCGGGTTTCCACCAGGTAGCCCTTGGTCTCATCCAGATGAATGCCGGAAATTTCATAGACGTAGCGGCTCCAGAGAGCCATTTCATCCCGCGTCACCGGGGGCATGCTCAGAGGCCTCCGCCCCTTATGGCGGCGGCGATCCGGCCGGCGATGGCCTCCAGCGGCAGGATGACATCGACCACCCCGGCCTCCACCGCGGCCTTCGGCATGCTGTAGACCACGCAGGAGCTTTCGTCCTGGGCCAGAACCAGGCAGCCGTTCCTTTTCAGCAGCCGCAGCCCGAGGGTACCGTCGCTGCCCATGCCGGTCAGAATCACCGCCATGGCCCGGCCGGCAAACTGGAGGGAGACAGAGCGAAAGAGGTAATCCACCGCCGGACGGCAGTTGTTCTCCGGAGGATCGTCGGTAATCTGAATAATCTTTTCCCCCCGCGGACCGGCGGCCAGGCGCATCTGCCGCCCCCCCGGGGCGATGTACACGTGATTGGCCTCGGCGATTTCTCCCGGGGCCGCTTCGCTCACCCGCAGCGCGCACCGGGCATCGAGGCTTTCCGCCAGCGACTGGGTGAATACCGGGGGCATGTGCTGGACGATCAGCACCGGGACCCCCAGGTTGCCGGGAAGCGCCGGCAGCAGGCAGTCCAGCGCGTTGGGCCCGCCGGTGGACACGCCGATCAGCACCATTTCCGGCCGGGCGGTTTTGGTCAGGCGGTCCATGCGGCTGCGGATCTCGTCGAGGGGCGCCGCCTTGGCCGGCGCCGGGGAAGCCGCTTGCGGCGGGGCCGGGGAAGCGAGGGGCGCCGTGGCCGTGGCGGCGGCGGCCGGCGCCGAGGCGCTGCGCAGAATGTGGCGCACGCCGAGGCGCAGGGAGAGTGCGCGCAGCCGTGGGGCCAGCTCGGACCGCAGGAAATCCCTGCTTTCCGCCGGGCTGGGGGTGTCCGGCTTGGTGATGAAATCGAAAGCCCCTTTCTGCAGCGCCTGCATGGTGATGCGGGCCCCCTGCCGGCTCAGGGCGCTGACCACGATCACCGCGGTTTTATCCCCTGCCTCCCGCATGGCATCCAGCACCGCCAGGCCGGCCATTTCCGGCATCTCCAGATCCAGGGTCATCAGATCGGGACGCAGTTCCCGGAGGCGCTGCAAGGCCAATTTCCCATGCGAGGCCTGCCCGACCACTTCCACATCGGGAAGGCTGGACAGGGCGTCCAGCATGATCCGGCGAAACAAAAGGGAATCGTCCACCACCAGAACTTTCATCCGCCGTCCTCTCTGCTTTTTTCCGATTCCGGATGCACGGCCGCCCCCAGCCTCATTCCTGGCTTTCCTCCCAGGAAAAGGCGGTGCGCGGCTCGAGAATGGCGACCAGGCGGCTCTCCTCCCGCCATATGCCCCGCAGCTTCTGCCGCCGGGCCTCCGACAGGCTGGCGGGAGGAACCTGGATCTGCGCGCTGGGAAGGGCCACCGCTTCGTGAACGGCATCCACCAGGAATCCTACGGTTTCCCCCTGCCACTCGACAATCAGCAATCGGGACTCGGCCGCCTGGGCCACGGCACCCAACCCCAGGGCCGCCGCCAGGTCGACCACGGTCACGATCCGCCCGCGCAGGTTCCGAATCCCCACCACCTCTTCCGGCGCGTTGTGCACCGGGGTGATGTCGCCCACCTTGACCACTTCCTGCACCAGCCGGGCTTCGATCCCGAACGCCGCTTCTCCCAGCTGGAAGGTGGTGACCAGCAGGTCTTCGCTTACCTCATCCTTGCATTCCACGGTGTCCTCCCGCCTAGATCCGGAATTGACCGACCAGGCTGCGCAGCTGTTCCGCCAGGCGGGACAATTCGGCGGCGCTGGTCTGCACCTGCGCCCCGCCGCTGCGAATCTCGCCGGCGGCCGCGTTGATCTGGGCAATGTCCTGGGCCATCGACCGGCTGACGCTCGCGGTCTGGGCCACGCGCTCGTTGGCGTCCCGCACCCCGGTGGAAGCCTGGGCGATGTTGCCGGCCACGTCCCGGGTTACCGAGGATTGCTCTTCGATGGCCGTGGCGATGCTAGCCACGATGTGTCCGACTTCCTGGATGACCGCGGTGATCTTATCGATGTCGCTCATGGCGCTGCCGGTGGAGCTCTGCACGCCGGCAATCCGGGCCTTGATATCCTCGGTTGCCGCCGCCGTCTGCCGCGCCAGCTCCTTGATTTCGTTGGCCACCACCGCAAAACCTTTGCCCGCCGCCCCGGCCCGGGCCGCTTCAATGGTGGCATTGAGCGCCAGAAGGTTGGTCTGCGAGGAAATGTTGGTGATGGTTTCGGTCACCTTGCCGATTTCCTGCGCCGCCTGCCCCAGCTGGTGCATGAGGGCGGAAACGGAGGTGGCCTGCACCCCGGCCTGCTCGCTGATGGCCCGGGCCTTCTCCGAGTTGGCGGCAATCTCCCCGATGGTGGCGCTCATCTCCTCGGTGGCGGCGGCCACCGACGCCAAATTGGTGGCCGCCTGCTCCATGCTGGCCGCCACCGAGATGGTATTGGCGCTGGACTCTTCGGCGGCGGCCGCTACCGTGGAGGTGCGCTGGGACATGGTCTGAACGCTCTGCGCCGTCTGGGCGCTGATGGCGGAAAGCTCCGTGGCCGAGGAGGCTACCGTCTGGGCATTGCCCGCGATGTTGCCGACGATCCGCTGCAGCTTTTCCACAAACCGGTTGAAGTATAAAGCCAGCTCCCCGATTTCGTCCTTGGCGGAGGCATCCAGACGACGGGTCAGATCCCCTTCTCCTTCGGAAATGTCTTTCAGCAATTCCACGCAGCTGCGAACCGGTTTGGCAATGACCCGGACCAGTGCCGATACCAGCAGCAGGCTGACCGCGACCACCACCACGCCCAGGAGAATGGAAATCTGGATAATGCCGGTCATCCGGGCGTCGAATCCCTTGTCCGCCTCTTCGTTTTCTTTGGCCAGGCTGGCGGCAATTATGCCGGCGTCTCGGGAAATATTCCGGATCAGCTGGTCCATGGCCTCATCCGCCTTCCGGATTTCCTCGGTAATGGCGTTCGGCGAGGCGGTCGAGGCGGAGAGCGAACGGAACAGGGCCTCCACGATACGGCCGAACTCGACGGCATCCTTGCGGAGGTTTTCGACCGCCGCCTTCTCTTCCGCGGTGTCGGCCACTTCCGCCAGGGCGGCGATGTCCGCGTCCATCTCCCGCGACACCTCCGTCCAGGCGCTGCGGCTGGAGGTAAGATCCCGGTTGATCACCAGGTCGGCGACCACCCGGCCGAGCTTGTTGCCCATTCCTTCGACCTCCTGGGCGCGAATGGCCTCCTGGGCACGGTCATACCCGGTATTTTGCAGATCGCGGAGGACCCCAAGGTAATAGTAATTGACTCCGATCAGAAGCATTACGATAAGCAGGACCAGGGAGACCCCCCCCATGAGCTTGGTGCCGATTTTATAATCATTAAGCTTGGACATTGATTCCATTCCTTTCTCCAATGGACATTCTAACCTCTCCGCGGGGCGACGCCCTCGTCGAATATTCTCTTTGTTTGGTTCACTTTTGCCTAAGCCGACATGTAGCTGCGCACGCTGGCCAGCAGCCGGTCGCGGTCCAGCTTGATCTGGTAGTCGTCGATTCCCGCCGACCGGCCCTTGGCGGCATCCTCCTCACCCGCCAGCGAAGTGACCGCGATGACCGGCAGACGCGAAGTGCGCTGGTCGGCGCGGATCCGGGCCGCCAGCTCCAGGCCGTTGAGGCGCGGCATTTCGATATCGGTGACCACCACTTCCACCTTGGACAGATTTTTCAGCAGAAGCTCCCAGGCGGCCTCCCCGTCGGGCGCGTCCAGGACCGTAAAGCCGCCTTCTTCCAGAAAACGCTTCACCTGGCCCCGAAAGAAATCGGAATCCTCGGCCAGCAGAACCGCCCGGGATTCCCCGCTGCCGGCAGCTTTCCCCGCACTGCTTTGCTTTTCGCTCCATTCGGGATGCAGAACATCCACCAGTTCGAACAGATCGACCATCAGCGTGGTGCGGTTGTGAATCTGGGCCGAGCCGGCAATCCCCGGCTGGCAGTGGGTTATGGCGTCGATGGCCGCCCTGGTTTCGACGGTGTCCACCGGCATGGCTCCCAGCAAACCGATTTCCCTACCGTTCACCGAAGTAACCAGCACCGCCAGATCCCGGAACTCCTCCACGGAGGGAACCCGGGCGCAATCGGAAAGGGCGACCAGTGGCAGAGAGCCTCCCCGGTAGCGCATGGTCCGCCTCCCGCCCAGGCGCTCGATCTGCTCGGGGGCGATGCGCTCGATGCGCTGCACCAGATCCAGGGAAAGAGCGCAGGGCAGGCCGGAGCCGTTGTGGAAGGTCAGCAGCGAGAGAACATCCTGCAGCCTCTCGTCTTCGGCCCGGGCGGCCAGCTGGGTGGCCCGCGCCGAGCCGGCCATGGAGGTCAGGCCTGCCTTGGCGGCCACGCCGGCGATGTCCAGAATGAGCGCCACGGTGCCGTCCCCGAGAATCGTCGCCCCGCTGTATTCCCGAAGGTGCTTGAGCCGGCGGCCCAGCGGCTTGACCACGATCTCTTCCGTGTCGTGAAAGGACCCGACCACCAGCCCGTACGACATGGTTCCGGTGGTAACCACCGCAATTTCCAGCACAGAGGCGGCGCTTTCCCGCCGGCCGGAAGACTGGCGGCGGTCCGGCTCATGCTTCTGCGGCTGGGAGTCGGAAGCCGCACCCGCCTGGCTCAGCAGGGCCCGGCGCGGAGAGCGCGGGTCGGCCAGGTTGCCCCGCCGATCCGGGGCCCGCCGACCGGTGGCCGGATCGATATAAGAGGGGATCAGCCCCAGCAGGTCCGAAAACCGTATCAGCGGCAGGATCCGCTCCCGCAGCAGCAGGACTTCGGTGTCCCCCACCACCTCAATGCGGTGCTTGACCTCCTCGCTGCGGATGCGCAGCAGTTCCTCGATGTTGGCCTGCGGTATGGCAAACCGCTCCTCTTCCACCGATACCAGGAGGGAGGGAATAATCGCCAGGGTCAGCGGGAGCTTGATGCGGAAAAGAGAGCCGCGGCCCACTTCGGAAACGATCTCTACCTGTCCGCCCAGGCGGTCCAGGTTGGTTTTGACCACATCCATGCCGACCCCGCGGCCGGAGATGTCCGAGACCTGCCGGGCGGTGGAAAGCCCCGGCAGAAAAATCAGGGCCTGCCTGTCGCGATCGGAAAGCCCCTGCACTTTTTCGGCGGTGATCAGGCCTTTGGATATGGCGGCGGCAGCCACCTTCCCGGGATCGATCCCCTTGCCGTCGTCGGCAATCTCCACGACCACCTGTCCGGCCTCATGGCGCGCCTCGATGCGCACCGCTCCGGCCGGCCTTTTTCCGGCCCGAATCCGCTCTTCGGCCGACTCGATGCCGTGATCGACCGCATTGCGGACCATGTGGGTCAAGGGATCGGAAAGTCCCTCGATCAGCGTTTTGTCCAGGGCGACTTCCCGGCCCTGAATATCCAGCTGGATTTCCTTGCCCAGGGTCATGGAAAGATCGCGAACCACCCGGGGAAACTTGGCAAAAACGTTGCCGATCGGCTGCAGCCGGGTTTGCATGATGACATCCTGCAGCTCGCCGGTCACCTGGTGGATGCGCTGATCGGCGGCGGCCAGCGACTGCGGATTGTTCTGCAGCACCGCGGCCCGCAGCTGGTTGCGGCTCAGGACCAGCTCTCCCGCCAGGTTCATCAGGGTTTCCAGAAGGCCGACGTGAACCCGCAGGGTTTCGTCCGCCGGAGCGGGGTGGGTCGCGCTCTCCGGGCCTTTGAGGGCGGCGGGCGGCGGAGCCGCCGGAGCGGCGGACGGCTTCGGCTCCGGGCCTTCCGGCGGGGCCGCCGCAGCCGCCTCGGCCGGAGGTTCCTCCGCCGGCGCAGCAGCTGCCTTGGCCGGCCCCTTTTTCCGCGGCGCGCGGCGCGGAGCCGGCCCCTTTTCCTCCGCCCCGGCAGAGGGCACGGCTGCGGCCGGAGAAGGCTCCACCGCCAGGTGGATGCGTTCCCGGGGAATGGTGTCAAAGAGACCGGAAATGCGGTCCGGGATCACCACCGTTGCATACAGCAGACGGAGCGGCAGGCGGTTGCCCACCGGACCGTCGAGGGTTCCGACCGCATCGTAGTCGATGACGCAGTCGACAATTTCCCCCTGCGTAGTCAGGTCATGAAAAAGGCTCAGAACCGTCTTCCCCTGGCGCTCAATGTCGTGCACCAGATCGCAATCCACCCAGTAGAGGTACTGCCCGCACCGCCGGATCCGGTCCAGGTCGGTCTGCGGAATAAGGACGGTCCCGGACATCCCGGGTGCGGTCAGCGCCGCCTGGGCTTCCAGGGCCGGCTTCTGGGCCGCCGGCAGATAGGAGGAGGCCAGCTGGGTAAGGCCGGTCACCAGGTCGGCGATTTCCATCTGCTCGCTTTCCGCGGCGTGGTTCACCATGTCGCGCAGACGGTCGAAGGCCGCCAGGAGAACGTTGGTCACTTCGGCATTGGCAATCATTTTGCGGGAGCGGAGCATATCCAGGACCGTTTCCGCCTTGTGGGCCAGCTCCTTCACCCGGGTGAGGCCGAAGAAGCCGCTGCCGCCCTTGATGGAATGGGCGGCCCGGAACACCTTGTTGACCAGCACTTCATCCATATCGGCGCCGCTCTCTTCGATCGACAGAAGATCGGCTTCGATGGTAGCCAGGTGCTCGCGGGACTCGTTGACAAATTCAATCAACAGATCGTCGTCCATGGGCTGCCTCCTAGCGTTCCCCGCCGATCACCTGCAGCCGCTGAACCAGGCGCATGCGCTGCAGCAGCTTCATCACCTCGGGCGTCGCCTGCACGACGCTCAGGCTGCCCTGCAGTCCGCTGAGGCTGTTTTTTGCAGCGATGAGCAGTCCGATGCCGCTGGAATCCAGCATGGCGGTTTCGGAAAGATCGAAAATCAAATTCCGAACGCCGGCCTCCAGTTCCAGCCGAATCGCCTCCTGCAGGCCCGGGACCTCCGATGCCGTCAGCTTTTCCCTGGGAGTAACCCGTGCCATCATCCCGTTGCGTTCTATCCTGAAAGCCGTCATTCGGTTCTACTCCTTGCCTGTTTGTCGTTTGCGCCACAAGGTGACCTGGTTTCCCTTGCGGCTGAAGCGGATCCGGTCCGAATAAAGAAGGCCGATGCCGATCCCCCGGCCGCCGTCCTCCTCTTCGCCCGGCAGCGTCCGCAGCCGTCTCCGCCAGGAAAACCCTTCTCCCTGGTCCGTAATCTGCAATCGAATCCACCGTCGGCCGAAGGACATCTCCAGCCTCACCTTCTTCCGGGCCTGGCCCGAGTTGCCGTGCAGAATGGCGTTATTCAGAAATTCGCGGGCCAGCAGCTCCATGTCGAAGCAAAGGCCCGAGAGCCGGTGCGCTTCGAGCCGCTGCCGCATCTCGCGGCAAATCCCGTCGACCCGATCGATCCGGGAAGGAATCTCGCAGCTCCACCGGGCCTCCCGAAGGGAAGCGTCTCCTGCCCCGCGGTTCATACGCAGATCCCCAGGAAAACGATGTCGTCCGAGGGTACCGCCCCCCCGCATGCCTCCCGCACAATCCGCGGGACGGCTTCCTCCAGGGGCAGATTCCGATGCTGGAGACAGGCTTCCTCCAGGCGCCGGGCTCCCGCCGGGCCCAGCCCTTCGAGCTCCACCAGCCCGTCGGAATAGAGAAACAGGTAGTCCCCGGGGCGCACCCGCATCTCCAGGACGTTATAGACCGCATCCGGAAAGATTCCGATCACGTCCCCGTCCTGCTCCAGAACGGTGACCTCGCTTTTTCCCTGCAGGATCCAGAAGGCGGGCGGATGGCCGGCATTCACCAGGGTCAGCTGTTTCCGGCGGCGGTTGAGGCGCGCGTAGACGGCGGTGAAGTAAATTCCCTCCGGCAGAATCCGCAGCAGGGCCTTGTTGATGGCCCGGCATATCTCCTGCGGGGTGTTGAGCGGCGTGGCGTACTCTGCAAGCAGCGCCTTCAGCGTGGCGGTCCAGATCGAGCTACCCAGATCATGCCCGCTGGCATCGGCCACCACGTAGTCCGTGATGCCGTCGCCCACGGAGATCACATCGTAAAAATCCCCGCCGGCGGGAAGAACCTGCTGCAGCGCCACCTGGAATCGGGCTTCCGGGTAGTCCTGCGGCTGGGGCATCAGGGCCTGCTGGGAAACCTTCAGGCTGCGCAGGCGCTCGGCCTGCAGTTCGGAAAGGCGCTGGTAAGCCTGCCGCAGCCGGAGATGGGTCCTCACCCGGGCCAGAATTTCCACGGATACCAGGGGCTTGGTGATGTAGTCCACTCCCCCGGCATCGAACCCGGCGATTTTGAGGGTGACATCGTCGTTGGCGGAAATAAAAAGAATCGGTATTTCCGAGGTGCTGGCCCGGCTGTGCAGCCGCCGGCAGAAGTCGATCCCGGAGCCGTCCGGGAGGTGCACGTCGAGGAGGATCAGGTCCGGGGTCTGGGCCTCCGCCAGGGCGGCGGCGCCGGAGACATCGTGGGCGCAAACCGTGCGGAATCCGGCGTTCTGCATGATTCCCTGCAGGGTGCGGGTGGTAACCTGGTCGTCGTCCACAACCATGACCAGAGACGTCACAGCACTCGATTGCAGTGGTGTTGCACCCAAGGATTTTTCCATCGGAAACGGATACGGAACCGCGGTCTGCTTTTTCTGTTAACTCACCGACAGGGGGGATTATAGATGAAGAAGCGACAAAAATCCAGGCGGGAAAAAAGTGAAAAAGTGAAAAAAGGACACCCATTTTTCCGGTTACGCGGAAACAGCGGATTGTTTGGATCACAGCGGATCGGATCGGCCTTCCTCCGTCCCTTCCGCTGTTTCCGTGTAACTCTTTCCTGCTTACAATCCCCTTCATCTCTTGACTCCGAGGCAATCGCACCCTACAATTCCGAAGGGGCAGAAAGAAAAAAAACCAATTACCTGTCATGAATGCGCCTATGCCCCTTGAAGAAGACACTCCTCCTCGACCGACAAAGGAAAGAATCCGATCCCTGGATGCCCTGCGCGGATTCGACATGTTCTGGATCATCGGCGGCGACCTGATCGGCAGGAGCCTGCCCAAGGTGGCCGATACGCCCTTCACCCGCCTGGTCGCCGGCCAGCTCGAGCACCCGCTATGGAACGGCTTTACCTTTTACGATGTGATCTTTCCCCTGTTCTTTTTCATCATCGGTGCGGTATTCCCTTTCTCCCTTTTTCGGCGCGCCGACCGGGGACAGAACCGAATGCGGCTCTACCTGCACATCGTCCGCCGGTCCCTGGTTCTGATCGCACTCGGCCTGCTGGTCGGCGGGGTATTGGCCTTCGATTTTTCCAATCTGCGCTGGACGGGAGTTCTGCAGCGGATCGGCCTTTGCTACCTGCTGGTTTCCCTGCTGGTGCTGAACACCCGGCCGCGAGCCCAGGCTGCCCTTTTTGCCGCCACGCTTGTGCTGTATTGGGCAGCTATGATGCTGGTCCCCGTTCCCGGCTTCGGAGCAGGCAATTTGACGCCGGAAGGAAACCTGCACAGCTATGTGGACCAGCAGATTCTCGGAAAGTGGATGCACAGCCGTTTTCCGCCGCGGTTCTACGGGTTCGGGGACAGCGCCGGAGTGCTGGGAACCTTCCCTTCCGCCTGCTCCATGCTGCTCGGCGTGTTTGCCGGCACCTGGCTGAAATCGGAGCATACCAGCCGCTGGAAAATGAACCGCCTGCTGCTGAGTGCCGCCGCCTGCCTGGGAAGCGGCTACCTCTGGGGAATGATCTTCCCGATCAACAAGCACATCTGGAACAGCCCCTACGTCCTGTGGGCCGGCGGATGGTGCTTCCTGCTGATGGCCCTGTTCTACTGGATCATCGATGTGAAAGGCTATACCCGATGGGCCTTTTTCTTTTCGGTCATCGGTATGAACGCCATTTTCATATACGTTTCCCAGCAGATTGTGGATTTCCACAAAATCGCCGCTTTTTTTCTGGGCGGTGTTGCCGCCCATGCCGGTACCTGGGAGCCCCTGATTCTGCCCTGCGGTATTCTGACGGTAAAATGGCTGCTGCTCCTCTTCCTTTATAAAAAGGGAATCTTTTTCAAAGTCTGATTCCGGCTCCGCGGAAACAGCGGATTGTATGGATCAAAGCGGATCGGATCGGCCTTCCTCCGTCCCATCCGCTGTTTCCGTGTAACTTTCTGAAACCATCGGGTACCAGAACACCTCTTCTTTTCAATGAAAAGTGGGTGTCCTTAAAACCTTGCTTAAAACCTTGAAAAGTGGGTGTCCTTAAAACTCCTTCTTAAAACTCCTTCCAACTCTGAAAACTTACTAAAATCATTTCTATGAAGCCAATGCAAAAAAGGAATCTGTCCATTCGGAAGCGGATCGTGATGGCAGGGCTGGTTTTCCTGCTTCCGGTGGGAGCCTGGGGCATAGCCGTTCGATGGGCCGGCCCGATGGCTGGACCCATCCCGCAGGATCTGCCCCACTGGGTCCGGCGCCCGCCACCGCTGATGGCGGAGTTTCCGCCCGGCGAGACATTCCTTCCGGACAAGGAAATCCGGGATCTGCATGCTCAGGGGATTCGAGGACGCCACATCGGAATTGCGATCGTCGACCGCCCCCTGCTGGTCGAGCACCGCGAGTATACGGAACGTCTTCGCTGGTATGACGAGATCGACTGCGATCCGACGGAGCCGGCGGGATGGCACGCCACGGCGGTAGCTTCTCTGGCAGCCGGATCGAATGTCGGCATTGCTCCGGAAGCGGATCTCTATTTCGTGGGAGTGGGGATGATGTGGAGCCGGGAGCCGATGGGCAACTGGTTTACCGCCTTGCGCCACATGATCCATTACGGACAAACCCTGCCCATGGCCATCCGCAGGATTCTGGAATGCAACCGTCGTCTTCCTGCCGATCGGAAAATCCGGGCCCTTTCCCTTTCCGTGGGGGGAGGCTCTTCCTTTTTGCAGGCGGTTGAGGAAGCGCGACGGGAGGGGTTGTTCGTTGCCGCCCTGGACTTGCATGTACCCCCTGTCGGCCCGGTTACTTTTGCCAGTCCGGCGTCTCCCAGCGCCTATACGGCCCACAAGATTGCGGCAGGGAGTTGGGGGATTGCACGCCTGGCGGGCCGCTATGCTCTGGCTTGCCAGGTTGACCCGCAAATTACCCCGGAGCGCTTTCTCCGGCAGCTGAAAAACGGAGTACGGTGAAAGGGGGGCGCGCGATCCCGCTTTGCAGCTGTCCTAAAAAAATCCTCCCATGGCCTGCGCTCCAGGCGCCTGGGGCTCGGCCGGCTCAGCGCAGGCCGAGCAGCTTCAGCAGGGAACCCTTGGTATAGCGCGGGGGGTCCGTGCCGGGCACCGGCCGGAAGACTTCCTGGAGCCCGGGCGGCAGCTCCCTGCCCGGCAGCCCCAGCATCCGGGCGGCTTCCTCCGCCCCGAACGTCAGCGGAATCGAATCGGTATTGTAGATGACCGCGGGATCGCCGATTTCCGGGGTTTTCGGAGGCCGGGGCACCTGAAAGCGGACTCCTCCCTTTTCCCAGGCGACGCTTTGCAACCCGGCGGACTCCCACTCCAGGTGCAACTGCAGGCTCATTTCCAGAAAGAATTCCGCCCCGGGCTCCGGCGAACCCTCCCGGCGATCGACAACGCAGAGCACCTGCGCATAGTGAATCCCTTCACAGTGACGGACGCCGCCATCCGATTCCTGCCGCCGCCATCCGAACTCCCGGGTTCCGTTCAGGTAGGGAACCACCAGCCCCTTTTCCCGGGAAGGGAAAAAGGTCCGCAGGATCAGCCCCACGCCGGAAAGAAAGGGGACCGCCAGCGATAGAAAGGGAGCTGCGGCTCCCGACTCGGCCAGAATCCGCCCGCTTTCCGTCAGAAAGGAGCCCGCTTCGCCCCAGGCGCTTTTTTCCCCCGCGGACACCTCCGTGCCGGAAGGCTGGAGGTTGACGACGGCCACGCCGTCGGTTTTTACCTCCCCTTCCACCAGCATCTTTTTCAGTTTATCCGGCAGCTCGATTTTTCCGGTCTTGGGATTGCACCGGGCCTCCCCGGCCGCCGAATAGACCAGGTTGACCACCGGGAAATAATATCGGGCCAGCACGCCGGCGATATCCTCCTCCAGCCTCTTTTCGTTTCCGGGCCACACCGGGCCGAGGGGATGAACGACGGCAAAACCGGCGAAACCGGCATCCAGCTTGACTTTGTGATGATTCATGGGCTTTCTCCGCTTGGCTCCGTATGGGCTTCGGCCGGCAGGGTTTTAGGAGGGCCGGTCCTGCCCGTCCCAGGTATACCCCCACTGGCGCATGTACTCCGGCCCGGGGAGAAACCGATCGCCCGCCCGGCGGAGCTGCTGCGCGAGCTGCTTTTCCATCTCTTTCTGCAGGGAGACGAATTCCTTCCGGCCGCACAGGTTGGTCAATTGAAATGGATCCTGCCGGTTGTCGTAGAAAAGCCAGGGGCCGCGCAGGTCCCGCACGTAGGTATAGCGGGCGGTGCGCAGCCCGCGGTACTCCCGCCCGCCATTCCGGTAGTTCCACTGGTGAAAGGGGACCAGGCAGGCCAGCAGCGCGGCCTCCTCCCCTGTCTCCCGCCCCCCGGCCAGCAACGGGGTGTAGTCCCGGCCGTCCACGGCGGCGGGAATCGGCAGCCGGCAGAGCCCCAGCAGCGTCGGCAGGATATCCGGAGTATTGATCGGGGCCTGCACGTTCCTCGACCGGTTTCCCAGCCGGGCCGGAAAGCGCAGCAGAAAGGGCACCCGGATGCTTTCGTCCCAGGGCTTCTGCTTCATGGTCTGCCCCTGCGAGTAGAGCATGTCTCCGTGATCCGAGGTAAATACAAAAACCGTGTTCTCCTCCAGCCCGGTTTCCTGAAGGGCCTGCTGCAGCTCCCCGAGGCAGCGGTCCAGGGCGGCAATATGCGCGTAATAGCCCGCCAGTACCTTTTGGGCCGCGGATTCGGAAGCCGCCGGCACGTTGGGGCGCAGCGCGATCTTCGCCGGATCCGGGTAGAGGGAGCGGAACTCCTCCGGGGCGGTGTGGTAGGGGTCGTGAGGCGGGCCCCAGGAGAGGACCATCAGAAACGGCCGCCCTTCGGCCTTCCGGCGGCTTTTCAGGTACTCGACGGCCATCCGCGTCTGGGCAATGCTGTCATACCCTTCCCACTGGCACCGGCGGTCCTGTTCGTCGAAATAGTAGGACTGGTTGTACTCGTGGGTGCACTCCCGCGCCTTCCAGTATTGAAATCCCTGCCTTCGTTCCCGCGGGACGGGCGCGTTGCGGCTTTCCTGGTAGTCGATGCCGGGAGGATGGCCGTTCAGATGCCACTTGCCGATATAGGCGGTATCGTAGCCCGCTTCGGCGAACAGCTTGCCCATGGATCGGGCTTCTCCAGCCAGCGGCTTATCGTTGTAGAAAATCCCGTGGCGGTGCCAGTACTGGCCGGTCAGCAGGCTGGCCCGGTAGGGGCTGCACACCGGGCAGCCGGAAACCGCATTGGCAAACACCGCGCTCCGCTCCGCCATGCGGTCCAGGTTCGGGGTGCGAACCTGGGGATTGCCGGCATAGCCGGCATCCTGGGCGCGCCACTGGTCGGCAAAAACAAAAACCACATTCGGAGGTTGCGCGGTCGCGGCCCCCAACCCCTCGCCGTTTCCCAGGGAAGCGGCCGTCGCCATCGAGGCGGATGCCCCCAGGAAATTGCGGCGCGTTATTTCGATTTTCATTTTCGTGCCCTCCTGTCGGATAAGCCTGGTTCTTCGTTCGGCAGCTTTCTCCCTGAAATAGGAACCGGCAGGAAGAAAAGCGGTGCAAGCCTCCTAACGAATAGGATGTTAGGGGCAGGCGGCGGCCTCTGTCAAGCGCCGGCAGGAAAGATGCCGCCGCAAAAAAATCCCGAGTTGCCGCGGATGCCCTGACAAAGAGTGCGCAGAATCCAGCGATACCAGCTGTTTGTGCAGCCTTTACCAGGCTGTTTTTCAAACAAATCCGCCAGCCCGGGGCAGCGCCTATGCGGCGCAATCCCGGGCTGTGCGCCGGAATCCGGGTTCCGGCAAGAGGCCTTGCGCTTTTCCTCCCGTTCTTCCTACCTTCCCGTGAGCCTTTTTCCCCCAGGTTTACGGGGAGGAGTCCCGTCAGGGCTGCTCGGCTACGAACCAGGTGAACCCCCGGGCGGGAAGCCGGACAGAAAGGGAAACCCGGTACTCCCGGTCCAGAATGTATTTTTTCGGACTTTCTTCCCTTTCCCGGATCCAGGCCGCCTCGGTCAGCCCCGTGTAATAAAGAGGAAGAACCAGCCGCCGCTCCACTTCCCGGTCCAGCGGGTTGTAAACCACCGCCATCGCCTTGCGCCGGAGACCGGCATTGACGTGCAGGAAGCAGTCGATGTCGCGCCCGTCGGGGCGCCGCAGATGAATCAGGTCCGATTCCAGAATGTCCCGGTAGCGCTTGAACCAGGACACCCACTTTTTTACCGCCGCTTTGGTGACCTCCGTGTCATACAGCCGCGGCCCGCGGTAGCAGGCCTGCACCCCGGCGCCGAAGTTGTTGGCCAGGTGGGCCTCGTAGGCGTCCAGGTGATCGGCAAGCGGCTCCAGCGTGGCCGCCGGCCCGCCGCCGTGATACTCCACCAGGGGCACGAACATCCACCCCATGCTGGGCGACTTGTCCCAGGTTCCGTCGTATATATTCTGGCGGCCCAGCAGGATCTGGCGCTCCCTCGGCAGGGACCAGTTGGATTCCCGGTAGCCCATCCCGGTTTTGGACGATCCCGCCAGAAAGTAAAAATCGGGAACATTCAGGTAGGTGCCCCTCCCTCGGCACCACTGATAAAAATCGGCAATCGTCCGCCACTGAGTCCACTGCGAATCGTCCAGGCCGCGATGCCCCGGATGACGTTCGGAAGCGCAGACATCTCCCGGGTAGCTGCCGTCGTGCTCCAGGAGATCGAGGCCGGTCTGCTCGATGAAACTCCGTATCTTCGGGAAGTACCGGCCGGCCCAGCGGCTCCCCAGGCAGGGAGAGTTGCCGAAGATGGCCCCGCCGGTCTTGCCGGTGGCCGGATGGATCACGTCGTCCTCCTCGCTGACCCGGCGGCTGGCCAGGAGGGAATAGGCCCCGACTTCGATCCCTTTCGAATGAGCGTAGTCCACCTCGGACCGGATCCGGGCGATGTATTCCGGCTGATCGTTTTCCATATTCAGGCCGCTGCCGAAGGTGTAAATGATCATTTCGAAGCCGGTCTCGGCGCACTGGTCCACCGCCTGCCGGAAGACGCCGGAATCGGCGCTGCGGACATGCATCATGATCGGATTTTCCGCCGACCAGGGAGCCAGGGCCCGCAGCGCCCGCCGCAGAATCAGGCCCTGCCTCTCCCGCTCATCCCGATCGTAAAGCACGGCAAAGGTCCGGTGCGAGGAGAATGCCTCCCCGGACGGCAGGAGCACGTCCGGCCCCATCGGGGGACGGCTCACCAGCAGGGCCGGCGTCCTGCGGTTGTAGTTGACCTGGCTGGTGTATTGCGGATCCGGCAGCCAGGCCGTCGTCTGGCTGGCTGTCGTGGCGTCCATGCCGTGAAAGCTGTAGTCGCTGAAAAGATCCACGAGCGGGCGCCGCCATTCCCGGCGCTCGTCGACGGCTGACTCCGCCTCCACCACCGCCAGCATTTCGCTGACCAGGCGGTTCACCCGGACTGCGCGCCCGGTTCCGTTGGTTACCGTCAGCCGCTTTCCGAGCAGCGGCAGCCCGTCATAGAGCTCGTAATGGATCACCACCCGCAGGCCGCTCAGCTCCATCACCGGCGGCTGGAAATGGAGGTCCAGCGCCACACCCGGAGGGGGCCAGGGCAGATCGGGGGCATGGCGCCTGCGCTGCCAGCCGAAAGGCGCCTCCACCTTTCCGAGGGAAAAGCCGACGCACCGGAAGGAGGCCGGGTCGCTCTTCATTTCCTCCACCCAGGAGGGAAGCAGGTAGGCGTATTCCGGCTGCCCGGTCAATCCCCCGACGGCATATTCCTTGCCATCCAGGGTCAGCAGGGCCTCCGGCTTGACGCCGCGAATCACCGCGGCGCCGGTCATGAGGTTGTCGAAGCCGACGGTAGCCGCGTTCGGGGCCAGGCGGAACGTGCGGCGCAGCAGCCCGTTGGCAAGAACCAGCTCCGTGTCTTTTGTTCCGCGAAAGGCACCGGACCGCACCGGCAGCGGATGAATCAGCCAGTCTCCCGGATGGGGC
>CAINFC010000102.1 GCA_903847975.1 uncultured Acidobacteriota bacterium | reverse complement strand
CTCCTTTCTACTCGCAACATCTCCTACGAGAAATATGCCACTCCTGTTATTACTTGTCAATACAATACGTCACCGTAATAATGTTTTAATGTACTAAGTCCTGATCTTCCTGCAAGCTCTTTATTCACAGGAAGACGGGAAAATCAGAAAGAAGAGGAAGAAAAGGTCGGGGCATTCCTGAAGCGGAACAGGACTTTGTGCAAGCCAATCTTTTCGGAGAAAGCTGCAAAAAGTCCCCCATCTTCAGGTGTCCTTTGGGGAAAGCCACGATCCGTTCGGCCGTGTCTTTGCAGGGCGTGTTTGGGCTCGTGACGGGAGGACCGGCGGCCTTCAGTTCGCCGACACCATGTCGCGGACCATGTCCGTAATGGTCCGGAAATCGATTTTCCCGTTCCCCATTTTCGGAAATTCCGGGATGACCACGAACTGTTTGGGAAGTGCGATCGGGGGAAGCGTTTCGGCCATTTTTCGCAAAATGGATTTCTCATCCACCTTCTCGGTCACCGCCGCTACGATTTTGCACCCCTTGATGGAGTCGGGAATCTCCACCACACAGCATTGCGCCTCGCCGGTCAGGAGCTCCTCCAGAACATTTTCCACCCGGATCAGGGAGACCATTTCGCCGCCGATCTTCACAAAGCGCCGCAACCGGCCGATATGCCACAGGTACCCGTCCTCGTCGATATAGCCCATATCTCCCGTATCGTAGTAGCCGTGACGGATTCGAAGCGCGGTCTGCTCAAAATCATCAAAATAGCCCTTCATGACATTGGGGCCTTTTACCAGGATTTTGCCGATTTCACCAATGGGGCACTCTTCCCCGGTTTCATAGTTTTCCACCCGCACCTGTACCCGGGGAATGACCCGGCCGACACTGCCGGGCCGGTTGAATTCGGGCGTGTTGACGGCGATGACCGGGCTGGTTTCGGTGGTCCCGTACCCTTCCAGGAGCGTCAGGCCGTGCCTCTCCATGAAGGCCTGGCGCAGCGCCTCCGGGCACTTGTCCGCCCCGGTCAGCGCGATCCGGACCGAATCGAACTGACCTTTCTTGGACTTGAGCAGGTAGCCCCACATGAAGGTGGGAGTCCCCACCAGGAAGGTGATTTTTTCCTCCTGGGCGATGGTGCAGACGGTTTTGTAGTCCAGGGGGTTGGCATAGGTGATAAACGTCAATCCCTTTAAAATCGGCAGCCACAGGTGGACAGTGAATCCGAAAACATGAAAATAGGGAAGCGTCGACAGGATGATATCGCCGGAGTGGAACTGGAACAGGTGATCGATCGCCTCCAGGTTCGACCAGATGTTGGCGTGGGTCAGCTGCACCGCCTTCGGATCCTTCTCGCTGCCCGAGGTAAAGAGGATCACCGCGGTTTCGCTCTCGTCCCGGTCCCCGATTTTTTTCAGGATATGCTCCGTGGGAAGCTTGGCCAGAACCGCGGCTCGAATCGACTCGAATACCGTAACCTCTTTCTGCAGGTCCTCCAGGTACACCATGCCATCGATGTGCGGGCAGTTGATCTTGGCCAGCAGGGCCCGCGAGGTAATAATCGTCCGGAATGCGCATTTCTGCTGCGCATACCGGCAGTTCTCGGAGGCGTTGGTGGAATAGTTGATCATCACCGGAATGCGCCCGCTCATCAGGACCCCGAGAACTCCCAGGGTGCAGCCCGCGGAAGTGGGCAGCATGATTCCCAGAAGCCCTTGCTCGTAACGCTTGAACTTTTCCGAAAGGATGAGGCTGGCGATCAGGGCCCGCCCGTAAGTGATCTTGCGATTCAGGGTGCGGTCGTTGACCGCAATCCGCTTTTCGTTTCTCTTGGCACTACGCACAAACATATGATGAAGAAGCATGCAGGCCTCCGGTTTGTTTTTTTCTTAATTAACTAAATCTAGGAGTTTTTGGGAGAAAGAACAAGGGGGGGCAATCACTTTTATTGCGGAAACGGTCATTCTCGTCTCCTGCTCCGGCCCATCCTCACTCCTGCGGCACCCTGTAAAACTGCCTTCCGGCTCAGCGTCCGGCGGGATCGGCCATGATGCGGTACACGGCTCCCGGCCGGGTGGAAAAGCGCACCGTATCGGCGGTTTGTTCGGTCGCCAGGGTTGTTCCCCGCGATTCCACCCGGACCGGACCGCCGGCAGCCAGAACGCAGGTATGCCCGGCATGAGAGAGAATTTCAGCGCTCTGAACCTTTCCGTCCCTCCAGCGCAGCTCGGAAATCTCGAATCCTCCGCGCGCCCTCAGCCCGCGCACCGACCCGGTGGGCCAGGCGGAGGGCAGGGCCGGCAGCAACCGGATCTCCCCGCCATGGCTTTGCAGCAGCATTTCTGCAATGCCGGCCGCCCCTCCGAAGTTGCCGTCGATCTGAAACGGGGGATGAGCGCAAAACAGATTCCGGTATACCCCGCCTCCATCGGAATAGTTGAATCCTTCAAAGTCGACCGGAGTCAGAAGATTGCGAAGCAGGCGATAGGCGTGGTCTCCATCCCCGAGCCGGGCCCAGAAATTGACCTTCCAGGCCATGCTCCAGCCAGTGCCGCTGTCGCCGCGCCCCACCAGGGACTTCCGGGCGGCTTCCATCCAGTCGGGCGTCTGGCGGCTTATCTGGCTGCCGGGGTGCAGGGCAAACAGGTGCGAAACGTGGCGGTGAAGCGGATCCGCTTCCTTATACTCCCGGGCCCATTCCAAAAGCCGTCCGTCCCTGCCGATCCGCGGCCCCAGCAATCGGGACTGCGCCTCGGCTACGCGCCGGGTAAAATCGTCCTGGATTCCCAGGGAAGCTGCGGCCGCCAGCACATTGCGGAAGTTTTCGGCAATAATCTGCTGCTCCATGGCCGGACCCATGGAAAGGGATCCCCTTTGTCCGTCCGCGGTGAGAAAGGCATTTTCCGGGGAGTTGGCCGGGCCGCTGACCAGCTTTCCAGTGGCGGGATCTTCCACCAGCCAGTCGAGAGAAAACTCGGCCGATCCCTTGAGCGCCGGCCAGATAGTCCGCAGATACTCCCGATCCGCTGTGAAATCGTAGTGCTCCCAGAGGTGCTGCGCCAGCCACGCCCCTCCCGCGGGAAAAAGCCCCCAGCCGGGATGCTCTCCGGGTGCGGTAAAACCCCAGACGTTGGCGATGGTGTGCACGGTCCAACCCCGCGCCCCGTAGTGGACTCGGGCGGTTTCCGCCCCCGGCCGGCTGAAAAAGCGGATCAGGTCGATCAGCGGCAGATGGCATTCGGAAAGGTTGGCGACCTCCGCCGGCCAGTAGTTCATCTGCACGTTGATGTTGTTATGGTAATCGCAGTTCCAGGGAGTCTGAACTCCGTCGGCCCATACCCCCTGCAGGTTGGCCGCCAGGTCCCCCGGACGCGAGCTGCCGATGAGCAGGTAACGTCCGAACTGAAAGTAGAGAGCGGACAAGCCGGGGTCCGCCTCGCCCCGGCGAAAGGCGGCCAGGCGCTCATCGGTGGGCAGCCGGGACGCAGCCGCCTGCCCCAGGTCGAGCCGTACCCGCCGGAACAGATTCTGATGATCCCGGAGGTGAGCGCTCCGCAGCTGCTCGTAGCTTTTCCGGGAAGCGGCGCGAATCTGCCTTTCCACCTCGGCGGCGGGGTCCGGCCCCCGGAAATCCGGGCGGTCCATCCGGTAATCGGTGGCCGCGGCAAGCAGGACCAGCGCCCGCGTTCCGCCCTGCAGCCGGAGCCGGTTACCCTCCTCCGATATTCTGCCGTCCCTGGCAATGAGCTGCAGGCGGGCGGCAAACTTCATCCCGCGATCCTCCCGCCCGTCAAACATCCGGCCGGTCATTTCCAGGCTGTCGCGGGAAACAGACCGAGTCGCAGCCTTTTCCGGACGGCTCAGCCCGATGACGAAATTCAGCTTTCCGCGGACGCTCGCTTCCAGCGATAGAACGATGACCTGATCCGGATGACTGGCAAAAACTTCCCGCGAAAACCGGACCCCTTCCGCCTGGTATCGGACACCGGCAACTCCGGTATCCAGGTCCAGCCGGCGCGTGTATTCCGCCAGGGGAACCGGGCGCCCGCCGTCGAACTCCAGCTCGATATCCCCGAAGGTCTGGTAGCAGCCGAAAGGGGCCCGTGCCCCGCGGCCCAGCGAGGAGCCCTTGCCGGCACAGACCAGCTTCTGCACTCCCAGCTGGTCGGCCTCCTTCTGCCGCCCTTCCGAGAGCAGGCGGCGAATCTCCGGCAACGCTTTCAGGGATTCCGGATTGTTGGCTTCTTCCGGCCCGCCGGACCACAGGCTGTCCTCGTTGAACTGAATCCGCTCGCGGTCCGTACGGCCGAAGACCATAGCGCCGAGCCGCCCGTTTCCCACCGGCAGCGCCTGCGTCCATTTTTCCGCGGGCTGCCGGTACCAGAGCGCGAGGTCCTCCGGCGGCTGGGCCGCACAGGAACAGCAGAAAGCAAGCAGCAAAACAAGAAACAACCGCCGGCTCACAGAAAAAGGAAGCCTCGTGTTTTTCACTCCAATCTCCTCTCCGTTTCACTTCGATTCGAAATTCGGAAACCGATGGCATGAAAGGTCCACAGAAATCCGTGTGGTCCCAATTCCGCCAACGTTTCCTCTTCTTGCGATATCATATTAGCCTATGCAGAGGCTGGTTGTCGGAATATCGGGTGCCTCCGGGGCAATCTACGGATTGCGCCTGCTGGAAGAGCTGCGCCGGCACCCGTCCGTAGAAACGCACCTGGTCATCTCACGGCCGGCGGAGCGGACCATCGCCGCAGAGACCGATTACCCGCTGGATGCGGTGCGATCCCTGGCCTCCTGCTGCCATGCGGTGGACGATATCGGCGCACCGATCGCCAGCGGATCGTTCGCCACCATGGGTATGGTGGTAATGCCCTGCTCCATACGCTCCGCTTCGGCGATTGCCTGCTGCCTGGGCGATAATCTTCTGCTGCGGGCCGCGGACGTTACCCTGAAAGAAGCCCGCAAACTGCTGCTGGTGGTGCGGGAGTCCCCCCTGCACGCCGGACACCTGGAGAACCTCCTGTCCCTGGCACGCATGGGAGTGATCATCCTGCCTCCGGTTCCCGCTTTTTACAGCCGGCCGAAGTCCATCGAAGATATTGTCGACCAGACGGTGGGTCGCGTTCTGGATCATTTCGGGCTGCCCCACCGGCTTTACCGCGAATGGGGATCTCCCCCAGCCGGCCTCCCCCGATGAGCGATTCCACCCGGACCCTGGAATTTTCCATCGAAGGCATGTCCTGCGCCGCCTGCGCCCGCCGGCTGGAAACCGGCCTGCAGGCCACGGAAGGCGTTGCGGAAGCCGTGGTCAACTTTGCCACCGAAGCCGCCACCCTGCGCTACGATCCGGACCGGACCGGACCGGAAAACCTGGCGCACGCCGTCACCCGGATCGGATTCCGGGTCCGGCCCGTCGAAGAGGCTTCCCTCGAAGCCATGGAGGAGGCCGCCGCGCGAAGCCTCTCCCGGCTGCGATGGAAGCTGGCGGTGTGCTCGCCGCTGGCCGCGGCGATCATGGTTTTTTCCATGGTCCCGATCCCGGGGCTGCCGGCCTCCGCGTACCGCGGCGTTCTGCTGGCATTGGCGACCCTGGCAGTCATGGCGTGGGGGGGAAAAGAGATTTTCCTGGGCGCCTGGTCGGCCCTCCGCCACCGCCAGAGCAACATGAATACCCTGATCAGCCTGGGGACCTCCGCCGCCTTTCTCTACAGCGCCGTCCTCGTGTGGCTCGACCTGGGAGCGCATCATTCCGCAGGAGAAACTCATTTCTACTTTGACTCCGCGTCGATGATCATTGTCCTGGTTCTTCTGGGCCGCTGGCTGGAAGCGCGGGCCCGCGGGCAGACCGGCCTGGCGGTCCGCCAGCTGATGAAGCTGCAGCCCTCGGAAGCGACGGTGCTCCGCGACGGGCAGGAAGTCCGGCAGGAAGTGACCCGGCTTATGCCGGGGGACCGGATCCGTGTCCGTCCCGGAGAACAGGTGCCCGCCGACGGGATCATCGAAGAAGGGCTTTCGGCACTGCACGAAGCCATGATCACCGGGGAACCCCTGCCCAAGGACAAGGGGCCCGGCGATACCGTCATCGCCGGAACGATCAACGGCTCGGGCTCCTTTATCTTCCGGGCCCAGCGGGTGGGGCGGGCCACGGCCCTGGCCGGCATGATCCGCCTGGTCCGCGAGGCCCAGGGGACCAAGGTGCCCATTCAGCTGCTGGCCGATCGCATCGCCGGCCGCTTCGTTCCCGCCGTGCTGCTGACCGCACTGGCCACCCTGCTGGCCGGCTGGTGGCTGGGCCCCTCCTTCTCTTTTGCGCTGATCAATGCCGTTTCGGTGCTGGTCATCGCCTGCCCCTGCGCCATGGGGCTGGCCACACCTACCGCCATCGTTGCCGGCATGGGTCGCGGCGCTTCGGCCGGAATTCTGATCCGCAACGGAACCGCACTGCAGAAGGCCGAGAAAGCCGATGTCATTCTCCTCGACAAGACCGGCACCCTGAGCCAGGGGCGACCGCAGGTTGTGGGAATCTCGGTTTCGGCGCCCTGGAGCGAGCCGGAGGTGCTTTCCTTTCTGGAGGCGGCCGAGCAGGGTTCGGAGCATCCTCTCTCCCGGGCCATCCTGGAATATGCGCGGGGGAAAGAGCTCGCGCGGAAAAAGGCCCAGGCGTTTACGGCGCTGGGCGGCCTGGGGGTGCGCGCCCGCGTGGACGGCCGGGAGGTTCTGGCCGGCAGCCGTCGTCTGCTGGAAGAGAATGGCGTCCTGGCCGGCCCGGAGACATCCGGGGAAAATCCCTGCCCGACCCCGGGAGCCACCCTGGTTTACGCGGCCATCGACGGAAGCCTTGCCGCCCGGATCTGCATTGCCGATCCGCTCAAGAAGGAGGCGGCCGAAGCCGTAGCCTCCCTGACCCGGTTGCGCCTGGAAATTGTGCTGATGAGCGGAGACCAGGAGGGGGCCGCCCGGGAAGCGGCATCGGCGCTGGGAATCCGCAAGGTGATTGCCGGCATCCTGCCGGAAGGAAAAGCCAAAGAGGTGCAGCGGCTGCAGGCCGAAGGGCGCTGCGTGGCCATGGTCGGGGACGGCATCAACGACGCCCCCGCGCTGTCCCGCGCCGATCTGGGGATTGCCATGGGAACCGGCGCGGACGTGGCGGTACATGCCGCCGACATTACCCTGGTCGGCGGGGACATCCGCGGAATCGCCCGGGCCCTGCATCTGAGCCGCAAGACGATGCGGATCATCCGGCAGAACCTCTTCTGGGCCTTCCTTTACAATATTGTCTGCATTCCTCTGGCCGCCGGCGCTTTCTATCCGCTCAACGGATGGCTGCTGAATCCGATGTGGGCCTCGGCCGCCATGGCCTTCAGCTCGGTTTCCGTGGTCACCAACTCGCTGCGCCTGAAACGCATCGACCTGCGATAGCCCGACGCCTCCCTGCGAAGAAGGGACCAACCAGGGATCCCCATTTATCAATTCTTCCTTGCAAAACAGGGATTCATGTTCCATAATTACATACATGATCACCCGCCGGTTACTACAGACACTTGACCAGCGACTCACAGAAGTACCTGCGGTTGTGCTGTTGGGGCCACGGCAGGCGGGTAAAACCACATTGGCGATGGAGCTGTGCAATCAACGGCAGGCGATTTACCTGGATCTGGAATCGGCACAGGACCGCGCCAGGCTGGGCGATCCGGAGCTGTACCTGGAAGACAAGTTCGGAAAACTGGTCATTCTCGATGAAATCCATCGTGCGCCAGGGCTTTTCCTGTCTCTGCGGGGGCTTATAGATCGAGCCCGCCGGCTCGGACATTCTTCCGGGCAGTATCTTTTGTTGGGTTCGGCATCGCTCGACCTGTTAAAGCAGTCCGGAGAGAGCCTGGCCGGCCGCGTCAGCTACCTGGAGCTGCAGCCCTTTGATTTGCTGGAAGTCGCTACTTCCCCTGCAGAGCAAGACCGTCTCTGGCTCCGTGGAGGCTTCCCGGACAGTTTTCTGGCTTCCGCAGACGGTTTGAGCATGAGGTGGCGCCGGGACTTTATCCGCTCTTATCTGGAACGGGATATCCCTCAGTTCGGCCCGCGCATCTCCGCGGAAACGCTGCGCCGTTTCTGGACCATGCTGGCCTACAACCAGGCTGCCATGCTCAACGCAGCCCAGCTGAGCCGCAGCCTGGGAGTGGATGTCAAGACGGTGTCGGCCTATCTGGATCTGCTGTCCGATCTGCTGCTGGTGCGCCGGTTGCCGCCCTGGCAGGCCAATATCGGAAAACGGCTGGTCAAGTCTCCGAAGATATACCTTCGAGACAGCGGCCTGGTCCATGCCCTTCTGGGAATGGAAGATAAGGAAATGCTGCTTTCTCATCCGGTCGTGGGCGCCAGTTGGGAGGGATTTGTCGTCGAAACGCTTCTGTCGGTCGCACCGGAGGGCACCCAGGGCTTTTTTTATCGAACCGGGGGCGGGGCGGAAATCGACCTGCTGCTGCACTTTCCGGGCGGACATCTTTGGGCAGTGGAGATCAAGCGCAGCCTTTCCCCGCATCCCGAAAGAGGTTTTTATTCGGCTTGCGCGGACCTCAAACCGCAGAAGCAGTTCCTGGTGTACCCGGGGATCCACGCCTATGCCCTGAATACGGATATCCAGGTCATCTCCCTGGAGGCTTTGGCCCGACAAACCGCAAGAGGCCATCCGGCATCCGCCGATTAGCACGGCTGCCTGCGAATCTTCCCGGTCTTCCTGCAAGCCCGATCATCTCACAGGAAGACGGGAAGATCAGGAAGAAAAGAGAAAGAGCCTGCCGCCGGGAGCTGGTAACTTTTTCCGGGCCATCACGGCCACAATCTGCCGTCCCTGACGGGACTGGTATGTGTGACACACGGGGCGAAATAGCGGATATCGTACCGTTGCGCTCCGCCATGGCTTTGGGATGCCCTGCGTAAACCGGCACAGGCCTGTTATTCCAAGGCGAAGGCCCGTCGGGGACGGCAGAACCGGACCCGGCTGCCACTTTGTTTGGCTCCATCCTCATGAATCGCGCTTTTGCTCACGGCTTGTTCTCCGGGGGCCAGGAGTCGCTGCGGAAAGGAGCCAGCGGCAGCCCCGAGCGTCCGTACACGTTGCAGGGGGGATTCGTCTCCCATCCATAGCGGACGGCCACCGGCCGCGGCACGGAAGGACTGAAGACCACGATCTGATCCCCGTCCATGCGGGCCCGGGCCCAATGGAACCGGCGGTCTTCTCCGGCCACGGCAAAACCCTTCGGCTCGGCGCCGTCCCGGGTCGTTATTCCCCGGCCGGCATGGTCGAACCGGATCCGGATTTCATTCTCCGAAATCCGCATGGAGCGATATGCAGGTCCGCGGGCCGCCACCTTTTCGCCGAAAACCATTTCCCGCGCCAGAAGGGCAAGCCTCCCGGCGACATCCTT
>CAINFC010000101.1 GCA_903847975.1 uncultured Acidobacteriota bacterium | reverse complement strand
CTGTACCCCGCCTTGGAAGGCGTCACCGTCCCGCTCCACCCCGCGTCCACCGTCCCCGTATAGGTCCCCCCGCTGTCCGTCACCGGACTTCCCGGCAGTCCGCCCATCACCACCCCCGACAGTCCCGCTCCATTCCATGTCACCTGCCCGCTGACCGTATAGGTAATCGGCGTCGCTTCGAAGTTCTTGGCCGTCTGGCTGGAAGTCACGTTCGTAAATGTCCGCCCCACCGGCGTGAAGGTGTACGCCGATTTGACCGGCGTCACCACCCCCGACCACCCCGCATTCACCGTCGACGTATAGTTCCCCCCGCTGTCTGTCGACGGACTCCCCGGCAGTCCGCTCAGCACCACCCCCGCCACTCCCACTCCTCCCGCCGCCACCTGCCCCGATATCGTGCATACTGCAGGCGCCGCCAGATTCGTCCCCGCCACCGGATACGCCTCCCCCAGGTTCCCGTCCGTGTCCCGCACCATCACATAAATGTTCTGCCCCGCTCCGATCCGGATCCCGTCCACCCCGTACAGGCTGTCCCCTTTCCCTGCCAGACTGATCACCGTCACCGCCACCAGGGCTTCTCCCGACGATACGTCCGCCAGCCGGTACACCTCCAGCCACGCCTCGCTGACCCCCACGTCATCCCGGATGAGCGCATTCACCTGTACGCAGTCCGTCCCGCTCATCCCGCAGCCTGCCGTGTCCACCACCGGCGGCAACGAGCGGCTTCCCCCGTTGATCCCGCGCGTCGCCGCCGGTGTTTCGATCAGCAGCGCCGTCCCCCCGGACAGCGCCTCCGTGCGGGCCGAGGTCACCGTTGCCCCCGCCCCGTTCACGCTGATCTGTGGATCCTGCGACAATCCCGAGTCCAAGATCGCCTGCCGCGCCCCAAGAAAGGCGTCCGCCAGCGATTTCTTCTGCCCCAGGTGTCGGAACAAAACGCTGGAAAAAAACGAGCGGTCCGAGGCCAGATACGAATTCTGCCCGCTCGACGTCGAGGTGATCACCACCCGGTTCTTCCCGGCAATCGTACTCGGGCTCCCGGTGGTCACATCGAGGAACGTCCCGCTCTGCGGCGCGTCCAGTATCACGTTGAGATTGTCCGCCCCCGAGGTCGCCTCCAGGTTCGACAGCCACAGCCCCAGATCCCCGGTGGTCACCTCCTCCCCGCTGTCCAGCACGATGCGGTCGGCGCTTCCGCCGCCCACCAGCACCAGGTAAAACGGAATCCCCAGCGATACCCCCTGCTCCCGCGCCCAGTCCTGGATCGAGCCCTTCACCGCCAGCACCGTCGGCAGCCCGGTCACATCGTTATTCAGCCCGTCCCCGTCCAGGTCCACATCCGTCGACGGACGGTAATAGCGCAGGTTCGCTTTCAGCATTCCCGTCTTCATAAACGTCTTATAGGCCAGGTCGCCGGTGGCGTTCAGAGCCGTCTGCTGGCTGCTCTTGGCCGCCTTGCCCACCACCACCAGGGCCGTCGGCGAGGGTTCCACTTCCCGCACCGTCAGGTGATAGGCGGTCTTAACCGCAGTGGCCGCCGGGGTGCTGTTGGTGGTACGCACATACCACCGCCCGCCGGCGGCGGCCTGCCGGGTAATCAGCGCGTCGCGAGTATAGGCGCTGTCGAAGGCAGCCAGAGGCTGGGCCGAGCAGCCGGCATAAAGGGCCAGGGCCGGGTCGGCGCTGCTTTGCGCATTGGTCACCTGCACGCTGTAGCTGTAGCCGGCGCGGACATCGAAGTACTCCCAGTCTTCGTCGGTCGAGGATCCGAAATTGTGCTGCTGGTGAGCCCCGTTGACATCGATCGGGCGCGCCTCCGCGCAGCTGTCATCGGTCTCGTAGGCATCCGATCCGCCGCTGGAGAGAGTAGTATACTCGATGCTCACCCCGGTCACCACCGGGGAGCGCGGCCAGACCGGGTCGACCAGCAACTCCGCCTTCCAGCGCAGATCGGATCCGACGGTGGAAAACAGCGTCTTGATTCCCGGAACCGCTTCCACCCAAGTGGCACCCCCGTCGTTGCTCAGGTAGAAGGTCGCACTGCCGCCGTTGTGGTCGACCTCCGTAGTCAGAATGGCCGAATCCACCGCCGTGGTCCCCGCATTCACCTTAGCCGAGACCGCCCTCCCGCTCTGCAGATAAAACCGCTCCGGATCGATGAACTTCGTCCCCGCCGCCAGCCCGAGGCTCCCGTTCGCATCCACCGTCTGCTGAAATAGATTCGTTTCTGAAAATGCCCCTCCTTCCGCCCAAATTCCGTCTTTCCAAAACAACAGCGCCCTGGCGGAAGGCAGTTGTAAAGCCGATGCCTCCGAGTTGAAATTCTGCAGAATGGTGGAAGCCACTTTTGTCGGAGACCCCCAGGTCGAAATACCGCCGCTATCAATTTTTTGCACATACAGGGCGTCTCCTTCATAAACCGGAAGAAACCCTGGCCCCAAAGCAACCACATCCTGCAACATCGAAAGATAGGATCCCGGACTGCCTAAGGAAACGGGTGTAGACCCAATAGGACTGCCGGAGGTGTCGAATTTCCCCATGAGGTTACTATAACCGCCGCTGTAACCATAGAGGAGGTCAGTCCAAAAAGCGTACATTACTCCAGAGGCATCCATGGAAATTCTTAGTCCCGTCATTGGACTATAGCCTCTAAGGGTTATCCCCGCGGAATCGCTCCATAGCTTCGCCCCTGCCGGATTCAGTTTCTGAACCCATAATCCACCGTCCCTGTCCGCGCTAAAGGGAACATAATTCCCATTGCTATCGTAAAGCTGGTAACTGCGCCAGGCAAGATAGACATTGCCTTGAGAATCGGTTTGGATGTCCAATAGTGTGGATATATAGCCAACCATAGTATCCAGGTACAAATCATCGGGCCAAAGTTTCGTTCCGGCCGAATCCATTTTTTGTACAAAGGTGCGATAGGTTGGAACGTTGTTTATTTGATCCGTTCCAATAAAAGCAATGTAGGAATTCCCGGCCGGATCGCAGGAAACTCTCAGTTGAAAAATGCCCCGCTGCACAGCCAGGACATTGTTCTTCCAGAGGCGGTTCCCGCTACCATCGAACCTCTGGATCATAACCCCACCCGGGTCATCGCGAAACCAGACTACCGTGGCGTTCCCTGTTGCATCAACCGACAGAGAGGGTCGAATATTGGTTTTTAATCCCCAATCATTGTTTACTAAAATATCGGCATCCCACAAACGATTCCCCGCCGCATCCGTCCGTTGCAGGAACAAATTGGAATTTACGTTTCGATCGTCGACCCAAAGAACAAACGCGCCGCCGGATTGATCGGCAGCAACGGTCGGCTGACTCTGGTTGGAGGAACCCATAACTTCATTCCCCTTGCTGTCCGCCATCCAGAGATGCTCTCCGAGAGATGATATTTTTTGGACAAAGACATTTTTGTCCAGCCAGGCAATCCTAAAATTATTTTGAGGATCCAATCCGATGCTGGCAAAGTCACGCGCTCGGTACCCGGTATCCAAATTCACAGTCATCTCCTGGGAAAATCGCAAGGAACCGTCTGCGTTGACCAGCTGGAGGAAGATGTAGCTGTAACTTGAACCCTGGCCGTGCCAGGCTATTCCAAAGTATCCGTCGGGATGGAAAACAATCTGAGGGTCTCCGTTATATCCTCTTGGCGTAACCGGCAGCCCTCTCGCCGCCCAGACTTGCGCACCATTCGTATCTAATTTTTGGGCATAAATGCCATTGCTGGCTGCGGAGTGCACCCCGGCCTCCGAATAATCGGCCCAGGTAATGGCAGCATTGCCTGCATTGTCGAATGCCGCGCCAATATCACCCATGGACAAAGCATTCGCGACATGAATGGGAGCCGGCCAGGACCGATCGCCACTCTGTGTTATAAGGCCGGCAAAGGTATCCGTTGCATAATTATAAGTCGAATAGCCATTTTCACAAATTGCGGTAACCCGGCATTCTCTCCAGGCAACAAGAGCTCTGCCTGACAGGTCCACATCCATCGCCGGCCGGTAAAAATAACTGTGGGCATAGGAACTTTGATGAACAAGAACGTCTGTATTCCACAAGGGGTTGCCGTTACCGTCCATTTTTCGAAGATATAAATTCGTCTCGGAGCCAAACCAGGTCGCATAAAATAATCCGTTTCGAGAGATAAATCTGGGCAGCAAGGATGTCTCTGAGTATTTTGGTGAAAAATCAGAAAGAAACACTTTTCCGCCGGCAGGAAATAGGATAGCTCCTGTGGGGCTTATTTTTTGGGCGAGAATGTCTACTTTTGAGGAATCACTTTCCGTTTGCCGCTGGGCCCAAAAAACATAGGCATTGCCGTCCTTGTCCGCAACAAGATCCATCCTGCTATAAAAGGGCTTGGCTTGAATCAAGAGGTCGGATTGCCAAAGGCGATTCCCCGACGGATCGAGTTTTTGCGCATAAATATTCGAAAGACCCATCCGGTAATCGAACCAAGTAAGGAACGTATTTCCGGATGGATCGACGGCCATCAACGGCTGGTGGTGAAACACCCCATTGGTCAGGGACAGCTGCACGCTGTGGTTCCAGATGTTCCAGTCCGCGTTTTCCGCATAGCTTTTGTAGGTGTTGGAAGTGAAGTCTTCGCGAAAGGTGAACTTCTGGGCGGATGTGGACCGGGGACGGACGGGAGGATCCGGGACGGTACGGTGGTCGGCCTGACCGACGGCCTGCGCCAGGAAAAAGAGAGCCAGCAAACCGCGTAGGAGCGGCACTATACGGATCTTTTTTTGCTGCTCAACGGACATCATTCCCCCACAGAGATCAGCTGGAAATCATCGAACGCCCGATCCGGGACGCAGGAATGTTTCGCATTTTCAACCGGGTATCAGGCAGGCCCCTGAACTATCCAGACCCAACTTTTTCCGAGACAATGATTATGACGGAAAGGTCCGTGTCTCAAAAGCGACAAATATAGACAAATAAAGACAAATGCAGACAACAGGCCGCCGGAAGGGATTTCCGGCGCTTTTCCGCCTTGACCTTGTCCACCGGTTGCTTATACCATATGCCCCATCCGTGTGGTGCGGAAAAAAGAAAACCCATGTCTCATCGAACCCGGAAAATATTTCTCCTGGCAGCGGCCGCGGGGGCCCTGGTTTTCGGAGCGTACCCTCTTTTGCTGCGCTCCGCTTCCCCGGATCCGGAGGCCAGGCCGGAGCCGATCGCCATCAGCGCGATACGCGGCACGGGGGACCACCTGCAGCGGCCGCGCCGGGAAGCGGTGGAGCACTGGCTGACACAAAAAGGCCGCATCCAGCCGCATACCGACGACCGCAGCAGGCAGGAAGCGGTGCAGGAATTTTATGCTGCTGTGGCCCGTCAAAGCCGGTCCTGGACCTCACCCGAAGTGCAGCGCCAGGCAGAGCGCCGCGAGGCGGAAAGCGCCTTCGCACGAATGCCCTCCGGCACGCGGTCCGTACAGCCGGTCACCGTCCGAATCCTGGTGCTGGCCGTGGATTTCGACGATACGGCCTCCGACACCATCGCCCACTCGGCGCCCAAAGCCGGCGGCGGCTGCGAAACGAAAGTGGTGACGACCCGCGGCCCGCGCCGGGGAAACATTCCCGCGCCGGGGCTGCTGGATAACAATACCGTGTGGTATACGCCGGCGCAGACAGCGGATCCGGCCTTTTACGGCCGGCTGATTTTCGGCTACGAGGGTGTGGGCAGGATCCGATCCGATCTGACCGATCCCGTAGACGGACAAAAGGGAATCAACCTGGCCGGATTTACGGTGCAGGACTACTACGACAAGACGGCCGGAAGCGGCAATGTTACCCTTTCCGGCAGGGTCGAAGGGTGGGTCACCGTTCCCCATTCGGAGGCCTACTACGGAGCGGACGATTGTTCCCGGGGCACCTATTACAGCGGAGCGGGCGTCAGCGTCGGCCAGCTGGCCGTCGATGCCATCCAGCAGTTTTGCACCCTGCATCCTGCCTCCTGCAGCAGCGCCGATTACTGGTCGCAGTTCGACGGCGACCAGGACGGGCTTATCGACTCCCTGTGGATCATTCACGCCGGCATGGGACAGGAGTCCGGCGGAGGAGCCGAAGGCGCCTACGCTATCTGGTCGCACAGCTCGGACCTGCGCAGCGCGGCCAGCCCGAAGGGATACCGGGTCTTCCAGGGCGCTACTGCCGCCGAGGACAAGTACATCGGGCCGTACACCATGCAGCCCGAAAACGCGACGCTGGGGGTCCTGGTGGAGGAGTTCGGCCATAATTTCTTCGGGCTGCCCGACCTGTACACCACCGATACCGAGAATTCGGTGGCCTTCTGGTCGGTGATGTCCTCCGGTACCTGGGGCGGATACCTGGGGGGCTCCGCCCCGGTGGGAATGCCGCTCTACTTCCGTATGATCGCCCGCTGCGGATCCGCCTTCTGCAACTGGCAGGAGCCCATGGCGATTCGCAGCTTCCGCGACCCGGCCGCTGCGGTTACCCTGGGCCCGCTGGAAGAGACGCCGGCCGGCCAGAACAAAGGAGTACAGGTCCACCTGCCCGACATCCAGGAAACCATCGGCAACCCGGCCGGAAGCGGGAAGGCGGCCTACACGGACCGCAACCGGAACAGCCTGGATATCACCCTGGACCGACCGATCACCCCGGGAAGCGCCGCCGGCGGCCTGCTCACCTTCGACGCCTACTGGGACATTGAGGCCCATTACGACTACGGCTACCTGCAACTCCGGGAGGGAGACGGCGACTGGATTTTTCTGCACGACGCAGACGGAGTGATGACCAGCTCCAACCCGAACGGCAGCAACCTGGGTTGGGGGCTGACCGGCAAGGCACCGGATGTCCAGCAAACGCTCCGGTTCGATCTGTCGGCTTTCCGAGGAAAAGCCTGTACCCTGCGATGGCGCTACAGGACCGACCCGGAGGTAACCGGCTCCGGATGGTGGTTCGACAATCTTCGACTTGACGGAACCCTCATCGATAATTTTGAAGAGGCTTCCGGAACCTCCGGCTTTTCCGGCTGGACCAACTCCGCCGGATCCGGGTGGATTGTGGCCCCGCTGGTGAAAAACTTCCCGAACTATTACCTGGTGGAATGGCGGGCTCCGGTCCAATACGACAAAATGCTTTCTACCGCCTACGTGACCACCTACTACGATGCGGACGAGTGGCGCGTCGAGCGAGTACCCTACAACATCCCCGGAGCCCTGCTTTATTACCGCAATCAGAAATACCCGAACAACCAGAATCTGCGAACCAACCACGCCGACCCGCCCGGCCTGGGCCCCAAGTACCCGCTGCTGGTAGTCGACATGAACTGCGGCCCGCTGCGGCTTACTTCCGGCGCTTCGACCTACACTCTGGACCGGACCGCCACCGGCTACGATGCCGCTTTGACCCTGCAGCCGGCGGCACCTTTCCTCCTCAACCGGTTTTTTTCCGCCGGTGCCGTAATGACAGGTCCCTGGACTTTCCCGGCTGTCGCGGCCGTCAGGGAGTTCAGCGACGCACAAGGGTACTACGCCGGCGTTTACCCCTGCACCCTACCCGGAGGTTACTGCTATAGCAACCAGGATGGGAGCGCCGTCATTCCGGCCAAAGGCCCCTACTCGCTGCGCGTCGTGCACTATGACGGAACGCCTTACCCCGAGCAGTACGGACTTCCATTTCCCAACAGCAGCTATCTTCTGGGAAGCGGCAATCCGGGAGATCAGGGATTGCAGTATGGGGTCCGGTTTCGCCTGGCTTCCCAATCGGCCGACGGTCGCATCGCCACCCTGCAGTTCGACAATCCCTTCACCACCCACCTGCCTTTTATCCAAAGGTAGGAACGAGGCATCCGCGAGAAACCGGCCGCCATGAGCCCCACCCCCTTTCTGGAAATTCCCGACCCGGACAACCCCCGGCAGATCCCGCTTCCGCAGCCGACCCTCTACCTGGGCCGCTCCGCGGAATGCGATATCGTTCTGCCCTTTCCCCAGGTCTCGCGACGGCATGCCCGATTGAGCCGTGAGGGGGAACACTACTGGATCGAAGACCTGCAAAGCGCCAACGGATTGCGGGTCAATCAGAAAACCGTGGGGCGGCAGCTGCTGCGGGACGGGGACGAAGTAGCCCTGGGCTCCTTCCGGCTTTTCTACCGGAATCCTTCTTCGCCGGCCCTTTCCAATGGGGACGACCGGGAGCCGGACTATTCGAATACCATCTCCATTCCCGTTTCCGCCGGCCTTTTCACACAGGAGGCAATGCATCGCCTGGCCGGCAGGGATGCCGCGGAAACCGTTCGGGTCATCTTCGAGGCTGCCAAATCGCTGATCGCCTCCCGGGACCTGAACACCGTCCTGTCGCGGGTAATGGATTTCGTTTTCGAATACCTCCACGCCGACCGGGGGCTGCTGATGCTGTGCAGCCCGACATCCCCGGAACCCACGCCTTATGTCGTCAAGCACCGCGATTCGCCTCTTCTGCCTGCTGCGGAGCAGGGACGCTATTCCCGGACCATCGTCGGCCAGGTGGTTCGGGAGGGGGTAGCCGTTCTATCCACCAGCGCCATGAAAGACCAGCGCTTCGAGTTCGGCACCAGCATCGTCGCCCAGCAGATCCGCTCCTGCATGTGCGTCCCGCTGTGGGACGAAGAACAGGTCATCGGAGTGATCTATGTCGACAGCCGCTCGCAGGAGGGAGCTTTCCAGGAAAAGGACCTGGAGCTGCTTTCCACCATCGGGGTCATTTCCGCGGTGGCCATTTCCCAGTCCCGGCTGCGGGAGGAAATGGACAAGGAAAAAAATATCCGGGAGCAGCTGCAGCGCTATCACTCGCCGGCCGTAATCCGTTCGATATTGGATTCGGGCCTGGAATCCTTCGGCCTGGGAGAGGAAAAAGACATTTCCATACTGGTGGCAGACCTCAGCGGCTTTACCCCGTTCAGCGAAAGACAGAAGCCCACCGAGGTAGCCCATATCCTGAACACCTTTTTTTCGGCCATGACCGAGATCATCTTTCAATACGAGGGGACGCTCGACAAGTACATCGGGGACGCCGTCATGGCCATTTTCGGAGCGCCGATCGACCAGGAAGACCACGCCCTGCGCGCGGTTCAGGCCGCCCTGGAAATGTGCCATACCCTGCGGGAGATGAACCGCATCGGCATTTTCCCGGAGCCGCTGCGCATGCGCATCGGTATCAACAGCGGCCGGGCCATCGTCGGGGATATCGGCTCGGAGCGGCGCCTGGAATACACGGTCCTGGGAAGCCCGGTAAATGTGGCTTTCCGCCTGGAGAGCGGCATGGCACAGCCCGGGGACATCCTGATCGGCGAGAGCACCCGGGAGCAGGTTGGCAGCCGATTCCCCATGGAGGACCTCGGGCTGGCCAGCCTGAAGGGCATCAGCGCCCCGCTGCGGGTCTTCCGGGTTGTGCAGCGGGAGCCGGAAGCGGGCGGAGGCTAGGGGAGGTAGTCGACCAGCAGGCTGCTGGTGTGGCGCAGCCGCTGGCTGAGCTGCCGGGCGATGTGCAGCAGGATTTTGTAACCCAGCATCGGCGAGGTTTTCACCAGCAACAGAAAGCTCTCATGCAGCAGCACGGCCAGGGTGGCGCTTTCCAGAACCGAGCAGGTTGCCGAGCGGCACTCGCCGTCCACCATGGACATCTCTCCCAATATTTTCCCGGGCCCGATGGCGGCAAACGATTTGGACTCCGCCGACTGGTCGGTCTTGGCGATGTCCACTCGGCCGGAAAGAAGCAGGAACAGGTAGTCGCTGGGCTCCCCTTCGCGAAAAATGACCACTCCCTTTTCCGCCCTGTAAACCTGCATGTGCCGCGCCAGGGTTTCCGCTTCCCGATAAGTCAGATCCGAGAACATCGGCGCCTCCAGGATCAGGGAAGGCAATTCCACCATGCAGCTGGTCCCTCCTCCAATCAGCTCAAAACCCTCCGGCATCTCTCGATGGTTCCGCATGTCCTCTATTCTTTTGCTGCCGGCGGCCGGAGGGAGCCCCCCGGAACGAGTCGCGGCTATTCGGGAAGGTAGACGCCGCTGCCGATGAAATAAGGAGTTTCGGGGATCGGCTCAACATAGCCGAGCTTACGGTACTCCCCGGTTGCGCCTGGCTTTACCCAGTAGAACTCCACGTAGCCCCCGCCGTTCCTGGCCGCCAGAGCGAGCTCGCGTATCACGTACTTTCCTTTGGTATCCTGATAATTGCTGAGGTCCTGGCCGACCAGGTCCTTCTGGGTGGCGTGGGCGATGCTGATGCAGTTGTAATCGTAAACGTAGAAGTACCCCAGGCGGTCCGGGTTGAAGCGGATCGGATCAATAAAGGTCCGAATCAGGCTGATCCGCTCCTGGGTTGTGGGCAAGGCTTTCATTGCCGCCGCCAGGCCCACGGCAGCGGTGTGCACCGAAGCCGCGGCTACCTGCTTGGCGGTCTCCAAATCCATGACTGATTGGGTGGAAAGATCCTTGGCCGCCAGAACGTCGAACTGGCGGGCATCGCCGGAATAAAGGCCCTGATAGCAGAGCGCCTGCCGGGCCCCCGCTCCGGCGATGGTGATTTCCAGCGTACCGTTGGCCGCATCTTTCACAAATTCCGACAGCAACCGGGAAAACCGCCCGCGCGCAGGGATCAGGCAACCGCTGCAGCTCAGAGTCCGGGAAGAGCCGTCGGCGCCGTAGAGAACCAAGCGGGCTATTTTAAGCGCCTGCGAGCCGGTGTTGACGACCGTAATCCCGGTGTCCCAGCCATTGCCCAGGACGGCCAGCGGCAACAGGTGCACCGAGGATTCCTCGGTACTCTGCGCCCGCAGTCTGGCCGTCGGGAAAGCCGGTAAAAGCACAAGGAGAAGCAGAAGGGCAATTCGATGAATCATGATCTATTTCGTGGGAATGGTGGTTTGTATTAATGTTACAAGTCTAATTTATCCGAACCAACCGCCAAAATCAAGCGCAGAAGGCGGTGGGGCTTGTCGCCAGGAGATGGTGTGAGACTTTTTTACCGGTTTGTCATGGCCTGACATCCCCGTGGGGGCTCTGTGCTCCGGGACAGCGGTCCCGTTCCGCCTCTTGCGGGACCTCGCAAAGGCTATCGGCCGTAGGCACAGCCGGCATTCTCCGCCTTGATAAACCAGGGCTTGTAATTGGAAGCCTTGGGGTCCATGCAACCCGCCAGGTTGAGCAGCTCGACCTTGCGGAATTCCACCGGGTGGCTTTCCGACTGCAGGCTGATGGATCCGCCCGACAGCAGCTCTCCGTCCTGCTTGGTCCGCGCATCGGAATGGGAGACGTTGCCCCCGCCGATTTGCGGCATTTCGTAGGCCAGGACGGTATCCCCATCGACCCGATGCTGGATCGTCCCGCTGCCGTGAACTTCGACTTCCATGCGCACCCACTGGTCGCCGTGGTAGGTCTTTGAATTCGAGTTGAGGCAGTGGGTGGTGAAAAGTCTGTCGTTCCGAACCACATGCGTTCCCGGAGTACACAAATTGGCGGTGGTGCGCGTTCCGGTGCCGGGGCCGCCGAGCAGCTGCACCTCGATGGAAATGGGAAAGTCCTGGTCTTTGGTCATGGTGTCGGCGGGCTGGCCGTGAATCATGGCTCCGCTGTTGCGGAAAGCCCAGCTGGGGCCGCCGGGGCACTGTTCGCCGGTAAAGCGGTATTCCACAGCAAGCCGGTAGTAGGAAAAGCGGTCCTTGTAAAACAGGTGGCCGAATCGGTTGTTGAACGGGCCGTACTGGTCATAGGACACCTTCAATATACCGTTTTCGACACGGAAGGTATTGCCGAAATTTTCTCCCAAGGCGTAGCCGGTGATCTTGGGAGTCCAGCCGCTGAGGTCCTGGCCGTTGAAAAGCTGAATCCAATCTTCGGCCGCCGGACCGGGAGCCGCCGCCGGCTGCGCAAAGCCGGCCGGCAGAAATCCGGGAATGGTCAGTGCGGATAAAAGCAGAATCCCCAAGAATGTTTTTCGACTCTCATCTCCATGCTGTCTTACCGCCCCGAATGCCGCAAAGATTTTTCGCATACGTTCCTCCTGGTTGTGAATTCCCGAAACGGATCACTTCCCTGGAATATTACCCCGTTTCCTTTCTCCTGGTTTCCCTGCCCGACCGAGACCCCGATACCAAAGGAAAGGCAAAGGGCCGGGAAGTCTCAGCGGCGGATTGGCATAACCCGCCCGGGCAATGACGGAAAGGCGCCGTCCGGCAGCGCCCCGCTTCGGGGTAACGGCGCGTTTCCCGGGCCAAGCATGCCCAGGGCATCCAGTACCGTGGGGAGAATATCCAGCGAGCTGTAGGGCTCGTCCAGGCGCTCGCCCCGGCGCAGCCCAAGCTCGCTGCCGCCCCAGAAAAGGCAGACCAGTCGGGTCTCCAGGCGATCCAAGCCCCCATGCATCCCGCCCGGAGTGTGGCTGTTGGAATTGACATTCCATCCGTCTGCCGTCCAGACGTGAAAATCAGGAACCTGCCTGCTGAAATCGAAGGCGATCACTTCTCTACGCAGCTCGGCCTCCTCCGGAAGGAACCGCCTGCTCAAGGCGGTCCGCTCGGCAAATTTTCGCCAGTTCGGACGGCAGATGTCGGCCAGAATGGCAGGTGCGGGTCCCCAGCGGGAATTGGAAAGTTCTTCCGACCAGCGGGCGGGCGTCATCCACCTGCCGTACAGCCCGGCCCGTCCGGCAAGGGTCCAGGGGGAGTCCACCCCCTTTTTTTCCTCCGCCTCCAGCTGCTCCTGCCAGCCCTCCCCTGAGAGATTTTCCAGGGATATTTCCCCGCCTTCCGCTTCCAGCAGCAGCAGCTCCCGGCCGGAGGCGGCATGCCGGATCCAGATAGCCTGGACGATGTCGCTGCGGGCCGCCCGCCCCAGGGAGGGCGGAGCCATGGAGGCCGCAAAAAAAGAAAACGGATACCGGGACCCGTATGAACTGGCACTGGCTGCCTGAAAAGAGGTCAGCAGTTCCGGGTAGTCGAGGAAGGCCAGCGGCTCGTCTGCCCCGGTCCAGCGCAGAACGGGTGGGCGTACCCATCCGACCGCATAGCGGCGCAGCCCGGCCAGGGTATTCGGCGGTCCGAGATATCCTTTGGGAATCAGGCGGGATATCTCAAAATCGCGCCGCGCCCAGTCCAGCCATCCTTCCTCCTCCCGGTCGGTCTGAAGCAAGGCTTCCAGGGCGGTGCGGACGGCGCGGATGCGCCTCTCCTGGGACTGCAGCCGGCGGGCTTCTTCTCCCCGCGGGCCGCGACTTTCCAGGCCCAGGCGGGCAACCAATTCCAGCAGAGCCCGCTCGGCGCGGCGGGCCTCCCGCACCTCGGCAGCAAGCCACGTCCGGCAGCCGGCCAGCACCTCGCGGTAGGCGGCCGCAATGGCGCGGAGTGCGGCCGGGGAGCGGCGGCAGCGCTTGGCCTCCAGCAGCAGGAGGTGCAAACGGTTCAAGTCCGTGTGGCGCAGGAAAGCGCTGAAGCGGGCGTTGCCGTTGTTGGCGGTAAAGGCCGTCGCGTATCCGGATTCGCCGCCGGGAATTCGTTTGCCGTAGGGGGAAGCCGCGCTTTCATAGAGCCGGTTGAAATCCACTCCCGACGAGGGAACCGTGAAGGCGTGGGAAAAGTCTTCGGCGACTGGAGAGACCACATTATGGGAACCGAATTGGGATTCGCGCAGCCACCGGTTGATGGGAAAGGAATGATTGAAATGCACCGGATCAAATCGGGATCCGTGGTCCGAAAGCAGAACCGCCAGAGTCCGCGGGCCCCGAGGGCCACGGGAGGCAGCCTGCAGGATCGAGCCGATCCAGGCATCCAGGCGCATCAGGCGGGCCAGAAGGTTTCCGTATTCCGGATCCGTGTGGAACTGGTGATCGATGGCCGGCAGCAACAGGCTGACGCAGTCCACGGCCGGCGATCCGGGAAGCAGCCTGGCCGCCGCCAACTCGGCCAGCGAAGCATCGTAGATCTCGGGATAAGGCTCTCCGTAAGCCATTCGCGCCAGCTGCCGGCGGGCCGCCTTCCACCAGTCGAAACCGCGGTTTTTGCCGGACAGCAGGTGCCGGCCCAGCGCAGCCAGCTGTTCCGTCGGCGGCTGCCGGGTCAAAGGCTGCAGAGAGGACCAGACCCGGGAGGGAGCAAAAGCGTCGGTGACAATGGGAATGCCAACCAGGTCGAGAGGAGCCAGCGCCGCGGACCGTCCGGCTCCGTTGGTCAGCAGAGTGATCGATTGACGCAGCTGGTCCAGGTAGTTGAGCAGCCGGCCGTCGAACCGGTTGAAATAGGCGTTCGTTTTGACCAGACTGGGCTGGCCGGTGTCGATCAGAGACCAGGAAGGGACCGACAAAGTCAGCGTGGCGCTGTCCACGCGGCAGGCCCGCAGGCCGCGCTCCACGAAGTAATGATGGATATTAGGCAACAGCATGCTTCTCCCGCTGATCTGTCGCGCGCGGGCGCAGGCCTGGCGGAACAGGTGCGGAGCGGGCAGGCGATCCGCTTCGGCCCCATCGGGATCCAGAACAGCTTCCAGCAGAGGCCCCGGCAGGCCATCCACCTTGATCAGCACCAGCCGGGATTCCGACAGCTCTCCGCACCGGACGCCTTCCGCCCACCCCGGCAGGAGCAGGCACAGGCCAAGCAGCCGGAGGGCAAAAGGGAATTGCCAGAAGCGACGGGTCACGGCGCGATGCGACCTCCGGCGATACGCGCCAAGGGAGCTTCCGAAAGAAGGCGGGACACGGTCGGGCGGAACACCTCCGGAACCTCTTCGGGATAAAGGCTATCCAGCCGCCGCAGGAATCGAATCCGGCTGCCTTCCCCATCCGCCAGCCCGCTGCCGCTCCAAGACTCCCAGGCCGCCAGAACTCTATCCCAGTCAATGCCCGGCGGAGAGCTCGTGCGGACAAATTCTTCGACCGTGTGCCTGGCCCAGTCCAGCCGGCGCTGTACCTGGTAGGCCTGATAGTCCGGGCGGTAAATCGCCCGCGATCCCAGTCGGAATTCCCTGCGAATCCGGTCCTCGAAAATCCGCCGCAGCAACGTCGACAAATGTTCTTCCCGGGAGTTCACCAGCCTGTGGAACTGGCGCACCGCCACCCGGGTCTGCTGGGTCGAGGCCAGGGCCAGGGGATTGGCCACCAGACGATCCAGGGAACGGGCCAGCTGCTGGCTCAGGTCGGTGTCCATTCCCCAGCGCAAGGCGGCAAACAGGCGCACGGACTCGACTCCCGAGGCAGTGGAAGCCAGGGAAAACCAGGAGACGTCCTTCTTCCGAATGGCGAAGCTGCCCAGATCCTTGAACACGCGGAAGGACCATGGGATGCCGGTGACCGCTGCACAGTGCTCCAGGAGAATGCGCAACAAGGCCGACGATTGCCGGGCACCGACATTGTCCGGGTCGAAGAAGTCAACCGCCAGCACCGGCTTGAGATGAAAGTCGCTACACAAAACGTAGATGGCCAGCGGCACGTCTTCGTCGGGATTCTGATTCAGCCACTGTCGGACCTGGGGGTGGGCAAAAGGGTTGTAGCGCAGATCGAACGGATTGCGACCGGGCCATGGGGCGTGAGGACCACCCTGCGCCGAAGAGTGCACACTGAGCAGGACCGCCCGGGCCAGCGGGACCTGGCCGGGTATGCCGAAGGAAAGCTCCCGGCAGTTCAAACCGTACAAGGCCGCCTGGGAGTGCAGGAAGGAGGCCGTCATTCCGGCCTGGGTACGCATCTGGCTCTCATACCGTTCGACGACTTCGGCTTTGGATTCCCGGGGAACCAGTGGGCCCAGCAGCCGGCGGTTGCGCAGCAGCTGCCATTTCAAGTCGAGCAACCCGGCAGGCGACAGCCAGTCCGCTGCGGGATGCCGCAGCGCCACCTCCTCGTACATGCGGATCAGAGTATAGAGCCGAAGAAAGCGCCGCTCATCCAGGTCGTCGCAGAAGTGAAGGTAGCTGCGCAGCGGAATCTGGGCCAGTGAGGTCAGCCAGCCCCACCCGGCCGCTTTGCGAATCACCGTGCGGGATACTCTCTTTTCCCAAGGCCCTTCCGCATCGGTTGCCGTCAGCATCGGCTTCAGGAGGCGGTCGGCGGCCGCCTCCCCTTTGGACTGGCGCCGTATGGCCGACAGGCCCGGGGCCGGAAGGAGGGCGCGAACCCGCTGGTGCCAGCGGGGAGGTATTTCGCTAAGGTTCCAGACTGCCAGCCAGCGGTCGGTCCCGGGGCTGCCGGCAGCCGGCGGCTCCAGGGCAATTGCCAGCAGGGGGACAAACTCGCCGGCGTCTTCCAGCCCCAGCACGGAAACCGGGAAGGAGTAAGGATACTCCCAATTGTTTTCGGATTGCACCGTCCAGGAATAGATCCGTACGGCCTGGCCCGCTCCCGGCAGAGAGCTTTGCTCCCTGGGCGGCAGATCCGCAAACGCCGCCATAAAGCGGAAGAGCAGGCAGGCCGCTACCCCGGCAGCCCAACGCACGACACGGTGGAACCTCGCGAAACGCATCTTTCCCTCGACGCTATCTTCCATGCACTGCCCGAGGGATCAAAGCCAGGCAAGTTCTTCCTGTTCCGCCGGGCAGCGTTCCGGTTCCGAAAAACGATGATCCCTACAAATCCTCGTAAAGGAACTTTATCCGCTTCTTCCTGCAATAAGAATTTTAGAGTGAACCCCGGGACCGAATCAAGGAAAGGCAGGTGCCTGGAAATTTCCGGCTTTGCGCACGGGAGGGTCCCCGTCAGGGGGCATCCCTGCGGGGGATCAGATAGGCGATATAGCCACGGAACACAATCCTTTGCGGCTTTTCCGGGAATACCTCTTCCAGGCTTTGCCGAAGCCAGCGGCGGACCTCCTCCTCCGCTTCCCCTTCCTGGATCGCTGCAGCCACGGAGGTCTCCGTCATGAGATAGTCGACATAGGCCGGGCGGTCATAGGTCAGATCCATCTCGAAAGGACGGAAAGCCCGGAGCTCCAGGCCCCTGGCTTCCTTCATCAGCCGTTCCGGAGAAATTTCGAGCCAGGAATCCCTGGCGGGAGGGTACCGCCTGGCGAAACGGTCGAACCACAGGTCCAGGCCTTCCGAGCCCCGGAAACTTCGGCCGGGGGAAAAATCGTAAATCGCCAGAACGCCTTGCGGAGAGAGCACGCGGCGGATCTCCGCACAGGCTTTCGGCAGATCCGAATAATTCAGGGATCCGGCTGCCGTCACCAGCTGGAAGACACCTGAGGAGAACGGCAGGTATTCGGCGACTCCCTGCACCGGTCCGGCCGAGGGAGCCGAAAGCCGGCAGAAGCCAAGCATAGGGAAGGAGGGATCCATGCAAATGACCGATTCCGCAAGGCCGGCCAGGGGAGCGGCCGAAAGGCCGGAGCCGCAGCCCAGGTCCAGAGCCCGGGGGACCAAAGCATTCCATGCCTGGTCCTCCTGTATCTTTTTCACGATGAGCGGGTGCAGTGCCGGCCGGCATCGCAAATATCCAAGGGCCATTTCCCTGGTTTCATAAGCGCGTGACATAACTTTTCCCCTCCCTTCGGTCTGTGTTTTGCCCGCTCCCGGCGCTCCGGGTCCTCCCTTCCTTCCGGAGCGAGCGAACCATCCGCAGATTTTCCAATTCTACTCCTCGAACCGAGACCCGGCACACCCGGACAACCCTGAATCCGGCCTTCTCGAAAAAAGGGCGAGCGGTCAGGCTGACATCCGCGGTCAGGAAGTCGAGCTGCCGCCGCCGGGCTTCGGACTCCAGGCGCCGCATCAGGGCCCGTCCTATTCCCCGCCTCAGCTGATCGTGATGCACGTAGAAACAATCGATCTGACCATCCGGCAAAAGCTCGGCAAATCCCACCACCGATCCTTCCCGCAGGGCGACAAACGGCCGGGTTCGCAGCAGCCGCTGCCGCCATACATCCCGGTCACCCGCCCCGGCCGCCCAAGCCCCGACCTGCTCCGGAGAATAATCCCCGGCATTGACATTCCTCACCGTGTTCCGGAAAAGGAGAGCAATGGCTTCCGCCTCTTCCGGCCGGTATCTCCTCACGATTGTTTTATGGTTTACCTCAGCCATCGCCTGGGGAATGGATCCGCGGCGGCAGCAATCCGCCGGAACATCCGGCCCGCCGGAACCGGCGGGCCCGAGGCATTCGCTCCCTGCCACAAAAGAAAATGTTACAATGATCGTGTTGCGCACAACAATGGCAGGCAGGAAAAGGTATGAAATCGCTACGCATTCTCATTGCCGATGATCACGATATCGTCCGGGAAGGCGTTTGCTCCATGCTGCGGCAAAAGCCTCATTGGACCGTCTGCGACGAGGCGGCCAACGGCAAGGAGGCAGTGGAAAAGGCTCTGCAGCTCAAGCCGGACCTGATTATTATGGATTATGCCATGCCCGAAATGAACGGGCTGGATGCCACCCGGATAATACACCAGGCTCTTCCGGAGGCCGAGATTTTAATCCTTACGATGCATGACTCCGAGTGGCTGATCCGGGAGGTGCTCGCCGCCGGTGCCCGGGGCTTTCTTTTGAAGATCGACGTCCGCCGCAACCTCTTTGTCGCCCTGGAAGCCCTGGCTGCGCACAAGCCGTTTTTTGACCCGAACATATCCTCCATCCTGCTGGACCGCTTCCTGAACCCGGAGGTCCCGGTGGAGGTCGAACCCCAGCCAACCAACCGGCTGACTGCCCGGGAGCTCGAAATTCTGAAGCTTCTGGCAGAAGGAAAGTCAACCAGGGAAGCAGCCGCCCAGCTTTCTCTGAGCAGCAAGACCGTTGACGCCCACCGGACCAATATCATGAACAAGCTGAACCTGCACTCCCTGGGCGAACTGGTCCTCTTCGCCGTCCGGAACCGGATTGTCCAACCGTAGCGCCTTTCTGCTCTGGAAAGGTGTCCTGTTCCCCTAGCCACCCCCCGTCCGGTTGAGGTCCTGCCTTGGAATCAGCCTCCCTTCCCGGACCTCAAACACCCGGTCGGCAAGAGCCAGCAGGCTTTCCCGGTGGGTGACGAGCAGCGTGGTCCGGCCGTGGCACCTTTTCACGAATTCCTCCATCAGCCGCTTTTCGGTCGCCAGGTCCAGGTGCGCGGTGGGTTCGTCGAGGATAATGATGGGAGACTCGCGTAAAAAGGCCCGCGCGATGGCAATGCGCTGCTTTTGCCCCCCGGAGAGCTTGCTCCCGCGCTCGCCCACCACGGTGGCGTACCCCTGAGACAGCGCCCGGATCTCCTCGTCGATGCCCGCGGCACGGGCCGCCTGAAACACCTCCGCATCCGAAGAGCCGGGCCGGCTGTAAAGAATGTTGTTGAATACCGTATCGTTAAAAAGCAGAAGCTCCTGGGACACCAGGCCGATCTGCTCCCGGATCCATCCGGGATTCAGGTCCGCGTAGCAGTGGCCATCCAGATAAATCCGGCCGGACTGCGGCCGGAAAAATTTGAGCAGCAGGTGGATAAAGGTGGTCTTCCCGGTACCGGTGGCGCCGATCAGGCCGATGCGTTCCCCGGGATGAATTTCCAGGGAGACATCCTGGAGCACCGGAGTCCCCTCTTCATAGGAGAAATACAGCTTATCGCAGCGTATATGTCCTCGGGCACGGCACTCCGGAACGATCAGCTGCCGCGCGTGGTCCTCGTGCTCGAATTCCGTAGCCTGTTCCAGCAGGGACCTTACCCGGCTGGAGGAAATTGCCGAACCCTGCAGGGAGAGCGGCAGTTGAAGATAATTGGTAATGGAACCGGTCAGCTGGGGATACATGGCCAGAAAGGCGGTATAGTCCCCGATACTGATCCTGCCGTCCAGCACCAGCGAACCGCCATACAGCATGACCCCCAGACGGACCGCCTGGGTCATGGCCTGCTGGGTTCCGGAGGTGATCCGGCCAAAAAGCATATTGGCCATGTGCAGGGTGACATTTTCGCGGTACGCCTTCTCGTAGCGGGCAACAGCCCGATCCTCAGCCGAATGAATCTTGATCAGGTCGATGGCTCCGATCATCTCCTGCCCGTCGGCGCTCAGCTGCAGCCCGCTTTCTCTCATACGGATGGCGTAGGAGCGATTGAAGCGGACAATCAGAAAACTCAGGGCGACCGTGAATGGTACGGAAAGGATGACAAACAGGGTGAGCGGACGGGAAATCCCTACCAGAATGGAAGAAGAGACCGCCAGATTCATGGCAGAGGAGAGGATGTCCTGTAAAAAGCTGCTGGAAATGTTGCTCAGATTACCGGTGTCGTTCTGGATGCGGGCCAGGAGATAGCCGCTGCGTGTGGACTTGAAATAGGACAGGGGGTAGCGCAGGACACGGGACATAACTTCCATTCGGACCCGGAATCCGTACTCGGCGTTGATCCGGTAGTTCAGGAGGGAAAGCTCGCTGGAAATAAAGTACCTGGCCAGGGATATCAGCACCAGGGTCAGCAGCAGATGGGGAAGCGATTGGGAAACCAGTCCGACCAGCGGGGCAATAAAGCCCATATGATGGTTCCGCAGGGAGTCCATGACCGGACCGACATCCTTCTTCAAAAAGATGTAATCGATAATCCACTTACCCGACAGCGGCAGTGCCGTGGCCAGAACCGAAGAGAGCAGGGTCAGAAGTATGGAAGCGGCAACCACCCGTCGAAGGGGTAGCAGGTAGCGGGCAAAATAGAGGATATCGCGGTAACGGAACGACTCGTTTTTCGACGGCTTGACGTAGGTCAGGGCTTCTCGGAGCAGTCGGATTCTGCCCCGCCAGGGCACCTGGCCAATCGGCGGCACCTTCCCGGTCATTCCGCCCCGCCCCTCTGGCCTCGGGAAGGCAGCGCAATCCCCTCCGCCTGCAGCAGTTTCGGGCCGTCGGGTAGGCGCCGCGCGTCCACGAACAGCCGGAATTCCGGGCGAATGTACCACTGGTTTCCTGAACTGTCCCACCATCCGGCACACCAGCGGTGCAGTCGCAGCCATATCCGGACCCCGGAATCTTCGGAAAGAACGATGATTGGCTGAACGGCCAGGCGGGAGGCGAACCATGGATTGATCCGGAGGGCCAGCCGGGAAAATGCCGGTTCGAGAAAAAGGAAAAGGGGCCGCAGGCGCCGCTTCCCCCGGCGGCAGTACCAGTAGCGCAGCGTGCCGCGGCAACCGCCTGCCACCGCATACGTCCTTCCGCTTCTTGTTTTTTTCATCACCCGGCCGACGACCTGCTCCGGGCACAGAAAAAACATATCGGCTACCCGGTTGCCGTCTCCGGCAGTCTGGTGGCGTCCTCCGACCGTCCGGACGATCCGGTGAATCATATAAAAATCCTTACCGGACGGTTCCGAAAAAATGACGACATCCCCGCGGCGATAAGAACTCTGACGCCGGTAGGTCAGACAGTCCCCGTCCATCAATGTCGGCGACATGCTGGTCCCGGTGTAGCAGATCGTTCCTTGGGGAGGCAAAGGCAATCGGGCCACCATGGCTTTCCGTTATGGCTTTCCCTGGCGCTGTCCATGCGGACGGAAACGAAAAAGTATGGGCAGCACAAACCCCATCGCGAGAAAAAAGGTGGATGTCGGCGATCCCGGGCGTTTACAGCCGCAGCCGGTTATCAGTCAGGGCGCCCCGGCGGCAACTTCGATATAGCCGGCGACCAGGGTGCTGTTTAAAAAATCCTGAATCGACCGGGTGAGATCCTCCGGCACATCGGCAAATTCATTTTCTATAGACCGGGCAACGGCACCGAGGTCGCTCACCGAAGGCAATTCCAGGTGCTTCCAGATCGTAACCCCGGTCGGCGAAAGTCCTACCGCTCGGCCGGTGTCCGGATTATATAAAATGGCCCAGTCGTCATACTCCTCACGCAGGACCAAATGATCCTTCGCTTTTAGAAACCTGCCGTCATCCGCCTGTATCATAATCGCCTTTTCCCTGGATTTAGATAAATTCATTCCCTTTGCCGGACATTCGGGCAAAATTATATCCCACTTCCAGGGAGGGATTATTCGTAGCGGAGCGAGGCGACAGGATCCATGGCCGCAGCCTTGCGTGCCGGCAGAAGACCGGAGAGCAGTCCGACCACGGTCAAGGTGGCCATCGAAGTATAAAAGGAGGAGAGGGAAACCACCAGGTAGATGTCTCCTTCCAGGTTGCGCGTCCGGCCGAAGGTCAGATTGCTGAAAAACGGCAGGCTGCCGATCAGGGTGGTAATTCCCACCGCCAGCAGGTATCCCAGCATTCCGCCCAGCATGGTGATCGCCAGGGCCTCCGAAAGAAACTGCAGCTGGATGTGGCTTTGCCGGGCTCCCAGGGCTTTGCGGATTCCGATCTCCCGGGTCCTTTCCTTGACGGTGACCAGCATGATGTTCATGACCCCGACGCCTCCGATTCCCAGGGTAAATATCCCGACGATGAACAGCAGGATCTTGTTGGCGGTGGTCAATCCTTCCAGAATGGCTTCAATTTCCGCAGAGGAATGAAACAGAATGGCCTTCTCATCGCGGGCGTTGAAATAGTGGGTTTTGGCGATCTGCTGGCGGACCTGCTGCTGGGCCGCTTCGTTCATGGCTCCGCTGACCGGCTGGAAGACCAGCACGCTCAAATAGCGCGTGCTGGCGAAAATGCCCATGGCGGTATAGGGGATGAAAGCGTTCTCGTCGTCCATCGAGAAGTAGTTGGAAATGAGTATCTTTTTCTTCATCACCCCGATGACCGTGAAGGTGGTTCCGCTGATCCGGATCGTCTCTCCCAGAGCCGGGGCATTGGAGAACAGGCGCTGCCGCAGGTCCATGCCGATGATGGCCACCCGCCGCTGCTGCTGTATGTCTTCCGCCGAAAGGCTGCGGCCTTCCTCCATGAACATTCCGCGCATGACCGGATACTCGGCGTTGATTCCGCGCACCCCGTTCAGCGTGGATCTGTTCTCGTAGCTGATTTCCAGGTAGCGGTAGATCTCCGGGCTGACCCGCTTTACCAGGGTGCAGTTCTGGCGGATGTCCTCCACATCGTGCAGCTCCATGCGCACGCGGCGCCCGGCCCGCTGCCCGCCGGCCTGCATGCTGGTCTGCCCGTTCCAGACGATGTTGACGGTGTCCCCGAAGTAGCTGAGGGCGATCTTCATCGCCCGGCCCATGCCGTCTCCGTAAGCAAAAAGTATAATGAAGCAGCTGATTCCCCAGGTGATTCCCAGAAGGCTGAGAAAAGAGCGCGATCCGTTTTCCCGGATGCTGACAAAGGCCTGCTTGATGATTTCCCAGAGCATCTCGATCCTCCGATGGCAGATGTAAACTTATTCGTATCGCAGAGCCTCGATGGGGTCCATTTCGGCGGCTTCCATGGCGGGGTAGATCCCGGAAAGCAGGCCGATCAGCACCAGTCCGCCGACAGCGGTCATCGCCGTGGCCGGGGAGACAATCAGACCGGCAAAGAAATCCAGCTTGGGCAAGGTGTTTACCAGCGCGCAGATCGTCCAGGCCAGCAGCAGGCCGCCGGCGCCGGCCGATAGCGTGATGGCCATGGCCTCGCTGAAAAACTGCAGCAGGATGGACCGCCGCGTCGCACCGACCGCTTTGCGGATGCCGATCTCCCGGGTCCGCTCGCGCACCGAAACCAGCATGATGTTGGTTACGCCCAGTCCGCCCAGGGCCAGGGTGATAATACCGACAAAGGTCAGAAACCGGCCCATGGAATCGAAGATCTCCAGCACCATCCGGGAGGTGGTGATCGTATTCCAGATTTTTAGCGCATCCTCATCGCGGACGTCGAAATGCTGCCGGCGCCCCAGCACCTGCCGGATCTGTATTTCCGCGCCTTCGCTGTCCTGTACCGAGCGCGGCTGAACGATCAGCTGATCGATGACGTTGCGATCCGCATCCGGCAGGGGATTGGGGAAATCCCTCATCACAGAGGAAAAAGGGATGAAAATTTTTTTATTGTCCGGCCCGCTGTAGTTGGAGTTCTGATCCTTTTTCAAAAGGAGCCCGACCACGGTATAGGGGAGATTCTGAATATGAATCGTCCTGCCCAGAGGGTCCTCCTCTTTGAAGAGCTGATCCCGCACCTCGCTGCCGATCAGGCAAATGCGGCGCCCTTCCGAATTGTCCCGGTCGTTCATCAGCCTGCCACGATCCAGCTCGATGGTCCGGATCTGCTGGTATTCCGGATAAACCCCATGGGTTTGAAAAACGCCGCTGTTCAGCGGAGTTCGGCTGGTCAGGCTGCCCCGCTGGAATTCCGGACTTATCCGGGACAACAGGCGGCACTCTTCCCGCACGGCCAGATAGTCGTCAAAAGTGAGGCGGATCCGCCGTCCGGCTTGAAAGGTCTCGGACTGCAGGGTGGTCAATCCTCCCCAGACAATGATCAGGTTTTGCCCCAGGGCTCTGGTTTTCTGCCTCTGGGCGGTCATCATCCCGGTTCCCATGGCATTCATCAGAATGATGGATACGATGCCCCAAAGGATACCGAACATAGTCAGCAGGCTGCGCAAACGGTTGGCTCGCAGATTGGCGAAGGTCTGACGAAAAAGCTCCTGTAATCCCATATTCCGTTCCCAAGTGAAAGGTAGAAATGCAACATATTTCATTACGAAGCAGAAGAGGGGAAAGTTCAAAGAAGATGAAGCAGAATAAAGTCTTATTCCCCGTCAGGAATACCCTGATGGCTTTTTCCTTTCCTTCCTGATTTTCCCGTCTTCCTGTGAAGGGATTGGGCTTACAGGAAGAAAGGAAGAGCGGGAAGAAATGCGAAAGAGCCTGTCGACAGCGAATGGTGACTTTTTACCGGGATTATCAATGGAGACCGGAAAGCGGTGGGAAATGACTGCGCAGCAGGACGGTGACGGCAGCCATATTCCAGGCTCCCGGCCATCTTGACCACACCGGCGAACTTCATTACAATCAACGCGTGTTAAACATCCACAAATGGAATCGGTTGGCGATAGCGCTTCTCCTGCTGGGCTGCACCCTCGCCCCGCTATTCGGAGAACCGGTTCTGAATTACCGCTGGTTTTCCGCCTCCGAAGGAAAGCTGGCCGGGCAGGTGGTGCGGGATTTTGCCCAGACACCCGACGGATCGGTCTGGTTTGCCAGCTGGGGGGGAGGGCTCTCCCGCTACAACGGCCTGGAATGGAAAACCTTCACCACGGCAGACGGGCTGGCCAACGACTATGTCCGTACCATCCGGTGTGATCCGAACGGGATCCTCTGGATCGGGACCCGGTCAGGGATCAGCCGGTTCGACGGAAAACAGTGGACCTCGTACACCGCCAAAAACTTCCCGGCGCTCAAGGAAGATTCGGTTTTCTGCATTCTGGCGCGGATGGACGGATCCCTTTTGTTCGGTATGGTCAGCGGTTTCCTTTACCGGTTCGACCCGAACGGCAAGGCCGGCCAGGAGTGGGGCCTCTTTGCCGATCCCTCCGTTTTCCATAACGAATCGGTCCGCAGCCTGCTGGAGACCCGAAACGGAGAAATTTATGCCGCCTGCAATGCCGGCCTCTTCCGTTATTCGAATGGCCGCTGGCAGGAATATCTTTTGTCGGACCGCTTTTTCTCGGTCACCAGGGATGCCCAGGATAGGGTATGGGCTTCAGGCTTTACCAGCATATACCGCCAGGAGGGAGAAAGCTGGGAAAAAATCGACCTTCCGATACGGGAGTCGCTGCAGAGTATTTTTGCCGCCGAGGATGGCTCCATTTACGTGGGAACAGCCATCGGCGTGCAACGATACAAGGCCAGGCAATGGCAGTCCTTCCCCCTGCAGGAGGAATCCGCTCATCCTTACATCGAGGCGATCCAGGGCCTTCCGGACGGGTCCCTTTGGTTCGGGACCCGGACCGGCGCACAAATGATCCGGCCCTCCGACTGGTCGATCTTTCCGTCGGGCACCGGATTGACCTATGCTTTTGCGGCTTCCCCTGACACGGATCCCGTGCGGATCAGGGGCAAAGGGGAAGTATCTTTTTACACGGGAGGGAGGTGGGCGGATAAAGGTTCGGTTCTCGATTGCCGGGAAGAATGCCGGGTCCTCTCTCACCGGAACGACAGGCTTTTGCTTCAGGAAACCGCAGCCCTCCGTGAATATAGCCTGCCCTCTTTTTCCCTTTTGCAGACCCTGCCCCACCCCGCCGAGTGGAAATTTTTTCAGAGCGCCCAGACCCGCGATGGAGAGATTTGGATCGCCAATGAAAAGGAGCTTTTTCAATGGGTTAACGGGGCATGGCAGGCCACGGGACTGCAGAAAGCCCTTCAGGGAAAAAATATCCAGCTCTTCAAAGAAACCGGAAACGGGACCCAGTGGCTGGCCTACGACAACGGTCTCCAGCGGCGCCCCGACAGCCGCTCTCCCTGGGAGCCGGTGGCCACTCCTTCCTTTGCCCAGCGGCGCATCATGGACGTGCTGACCGCCCGGAACGGCGCCATCTGGATTGCCACCAGCGGAGCGGGCATTTTCCTGCTGGACCAGGGGAAAACCAGAGTCTTTACGATGCAGGACGGACTGCCCAACAATCTGATCCATTGCCTTTTTGAAGATTCCGGGGGAACCATCTGGGCTGGCCTGGACGATTCCATGACGGTCTCCTTCCAGGAGGATAGGTGGATCCCTTTTTCCCAGAAAGAGCTGCAGCTGGAAGGCCTGGTGCAGGGGATCGGGGAAGACCGCGAGGGATTTGTCTGGTTCAAGGTCGGCCGCTCCGGCCTGCTGCGCTACCGGCCTTCCCAGGGGGCACCGCAGACCAGGCTGACCACCTCCCTGAAGCACCTGGTTGCCAACGGGAACGGGCTGTTCACGTTTGAGGGGGAGGATGCCTGGCGCAATACGCTGTCGGGGGACCTGGTTTTTTCCTGGCGGATCATCGAGGCGCTCGGGGGACGGACCATTTTCCCATGGACGCCCTTCCAGTCGCAGCCGATGATCAGCACCGACCCGATTCCCCCGGGCGATTACCGCTTTGAGGTCCGGGCCGCCAATAAAGCCAGAAGGATCGATCCCACGCCGGCCGCCCTCCATTTCACGGTAGAACCCATTTTCTTCATGCGCCCCGGGTTCTGGATCCCGGTTCTTTCCCTGATGCTGCTGCTGGTGGTTTCGCTGATTGTGGTTTACCGCAAGCAGGTCGTTTTGCGCGAAAGCCAGGAGGCTCTGCAGCAGGCCAAGGAGATTGCGGAAGAAAGCGCCGAGCGGGCGCAGCAGGCCGCCCGGGTTAAAAGCGAATTCCTGGCCAACATGAGCCACGAGATCCGCACTCCGATGAGTGCCATCATCGGGATGTCCCATTTGGCCCTGCAGTCCGATTTGAGCGCCCGGCACCGGGATTATATGGAGAAGATTCTAAGCTCCGCGCAGTTTCTGCTGGGGATCATCAACGATATCCTCGATTTTTCCAAAATCGAAGCCGGAAAGCTCACCCTGGAAAACGTCTCGTTCAGCCTCACAGACATATTGAATCGTCTGTCCGGCCTGCTGAGCCTTAAATGCGAGGGAAAGGGCCTGGAGCTGCTCTACGATATCGGCCCGGAGGTCCCGGAGCACCTGATCGGGGATCCCCTGCGCCTCGGACAGATTTTGACCAATCTGGTGTCCAATGCCGAGAAGTTCACCCGGGAAGGCCATATCATTGTGGGGATCCGAACGGCTTCCCCGACCAACCCGCCGAAGCCGGGCCAGGTATATCTCCGCTTTTCGGTGCAGGACACCGGAATCGGCATAGAGCAGGAACGGATGGAAAAGCTTTTCCAGAGCTTCACCCAGGCAGACGGATCCACGACCCGTCAGTTCGGGGGAACAGGCCTTGGCCTGGCAATCGCCAAGCAGCTGGCGGAAATGCTGGGCGGATCGATTGAAGCGTCCAGTCAGCCCGGCCAGGGAAGCTGTTTTTCCGTCACCATTCCGGTAAAAATAAACACAGACTACCCAGCCACCCCGTCTTCGGGGGAACACCTGCCGGCTGGTTGCCGGGTGCTGCTGGTGGATGACCACCCTGTCGCGCGGCAGATTCTGGCAGCGGCCCTGGAATCCTTTTCGCTGGAAGTCGAGCAAGCCACATCCGGCAAGGAGGCTCTCGGGCTGATTACCGCGGCAGGATCGCAGAATCCCTATCGCCTGGTTCTGCTGGATTGGCGGATGCCGGGTTGGGATGGACTTGAAACAGCGCGGCAGATTCAGATCGCCAGGCAGGATGTCCCGCCTCTGATCCTGATGCTGAACAACCCGGGAAATGAAGAAATCATCCGGCGGGCGCGGGAAATAGGAATCAGAAGCTTTCTGCAAAAACCGGCGGGCCCTTCCCTTCTCCGACAGGTCCTGGTGGAAGCGGTTACGCAAAGAAAATCCAGGAACGCCGATCTGCCTTCCCATCCCGTCCCGAGCCTTTCCGGCCTCGGATTGGAGGGAACACGAATTCTCCTGGTGGAAGACAACCTTCTTAATCAGCAGGTGGTCGTCGAAACACTGGAAAAAGCGCACATTCAGGTAAGCCTTGCCCAGAACGGCATCGAAGCGTTGAGCCTGGTTCGAAAGGAAGGCCTAGCCTGGGATGCCATCCTGATGGATATCCAGATGCCCGAAATGGACGGCTTAGATGCTACCCGGGAAATACGCCGGGTGGAAAAAGAGCTTCACCCCCAGGGCGGTTTTCCACGGATGCCGATCATCGCCACCACGGCCCACGCACTGCAGGAGGAGCGGGAAAAGTGTCTCACTGCAGGAATGGACGATTACCTTTCCAAGCCTATCGACCTGCAGGCTTTCTGGGAAACACTTTGCCGGTGGGTACGACCAGGCGGCGCTCTCCGAGCCGAGCCGCCAATCAGGGAGATGGAGCCCGCAGCCGCTCCTTTCCCCGCTCCGGACGGCATCAACATGGCGAAAGCCCTGTCCAACCTGGCAGGAGACCGGACTCTTTACAGAAAGCTGCTCCTCTCTTTCCTGGCCGCCTACAAGGATTTCATACCGGCACTTCAAGCCGCGCGGCAGAAAGGCGACCTGGAGTTCATCCGAAGAGGCGCTCACACGCTGCGAGGCCTGGCAGGCAGCATCGGGAGCGACGAACTGGCGGCCCGGGCCAGGGAGCTGGAAAGCACGATTACCTCCCCCTCTTCGGGAGAGATGGAAGACCAGCTGGATATTTTTTGCCGGACGATTCAGGAGCTGCTGCATTCCATCGAACGCTGGGATGCGCAGCTGCCGCCCTTACCCGGCTTTGCCCCCAAGCCGCCGGTGTCCATGCAGAAAACGCCGCCGTAAAGAGCCCGGCGGCGGCGACAGGCCCTTTCGCTTTTTTCCGGGCCTTCGCTTCTTCCGGTGATCCCGACGGGCCTTCGCTTTACGCCGGTTATTTGTCCACCATGGCATGCACTCCGAAGGCGTGCACCAGGCGTCCCCCCAGATGTCCGGTGCGGGCCAGGACCAGGCAGGACGCGCCGAAAATCACCAGAAAAACGAGGTGCAAAACCGTCAACGCACGGCAGGACAGGCTTTTAAACCATAGCGGCAGAGCCAGCAGCAGGGCGTAGAGCAGGGTAAGCCCGCTGAAAATCAGGCGGGTATTTCCTCCCCACTCGGCATGCTCCTGGATGGCTTTGCTGATTTCCGGGGTCAGGTCCGTTACCATCTGACCGGCCGCCTCCCCCGTGGAAACGGCAATCCAGGCGGCGATGGTTCCCAGCAGCATCAGCAGCAGGGCGGAAAGGCGAAAGCCTTCCCATTTTTTAGGCAGAACAAGCCCGAGCAGGAGAAAAAGCGGCGCGACCAGCAGCAAGGCAATGGGGAAATGAACGATCAGGGGATGCAATCCGTCCCAGGCGGGAATCGGAAGCCACGATGCCATGGCAAAGCCTCCTTGTTTCAAGGTAAAGCTAAAAAAACCGCGCCCCGATAACCCGCGGGGCGCGGAAAAAAAGGACCGCTATTTTACCGGACCGTAATCGCTTTTCGGCTCAAAGCAAATCGGACATTTTTCGAAGTCAATCGTGGCCACCGTATTGCCGCAGACGGCGCAAACATAAAATTCCTTGTTGGGGCCCTTCCAGGCATCCAGATTATTCAGGGCTTCCTGGTAAAGTTTGGCATGCCCCTTTTCCACATTGCTGGCCTGGTTCATCGACCGGATGGCGTCCCGGTTCTTGTCCTCCTTGGCCTTGGTAATGAAAGCGGGATACATGCTGGTAAATTCATAGGTTTCCCCTTCAATGGCCGCCTCCAGATTTTCCTTGGTCGACTTGACCGCCGGAGGCTTTATGTCCGCTTTGGCTGTGCCGCCCAGGGCTTTGATCACCCTGCCGTGACTGGCTGCATGCAGCGACTCCGCCTTGGACGCTGCCCGAAACAGGCTGGCAACCCTTCCGTAGCCTTCCGCATCTGCCTTCTTGGCAAACTCCAGGTACTTGGCGCTGGCATTCGATTCGCCATTGAAAGCGGCCATCAGGTTGTCAAGGGTGGTCTTCACTTCTACTTTGGGCTCGGCGGAGGACCCGGCTGCCGCCTGTACGGCAATCGAAAAGGCGGAAAGGGAAAGGACCAGGCTGAAAATCGCCAGAAGCACCGGCATTCTTGGGGATCGCATCATAGACAAAATCATGGTATTAGCTCCTTCTTCAAAATAGGTTTAAAATGTGGATGATAATAGTAACCGATAGGATTTATCAAACGCCCCTATGACTTGTCAAGCTGCCGTAAACCCAATTTTAATAGTCTCCTGCCCGGGAGTCAATCAAGTCAGGTAATATATTGGTTCGTTTACGGACAGCAACTATAAGAACTGTTTATGCAAGGAGAAATCATGAAGCCTGCCACTCGACGAGACTGTCTTCAGGGCACTCTGGCGGCGATCGCCGGGGCCTGGTCCGCGCCGGCCCTGCCCGCCAAACCCTCCGCTCCCACCCCTTCCGGCCGCGACGCTCGCGGATTCCAGCTCACGGAAATCTTCGGCTCTCCGCGCAGTCGGGACGTCAAGCTGGCTAAGCAGATCGGCGTGAATTACGTCATTGCCGGTGCCAATCTTGGCCGGGTTCGTCGGGAGCAATATGGGGAAACCCTGCAAAAGCTGAAGGAAAGCTTCGCGGAAGTCGGAATGACCATCGTGGGTGTAGAAAGCCATCCGGTGCCTGCGGAAAAAATCAAACTGGGAGTCGAAGGCCGGGATGAAGAAATCGAAAACTACAAATGGGCTATCGAAGAGTTAAGCAAGATCGGGGTAAAAATGATCTGCTACAACTTCATGGCCGGTCTGGGCTGGACCAGAACCAGGACGGATTTATCGGAGAGGGGCGGGGCCCTGACCAGCGAGTTCGATATCGACAGCGCCAACCGGCAGGGCCTTACCCAATGGGGAACAGTCAGCGAAGAAAAGATGTGGGACAACCTGTCTTATTTTCTGAAAGCGGTCATGCCGGTGGCGGACCGCTGCGGCATGCGCATGGCCCTGCATCCGGATGACCCGCCGCTATCTCCGCTTCGTGGCATCGGCCGCATCCTGACCAGCGCCAAGGCCTACCGCCGGGTGATGGAAACCGTCCCCAGCCCGATGAACGGTGTAACTTTCTGCCAGGCGAATTTCAAGCTGATGGGAGAGGACATCTACTCCCTGGCCAAGGAATGGTGCTCGCGAAAGAAAGTATTTTTCATTCATTTTCGCGACGTGCAGGGTACCCGGGAAAAATTCCACGAGACCTTCCACGACAACGGCCCGACGGACATGGTCCGCATGCTCCAGATTTACAGCAAAAACGGCTTCCAGGGACCGATCCGGCCGGATCATGCCCCGACGATCGAAGGCGAAGCCAACGACCGCCCCGGCTATGCCATCGGGGGAAAGGTTCTGGCCTTCGGTTACATGAAGGGAATCATGGACGCCCTGAAGCTGCCGTATCAATAAACCTTAGCCGCGAAAGCCCGGCTTCCTCTTTTCTCTTCCTGAACTTCCCCTCTTGCTGGGATAAACGACTTCACAGGAAGAGGCGGAAGGACGGGAAGAAAAGCGAAAAGACTTGGCGGTAGAAACGGGTGACTTTTTGCCGTCTTTTCATCCCAGGTAGCATCGCAAGAAGATAGTTCATCTCCTTGCGATGGGCCCTTCTCCTTTTCTTCCTGTATTCCTTGTCTTCCTGTGAACCCTATTTAGCAAAGGAAAAAGAGGAGACCGACCCGCGGGGCTTCCCTTTGCAGGGGCCTATTGTTTTATGATGGTTCCGTCGCGACGGCGGATTTCTCCCCAGCCGCCGTTGTTTTCCTTGCGGTCGCCGCTTTCCCCGAATCCGAAGGGGTATTTGGCGGCCGCCGCTTCGTTGACCTCGATGCCCCAGCCGGGCAATTCATTGGCATACAGGTAGCCGTTTTTTTGCACCGGGCAGTTGCGGAAGACCTCCTGGGTGCGCTCCGAAAACGGGCTGTATTCCTGGATCCCGAAATTATAGCAGGCCAGATCCAGGGCCACATTGGCGGCATGCCCGATCGGCGACACGTCGCCCGGGCCGTGCCAGGCGGTGCGCACGCCGAACAGTTCCCCCAGCGCCGCGATTTTGCGGCAGGGAGTCACGCCGCCGGCCTGGGAAACATGGAGGCGGATGTAATCGATCAGCCTCTCGGCCATCAGCGGGCGCCACTCATGGGGGCTGTTGAAAAGCTCCCCCATCGCCAGAGGCGTCGCGCACTGGTGGCGGACGATGCGGAAATAATCGATGTCTTCCGGGGAGAACAGGTCCTCCAGGAAAAACAGGCGGAACTTTTCCACGTCCTTGGCAAACTGCAGGCCCTGGGTCGGCGTGATCCTTTCATGCACGTCGTGCAGCAGCTCGATTTCCTCACCCAGCTGGGTGCGGCAGGCCTCGAGGAGCTTCAGGGCCCGGCGAAGATAAGCCGCCGGCTCAAATACCGGCGAGGAGTGCAGCCGTTCCGCGACCTCCGTGCCGCGGCCGGACCCGTAGGCAGCCATTCCCGGGACGCCCACCTGGACGCGTATATGCCGAAATCCCTGTTCCATCGCCCGGCGGGCATTGTCGATCACCTCCGGAATGTCTTTTCCGCTGATGTGCGTGTAACAGTCGGCCGCCTCCCGGCACTTTCCGCCGAGCAGCTGGTAGACCGGCATTCCGGCCATGCGGCCCTTGATATCCCATAGGGCCATATCCACACCGCTCAGGGCGTTGTTGAGAACCGGTCCGTTGCGCCAGTAAGAGCTGTTGTAGCAGGCCTGCCAGGTGTCGTCGATCCGGTCGGCCGGCTTGCCGATCAGAAACGGCCGCAGATAGCGCTCGACGGCGGCCACCACCAGATCGGCCCTCTGGGTAAAGGTAGCACAGCCGTATCCGTACAGCCCGGGCTGGTCGGTAACGATTTTGACCACCGCCAGGCGCAGACCGGCCGGTGCCGTGGCAATTACTTTGACTTCCCGGATTTTCGGGCTCGGCATGCCCGGCCGGACGGCCTGCTCCGCTGCGGTGCTTTTTCCCGCAGCCCGGTGCCCCCACCCGGCAGACAGGCTGCCACCCAGAAGCAACATCCACTTTCTTCTCGGCATCATAACTCGGCTCTCCTTGTGGTTAATAAAATAAGTTTATCCCGCAGCAGGGGCTTTCTTTCTGGCCTGGCGGATGGCGGCAAAATCAAAGCGGGCCGCAGAGATCGGCACACCCAGAACCTCGATGCGCTTCAGATCGCGCGTTCCCAGGCCGACCTCTTCGGCCAGCCGCATGGTATTGTCGCAGGTCTCGAAGGGCGCCGTTCCGCGATCGGCCATCGGATCGTAGCCCATGAGCGATGTGCAGACGGCGTCGGTGGTCACCGGGTTGGTGCCGGCGACAATCACCCCGGGAGCCACGACCGTCATCGGCACGGACTGCCAGGGCCCCTCCCCGCCGGTCATGGTCTTTACCGCCTCCACAACCGCCAGGTCGATGGGCCGGGCACAAACCAGGTCAACGACCGCACGTGGCACCCGGTAGCCGCCTTCGCGGGAGGAGGCGGAATCCTTTTCCGCCGGGGCGCTTCGCGACGGCTGGCGATGTCCCCGGTGAACCAGGTCGCGCCCGCCGCGGGGCAGAATGGACGGCTCATCTTTTCCGGCTCCGGTACCGTAAATGGTGGCGGGGGTGATTCCGAAGCAGTTTTTCATGGACAAGGTAATTCCGGCTGTGGAATGCTCCTTCATTTTGGCCAGGCTGACAAAGAAATCGCAATCTTCATAGGAATGATTCAAATCGAAGCCCGGGAACAAAAGACCGCCCTGCGGCACCATCATCCGGGAATACTTTTTGGCCCGACCCAGAAAATTGGTGTTTTCGAATTCCACATTGTTTCCCGCGGAAAGGATATCCCGCGGCTCCCAGTCGGCCTGCAGCAGGTATTCCTCGATCGGATCGGACGTGGCCCAGGGGCTCTCCAGCAGACGAATCCGCCGCGCGCCGGCGCGGGAAATCAGGTGTACCGTGGCGGCAATTACATCCGGGTGGGTGTAATGGGAATCTCCCAGGGGATAATAGCCCAGACGATAGGAGGGATGGCCGGTCAGGTTGATCTTGATGGCCACGGTTTTTCCGCGGACCATCCGCCCGAGTCCGCCCAACTGGTCGAACAGCCTGCCCAGGACGGACAAAAGCTGGGCGGGTTCATAGCTCGGGCACCTGGCCACGGCCACCGGGGCGGTCGGAGCCGCAGCCCAGGCATTGCCGGCGCTTTGTCCCGCCAGGATGGCGCCGGAGACAGCGGGCCAGGTGCGGCACAGCCATTCTCGACGGTTTTGAGGAAGGGTCGTCATTTTGCTTTCTCCTGTTGCAGAGCCGATCCGGAGGATCAACCCTGCAGTTCAACCGCCGCATAGGCCGACAGCGGCGGCATGAATAGTTCGATCGCGTTCCCGCGTATTTCCGCTTGCAGGGGTACGGGATCGGGCCGGTCCAGGGTTCTCAGCCGGGCGCTGCGATAGCTCCCGGCAACCCGTACGGTCATCTGGTTGCTGTACCGGGCCGCAGCATAGAAAACCATTTGCAGCAAAGCTTTTTTTGATGAAGGAGCCACCGACAGGCAGGAAAGCATGGATCCCCCGTTCCAGAAACGCAGCAGCTCGTGGCGGTGGCTCATCAGGATCACCGCATCGTTGGCCACCAGGTAAGGGTCTTCAAAATCGGGGTCCGCAACCGCCATCCGCCCCCTGCCGACCGAGCGGACGGTAAAGCGCGGATGGGCCTCTCTCTCTATCCGCCCTTCCGGCAGCGCTCCCCACCTGGGCCCGGTGATCAGCAGACCCCCGGCTTCGACAAACTGTAGAACCGCCTTCCGGAGAGCCGGCTCAGGCGACGTCTCATCCGGATAAATGACCGCCGCCAGCCCCTGAAACGAGGAGGCGGAGACCGCACCCTTGGGCATGATCCGGTACTGCTGCTGGGTAAGAGCGATCAGGTTAAGAAGCTCGTGGCTCAGAAATTCGTTTTTTCCTGAAAAATCCGAAAGAATGCCCATCACCGCGACCGGGGCAAATTCCGCTCCCCCTCCCACCGCCGAGAAAAATTCCAGGGCCTTGTGGATCCGGGCCCAGCTCTCCCGGGAGCGGCTGTCCCCGTTAAGAATGCCGCTGGCCAGCTCCGGATCCAGAGATACGATCCAGCGCGCCCCATGGGCCGCGGCATCGGCAAGGGCGATAAGGTAGGAAGCGGGGAATACCCTGGATTTGGGAGGCAGCGCGTTTACCCATATTTCCCTGCCCGGCGAAAGGGAGGATTGCAGACGGATCTGCCAGCCGTTGGAGTCAATCCAGGGAACGCCGGTCGGCCCGGAGGAGGCCTGGTCCCGGTTTTCCGAGGCGGACAGCTTGATGCCCGGCCAGGTACCCTCCACCGGAAGGACGCCAGCGGGAACCGCCCCAGGACCGACCATCGTAATTCCTTTTTGCCTTGCGGCAGCGATCACAGGATCGAGATCCTGGCGGTTCGAATCAAACCAGAGGCAGTTGATCACCGAGTCTTTGAGCAGATCCAGGGCCGAAGGATTTTTCCAGGCGTCGGGCCAGCGCATGGGATTCCATTTCATGTTCATGGCGTAATACTAATTCTAAAAGGAACACCGGTCAACCGGGATGATTGCCAAAAAATCGCCTTCCGGTCCGCTTTTCTTCCCGGCCCGCCATGTTCTATCTGTGGGCACTTTTTTACAGGGAGATACAGAAGATCCGGAAGAAGAAAGAAGCTGATGACGGTCATCCCGAGGGCGGCCCGGAAGATCAGATCCACTCCGTATGCGGGGCTTCCGGATGACCGCAAAATAATACCTGCAGGTTCGACGGCTTGTGTTTTCTCACCCATGCCGGACCGCGCAGCAGACAGGGCTTGGTCCAGGCCTCCGTGTTGATGGCCTTTTCTCCCCGGACCGAAACAGAAAAGCTCCTTCCGCAGGAGCTCCCGGAAACCGGGTCGAAGATGTGGTCCCGACCGGAACCGAATTTCCCGCCGATGGGCCGGCTGCTGCCGGAAGTGGAAAGGGATTCGTTGCTCAGAAAAACACGACTGGCCGGCCTTTGCGGATTCCGGGGATCGGCGATCAGAACGCTCCACCCTTCCGGGCGGTCGGGCGGAGCTCCGAGCCCGCGGATGCTGCTGCCGCCGCCGACCACCATCGCCCGGCGCACACGTCGGGCCCGCAACACATCGACGATGCGATCGACGGCATACCCCTTGCCGATTCCACCCGGATCGAGCCGCATTCCCGGCCGCAGGAAACGAACTTCGCGACCCTCGGGGTTCAATTGCAGAAAGGAAAATCCGACCCGGCGGCAGGCGGAGGCCATTTCTTCGGGCCACGGGTTTCGTTCCTCCCCGTGACTTGCCCGCCAAATCTCCATCAGAGGGCCGATGCTGATATCGAAGGCGCCCTGGCTATGCCGGCTGAATTCCTGACAGCGGGACAAGAGCTGGAACAGCTCCGGGGAAACCGGCACACCCCGTTCCGCATGGAGGTTGACCCGACTCCACTCGCTCTCCGGACGAAAGGGGGAGAGCATCTCCTCCAGCCGCCGCAATTCCCGAAAAGCTTCCTCCACGGCGGCCTCCAGCCGGGCGGCCTCCTGGCCGTAGAGGATCAGGGTGAAGGTGGCGCCCATAGCCTCGGCGCTTTCTTCCCGACGCTGCCATTGGGCCGAGCCCGGAGTGCGCATTTAATCCCCGGCCCGAACGGCATCCACCTCGATCTCGAACTGCAGATCCCGGCGGCATATTTCCGCCTCCACCGGCGTCAGCGGAAAGGAGGGGATGCCCTCGCGGAGGCAATACGACTGGAAAAGCCGGTGATGGCGCAAGTCGGTATAGTAGGCAATCCCGCGTACGGCGTCCGCCCAGCTCATTCGCCTGGATTCCAGCAAGGCTTTCACCACCTGCATGGTATGCCCGATCTGGCCCCGGGGATCGTCACGATGAATGCTCTCCCCTCCTGCGTCAATGCTGGCCGTGCCGCTGATGAGCAGCGAGCGATGGGTCGGAAACCCGATTTCCACAGCGCGGCTGAAGGAGCTGCGATACGCCGTGGCGGGACACTGCAGGGGAGAGGGTACGGGCGAGACGGCGGTTTCTCCGGATTTGGGCTGCACCGCCAGCAGCCCCGCGGAAATGGCTGCCCCAAAGGGATTGGCGGCTCCCACTCCGGTGCTGGCCGGGACCACGCCCTGGAAAATGCCGTTCCGGGAAAAGAACTCCGTCCGTTCGAAATTGAACTCATCGTACCATTCCAGAAGCCGATCCAGGTAGAGCCAGGTACGGACCGTATCCCCAAAGGACATCCGGCATTCCCGCAAAACAGCCGCCATGCGGCCGAACACCGATTGTACCTGGTGCCGCCGGGAGGCGCCCGCATCGTCGGGGAGAACTCCGGCCATCCGGCAGTACCGGGCGTGGAAGTCCTCGTAGGTCACACCGACCAGGCGTCCTTCCAGCAAGAGAGGCTGCACCTCGATTCCTGCCAGGCCGATAAACTGGGCCGCTTCCAGGCTGCCGCCGTATCTTCCGGACGGAACAAGCTGAAAGCAGGGTCCCTCGATGCCTGCGGCAGGTTCCGGCTCGCCGCTTTCGGAGCCGGTACCGGTGTAAAACAGGAACTGCCCGGTGCAAACCGCGCCAGGTTCCCGCAGCAGGCTGAGGGGATTTCGGGGCATAGGGTCCTTCTGCCGGACCTTCAGACTGAGGACCATTTCACGGTAAGAGGGAAACCGCAGGGTGGAGACTTCCTCGCTTCCCGAACAGCTCTTTTCTACCTTGAACAACGATTTCTCCCTTTCTTTCCTATGCCGGTGCGCATCCGCGGACGGACAAAACGGCTATCAACCTACCACGCACACACGGGAAAGTAAAGTGGCATGCCATTCCATAGGCAGACCTGGGAGAAAGAAGCCTATGCCGGTTCTCACGAAGCCGGGAAACGGGGCAGACCTTTTCCATGAGCCTTGCCCAGGTACGCCGACCGGCCTTACAATAGGGAGTATCGTCGGGGTCCGGGAGGAGTCCTGTTACCGGGAGCGAAGAGCAAGGCACGGTAGCGCCGGCGACCGTTTGGGCGTCTTTCTTCCTAAGTCATCAAACCCGTGTTCAGCAGCGTCAATACTTTCAGCAAGGGTGCTGCGGACGTTGTTCTTCCCTCGGATGCGTGGCGTGGATCGTATGGACATACTTTTGTTAATATTAATGGTGACTTATTTTGCCGACAGACAGTACTCGGACACATACAAATTCGTTATTAGGGAACATTGTAAGTGGAAGCAAAATATGTCTGGGCTGGATCATTTTCCGAATTCGGTATGGCAGAGGTCCATTTGGCCGGACAGGTCTTGATGCTAAGTGAATCAGGCGGCGAGTTATAATGATTCTCGCCTACCGACCGCATCAACTCGGACCGGCAATTACGCTGCGCTCCATTGCCGGCCGGTAATGCGGAGCGTTGGCCCCGATTTTCCAGAGGAACGCGAAACTCTCTTGTGCTATAAAAAATCAGGAGAAAAATTCAATGATGAGAGAATTCAGTGTCATTATAGAAAAAGACGAAGATGGTTACTTTGTTGCATCCGTACCAACATTGCGAGGTTGCCATACTCAGGCCAAGTCGCTCGATGCTCTTATGAAAAGAATAAAAGAAGCAATCGAGCTATGCCTGGAAGTGGAAAGACCGGCATCAACTGAATTCATTGGCGTGCAGCGTGTGGCGGTTAACTCTTGAGTATTCTTCCTTCCGTCACTGGAAATCGTCTGATTAAAGCCCTCAAGAAAATGGGCTTTGCAGAAATCCGCACAAAAGGCAGTCACCATTTTCTCCAGCATCCCGATGGCCGTTGCACTGTAGTTCCCTCTCACTCCGGCGAAACTATCGGGCGAGGCCTAATGGCTCAAGTCATGCGTGATTGTGAAATCACAACAGATGATTTGAAGAAAATCTTATAACAAATCATCTTCGTCGACGCCGAAGTAACCAATGGAGCGAGGTTGCTCTTAAAGCTGGAGAAGAGCTCACGGCAACCGCGAGCCTATTTTTTCTTGTAGAACTATTCCTGGATTGCGGCAACTCGAATCGCGGCTTCGCCCGCCTCTATTGTGAAAACCCGGACTGCCGTCACGAAAAGATCCTGGCCTTTTCTTGCCGCGGCAGAATTTATTTCCCTCGTGCCATGCCAAACGAGCGGCTGCCTTCACCGATGGACGTCCGCAGGCCGGAGCCCTGCCTGACCACGCCGAGGTTCCACCGGCGCAGCTTGTGCACGTCCAGAGCGGCCGGATCCTTGCCGCCGTAGCGGATGGAGCCGGAGCCGGGCGTCTCGAAGCCGAGCAGCAGGCGCAGGATGGTCGATTTCCCCGACCCGGAAGGGCCGGCCAGGGCGAAAATGGTCATCATGGACCCCACCGGAAAGACCAGGTTGAAGACCAGAAGCAGGTTCTGCTCCCGGCCGGTGCGCATTCGCGGACGGACAAAACGGCTATCAACCTACCATGGGCACACGGGGAAAGTAAAGCGGCATGCCATTCCATAGGCAGACCGGGGAGAAGGAATCCTGTGCCGGTTCTCACGAAGCCGGGAAAGCGCCATACGGCGCGCCGGACGGCAGATCCTGGAGACGACTACCCTCCGCCGAGGTCTGCCTTTTGTCCGGTGTCCCGGTGGGGATCTTATCCCCCTTCGGCTTCCCGCAGGCGGAACAGCCTCCACTCGCCGAATCGCTTTTCCAGGTCATAGTGCTGCTCCACGAAACCTTTGAAGTCCGGGTCCTTTTCCAGGGGCAGCTTCTGCTGAACGTCGATGATGTACTTCGGAGGGGCCTGCTTCAGGGATTCAATCGCCGCCAGGCGGACTTCCCGGGTGGAAACACGCGGCGGCACATCATCGGCCACGTCAAAGTCCATGGATGGGACGGCCCAATCCCTCCCTGTTAAAAAGTAAAGCTGGCTCTTGGAACCCCAGATGAAAAGCTTGTCCCGGGGTTCCGTCCGGGAGCGGATGAAGTCCGCAGCCGACTGGAGCTGCCGGGTCTCCTTATGCATATCCCACATCCGGACATGGCTGTGCTGCGCGGAAGGAGTCAGCCAGGTCCACCAATGAAAAAGAGTGCGGGTGTGAAACCAGGTGAAAACGATCAGAAAAGTGGCCATGCTCCATTGAAGGACTCTTCTGGAATTCTTCTTCTCCCACTGGCCGGCAAGGAAATGGGCGCCCACCGCACCCAGCAGAGACAGCGACGGTATCGCCTGAATGAAGTAGTTGGCGTAGAGCCGGCGGCCGGCAAGCGCTCCGATGGCGTCCGCTGCCGCCCAAAGGGCCAGGACTTTCATTTGCAGGGAATAGGATTTCTGGCGAAACAGAGCGGCGGCAATCAGCAGGAAAAGCCAGAGATAGATCATCATGAAAGCGCCGCTTTTCCGAACCAGGTTGATCAGATAGGTGTCCCAGGGGATTGCGCCCACGTAACGGAACCCGTAGAGAATGGCCTGGTTCCACCAGTCTTCCAGAATTCCCTTGGACTGGAGGTAGGATACCATGGCGAGAAGGCCGAGGGAATAACCGCCGGCGGTGCAGAGCAGCTCCCTCCAGCAGATCTTTTGAGGACCGTCCCGTTTCAGCAGAAGGAAAAGGCCGAACAGCCCGACCTGGGTAATGGCCACCGGTTTGGTCAGAAAGCCCAGCGAAGAAAGCAGTCCGGCGAGAAAGAAAGCGGTCCGATGCCCCTCTTTCAGGCCCAGCAGGAAGAAAAAGACGGCCGCGGTGGTGAAGGCCACCATCAGGGTTTCGGTATTCATCCCGATGATGCGCGGAATATAGTAGGTGGTGCTGGCGATGGCGTAGAACAAAGCCGCCAGTCCTCCGACTCTCCGGTTCCAGAAGGTGGTCCCGATCGCGAACAGCAGAAGAGAAATGCCCAGAACCAGAGCCAGCGAGCCGAAGTGAATGGCATCCATGTGCACGCCGAAGAACCGGAAGAGCAGCCCGCACAGAACAAAGATGGGCGGATTTTTGTCCAGCCAGATGTCGCGGTAAAGAAGATCCCCCTGCAGCCAGGCTCTGGCTCCGTTGGCCCACCAGGCTTCGTCGATAAAAATGAAATCGTGCTGAAAATAGGGAAGGCGCAGAAAAAAGGAGAGCAGGAAGCTCAGCCCCAGAAGCGAATAACCGTTGCCCAGGATGGCGGCCCAGCGGGAAACGTCCGGCCAGAAGCGGGCAGAAGCGGTGCGGGTCAGGGAAACGGTGGAAAGGAAGCCGATCGAATTTCTGTGAAAAAGACTTTTAAAAAGCATCCTCTTAATGACTTTATTTCCTAAGGGTGCCGCCGGAGGATAGCGGCCGGGCAAGGTTTCCGGAGGGCAGAGGTTTTGCGCCGGCCGGCACGTCCCGGTTTTCCCGCCACAACTTCATCCGGAACAGCAGCAGCTCGATCAGAGTGCGCCACAGCCGGCGGAAATTGAAAAACTGGGATCGTCCGAATGCCCGGAAAAAATGGTGGACCGGAACCTCGCGAAATACGCAGCCGGCGTCCTGGAACCGACGCACCATTTCCACGCAGATGACCCCGGAAGAGGCCTCAAGCTGGACCCGGTCGAAAACGCTGCGGCGGATCAGGCGGAAGTCACAGTCGGTATCCCTGATCTTCAGGCCGAAAAGGCGCTTGACCAGGAAATTATAAAGTCCGCCGATGAGCGTGCGGTAATAAGGGTCGTTGCGCTCGATCTTATAACCATTTACTACATCCACCCCGTTTACCGCCTGCCCTGCCAGCTTGACCATCTCTCGGACATCATATTGCGCATCTCCATCCGTATAGAAGATCCAGTCCTTGGATGCCGTGGCAAAGCCGGTGCGCAGGGCGGCGCCGTATCCCCGATTGACTCCATGGTCGACCACCTTGAGGAAGGCGTACTTACGTTCCAGCTCGCGCAGAACCTCCAGGGTATGATCCCGACTCCCGTCGTTAATTACGATGATCTCGTAATCCCGACAGAAGCTTGCCAGGGTAAGATGAGCGGTAATGACCAGAGAAGCAATGGTAGCGGAATCATTATATGCAGGAAAAAATGCCGAAACCGACAGCGAATCCTTCATTTATACTTTACCATCCGGATATCCCGAGGAAATTGACTTCTGACAGGAAAAGGACTGTTGCCAGGCCAGGGAAAATGAGTCTGTTTGCCCCCGTACCCCTCTCTCCTCCAGAGAAGGGACCCCCCCCATTTGTAAAAACTATGTAAAATCAACCGGAAACACTATACCAAACAGATAAAAAGTCCGTCAATTACTCCGCCAAAAAAAGGAGGAAAAACAAAGAAACGGTGTTTCAGCTCACAAAAAACTAGCGCGCGTACTTTCTCTCGATTCGGGGCGATTCCCCATAACGGATGTGAACCAGATCGCCCCCATTGCGGATGGATTCCCGCGCCGCCTCCACTACCAACTCGTTGATGCTGGAATTGGCCGGAGTGGCGATGATCCCCATCTCATCGACCTGGTGAATCATTTCCTGCCGTTTGCGCAGGGCTTCGCCTTCCTGCATTCCGTCGGTGTTCCGGCCGATTCGCCGGATGGTTCCGAGAATGGCGGCCACGGAGTCATAACCGTAGCCGACCGGCTTATATCCCTTCCCCTCCCAGGGCGCCAGGCGATAGAAATCGGGATTGATGTAATTGAATTTTTTCCCGTCCAGGTAGCTGTGCTCCACTCCGCGGAACTGGTCATTGTGGCGCAGATAGCCGCACTGCCCCGAGCCTTCGAAATATAGGACCAGCCCCTGCTCATTGCTGCCGGCCGCATCGTCGGGGTATCCCAGGCCATCGGTCACATTGAGGATGGCGCCGTTTTCAAAAATGACCCGCCCGTTGGCCCAAAGGTAGCCTTCGTTGCCGTTGGGAAACCGGCCCTTCACTCCGGTCACCGAAACGGTGACCGGGTGCAGCCCGGTAATGAACCAGACCTGGTCCACGTAGTGACAGCCCACATAGACGAAAGGATCGGTGACGTCCACGGTAAACCAGTTCTGAAAGTTGGAAAACCGGTAGGAGTATGGTTCGATCATTTTGGCCTCCCCGATCACGAATTCCCCCCACCGGCCGCGCCGGTATTCGCGGCGGGCGATCAGAGCCCGCCGGTCGAACCGCTTGTGGTACTCGACGCCGACAAACAGCCCCTTTTCGGAGGCCCGCTTTTCGATTTCCAGCGCCTGCTCGTGCCGCAGAACCAGCGGCTTGACGCACAACACATGCTGACAGTTTTTAAGGGCCTCGAGGATGACCTCGTAGTGCAGGGAATCCGGCATGGCCACCACAACCGCCTGGTAGGGAGCCAGGCGGGACAGGACTTCCCGGTAGAGATCCGGAAAATCCTTTTGCGGTGCCTCCTCCAGCGACGGGAAAGGCTCGAAGGTCTGATCCGGAAAGGCCTCCCGGATTTCCGGATTTTCCGCCAGCGCCCGGAGCGGGGCGCTGTTCAGAGCGCACACCTGGATCCGGCCGATCCACCCCTCCCTCTGCATGTGGTAAATGCTGGGCAGGAGCAGGTCGTTGGTTATCATTCCCCCGCCGACAATGGCGACATCCAACCGGTCATGAGTCATGGTACAGTTTCTCCCTTCCAAAGAAAAATGGCGGCTCAGCGGCCCAGCACATCGTCACAGGCTTCTTCGAACACCGACAGGCTTTCCCGCAAGGCATCTTCCGTGATGACCAGGGGAGGAGCGATCTTAAGGCACTCCCCACCCACGCCCACCGGGGCAAACATCAGCAGCCCCTTCTGGAGACACCGCTCGTTGATGGCCTGGGCCAGTTCGGAATCCGGTTCCCGCGTGCCGGGACGGACCGCCTGGATGCCGGCCACCAGGCCGCGCCCCTGGGCACAGCCCAATACCGACGGGTATTTACGCTGAATCCGGTGGACCTCCGGGACGAGAATCCCGCCCAGGCTGGCGGCGCGCTCGACCAGCCCTTCGCGCTGGATCAGCTTCAGGCTCTCGATGGCCGAAACCACCGGCAGCGGGCTGGCCGAGTGAGTGGAAGTCATCGATCCCGGAGGATACAGGCTCATGATCTCCTTGCGGCCGATGACCGCGGCGATCGGCAGAGAAGAGGAAATCCCCTTCCCGCAGGCGATCAGATCCGGCTTCACCCCGTAATGCTCGAAGGCAAACATGCGGCCGGTCCGCCCGAATCCGCTTTGCACCTCGTCGAAAATGGTGACGATATCGTTTTCCTTGCAAAAGTGGTCCAGTTGCCGGGCATACTCTTCCGGCAAAAAGTCCGGTCCCACCCCCTGGTAGCTTTCGGTCATCATCCCGGCGATGTCCTGCGGCTTGACTTGCACTCGGTCCAGGGTTTGCCGCAACAGGTCGAAGGAGGTGTCCGGGTTCTTATAACCGTCGGGGAACGGCACCTGAATAAAGGTCTGCCCTTCGTCCACGATCCACCGCTTCAGCTTGTCCATACCTCCGGCCAGCTGGGCACCCAGCGTCCGGCCGTGAAAGGAATTGCGGAAAGACAGGAAATATTTCTTTTGCCGCCCGTATTTTTCCAGTGCGTAGGTTTTGGCCAGCTTGATGCAGTTTTCCGTGGCTTCGCTCCCGGTGCTGAGCAGAAAGACGTGGTAGGCGGCGGGATCCGGGGAAATATCCTGCAGCATGCGGACCAGCTCGACGCGCTTTTCGTGCGGAAAGACATAGGTGCATAAAAGCCCCTGGTCGATGATTGCCTTGAGTGCCTCCCGGATTTCCGGCCGCCCGTGCCCGGCGTTGGTGATCAGAACCCCGGAGGACCAGTCAATCCAGCAGTTCCCCCACCGGTCCCACACCTGAAACCCTTCCGCTCTATGCCACAGAATCGGCGGCTGCCCGGCCATCGACTGGGGCTCGCTTTCGGCCAGCGACTGCAGGATGGGAACGGATTCGGGAACAGGGATCGGGGTCCGGATGGTACGATAGCGAGTGTGAACGGGTGCGACAGCGACCGGATCAAGTTTGTATTTACCCACGGTGATCTCCTTTATTCCTTTCGGCAATCGGTAAAAAAACGCTTCCTCCCTGGTTCCGTCAGACACCCTATTATACCTGCTTCTCCCTGCCGTCCAACTCCTTCCGGGACCAGAGGCAGCCGCAGCCTTCTTTTCCCCCGAGGGAAAATCGGGATAGAATTGGCGCGGCGAGCGGGCCGAAGCGACGGTGCCGCTCCTCCCCAGCCTTATCGCGTTTGGACAATGGCACAACAGACAGGAAAAAAAAGGAAAGCGACCCCGGACCATGGCCCGGAAAACAGCGGCAGGCGGGAGTTTTTCCGTGCCGCCGCCGCGCCCTTTTTTCTCCTGCCTCGCCATGTGCTCGGCGCCGGTACCACTGCGCCCAGCGATCGGATTCACGTAGCTCTCATCGGCGCCGGGGGGCAGGGCAAGGTGAACGCCAGGGCGCTCCTCCAGCAGCCGGACGTACGAATCGTCGCCGTGGCCGACCCCAACGAACAGGCGGATTACAACCGGTTTTACTATAAAGGAACCGCCGGACGGCTTCCGGTGCTGGCCATGATCCGTGAAGATTCCCAAAGACGCGGCATCCAAATGCCCTGCACCGGTTATGTCGATTTCCGGGAGCTACTGGATAAGGAGAAAGCCCTCGATGCCGTCCTGGTAGCCACACCCGATCACGCCCACGGGGTGGTTACCATGGCCGCCCTGCTGCGGAACAAGCACGTTTACACGGAGAAGCCTCTCTGCCGCACCATTCAGGAAACCCGGAAAGTGGTGGAGGCAGCCCGGGTCGCCAAGGTGGCCACCCAGATGGGCAACTTCGGGCGCAGCGGGGAAGGAATGCAGCTGTTCTGTGAGTGGATCCGGGACGGAGCCATCGGGCCGGTGCGGGAAGTGCACGCCTGGGCGGCCCCCGGACTTGCCTACGAATGGAAGCAGAGGCCCAGGGAAACCATGCCTGTGCCCGAGGGTTTGAACTGGGACCTGTGGCTGGGGCCGGCCCGCTCTCGGCCTTACCATAATGCCTATGCTCCGGTAACCTGGAGGCTATGGCATGACTTTGGCGTCGGATCGCTGGGCGATTATGCCTGCCACCACCTGGACCCCGCCTTTCAGGCCCTACGGCTGGGATACCCAAGCACCATTGAAGCCGCCTCCTATGGAGCCGGCGAGGAAACCTACCCCACCGCGTCTCTGGTCTATTTCGATTTTCCTTCCCGCCAGGGGATGCCTCCGGTGCGCGTTACGTGGTATGACGGCGGGCTGGCACCGCCCTCGCCTCCCGAGCTGGAGTCGCTGCGAAGGATCAGCCGCAGCGGCCATGGAATACTTTTTGTGGGAGACAAGGGTAAAATTCTGGGAGGAGGGTGGGCGGAATCTCCCCGGCTGATTCCCGAAGCGGCCATGCAGGCTTACCGGCGCCCGCCCAAAACGCTGCCTCGTTTTTCGGGACACCATCGCAACTGGCTGGACTGCATCAAGAACGGGCAGAAGCCCTGTGCCAGCTTCGAGGAGGTCGGCAAAATGGTGGAGGCGATCCTCATGGGTGCCATCGCCGAACGGGTCAATGAAAAACTCTACTGGAATGAAGAACAGATGCTTTTTACCAACACCGGCACAGCCAATGCGTTCCTGAAGCCGGATTTTCGTGAGGGTTGGACTGTATGAACCGAATCGATGCTCCCACATGGAAACAACGGATTTTTCTACCGGCCGTCGCCCTGCTTTGCCTTGGGGCGCTGCTGCCGGCTGCGGCCGTGGCGCAATCCTCTCCCGGCGTAAAATGGGAAAAGGACATCCTGGTGTTTGAAGCTTCCGACAAAGTCAACCCTCCGCCGGCCGGCGCGATTCTCTTCCTCGGTGCTTCCAGCACCCGGCTATGGAAAACGCTGGCGCAGGATTTTCCGGGCAAGACGGTCATCAACCGCGGATTCGGCGGATCACAGATGGAGGATGCGGTCTACTTTGCGGACCGGATTGTCATCCCCTACCGGCCGAAGCGGATCGTCCTGCAGGAAGGGGGAAACGATATCCATGCCGGAAAAACTCCGCAGCAGGTTTTGGAGGGCTTCCAGGCCTTTGTAAAAAAGGTCCGAGCCGCTCTGCCCTCAGTGACGATTGCCTTCATGTCGATCAACCCCAGCCCGTCGCGCTGGGCGCAGGCGGAAAAGCAGCAGGAGGCCAACCGCCTGATACGGGAGTTCGTTGCCTCCCATCCGGGCCTGGATTACATCGACATCTGGGATGCCTTTCTGGGCCCGGACCGGAAGCCGCGCGAGGATCTTTTCGTAGCCGACCGGTTGCACAACAATGCCGAGGGGTACCGGATCCGCGCCGACCTGACCCGGCCGCACCTGGAAGATCCGAAGTAAGACCTACGAGCGGCAAAAAACCAAGCTCCTGACAACAGGCTCTTTCGCTGTTCTTCCCGCTCTTTCTTTCTTCCTGTAAGCCCGATCATTTCACAGCAAGACGGGAAGGTAAGGAAGGGGGAAGAGCGCGCCGGCTCTTCAGGAGTTCACGCGATAGATCCGTACCGGGCCGAGGCGGAAGACCTCTCCCAGGATCGGGCAGCCGTCCAGGTCTTGCGGTTTCCATTTACCGGGACGGGCCCCCAGGTAAACGTGGGTGATCTTTTCCGCTTCCAGAAACCGCCGGAAAGAATCGTCACAGCCGTTCGGCGCCAGCGAGCGGCGGACGCGGTCCTCCACCTGTTCGGCATCCGCTTTGGGGGCTATCCCGGCAACCGGCGGCAGAACGGTCGTCCACCGGGCAGTCAGGGGAAGAATCCAGGCACCGCCATCCGTGCCGCGATAGCCGACTCCCTCGCGGTAAGCCGCGTTTACCAGGAATCGGGCGCGGCGGCTGACGTTTTCCTCCAGCCATCGAAAGGCAACCAGGTCCTCTTTTTCTGCCAGCACCATCTCCGTGCGGCGCAGGGTGTGGTGTTGCGCCAACCCGGAGGCCAGCACAAACAAAGCCAGACCCAGCATCAGGTGCCGTGCCGATTTACGCCCGTGAAAGACGGAGCGGAGCGACTGAATCCGGGAGAAAAACAACGCGAAACAAAGCGACAGCGGTATGAACTGGAAAAGAAGAAACGGATCCGCAGGGCTCGTACTCTGCCCGGCCGCCATTCCGGGGATCAGGGCCAGCAGGAAAGCCGAAGACCAGACGGCAAACAACCGGGTTTTGGAATCCATCCAGGCAAACGCCAGCCCTCCAATGGCAACCAGGCCCAGGAAGAACAGATTCCAGGGTTCCGCAAAGAGGGAGGCCCCCGCCTCGGGCGGAGGCAGAAAAAACCGCGTCAGGGCATCCCAACGCGTCACCCCATAAGACTCCGCCCACTGGCCGGCAAAAACCCAGCTGCGGTGCAGCCAGGGATAGGCGGGCAACAAACCCGCCAGCAGGCTGGCCGCTACCTTGGCCCAGTCCGACCAGGCCGGCTGTCCGGCCCGCCGGGAAGCCCGCATTTCCGCGGCCAGCCAGATTGCCAGGAATAGGCTCAGCAAAAGCGCGGAAATGAAATGAGCCAGGAGGGTTCCGGCGGTCAGCAGTGCCAGGCGCAGGAGCGAACCTCCGTCGCGATCCCGGTACCAGATCAGAATTTCCGCCAGAGCCAGAGGCAGCAGCACCGCGCCAACCAGCAAAGAATAGCCGCCCCAGGAAGAATAATCGGCCGGCTGCGGCACCAGGAAAAGCGCCAGGGCGGCGGCCATGGCCGCATGCCCCCGGTCTTCCAGCAACGGCACGGCCAGCCGGTACAGGGACAGCACCGCCAGCCCGTTGAGAACCTGGCCCAGAAGGAGCACCGCCTGTGCCGGGGTGGACCCCGCCAGGCCGGCAAAAGCGGCACAAAGGACATCAAAGCTGAAGTAGCCGTGAAAAGGCGCTCCGAGGTAAGGTTCTAGGTTTTCGGGAATGCGGCCCATTTCCAGAATTTTCCTGGTGATCAGCACATGATTCAGCGACTCCGTGCCGGCGGGCAGAACCAGATGGCGCACCTGCCAGAGGCGCCAGCCGGCGGCCGTGAAGGCACCGAGGACCAGGCCGGCGGATACCCAGCCGCTGCCCCTGCGAAAAATATTGGATAAAGCGAAGCCCAGGGAAAGAATCGTCACGAAGATAACCGCCAGCAGGAAAGCATACGATGGCGGCTCCCAGGGCAAGTGGAAGAAAAGCTCCGCCGCCAGCGGCCCAACGGAAAGGCTTAATCCAACGGAGAGCGCCATCGTCTGGCCGATATCTTTCCCTTTCCACAGCAGCAGGCGAAGAGCCACGTAGCCGGGAAGAAATAAAACCGCGAGCGAGGCGAAAAGCAGCAGGACGAACTGGCCGGAATTATAATCCCACGTCATGGGGTTTCTCTTGAAGAAAGCAGGTTGAAATAGACGGCGGTTGTTCCCGGAATACAGCCGGATGCATGCTCACGGCCGGCGGACGGCCGCCTTCATCTTTTCGATCCCGGTGGCCAGCACCCAGCGGACGTCTTTCTGCCAGTAGGAGCGGTTGAAAAGCTCCAAAGACAGAACCTGGCCGCCGCCGGAGGCCCGAAGGCTGTTCAGAATGGAAGAAAGGGGCGCCACTCCGTCTCCGGGAAATACGCGGTCGGCATCGCTGATTTTCTCCCTCTCCGGCTGGGCAGGATAGTCGTTCAGATGAAATACCGGCATGCAGCCCGCACTGAGTAGACGAAGCCCTTCGAAGCCCGATCCGCCCTTATACAGATGATAGACATCGGCGATCAGGCCGGCTTTGGGGTGGCTGCATTCCAGAAGCACGGAGAGGACATCCGCCAGCCGGCCCAGGTTGCGGGAAAAGCCCCAGAGCTCCAGCAGGGGAACAATTCCGAAGGAATCGCCCAGCTCGAGAATCGCCCGGTAGCGCTCCGCCGCCTTTTTCAGGTGGATCTCCGGCTCCCCGGTCGCTCCGGCGGGCGGGGCTGCGATTCGCGTGGCACCGAGCTGCGACAGCAAGTCCATCTCCCTTTTGAGCTGCTCGATCCCCTCCGCCCGGACCTTTTCCTCCTCGGCAATCCACTTGGAAAATCCGATGGCACTCTCCACGGTCAGTCCGAGATCCGCCATACGCTTCCGCAAGTCCCGGAGGGGGCGACCTGCTTTCGTATAATCGGTCAGTTCGCTCACCCAGGGCTCCACCGCCTGGTAGCCTGCCTTGGCAATCAGCGGAAGCTGCTGGTCCAGAGGCAGCTTGAAGCCCCGCAGCGTCCCCGTATTCAGGCAAAACCGAAAAGGTTGAGGTTTGAGTCCGGGCACCACAGTCCTGGAAGCCGCCAGGGCAGTGGCGGCACCACCGGTGCCCACGGAGGCCATCATGGCCCGGCGGGATATTCTCCCCATGTCGATCATCTTTCCATCTCCGGCTGGCCGGCTATTTATACTACTTTTCTTTTTTGCCTTGCTTTCCCTGCAAATCTCGTACTAATATGGCCTTGACTCCCTGTACTATAAACCAAAACAGGTAAATTCGATGGGAAAAGTGGGAATAAATATCGATGGTTCGGCAAGGTACCCGGAGCGAAACCGGCTTCTTCCGATCCTGCTGGCCGGGCTCCTTTTTCCCGATCCCTTCTATGCCCGGGAACCCCGACCTGCCGCTCCTCCGTACCGGCCTGTCGTCGGCCGGACAGGACCTGCCGTTTCCTTCAGCGGAGACGTCCGCCTTCTGCCGGCGAGCCGGCCGGAAACCCTTCAGGAAACGCCGCGTTTTCGAACAGCTTCCACCGCCGGCACCCTGCTCCGGTCTCCGCTGGCCCTGCTCGATCCGGTTCGCCGGGAATTTTCCCCCACCGGCGCCATGCCGGGCCCCCTGCTCCAGTTCGCGGGCATGGACTTGGCCGGCTATGGCTCCGGATTCCCCCCGGATCCGAACGGCGATGTGGGAAGCGACCACTACGTCCAGGCAGTAAACACTTCCATTGCAATTTTCAGCAAGGCGGGAGTACAGCTGGCCGCCTTCCGCTACAACGACTTTTTCCGTAACCCGACCCCCACCGGAACCCTTTGCGATTCCTACAATCGGGGAGATCCGATCGTCCTGTACGATTCCCTGGCCGGACGGTGGATCGTTTCCGATTTCGCCTGGGCCAGCACCTCCGGACCCTTTTATGAATGCCTGGCGGTTTCCAAAACCAGCGACCCTGTCCTGGGGGGCTGGTGGAAATACGCCTTCCTGGCCCATGCCACCCTGCTGAACGACTATCCCAAATTATCCGTGTGGCCGGACGCCTACTACCTGACTGCCGACCTTTTCACCTATTCCTCCAACGAATTCCAGGGCAACCGGGTCTGGGCTCTGAACCGCAGCGAAATGCTCAACGGACTTCCTTTTTCCTATATTTCTTTCGATCTGGCTTCCACCAGGCCCACACTGCTTCCCAGCCACCAGCACGGGACGGCGCCTCCCATAGGCGCGCCCAATTACCTGGTCCGGCTCGCCGATTCCGGGATCCTTCACCTCTTCCGGTTTCATGTCGATTGGACCAGTCCGGCAGCCGGTTCCACTTTGACCGGGCCGGTGGAAATTTCCGTCGCTCCCTGGACCGAGCGGCTGGCGCTGATCCCGCAAAAGAACAGCACCACCAGCCTCGACGCGCTTGGCGACCGGCTGATGATGTACAACCGGTACAGCCGTTTGGGGGGCGTGGAATCGCTATGGCTGAATCACACCGTGGATTCCGGTGGAATCGCCGGCATTCGCTGGTACCAGATCCAGGACCCCGGCGGCTCCGCACCCGGCATCCGCCAGCAGGGTACTTTTCAGCCGGATTCCAACCACCGCTGGATTGCCAGCATGGCCCTGGACAAGGACGGCAACATGGCAATGGGCTACAGCGTCTCCGGAGCCAGCCTCTTCCCATCGATCCGCTATGCCGGGCGCCTGGCCGGAGATCCCCTGGGAGAACTGACCCAATCGGAAACCTCCCTGTTCGAGGGAACGGGACCGCAGAGCACCCTTTGCGGGGGACGGCCCTGCGACCGTTGGGGGGACTACAGCTCCATGAACGTGGATCCGATCGACGGCTGCACCTTCTGGTACACCAATGAATATTTTACGGAAGACAGTCCCGGCTCCTGGAAAACCCGCATCGGCACATTCCGGTTCCCCTCCTGCCAGCCCAATCCCCCTCCTCCCAACAGGTATCATTTCCCTTTCGTTTACCGGTGAAGACACAGCGAGGAATACTCCGCCGGCCGGGTGGATTGACATTCCTGCCGGGCCGGCTTTAAGATCATTCGGTTCGTTCTGCATAGACAGATTAAGGAGGCAATCCCATGATTTCTAAATGGACTTTCTTTCCCGGACTGATATTCCTGGCCCTTTGGCTCCCGGCGGCAGCTACCCGCCCGGCAGCCCAGAATGCCGTCAACCAGGAGGAGAGCAAGGTAAAGCCGTACACTCTCCCTGACCTGCTGACCGGCGGGAACGGGAAAAAGGCACTCACCGTGCAGGACTGGGAAAAGTGGCGACGCCCGGAAATCCTGCGGATGCTGGAGAGCGAAATGTATGGCCGAACCCCGAAAAAGCGCATCGAGATTCGGCGGCAGGTCATAGAAGAAGACACCAAAGCCCTGGGCGGCAAGGCCACCCGCAAACAGCTGGCCCTTTTTCTGGGAGAAAAGCTGAACGGTCCACGCCTCGATGTGCTGATTTACCTGCCGAATCAGGCCGCCAGGCCGGTACCGGCCTTTCTCGGCCTGAATTTCAACGGAAACCAGGCGGTCCACTCCGATCCCGCCATTCTGATTTCCAGGTCCTGGCAGCGGGAAAACCGGGACAACGGAATCATCGATCATCGCGCCACGGAGTCGTCCCGCGGCGTCGATGCCTCCCGGTGGATGGTGGAAAAAGTGCTGGCGCGGGGATATGCGGTGGTCACCGCCTGTTACAACGATATGGACCCGGATTTTGACGACGGCTTCCAGAACGGCATTCAGCCGCTTTTTTACCGCCCGGGCCAGAAAACCCCGGCGGCCGACGAGTGGGGCGCCATCGGAGCCTGGGCCTGGGGTTTGAGCCGGATCCTGGACGTCCTGGAAAAGGAAAAAGCCATCGACGCCCGACGGGTGGCGGTTCATGGCCATTCCCGCCTGGGGAAAGCGGCCCTCTGGGCCGGAGCCCAGGACCGGCGTTTTGCCCTGGTCATCTCCAACGATTCCGGATGCGGCGGAGCCGCCCTGAGCAAAAGAAATTTCGGGGAGACCGTCGGTCGGATCAACACCTCCTTCCCTCACTGGTTCTGCACCAGCTTCCGGAAATACAACGACCGGGAGGAGGCGCTCCCCTTCGACCAGCACATGCTGCTGGCCCTGATCGCTCCGCGGCCGCTCTATGTGGCCAGTGCCGAGGAGGATCTCTGGGCCGATCCCCTCGGCGAGTTTCTGGGCGCTAAAAACGCGGAGCCCGCTTATGCCCTTTTCTCCAAAGCCGGCCTGGGAACGGACCGGATGCCGCCGGTTCACCAGCCGGTCGGCGATTTTATCGGATATCATATTCGCGCCGGCAAGCACAATATCACCGAGTACGACTGGGAACAGTACCTGAAATTTGCCGACCGCCATTTCCAATCGAAATAGTCCCACCTTTTGGGAAGGAGACCCCTGTCATGAAGCGAAGAGATTTTCTGGCCGGCGGCCCGCTGGGACTGGCGGCCTCTGCGGCCCTGCACCGGCCGCTGTTCGCCGCGCAGACCGCCCCGCGGGAGCCCGGCCTAAAAATCACCGCGGTGGAGCCGTGGATCCTGAAGACCGGAACTCTGTTGGTGCTTCTGCGCACCAGTGAAGGGCTCACCGGCATCGGCGAATGCAGCCCGATGAACATCCGGGTGATTGCCGCCATGATCGAGCAGGCGCTGGCCCCCAAAATTCTGGGCAGGAATCCCCTGGATATCAACCTGCTGTGGGAAGCCATGTTTTACAGCACCTACAAGCTGGGGGTCATGGGAATTCAGCCGGAGGCCATTGCCGGCATCGATATTGCCCTTTGGGATCTTTTCGGCAAAGTCACCCGGCAGCCGCTGCACCGGCTGCTGGGCGGCAGGCGTCGGGAGAGGGTGCGCATGTACGCCAGCATCGGCGGGGGGGCCTCCACCAGCATCGAAGATATGGCCCGCCGCGCCTCGGAGGCGGTATCCCGCGGCTTTACCGCCATCAAGATCCGGATGGACTGGGGAAACCAGCGCACCGACGTGAGGCCGGAGCAGGATTGGCAGCTGATCAGCACCGTTCGCCGGGTGGTCGGCAGCAAGATCGACCTGGGGTTCGACCCCAACAACGGATACTCCGTATCCACCGCGATACGCATGGGACGGCGGCTGCAGGACCAGCTGGGCATCGTGCATTACGAAGAGCCCGTCCCCCAGCACGACTACCGGGGACTGGCGCAGGTGGCCGCGGCGCTGGACATGCCGGTTGCCGCGGGAGAACAGGAATACACTCTCTGGCAGTTCCGGGATCTGATCGAGGTCGCCCAGGTGGACATCGTTCAGCCGGACCTGGTGAAGTGTGCGGGAATTACCGAAGCGGTGCGGATTGCCGCCCTGGCGGCGGCTCACGACCGGATTCTGGTACCCCACCAGACCCAGCCTTCCGTCGGCAATACCGCCAATCTGCACTTCACGGCCGCATTCAGCCGCACCGAAAATCCCCAGGAATTCAACTACGACATGGAGAAGGCGGAAGCGCTTCGAAAGGTATTCCCCAACATGCCCGTCCTGGAAAAGGGCCACATGACCGTTCCCGACGGGCCGGGCCTGGGCTTGACCCTGGACGAAGCCGAGCTCGCCAGGCTCCGGGCCTGAAGGTTCGCCGCTTTTTCTGCGGGCGGCCGGCATGACAGCCGGCCCCCGCCCGATTGACCCGGAAGACCTGGCGGCCCGATTCCAAGCTGGTATCATTTTTTATGTCCAAAAGAAAAAAAGCCCCTGCCCGCCGTGGTTCGGACCCGACCGCTCCGGGCGCTGCGGGCAAACAGCCGGAACCCGCACCGCGCATCGGCTGGCCGGCAGCACTGCTGCTGGCCGGCGCTCTGCTCATCAAGCTGGTCGTGGCGCTGCAACTGTCCGATCACCCGATGCTGCAGCCGATGGGCGCCCTGGATACGGCCTTCTACGTGGAGGCCGCCCAGCGCGTGGCCGGCGGCGACTGGCTCTTCGGCTCCGAAGCCTTTTATGCTTCCCCGCTTTACATTTACTTCCTGGCCCTGATTTTCCGGATCGCCGGCCCCTCCCTGCTGGCAGCGCGCCTGGTGCAAGCGGTTCTCGGCACCCTGGGCGTAGGGCTCGCCATGGCGACCGCCAGGCGCTGGTTCGATCGTCCGTCGTCGCTTGTCACCGGAGCGCTTCTGGCCCTGTCGGGCATCCTGACCTTCTTTGAGGTGGTCATCCTCCAATCGGCCCTGGACCCGGTGCTGATGGCCCTGGATGGATTCCTGGTCACGCGGGCCGCCCGCGAGAAAACGCCGCAGGCCTGGGCCCTGGCCGGCGCAGGGCTGGGGCTCCACGCGCTGAACCGCCCGAACCTGCTTCTCTGCATCGCCGTGCTTATCCTGCTGGCCGCTTTTCAGGCCCGGCGTGCTACCGGGAAATGGGAAAGCGCTTTGCGGATCGCCGCCGGCATAGCCCTGGGTTCCGCCCTGGCCATTGCCCCCGCAACGGTTCGCAATTGGGCGGTTTCCGGGGAGGCGATCCTGATCACCTCGCACGGCGGCCTGAACTTCTTTATCGGCAACCATGACAAAGCCGACGGTGCCTATCAGCCGATCGAAGGAATATCGGCTACCATCCGGGGACAGGCTGCGGATGCCCGAAAGGTGGCCGGCGCTGCGCTGGGCCGCGCGCTGACGGACCGGGAAGTTTCCTCCTACTTTTACCGTAAAGCGCTCGCCTGGATGGCGGACAATCCTTACGCAGCCTTGAACCTTGCCGGCCGGAAGCTTTTTCTGCTCCTGAACGCCGGCTGCCCGAGCCTGAATTACAGCTATCCGTTCTTCCGCCGCGAAGAGCCGACCTGGCTCCGATTCCTGCCGGTAGGGACCTGGCTGCTGGTGCCGCTCGGCATGACCGGATTCCTGCTTTTATTGCACGGAAGCGCTTCACCGTCGGGGATCGGAGCCTGGACCGCGGTGACCGCGGCCTATGCGGCCTCGGTTCTCCTGTTTTTCGTTACTGACCGCTATCAGCTGCCGCTTCTTGTCCCGCTGTCCGTTGCCGCCGGTCGCGCGGCCACGCTGCTTTGGAGTTTGCGGCATGAGCCGGCCCGCATGACCCTGCCGCTTGCCGCACTGGCGGTCTTTCTCATCGTAGCCAATATCGATCCCGGGGAAAAGTATGACCAGGAACCGGAGGAGCGCGCGCGCCTGGCCGTAGCGCTGATCCAGCGGGGGGAAGCCTCCCGCGCCGAGGAGCTGCTGGCGCGCACCGAAAAGGACCACCGGGACTCGGGACTGTTGCACTACCGGGCCGGCCTGGCCTACGCGAACCGGCACGAGTATGATGCCGCGGCAACGCATTTGCGGAGGGCTTTGGAACTCCAGCCGGACCAGCCCAAAACGAACCTCCTTCTCGGGCAGGTGCTGCTGGACCAGGGCAGAGCCGCCGAAGCCGTACCTTATCTGGAAAAGGCTGCGGAAAGGGACGGGGAGCCGGCAGACGCCGCTGCGCTGGATCTGGTGAGAGCGCTGGCCAAGGGAAGCCAGCCGGAGGAAGCAGCCGCGCGGCTGGCCGGGCTGAAGATCGCCTCCGGTTGGTCCACCGAAACCCTCCTTGCCCTGGGAACGCTGGGACTGGAGCTGCGCCGGCCCGCGGAAGCCCTGCGCTTCCTGGATGCCGCTGCCGCCCAATCCCCTTCGGACCCGGCTGTCGGGGAAAAGCGGGCCGTCGCCCTGGGCATGTCAGGCAACCTGCCGGCGGCGGTGATGGCGCTGGAAAAGGCCATCCTCCAGGCGCCGCGCAACCCGAACCTGCACCTGAACCTGGCGGTAACGTATGCGCAGAGCGGCAACATGGAAAAAGCGCGGCAGGAAGCCGAGGAAGCGCTCCGCCTGAAGCCGGATTATCCGCAAGCTCGCGGGCTGCTGGAACGCCTGCGGCAGCAGCCCTGAAAGGGCTTCGCAATACCGCCCGGCTTGGGCGCACTTCGCGCCTGCCCCGGGCAGGGATACCCGCAGACGTTGGGGTTCCAGGTTTTTTTACCGCTTCATCAGTAAAGGGCTTTCTTCCCTCCGGGCAGCCCGGCCAGTCCCAGCGGGCTCAGGATCTGCTGGGCCCCAAGGCTCATCAGGCCCAGCTCCGTGCATACCTGGAAAAGGAGAAATCCCTGCTCCATGTAAGTGCGGATCTGCTCCGCATTCTTGGCCGGCCGGCCCAGGAATTTGCCGTGCTTTTTGGCGGCGGCGGCAATCCGCGCGACGGCTTCTTTCAGCTCCGGCTCGTCCTGACGGCCGCGCAGTCCGAGCGAGAACGACAGGTCGCTGGTGCCGATAAACAGGATATCAATTCCGGGGACCGCGGCAATGGCATCGATGTCGTCCAGGGCGCGCTTTTCCTCGATCACCGCCACCACCGCCACGTTGCGGTCCGCGGAGTCGTAGTAGCTGCCGGGCTCCGGCCAGGAAGCCGTGGCCAGGCCGGCTCCGGAGCCGCGCCTTCCGAGCGGCGGGTACCGGCACGCGGCAGCCGCCTGGGCCGCCAGTTCCGGTGTCCCGGTGAAAGGAAAAATCACCCCGGTCACTCCCTGGTCCAGCACCCGCTTGGCGGTCCAGAGTTCGTTCACCGGAACGCGCGCAAATACCATGGCCGGCAGGAAACGGGTGGCCAGAACCACCGTACGCAGGGTTTCCAGGGTAACGGGCGAGTGCTCCATCTCCACCCATAGGAAGTGGAAGCCCAATCCGGCGGCATGGGCCGCAGCCTCCACATTGTTAGATACCAGCGTCATGGCCAGCACGGGCTGCCCCGAGCGCAGGCGCGATAATACCGGATTCTCCCAGGTGTGCTCCTTGGTGTCCATATGAATCGGCTCCTTTTCGCGAAATTTCCCAGTTGATACAGAAAACAAATTGTACCCGGCGCCGGTGCCCTCCCGACCAACGCATGATACAATGAAATCCGCCGTTCAGGAGGGAATACCATGAAATGGAACCACAACACGAATTCCGTCCCCCTCCGCGCGGCCGGGGATTTCCGCGGTCTTTCCCGGCCCGGCTCATACCGATTCATTCCAGGGAGGTTGACTTGAAACCATTGAACGTAGGCATCGTCGGCTACGGCTGGGTTGCCGGAGCCCATATCGCCGCCATCAACCGCAATCCGAACGCCCGGGTTGTGGCGGTCTGTTCCTCACGGCCGCTTTCGGATGCCGACCTCAGCGCCCAGTGGCAGTCCCCCATTCGTACCTATCGCCGGTTCGAGGAAATGCTGGCCCATCCCGGATTGGATGTAGTCTCCATCTGCGATCTTCCGGAAAAGCACGGCCGGCTGGCGGTAGCTGCTGCCAAGGCCGGCAAGCATATCATTCTCGAAAAGCCGATTGCCCTATCCTGGAAGGAATGCCTGGCCGTCCAGAAAGCGGTGCAGGCCGCCGGGGTCAAAACCTGTGTCTGCTTCGAATGCCGCTTTTCGAGCCAGCTGCAGGCCACACGGGCGATCATCGAACAGGGCCTGCTCGGAACCATTCATTATGCGGAAGTCGACTACTTCCACGGGATCGGACCCTGGTACGGGCAGTTTCGCTGGAATATACGCCGGGAGTCCGGAGGCAGCGCCCTGCTGTCCGCCGGCTGCCACGCCATGGACGCCCTGCTGTATTGCCTGGGCGATCCGGAAGTGGATCAGGTTTGCAGCTACTCCACCCATTCCGCCAACCAGGACTTTTCGCGCTACGAATATCCCACCAGCAGCGTTACCATTCTGCGGTTCAAGGACGGCAGGGTGGGAAAGTGCGCGGCGGTGATCGACTGCCTGCAGCCCTACTACTTCCACACCCACCTGGTGGGCAGCGAAGGCAGCCTGCTCGACAACCGGTTTTACTCCAGCCGAATGGCAGGCACGGACAAAAGCAAGTGGAGCTGGCTGGCCATGAAAATGCTCGACTCGGGGGACGTCTCCGACCATCCGTACCAGACGCAGTTCGAAGCTTTTTTCGACGCCATTCGGAAAGGAAAGGAAATGCCGCTGACCAGCCTGGCCGATGCCATGCGCACCCACCAGGTCATTTTCCAGGCGGACGCCTCCGCGGAAAAAAACCGGAACAGAAAAAGATAAGCCACAGCTTTCGCCATGCCTGCCCGTACCACGAAATCCCCGAAAAATCCCGGACCGAGCGACGCCCGGCCGCCGAAAACCGCCCTGGCGGTCGGCGCGCACCCGGACGATATCGAGTTCCTGATGGCCGGCACCCTTCTCCTGCTGAAAGGAATCGGGGCGGAAATTCATTACCTGAACCTGGCTTCGGGAAACCTGGGCTCGCTGCAATATGACGCCCGGCGCACCGCACAGGTACGGGGGCAGGAAGCAAGGCAGTCCGCCAGGCTGCTGGGCGCCCATTACCATCCGCCTTTTTGCGGCGACCTGGAAATTCTCTACGACCTGAAACTGGTCCGGCGCCTTGCCGCCGTGATCCGGGAAATCGAGCCGGACCTGATTCTGACGCACTCTCCCAACGATTACATGGAGGACCACCAGAACGCCTGCCGGCTGACCGTGACGGCCGCCTTTGTCCGGGGAGCCGTCAACTTCGTCAGCGTTCCCCGAAGGCAGGGCCGGCCATTTGACCTGACGGTCTACCACAGCATGCCCCACGGCTTAAGAGACGCCCTGGGAAGGAAAGTCCTTCCGGGGTGCTTTGTCAACGTGACTGCGGTACAGGAGCAGAAGCTGACCGCCCTGCAGCAGCACCGCAGCCAGCAGCACTGGCTGGGGGCTACCCAGAAACTGAATTCCTACACCCGGACGATGGTGGATATGTCCCGGGAGATGGGCCGGCAATCCGGCAAGTTTCCCCTGGCGGAAGGCTGGCGCCGCCACAGCCACCTGGGTTTCTGCCTTGCGGAGGCCGATCCGCTGCAGCACCTGGGCCGCGATTATCTTCCCAATCCGGCCTACCGGAAGCTTCTCGAAACCCCCTACATATGACGTTGCCCAAACTTCATTCCTCCATTTTCAGAAAGGCTTTGCCATGCCGCGAAAACTGAGTTCCCTGGCTCCGGACTGGTGGGATTACACCACTCTGGACACCGCGATTATCCAGGATGCCGCCACGCTGACGGCGGAAAAAATGCGCAAGCTTTCCCGCCCCGGATTCCAGGTCGTGCTCTACGATACCCTGGAAGATTTCTACCTGGCGGAGGCCCTGGAATACATCCACGCCTGGCGACAGGCCACGCCGGACAATCCGGCCGGCATATGCGGGCCGATCGGGCCGACCGAGCAGCTCCCGCTGGTGGCCCGCCTGGTCAACGAGCTGGGGATTTCCCTGAAAGCCGCCCACTTCTGGGGCATGGACGAATGGTATCTCGAGGACCGCGAGGCTCCCCCCACCCATCCTCTGTCTTTCGAAAAGGCGGATCGCGAGCTCTGTTTCCGGCGCATCCGCAAAGAGCTGGTCATGCCTGACGCCCAGCTTCACTTTCCCAAGGCGGATACCGCTGCCTACCGGAAAAGCTGGGAAGGGGTGCGGTGCGTGGTCATGCAGGGCGGGCAGGGAGACATCAAGCACTGGGCTTTCAACGATCCGCCGCGACGCGCCGGACGCTACCGGAACGATCCGCCGACGGCGGCCGAATATCGAAAGCTGGCCACGCGGGTTGTGGACCTGCACCCGGTAACCATCGCCCAGAACGCGCGGACCAGCGGGGGAGGGAACGTTACCCTGGTCCCGGTCAAGGCGATTACCGTCGGCCCGGCGGAAACCTGGAAAGCGGAAAAGGTGTCCATCTGGCACGCCGGCACGCACGACAATCCGTTCGGACAGCGGCTGACCACCCTGATGATCGCCAAGAAAATCGTGGACACGGCGGTGCCCATGTCTCTGCTGGGCGAGCACCCCAACGTGCAGTTCAACTTTTATCGCGGGGGTATCGGCAGCTGCGGCGTGGAAATGCATTGAAGGCCGCCATGCTTCCCCGGGAAAGGGTGCTGGCCGCCCTTTCCCATCAGAAACCGGACCGCACCCCGGCCGACTTCTGGGCCGAGCCCCCCGCCTGGAAGAGGCTCCTGGACTACACCGGACATGATGCGCCGGAAAAACTGCTGCGACAGCTGCAGGTGGATCTGCGCCACCTGGAAGTTCCCGGCCCGCCGGAGATATCGCTCCCGGGCGGCATCTGTCAGAATTTCTGGGGAGAAAGGTACCTCTACCGCCCGACCGACTGGGGTCCCATGCGGGAGGATCTCCCGGGAGCCCTGGCCGGAGCCCGGTGCGCGGAAGATCTGGATCGCTTTCCGTGGCCCTCTCCGGACGGATTCGACTACTCCCGCCTCGCCGCAGATTGCGACCGGCATGAAAACTACGCCTTGCTTTACGGCTTTGCGGACATCTGGCAGCGGCCCGGCCTGGTGCGCGGCTGGGAAAACTGGTTTTCCGATCTGGTCGAGCACCCGGACTGGGTTCATGCGCTCTGCAGCCGCTTCACCCGGTTTTACCAGGAAGATTATACGCGGGCAGCGGAAGCCAGCGGCGGGCGAATCGACCTGTACCTGGTCATCAGCGACCTGGGCCACCAGGCCGGGCCGTTAATCTCACCGAGGATGTTCCAGGAGTTTGTCGCGCCCTACCTGCGGTCCCTTTGCGACACCATACACGGCCTGGGAGCCAGGGTGCTTTTTCATTCCTGCGGCAATATAGGTGCCTTTCTGCCGGCGCTGGAGAAGCTCGGCGTGGACCTGCTGGACCCGATCCAGCCTTTGAGCCCGGCTTTGCAGCCGGAGGCGCTGCACGCGGAGTTCGGCGGGCGGCTTGCCTTTCACGGAGGAGTGGACATGCAACGGCTGCTCCCTTTCGGCAGCGCGGAAGAAGTCCGGAGCACCGTGGCTGGGTATTGCCGGGTCCTGGGCGAAAGCGGCGGCTACATACTGGCTCCCGGCCACCTTTTCCAGCCGGAAGTTCCCCCCGAGAACGTTCTGGCTTTTTATGACCCGGACTTGCGGTAGGTTGCCTTTTCCCAAAAGGGCTGTCGCAGGGAATTCCGCCTCAGGCGGCACGCTGCAAGCGGGTTTCCGCTTGTGGCACGCAAGCTAAAGCTTGAACTCCATACAGATTTCGTTTGTGAGATGGTTGCAGGTTGATTCTCGACTTTTTACAGCGGCATCCAGGAAAGCGAAAGTGCGAAAAGTCCGAGAACCCCAAAGTTTAGGGGTTCCGGATCACAGCCCGGGGTTGCGCCGCACAGGCGCTACCCCGGGTAAGCGGATTTTTTCAGGGCTTGGCCCGAGGGAAATGCAAAGAGGTGGGACTTTTTACCGGGTTATCCCTTCCGGATCTTCCTGTCTTCCTGTGAAAAGAACGGACTCACAGGAAGACAGGAAGACCGGGAAGAAATACGAAATAGCCTGTCACCCGGAGACTTATTGCACCTTTCTCATTTATTGAGCGGGTTTTTCCAGGTCCCGGACCCAGATATTGCGGAAGCGCACCGGGTGGGCGTGGTCCTGCAGGCCCAGCGGCATCCGGTCGGCATGGGCTTTATAGGCCGGCCGGGCCTTGTGAGAGGTGGGCCCGGTCAGCTCGGCGTTGTCCTGGACTAGAACCCCGTTCATGAACACGGTGACATAGGCCGGTCGGGTCACCTGGCCGTCCTTGTCGAACCTCGGCCGGTGGAAAATGATATCGTAGGTCTGCCACTTGCCCGGAGGAAGGATCGGATTGACCAGCGGAGGGAACTGCCCGTAAAGAGCCCCGGCCTGGCCGTCGGCATAGGTCTGGGCCTGGTAGGTGTCGAGCACTTGAACTTCGTAGATGCCCATCAGGAAAACACCACTGTTGCCGCGATCCTGCCCCTTCCCGACCGGCGGATCGGGCGTTCTCCATTCGATGTGCAACTGGCAGTCGCCAAAGCCCTGGCTGGTGCGAATGCCCCCTTTTCCCTTGACCGCTTCCATGGTTCCGTTTTCCACCTTCCACTCCGCGGGGCCTTTGGTCTTATCGCTGATCCAGCCGGAAAGATCCTTGCCGTTGAAAAGAACGATGGCATCGGAGGGAGGCGAACCCGCCTTTTCCTCCGTACTCGGGGTGCCCGGGGTCACTACGGTGGCCATAGGGCGCGTCGGATCATGAACATTCCAGTTTAAATCGGCTTTCGAGGACTGCGCCGCCAGAAAGGACGGGGTAAGGACCAGGATCCCGGCAAGCAGCAGAATGCCTGCGCGGAGCCGCGTCAGTCGAGGGATTCGCATCAGAAAACTCCTTTCAAGAGAGAATGAACAAAAATCATTGTTTTGAAAAAACAGACACGTACCCTAAAATAGAGGGGAAAGCGTTCTCTGTCAAGACGCAGCGATCAAAATTGTCTTTCCTGTTCCCGGCAGGAGCAGGGAAAAGGACCAAGGATACCAGAGCCAAAGCAAAGCCTATGTTCAAAGCCAGCACTTATACCGAACGACGCCGAATTCTCCGCCAGGAAATCCAGGATGGCATTCTCCTGTTTCCGGGCAACGCCGAAAGTCCCATGAATTATCCGGACAACACCTATCCGTTCCGACAGGACAGCACTTTTCTTTATTACACCGGGTTGTCCCACCCGGAACTGGCCCTGCTGGTCGACTGCAATTCCGGGGAGGAAATCCTCTTCGGCGACGATTACACCATCGACATGATCGTATGGATGGGGCCGCAGCCGACCATGAGGGAACGGGCTTCCTGGAGCGGCATTGCCGCGACGCGCCCGGCCGCAGCCCTTTCCTCCTGCCTGGAGGACGCCCGCGAAAAAGGGCGCAAAATCCATTTTCTGCCTCCTTACCGCGGGGAAGTAAAGGTGCAGCTGCAGGAACTGTTGGGCATTCCGGCGGCAAGGCAGGCGGAAAAGGCTTCTCTGCCCCTGATCCGCGCTGTCATCCGGCAGCGCAGCGTGAAAAGCGAGGAGGAGATCGCTGAAATAGAAAAGGCGATCGACGTCAGTGTTCCAATGCACCAGGCTGCCATGCGCCTGCTGCGCCCGGGAATAAAGGAATCGGAGGTGGTGGGCGAGGTGGTACGGACTGCCCTGGCTGCGGGCGGACAGCCGGCCTTTCCGGTCATCGCTACCACCCGGGGGCAGACGCTGCACAATCACTATTACGGGCACACCGCCCAAAGCGGGCAGCTGTTCCTGCTGGACTGCGGCGCAGAGACAGAAATGGGTTATGCCGGGGATCTCACCAGCACCTTTCCGGTCGAGGCCTCTTTTTCGCCAAGGCAGAAGGAGGTGTACGAAATCCTGACCGGCGCCTATCAGAAAGCGGTCGGCCTGCTCCGCCCGGGCATAAAAAACAGGGAAGTGCATTTCGGAGCCAGCCTGGTTATCGCCCAGGGAATGCGGCACCTGGGCCTGCTCAGCGGCGATCCCGCCGAAGCCGTCGCCGCAGGCGCTCATGCCCTGTTTTTCCCTCACGGAATCGGACACATGCTGGGACTGGATGTTCACGACATGGAAAACCTCGGCGAACAATACGTAGGCTATGCGGAGGAACCGCGCAGCGGACAGTTCGGGCTGAAATCCCTGCGGCTCGCCAAGGCGCTGGAACCCGGTTACGTGCTGACCATAGAACCGGGGATCTACTTTATCCCGGAGCTGATCGACCGCTGGAAAGCGGAGGGCCGGTTCCGGGATTTTCTGAATTACGAGCGGCTGGAGAGTTACAGGGATTTCGGTGGCATGCGCAACGAAGAGAATTACCTGATCACGGAAACAGGCGCCCGAAGGCTCGGAAAGAAAAAACCTCTTACCGTGGAAGAGGTGGAGGAAATGCGGTCCCGCTGAGCTTTTCATAGGGCAGGAGAAGGCGAATGGTCCGGATACCACTTCCTTTTTTGCCGACGCTGTGGGTGCTTTACGCCCTGCTGGCCCTGTACGAGGGATGGATAATCGGCCCCTCCCCCGACTCGGTCCTTCCGGCCATCGCTGCCCTTGTTTTTCTGGGTGCTTCCTCCTGGCTTCTTCTGCGCTGGGCCCGGCTGCTTTTTCCGGGATACCGCCAGGGCCCGCTCCTGGCCATCGGCCTTCTTTTCCTGAATCCCTTTTTTATTGCCATCCCCCGGAATTCTCTGTCCCAGGCTCTGTGCGTGCTCCTGATGGCCGCCGTTATCCTGGTGGCCTGCAAAATCTGGCTTCGTGACGGCCTGAAAGCCCCATCGGTGCTGCTGCTGAGCCTTCTGACGGGCATGGGCGCGGCAGTCCATCCCTGCTTTCTTTTCCTCCTGCCCTGGATGCTGCTCCCCTTATGGGCCGCCGCCCGGAAGGCCAGGCGAGCCTTGGCCTGGACGGCAGGAGCAGGAATCCTGGCCGCCGGCGTGTTTCTGGCACTGCAGCGGGTGCTCCCCGCTCTTCTGCAGATCCCTCCCTCGGACGGCACGCCGCGGTCGCCGCTCCATGCCGCCCTGCAGAATGCCGCCGGGCCGATGCCCGGCGGAGGAATCCCGTCGGTCCTGACGGTGCTCGGGATCTGCCTCGCGGCCTTTGTTCTCCTGAGCCTGCGTTCCCCCTTTTCCAGGCAGCCGGCAGCCCCCGTGCGCCTGAGCTTTGGGGCAGGTGCCGCCATGATTCTCGGCGCTTCCCTGCTGGGAGAAGACCCGACGCTTCTTTTAATCCTGTCCATCCCGCTTTTATTTTTCGTGCTGTCATGGGGCGGCGTTCATCTGGCCGGCCGGCTTCGGCGCTATCGACGGGCTCCCAACCTCCTCGCCGAACACCCTGCCTGGTGGACCGCCGCCATCCTCTTCCTGGGGAACGGATGCCGGTACTGGTTCCAAGGATAGAAACGTGCATCCCGCCGGCAGGCGTTCCGACCCGTGCCGAAGACGGGAGGCGATCCGATTTTTTCGCTGATGCAGAAAGGATAAACCATGAAATACAAATCCTGGATTTTATTCCCTGCCTTAAAAGCCACGCCTGCGGTGCAGGTTCTTTGGGTGATGCTGTTGTTCCTGCTCTGCGGGCCGTTGATTTCCCTGACTTCTGCAGGCCTGCCGGAGCCGCCTGACTCTATACTCGGCCCGGGAGTGCAGGAGGCCCTCCGCCAAACCGGGCGGGCTTCCATCTGTATCGCTTTGCGGGAACCCGGCCTTGCCGCGACGGAAGGACGGGCTCCTCTTTCCGGGCTCCGATCCGCCGTTGCCGATTGTCAGGCCCGTGTGCTGGCTGTTCTGACGCCGGGAGAATTCCAGCTGCGTCACCGGTTCGAGGCTGTTCCCGGCCTGACCGGAAAAATATTCTCTGAAGCGGCCCTCGCCCGGCTGGCGAACCATCCATCCGTGCTCAAAATCGACCTGGACGAGGGAGGCGGCAGCGGAACGCTGGCCAACAGCGTTCCCAAAATCGGAGCCAACACGTGGCACGCAGTGGGAATCAAGGGAGATAACGTTGCGGTAGCCGTCCTGGATAGCGGCATGGATCTGAGCCATCCGGACCTCACCGATGCCATCCTGCACCAGGCATGCTTCGCCAATGACGACGGAACAATTGACGGGCACGGGAAATGCCCCAACGGCAGCGACCGCCAGTATGGCGCGGGTGCCGCCGCCGATGACGCCGGCCATGGGACTCACGTCAGCGGCATCATCGCCTCCCGGGGAACGGTCAGCTCGGTCGGCGTCGCCCCCAAGTCCAAAATTGTCTCCATCAAGGTCACCTGGGGGCCCGGCTTTTCCGGTACTTTCCAGTCTTTCTCGGAAATTGTCGCCGGCCTCGACTACCTGTACAACCATCCGGAGCTGAATGTGAAAATTGTCAACATGAGCCTGGGAACCAATGCTCTTTTCAGCGGCAACTGCGACGCCACCTACTCCTGGACCATTCTGGGAGCCAATGCCGTCAACAAATTGCGCACCCAGGGGGTCATCGCCTTTGCCGCTTCCGGAAACGACTATTCCGGGACCCAGATGTCGGCTCCCGGCTGCCTGAGCAATGCGGTATCGGTCGGCGCCACCAATCATTTCGATGCCGTAGCGGATCTCAGCAACAGCAACTCGACCACCGATCTGTTTGCCCCCGGCATTGGAATCACCTCGGACAACAAGGGCGGAGGAACCATTGTCAGCTCCGGAACCAGCATGGCAACACCCCATGCCGCCGGCTGCGCCGCCCTCCTGGTAAAGTCAGGCCGGGCCGTAACGCCGGACGCCATTGAAACCCTCATGAAACAATCCCCTTTCCGGGTGACCGACACCACCAACTCCCTCACTTTCCCCCGGATTGACTGCCGGGCCTGGATTGATTTCCTGCCGGCGGTTCGGCGCTGAACATGGCCCCGGATCGGAATCATTGACAGCCCCACGGATTCGGTGATATTCTCGGACTTTTAAGCCCTGCTGGGGTGTCAGCGCAAGAGGGAAGCGGGTGAAAATCCCGCACGGTCGCGTCACTGTGATCGGCAAGAGGGCTTTGATTCGGCGGGATGGCCCGCCGGCCACTCCGGGCGTTCCGGGGGAAGGCTTCAAAGCTCTCGTTTGAGCCGCAAGTCAGGAAACCTGCCCCAGCCAGCTTGTTCGCAACTTTTCGCGTCCAAGAAGTTGGGAATTCATGCAATCCCCGAGCTTTCAAGACGCCTTTTCAGGAGGCGTATGTTTCGGCATTCTTTTTTTCTCTTAGCCGTGTGGCTGAGCACCGGGCTGTTTGTCCTGGGAGAATCCCTGACTGGAAAAATTACCGACCCGTCCCGGAGCACGGTCCCCGGGGTACGCCTGATGCTCTATCAGAACGGGCGTGCGGTAGCTTCCACGGTCAGCGGCCGCGACGGGAAATACCTTTTTGACTCCATTCGTCCGGGCGACTATTATCTTTGCCTTTCCCGGCTCGGATTCAACCGCGAGGAACGGCCTGTCCGGCTGGAATCCGGCCGGATTCAGCAGGAGGATGTGACTCTCTCGCTTGAATCCATCCAGGAAAAAGTCGTGGTGACGGCCACGCGGACCGACAGCTCCCCGAGCCTTTCGGGCTACAGCATCAGCATCATTGCTCCCGAGGAGATCGGGCGCCGGCAGGCATCCAGCGTAACCGAACTGCTGCGACACCTTCCGGGAATGAACCTGGTTCAGACCGGCAGCCGTGGCGGAGTTGCCTCGACATTTCTCCGCGGGGCTCCTTCCAACTATACCAAGGTTTTGCTGGATGGAATTCCTTTGAACCAGCCGGGCGGGGACATGGATCTTTCCAATCTGTCGACCGCCGAAATCGAGCGGGTGGAAGTGGTCCGCGGACCGCAGAGCGCACTGTACGGTACCGACGCCATCGGCGGGGTGATCCAGCTGTTTACCCGACATCCGGAAGATGCGGACTCCCGCCCTTCACTGGACTTCCAGCTTGAAGGCGGAACCCGGCACGCCGGCACAGCCGGCGCGTCTGTCCGCGGTCTTTACCGGCGCCTCCAATACAGCTTCGGCCTACAACAGGGAAGTACCCGCAACCAGGGCCCCAACGATTTCTATCGGAACCAGGTCATGAGCAGCCGGATCGGCCTGACCCTTTCTGCCCATTCCACACTGGACCTGGTAGGAAGAGTGGAGCGGGGCAGGCACGGAGTCGCCGGTCCCATCGCTTTCGGCCCGGCCGACCTGGACGCCTACTCGCTGCGCAAGGATCACGACCTGGGAGCTGCCTGGAATTATGAATCCTCTCCCTTCTGGCACCAGAAAGTTTCCTATTCGCAATCCTTCATTCACCAGCTTTCCGACAATCCGGCCGATTCCGGCTGCTTCACACCCAGCTTTGCGGGGCATTCCGCTCCCTACCCCTACTGCGACTACCCCTATTCCTTTCTGAACTCCACGCGCCGGCAAAGCGCCAGCTACCAGAGCGATTTTCGCTGGGACCGGCAAACCCTGACCGCCGGCATGGACTGGGAAGAACAGCGCGGGCGCGTCGGCGAAACCGATGCCCGCCGCCGGAACCGCGGTTATTACCTTCAGGACCAGATTCTGCTGCTGCCGCGTCTGGCCGTCACCGCGGGGGTACGGCTGGAGGACAACCAGAGCTACGGCCTGGCCGCCGTGCCCCGAATGAGCGCCGCCTACCTGGTTCGCAAGGATTCCTCCGGGGGCTTTTGGGGTTCCTCCCGTGCCAAATTCAATTTCGGGCTGGGAATTAAAGAGCCGTCGTTCATCGAATCGTTCAGCACCAACTTCTGGTATAAGGGAAACCCGGATCTCCGGCCGGAAAAAACCCGGAGCTTCGAAGTCGGATGGGAGCAGTCCCTGGCTGGACGGCGGCTGCAGATCGAGACCAATCTGTTCTTCAACCGCTTCCGTGATCAAATCGCCCTGCTGACTACCGATTGGGTAACCTATTCCGGGTCCTTTTTCAACATCGGCCGCAGCCGGGCCTGGGGCGCGGAAACCTCCGTAAAAGCTCAAGTGGCGAGGGATCTGCGTCTTTCCGGAAGCTATACGTATCTGAACACCCGGGTTACGGAAAGCGCTTCTCCCTTCAATCCCCTGCTGAGTGTCGGGTCCCCGCTGCTGCGGCGGCCCGGACATTCCGGCTTTCTGGCCGCCACCTGGGATCGCCGGCGCTGGACCCTGCAGACAGACCTTTACCTGGTCGGCAGCCGGAGGGATGGCGACTTCTACGGGCTCGGACTGACCACTTTGCCCTTTTACAGCCGCTGGGACGCCATCGTATCCTTCCGGCCCGCACGAGAAGTGGATCTGTATGCCGTGGCAGAAAACCTGCTCAACCGCAACTACTTTGAGGTGCAGGGGTATCCTTCTCCCGGGTTTCAGGTTCGCTGCGGCATACGCTATCGCCCGCGCTGGTAAACAGAGGTTGCAGGAACCTCCCGGAAACATTCCGCTTGCAAAAAACCGATTCCCGGGAGAAAAATTAGCAGGAGGAATACGCATGCCGAACCGATTCAATCGTCGACAGCTGTGGAGAGAAAGCCTGGGAATGGCGGCCCTGCCCTTCCTTGCCGCACGGACCGCCGGCGGAAAACGTACGTTCCAAATAGGGGCCTGCGACTGGTCCCTGCAGCGCCGGCACGAGCTTTCCGCTCTGGAGATCGCCCGGGAAATCGGGCTCGACGGGGTGCAGGTCAGCTTTGGAGAACCCGGGCTTCGCTATGACCTGCGCAAGCCGGAGGTCCGCCGCCAGTACCAGGAGACCTCCGCACGCCTCGGGGTTGCAGTCGCCTCCCTGGCCATGGGGGTACTGAACGATCGGCCTTATGCCTCGGACCCGGACAGCGAGACCTGGGTTTCCGACTGCATCGATACCATGGCCCGGATGAATCAAAAGGTCGTCCTGGTTGCCTTCTTCGGCAAGGGAGACATCAGGAATCAGCCGGAAGCGCAGAAAGCCGTGATCCGGCGCCTGAAGAAAATCGCCCCTCAAGCGGAAAAATCCGGCATTGTTCTGGGCCTGGAGTCATGGCTCGACAGCGAGGATCATATCCGTATCCTCGACGCTGTCGGATCGCCGGCGGTGCAGGTTTACTACGATGTTTGCAACATGACCGCCCAGGGCTACGATATTTTCAGGGATATGCGCCGGCTGGGCCGCGCCCGGATCTGCGAAATTCACCTCAAGGAAAACGGCAGCCTATTGGGTCAGGGAACGGTCGATCTGAAAAAGGTCAAGGACACCCTGGACGATCTCGATTGGAACGGATGGCTGATCATCGAAGGAGCTACCGCCAAGGGCAGGCCTTTGGTCGATTGCTATCGGGAGAACCTGCGCTTCCTGCGCACCCTTTTCCCGGCCCCTGCCCTTTGAGGCAAAGAGAAAATCCTCTCCCCGCATTTCACGGGGTCTTTTGGCGCAGCTCCGCCAGCTGGACACGCATGCAGTCGGGACAGATACCATGGCTGAAAAGAGCATCGGAGTGCTCCGTCAGGTAATGGTCCACCTGCTGCCAGATATCCCCGTCGTTCCGGATTTTCTTGCAGAACATACAGATGGGCAGGATACCCTCCAGGCGTTTGATTCGTGCCAGAGCCGCTTTCAGCTCATCGGAGCGGAGCTTCAGGGACAGATGGACTTTCACCCGGGCCAAAAGCTCCTGGGATTCGAACGGCTTTCCGATATAGTCGTTCCCTCCGGCCGCAAACCCTTGCAGGATATAATCTGTGGCCTGCTGGGCGGTCAGGAATATGACCGGTGTATCCCGGGTTTCCTTCGCTGCCCGCAGGAGGCGGCAGAAGTCAAACCCGTTCATGCCCGGCATATTCACATCGAGAAGAATCAGGTCCGGCGTGACTTCCCGGAGGATCTCCTGCGCCTCCTCCCCGCTGGTGGCCAGAGAAAGGTCACAACCGAAACTCTCGTCGAGCAGGCTGCCGATGAGCTGCAGGTTCTGGACATTATCATCCACCGCCAGGATCAGAGGTATCCTGGACCTCTCGTTCATTGCAATCTCTCCGTGCAAGATCCGCACCTCCGGTAGAGCGCCGCAATTTCTGCATAGCGCCCCATTTCCAGCTTGATCTGGCTGATGTTAAAGGAAGTCAGTGCCGCTTCCAGCGAAGCCGCCCACCGGGAAAGCGCCGGAGCATGAAAGCTCTCGGCGGCTGCCGCTACCAGGCTCTGGAATTTCCGGACCCGGTGGATCTGAATCGTTTTGCAAGCTGCATGGTAGTCGGTATCCAGGCCCGCCAGGTGCCGGAGAAGCCCTTCCGGATCTCTGCAGAGGGGGTCGTCCTTCTTCTCTCCGGTGCCTGGCTTTTCCACTCCCGTCATGATCGCCAAGCTCTCCGCTTTCAGTATTTCAGCCATTTCCCCCAGCAGTTCTCCCTGGCGGAGAGGCTTGAAGAAAATGCGGCGAAAGAGCGGGCGCAGGACTTCCATCTGGGAGGGCATGGCCGATGCGGTTACCGCCACAACCGGGATTCCCGCCAGACGGGCATCCGCGGCGGCCTCCCGGGCGAGCTCATCGCCTCTCATCCCGGGCATTTTGATATCAGTGATCACCAGGTCCGGCGTCTGCTCCCGCATGATGGCAAGAGCCTCCCGCCCGTCGGAAGCTTCCAGAAATTCAAATGGCTGCCCTTGCAGATACGCTCTCAACAGCCGGCGGTTGATTTCCAGGTCGTCCACCAGCAGAATGCGAGCCGGCTGAAAGGAGTAAGCCCATCCCCTGCCTTTGGCATCACCGGGAGTCCCATCCGGGAGACAGGCGGCAACAGGCACGGATAAAAGGCGGACAACGAAGGCGCTTCCTCGTCCTTCCGGATTCCTCTCCGCCCGGATGTCTCCATTCATCAGGTGAACCAGCTTCCGGCTGATGGCCAGACCCAGTCCGGTGCCGCCGTACTTTCCGTGATCCTGGCCGGCGGTCTGTTCAAAGGCCCCGAATATCTTCTCCCGATCCGCTTCCGGAATGCCTATCCCCGTATCCTCAACCCGGATTTCCAGGTTGCAGCGGCTCCCCTGCGTCTCCGGTCTGTCCAGGCACGAAACCGCCAGCCGGATGTAGCCGTCGTCGGTAAATTTGATGGCATTTCCAACCAGATTCAACAGGACCTGGCGGAGCCTGGTTACATCGAGGATCAGAGCACCCGGCAGACCGGAATCCAGCTCCAGCCGGAAGTCAATCTTTTTCTCCGCAACTTTCTGGGCAAACACCTGCCGCACTTCCCGAAAGAAATCAGGGGGAGCAAAAGCGCCCGGTGTCATCTGCAGCTTGCCGGCCTCCACCCGGGAAAGATCCAGGATGTCATTGATCAGGTGAAGAAGTGCCTTGCCGGAGCTGCTGATCGACTGGGCATACTCTAACTGCCTCGAGTCGCGCGCCATGGGAAGCAGCAGATCCGAAAACCCGATGATGGCATTCATCGGAGTTCGGATTTCATGGCTCATATTGGCCAAAAACTCGCTTTTGGCACGGTTGGCACCCTCGGCCACCTCCGCCAGGCGCTGAGAGTTATCCAGAGCCTCCTGCAGCCGTTGGTTCGACAGCTTGAGCTGCTCCCCGTTTTTCTGCAGGGAAGCCATCATCTCCGATAGCTGGGACAGCGAAGGCCGGAATACGAACAGGAATTCCAGGACCAGGACCAGCAAGCCCAGTGCCAGGAATCCGGTTTCCAGCCGCTGCATGGAGAAAATCCGATCCTTGGCCTCCTGATCGAATTGAAAAGTAATCCGGTCCATCAGCGGCAGGAACTTCGGCTCGTTGGCCAGCATGACCTCCGCTGTCCGGCGAACGATGTCCGGATCGGGATCGGGATGGTCGATTTGACGGACCATGGCTTCCAGCTCCCTTACCATGGCGGCGTAATAGGGTTCGATTCCGGCAAACAGCGATTTGATTTCCCCGGAATTCTCCCTTTCAGGCAGCCCGAGCTTTTCGTCGCCTGACTGCAGTCCCCGATGGGCGGCCTTCCAATCGGCAAAGCTACTGGCGAGCTCTTCTCCACACCTGGCTTTCTCTTCCGCGGAAAGAGAAGGTCGCTCCAGGGCCAGAACGCATTTCGTCAGGCGCTGGGAAAGCATCCGCTGGCGTCCGGACAGGTTGATCACCCGGGAGTCTCCCGCATTTCTCTGAATGACATACTGCATCAGCAGCGACGAGGAAAGCAGGGTCAGGGCGATGAAAGCCAAAGCTATGCCATAAACCAGCTTAAGGCTGTGCAGCCGCCTTTCACTTATTTCTTCCATTACCGCCTGAATGCCTTTTCGTTCGCAGGAAAGACCTCCCGAACGACGGGAGGGGACCCTTGCGCCCCTAAGGGATCATGGGAATCAGACGCTGTGCCAGCTGAATCGGTACCCCCCAGGGATCCCGGAGCATGGCCAGCCGGTCGCCGTTGGGGATGGTTTGCAGAGGACTCTCCACGGTGGCGCCGGCCTGGACCAGCCGTTCCAGGGTGGCGGGAATATCTTCGCAGCGGAAAGCCAGGTGGAGAATCAGCGGGTCCACCCGGAAATAATCCGGCGGCGGAACCGCCGGATTATTGTATATCTCAACCATGACCTGGCCTCCTTCATCGGCCAGAAACCGCACTGAAACCGGCGGATCTCCGGCCCGCTTACAGACGAAGCCCAGATGCTCCCGGTACCAGTCGGCCATGGCCTTCGGATCGCTGACTTGAAGCCCGATATGTTCTATGCGCATAATTTCTCCTTGAGTTCCTTTCGATAGGGTTTCTTCGGGTTGGCTGATGGAACCAAATCCAAGAATTGTGCCTATATTGACTAAAAAACGATCGGGCAATTTTACAGTGATCGAATGGCATGTTCAAGTGGGGCCGGAGGTTCAAATTATGACGAGGGAGGTGCGGGACAGAAGGGTGAGCCGCCTTTCCATTGACACTTTCCGGAAAAGTACCGGATAATGAAAATCCTGCCTGAAAAAGAAATCAGTCTGTATGAATTGAGGAAAAGTGGAATGAAAACCAAACGAAGAGTCCGGCCCGTCATCATCGTGCTGTTGCTTGCGGCATTCTTCTCGCTTCCCGAGGTCCGGGCCCTTCCGGAGGCGGCTCCCCAGCCGCTCGACCGGCCGGCCGATGCCCGCCTGGAAGAATGGAAGCGCGATCTGGCCGCGGAAATTGACCGCATGGCTCCCTTGACACAGCAGATGGTTGATATGCTATTCAGCTTCGCCGAGCCGGGATTTCAGGAGGTGGAGACGGCACGCTATTGCGGAGAGATCCTCCGGCGCAACGGCTTTTCCGTAAAAGGGGTTGCCGGCATTCCCACCGGATGGACTGCAGACTGGGGTTCGGGCAAGCCGGTCATCGCTCTGGGGTCGGATGTGGACAGCCTCCTCGGAACCAGCCAGAAACCGGGCGTACCCAGACACGAGCCCTTCATCGTCGGAGCGCCCGGCCATGGGGAGGGTCATAACACGGGCATCCCCCTCAGCATTACGGCGGCAATCGCCCTCAAGAAAATCATGGAGCGGGAAAAGCTCCCCGGAACCCTCCGGGTCTGGCCGGGCATTGCCGAGGAACTCCTGGCCGGCAAGGCACAATTTGTGAAGGCAGGCGTATTTCGCGACGTGGACATCGTGCTTTTCTCTCATATCGCCTCTTCCTTCGGCGTCAGCTGGGGAGCCGCCTCCGGCACGGGAATGGTTTCTGTCGAATATACCTTTCACGGAGTCAGCGCCCATGCCGGCGGATCCCCCTGGGGCGGGAAAAGCGCCCTGGATGCTGTGGAACTCATGAACATCGGCTGGAATTTCCGCCGGGAGCACCTGCGCCTGGCGCAACGATCCCATTACGTGATTACGCATGGCGGCGGCCAGCCCAACGTCGTACCGGCCGATGCCTCCGTCTGGTACTACTTTCGGGAGCTGGACTTTGCCCACATCAAGGAGCTTTGGGATATCGGCAACACCATGGCGCAGGCGGCGGCCATGATGACCGGCACGACCGTGGAGTCCCGGGTGCTCGGATCCGCCTGGCCCCAGCATATGAACAAAGTTGTGGCGGAAAAGGTCTATGCTAACATTCAAAAAGTGGGACTGCCGAAATGGAGCGAGGCAGACCTGGCTTTTGCCCGCCTGGTGCAGCGCAGCCTGAAGCTTGAAGAAAAGGGACTGGAAAAGGAAGTCGGCAGGCTGGCCGGTCCGGTTAAGCCGGAGGAGAGCCGCAACGGGGGTTCGGACGATATTGGCGATGTCTCCTGGAATGCTCCGACCATTACGCTACGGTATCCGGGCAATATACCCGGAGTTCCCAGCCACCACTGGGCCGGGGCCATCGCCGAAGCCACTCCGATCGCCCACCAGGGAACCACGGCAGGCGCCAAGGTCCAGGCATTCACGGCTATGGATTTCCTGGTTAAAAATGAGCTGGTAAAGCAGGCCTGGGACTATTTCCGCACCGAGCAGGCCAAGGAAGGGACCTATACGCCGCTCGTCGGAGAAAAGGACCCCCCCGCGATCTGGCTGAATGAAAAGGTGATGAGGGAATTCCGTCCGGAGATGAAAAAATATTATTTCGACCCCTCCCGGTACAGGACCTATCTCGAGCAGCTCGGAATTCCCTACCCGCCCCCGGAAGCCAGATAAGAGCCCATCTTCCCGGATTCGGTACGACGGAAAACGAGGTCCCGTCGGGTCCGGAAAGCAATACCGGGCATCCGCTTTTCGCGCGTGGCCCAGGAAAGACGGCCCGGCAAAAAGTAACCATCTTCTTTCGACCAGCCTTTTCGCCTTTCTTCCCGCTCTTCCTTTCTTCCTTTAAGCCTTTTATTTTCAAAGGAATACTGGAATATCAGGAAGGAAGGAAGAAAGAAAGAGGCCATCAGCGCATTTCGGATGGAGAAAGGGCCTTTTTATCGCTTCATCAGGAAAGACGAGCCGGTAAAGGGTCCCCAACTCTCGGTGACAGCCTCTTTGGCCTTTCTTCCTATACTTCCTGATCTTCCTGTTAGGTATTTTTTCACAGGAAGGCTGGAAGAGCGGGAAGAATTAGTGATTTACAGAAATTCCTAGGGTATATTCCTATTATTTTTGTTTTTGAGAATTAAAAATGGCCGCCCTCGTGGGAGGTGAGAGGCGGCCGCTCAGAAAAAGCATTTAATTGTTTTTTATTGTAGCGCAATATCGGGATAAGAATGTGACCAATATCACACCGACACACAAATATAGTAAAAAAACCTAATAAAAATGATTAGGTAAAAATCCTAACGTTAAATCCATGGGTCCGATATCGAAATCAACCGCCTAGCGGTCGTCATCGGAGTCCTTTCCGGCATATTTTTCCGGGTATTTTGCTTTTCCTTTCATGGAAAACCAGAGAATCCGGTTAAAAAGATCGTCATCCCCCGAATCGATACGGTCGAACTGAGCTGACATGCTTTTTTCCGCGTAGTAAAGAGCGTCCCCCTTCAGGGAAGTCAACGCGGGATTCATCTCATCCAGAGGAATCAGGTTGTTCAGAGCCTGGTATGGAGTCAGATCCGCCTTGTCCGAAAAGCATTCGAACATCGGCCTGGCAGTAGCATCCATGATGTTCATCGGCGGAATGCCGAGGATCTGTTCGATGGTCCTTACCATGGAAGGCTGGTTGTAGTTGATGTGCACCACCCGACCGGTGCGGGTATAGGGGCTGATCACCATCCCTACCGTCCGGTATGCCGACACATGGTCCCAACCGTTTTGCGAGTCATCCTCGGTTACAAACACAACGGTGTTTTCCCAGAACCGACTGCGGGTTACCGCCTCGATGATCCGGCCCAGGGCCAGATCGTTGTCCGCAACCATGGCGCGGGGAGTGGGCAGGCCGGGCCGCGTCCCGCCGGTGTGATCATTGGGCAGCGCCATAATCATCAGCTCCGGCAGCGTATCCCCCTCTTTCTGCTCGAATTCCTTCAGCTCCCGGATGAAAGCCTCGGCGCGCAAAGCGTCCGGAATCCGGTGGTCGTCGTACGAAGGAAATGTCGGGCTGAGTATGGCTTCCACCGGCTTGATGGTGGTTTTGTTGCGGAATTCAAATTTTTCTTTGTTCAGGAAAGTTCTGTAAATGGAGGTCCAGGTATGCTTCGGGTCATATTCAGGAACCGATGCCTCGCCGAAAATCCGGACCTTTTTCCCGTGCCGGAGCGCGTTATCCCAAAGAAAGCCTGATGGAGCATACACCAGGGCGTCTTCCTGTACGTGCGGATAGCTGCGGATCCAGGCGCGCACATCCTTCTCGATGTAATCGGTGACGATGGAGGCATCCGTCCATTGATGCCCTTCCGCGGAGCACTTCCCGCTCACATAAAAATTATCCAGGAGCAGGAATTCCTCACAAAGCCGGTGGGTATTCGGGGTCACCTGCTGGCCGAACAGGGCCAGTGAGGGATCCCCGTCCCCCTTTTTCATGTCGCCAAGTATCTGGTCGTAGGTCCGGTTTTCTTTAATTATGTAAAGAACATGCTTGAAAACGGAGGGTTCGCCGGTCCTCTCCGGCACGCAGACCGGCCTGGCGTTCTTCCTGGGGAGTTTTTTCAGCAGGGCCAACCGGAAAAGCTGGTTGGATTCCTCCACCTTTTTTGTGAACGAACGTAGCTTTTTATCATCCGGGATCGGAATGATCGATACAGAAGCCTTCTGCTTGTGGGAATTATAGGATTTTCTGTTTGTCTCTTTGGAAAGAGAAGGAAGGTTCGCTCCTTCCGCCTCGATATTGGCAACGAAGAGACGGTTCCTCCCGTCGTCGATCACGGCTCCCGGATAGGCCCCGGTGGGAATGAACCCTGTGAGCCTGCTGCTTTCCGGGGAACGGCCGCCGGACTTCCGGCCCAGCACAACTACCGCCAGTGCATTATCCATGCCGTTGGCGACAAAGAGCCGCCTGCCGTCCCTGGACAGTCCGAGGCCATTGGGGGAATCGCCCCAGAAGCGATTTTTTCCGGCCAGCAGCCTCACCGAAATGGTTTCGGCCACATCGTCGGTCTCTGTGGATAGGGAGCAGACCGTATCGCTGTTGGCATTGGCAACGAAAACGAATTTCCCGTCGGCACTGGAAATGATATCGTTCGGGTGCAGGCCCACGGGCAACTCCTTGCGCAGCAAACCGCTTTTCGGATCCAGCACAGAGACGGTTCCTTCCCGAACGGCCCCTGTCTTCGCGTCCACCTTGGCGCTGCCCCACGGAACCCCGGCCACATCGGCATCTCCCTGGTCGGGAACCGATCCTGCCCAATTGGTCACATAAATTTTCCCGTTGGCCATGGCGAGCCCGAACGGAGCGACTCCAACCCGCGTGGACCAGAGCACCCGCTTTTCGTCCAGCTCCATTTTCAGCACCGTGTTGTTGCCGTTCAGCGCAACGTAGAGGATCCTCTTCCCTTCCTCTCTTCGCACCAGAACCTCGTTGGGCAATGCGCTTTTGGACGGCGCAACCGCCTCGAAGGAGCAGGAATCCCGAAAGGTCAGAACCTTGCCGTCCCAGGCCGCTTCCATCACATAGGAGCTTTGCCGGCTGCCGACAGCGCCCCAGAACAGGCTGGTGGCAGCCCCGTTCTCCTGCAGCCATGCTATCCCGGAAAAGGTGTTCATTGCGCCGGGATCTTTGGTAAACTCCTTCATCGGAAGCTGGGCCGCCAGCTTTCCGGTTTCCACAGAAAGGATGACTACTTCGTACCGTCCTTCCACGGCCACCCATTTGCCGTCAGGACTCAGGGCGACATCCAGGGCGTGGTTTTCCAGCTCCGGGTTTCCGAAATAGACCTGGGACCCTGCGGGATCGATCCAGCGGTTGTAGGGCAGCAGATTCGGGAATGTGTCAGGAGACAGGGTTTTGAGCTCATAGCCGCTGTCAAATTTCTTCTGCTCTTTGGTTTTTCCGACCGGCTGGGCATTCAGAACCATGAAGAAGCTGACCGCCAGCCAAACCAGAGCCGCCAAAATGTATTCCCGTTTTCGATGCATCATAAAATTCAGACTCCCTGATGGTGATAGAGATATAGTCAAGAAATAAGGAACGCGGAGATGGAGCTGTCCCACCCGGCCGCCTGCTACAGCTTCTATTTACCTTCTGGAAATCACCAGGTCGAGGATTTCCGCCGGGCTCTCAAAGTCAAAGGACGGGCTTTCTGCCAGAAGCCGGCCCCGGTCATGGGCTCCCCAGAGGGCGGCTCCGGATCGGCACCGCGCGGCCCTGGCCGCAGCCATATCCGTGTGCGCATCGCCTACGGCAACGGCGGTATCGGCGTCCCAGTTCTGGCGCTCCAACACGTGAAGGAGGAGGTCCGGCTCCGGCTTGTAGCGCAACGGGGGATCCGTTCCAAACACGCCATCCAGCATTTCCAGCAGATTCAACCCTGCGATGATTTGCCGGGCCTGGGCAGAACCTTTCGTCGTGGCCACCGCCAGCCCGACTCCCGAAGCATGCAGCTCCAGGAGCATTTCCCGAATGCCCGCAAAAGGAACCGTGGTATCCAGCGCATGTTCCCGGTAATGCTCCCGGTAGGCACCAATCAGGCACTCCAGCTCCAAGGTATCCAGATCGGGCCGGGCATTGCGAAAGGCGACATGCAGCGGCTGGCCGGCCAGGGGCAGGAATGTTTCCTCTGAAGAGGAAAATCCGCGCGATTTCATGGCAAAAGCCTGGGACCGGGCAATATCGAGCCTGGAATCGATCAGCGTTCCGTCCAGATCGAAGATCAGGTTACGGATCGAGCCCTGGCTCTGAAAAAAACCCGCTTGGGTTCCTTTTCCTTTCATCCGGCAAGTTTACGTTGTGCCCGAAACGGAATCAAGTCAAAACAAGGGGGCTCCCGGAAAGTTGCGGGCGCGGCTTTCATTGCCGGTTGGGCCTGCGGAACCTTGCCGGCTGCTCCGGAGTCGCCCGGAACAATCCGGCGGGGATGCGCCGGAAGCTCAAAATCTCATCGAAAAGCCGGGCCTGCTGAATTACCAAAGATCAGCCCTTCCGGAAAACATCCAGAAAGGTCCCCAAATGGTAACGGTCCCCAAATGGTAACAGCCACTTTCGGATTTCGTACCACGTGGAAATTGGGGCCGGCGAAACACCCGGCCACTACCTGGGGAACCAGCGGTTCAATTTCCCCGATGCGCACCTGTTCCACCCGTGAATCGATGCTTGCCGACCCGGCGGTGATCCCGGCCCCGCAACCGATGACCAGCACGGACTGCGACGCCTGCATCGGCAACAGGGTGGCCAGATGCCCCAGCATTCTTTGCAGCAGCAAACCCCTGGACTCACTGGAAGCCTGTATTTTCCCCGCATTATGATAATGAAGCACTCCGCTGGGAAGGCGTGACACCGCCATGGACGAATGGGTTCCTTCGCCCCAGTTCAGGAACTCCCCCTGGTGGTTTTTCCAGTGGGAGGCATGGCGGCCGAAACCGACCAGCCGGGGCGGAAGTTCCCGGATTGCAAGGGACAATCCGATTCCCCCCAAAGCCAGGAAGACCATAAGGCAGGCTCGCCGGATCGTCTCGCGGAGAGGACGTCCTCTTCCATTCCATAGGGAGCAACCAGCAGCAGCCCGGAAGCGAGGGAAAGGATCAGCCGCAGCTGCTGGGAGTGTCGGCTGCCCTCCGCCCCCTGAGGAAAAATAAAACAGGACCGAGTATGTTCCGCCATTTCTGTATGCGGTACCAGGGGTGACGGCGTTACCCTTGGGCCTGTTCATGGGGTACAGCCGGGATTACATGAATCTTCCCTTAAGGATCGATACCTTGATTTTGACGGGAATGTTCAGTAAACTGGCCGGCGGGCATCCGGTTAACATGGCCAAAATTAGGGCGCTTCGCGCGCTTTGCGACAGCTACGGCATTCCGGTCTGCCTGGACGCCACGCACATGGCGGGAAACGCCTTTTTTATCCAGGAGAAGGACAACCTGGTCCGCATCGGCAGCTGGCTCGCAGTCGATGATGAGCGGGTGGCAGAAAAGGCATGCCACCTGATGGAGCGCGGCATCGTCAGCGCCGGGAGCGATCCCGGGACCGGCGATCACCGCTATTCGGCTGGATCTGACGCAGTTGACCATTCCCCGGCTTGTCTGCACCCAGAGGCACACATGAATTTGGTCGCCGAGAGCGTCAAGATGGTTTACAATGCCGACTGGGAACCAAGGGAATGAAAATGACTTACAAGCCGGATCACCTGTACTTCTTCCAGGCCCCTTTTCGACCGCTGGATTAATTGTCCGCCGCTACAAATGATCGACGCGCGTGACGGTGAAGCCAAGTGTCGCCCGGTGAAGCCTTCTTGTTTATAGGAAACCATGTATCGGTATAAAGCGTTCGGATTATCCATTGCGTCGGATACCTTTTTTCCGGAACTGATCCGGGACGATTTTGCCGGCGACCCGGAGGTACGGATCGAAAAGGGAGAGGTAGCAGATGCTTTTGATGGGGAGGCCATTCAAATCCACAACCGGAAAATAGGGCCGGATTTTTTTACCTCGATCAGGAAGGCATTTCCCGCTCCCGGGTGGAAAAGGGTCGGGAGGTACGGTTCCAACCCTATGAGGGGGCCAACCTGGAGGAAGTGAAGTTGTATCTTCTCGGCTCCTGCATGGGAGCCCTGCTTCATCAAAAGAAAATCCTTCCCATGCACGGCAGCGGCATCAACCTGGCCGGAAATGGCCTGCTGCTGACCGGCAGGTCCGGTGCGGGCAAATCCACCGTGGCGGCGGCCTTTTTCCGGCAGGGTTGCCGGATCCTTGCGGATGACGTACTGCCTGTCCGGCTGGATGAAACGGGTTTTCCGATTGCTTTCCCGGGATACCCGCATAATAAGCTGTGTCGGGACGCTGTGGAGCGCATGGCGGAGAACACCCGCCTCGGCTCCGTGCAGAGCATTTCCAAAAATCGGGATAAATTTTCTGTAGCCTACATCGATTCCTTTCAAACGGAGCCGGTTCCTTTAAAAATCATTTGCGACCTCGTTCCCGAGGAGGTGAAAGAACTGCAGCGAAAAGAGATAACCGGCGTGGAAAAAATTCACGTGATTCACCGGAATACTTACCGCCGGTTCATGACCCAAGGTTTGAAAACGGCACAGTGGCATTTTGAGCAATGTACCCGTATCGCAGAAAAGGTTCGGGTGCTGCGGATTGAGCGGCCGAAGTATGGTCATCAGGAAAATGAAATCGCCGCGCTTATCCTGCCGGAATTTTTCAAGCCGAGGGAAGGCGCATCCAAGCCGTGGACAGGGACCGATGAGCGACGCAATCCATAATGGCAGCCGGAACCTGCTGGTGCGGTGCGCCGATTATTTTCCGGATTTTTCGTGCACGGCTGCACAGTGCGAAAGCAACTGCTGCCGCTCCTGGAAGGTATTCATCGAGAAAGAGGTTTACCGGTAATATCTGGAAATCCGGGACGTCGATTTTGCGGAGCGTTTCAAAAGTATTCAGCTGCTGCCGGAGGGGCAAACTGCATCCTGGAAATATGCCTGGATCCGGTTTGGAGAAACGGGCTTTTGTCCTTTTCTCGACGAGGATCGATTGTGCTTCATTCATAAAAAATACGGCGACCACTGCCTTGCCGCCATCTGTCGTTCCTTTCCCAGAACTTATCGGCAAATCAACGGGGTCCGGGAGGCCGTGTTGCGGAATTCCTGCCCCGAAGTGGCCCGATATCTGCTGACGGCCCGGAAAATTGCCATCGTCGCCCTGCCCGCCGCCGAGGATATTCCTGATTCCCGGACCGAGGAAAAAGCGTTCCCCTATGATGTCATCACTATCGAGCAACGCTTTATAGAAGTCCTGCAGACGGAGGAGTTGATGATCGAGCAAAGGCTGATCACTCTATTGTACAAATCCGGACGGCTGGAAAAAGTGCTGGCAGGAAAAGAATATGATCGTTTGCCCGGAATCCTTTCTTCGGAGGAGGGTTCCGGTTTTATTCCCGCCGGGGTGGGGCATCTGATTCAAATCCGTGTCCTGGAAGAGGTCGTAAAATGGCTCCTGGGGAAACTCGACATTCTCTGTCAGGATTTTCTTCGCCAAGCCGTCATTGGGCTGCATGCGCTCCAGAACAATAACAACCTGGGACGCTGCAGACCGGCAGATTTGCTGTGCCAACCCTATCGCATCCACATCGAAAACTACCTGGTCAGCGATCTTTACAATGGTTTCTACCATCGCCGTCAAGACCGCTATGTCCCCATGATCCTCGGTCTGATCGTCAAGTATGCGATGATTCGAACCATTCTTTGGGGAATGGAACTGCATTCCGGGAGGGTGGATTCCGTCGAGACCGGCCGGCTTTTTTTCAGCCTTTGCAGGGTGACCGCACATGGATATGGTTTTGCTGTCCCGCTTGGCGCTGTGCTCGAAAAATACCGTCTCTTTGAATTGACGCATGTAGCTGCGTTTCTCGGGCTGTTAGAGCCGGTACGGAAATAAGACGAAACACCAACCGCTAAATGGGAAAAATGTATAGTCTTTTCGGACTAAGACTCCATTCGGAAATTAGGCTGCCTGAGCTTTTCGGCGCGGAGGACCGGGGCCAGGAAGCCGACATTACCATTCGAGTGGGAAAAACACCGGAAAATCTCGAAACGGTGAAGCAAAAAAATCCCTGGTGCCAGGCCGGCAACCGGGAGATTCTTCTCCGCGTGGACGGGATCGCAAGGTATACCTGCAGTGCGGAACCCGGTTGACGATTGAGCCTTTTCCGGGTGCCACGGAAGAGGATATCCGCGTTTTTCTCCTCGATTCCGTAATGGCCTGTGCCGTTCAGCAGCGGGGGATCGCCGTTTTTCACGCCTCGGCGGCGGAAATCGGCGGCCGCGCCGTGCTCTTCTGCGGTTTTTCCGGAGCGGGGAAAACGGCCATTGCCCTGGAGCTCTACGACAGAGGCCTTCGTCTGCTGGCCGATGACAGCTGTGCGGTAAGCCTTGACCGGACAGGGGCGGCGGTGGCATTGCCCGGGGTGCCCCAGCTGGGCGTATGGCACGATGGCCTGACTGCCGCGCAGAAAGATACCGCGGCGTACCGCCCGATCCGAAAAGGGTTAAAAAAATATGCGTTCCCGGTGGCGGACCGGTTTTGCCGGCAGCCGGTGCCTTTAGCCCATATTTTCTTTCTGAAGAGCTCCAACCGGGCAAGCGTAGAAATCCATACGGTTTCAGGAGCGAATAAATTGAAGGAGATGTATCAATACGGACGCAACATTTCCCTGACGGAAGGCACGCCGGCCAAGATCGAGCATTTTAAAAATTGGGCGGTCGCCGGCGGCCAGGCGAAGCTTGCCGCATGCAGAATCAATACCGAAGCGCTGCCGGTGGGAGAAACAGTAGATTGCCTGTTCGAGGAGATGGCCAGGCGTGGCTAAGATAATATGGCTGGCCTCTTATCCTAAATCAGGGAACACCTGGTTTCGTACCTTTCTATCCAACCTTCTGAAGGAAAAAGAGGAAACGGTCAGCATCAACCATCTACATACCGACGGCATTTTCAGTTCCAGAATCATTTTGGACAGCATGACCGGCATCGAGGCTTCCAACCTGACACCGGAGGAAATCGACCGGCTGAGGCCGGCGGCCTATAACCATCTTGCCGAAGGGCTACCCGGCAATCTTTACATCAAGGTCCGCGATGCCTTCACCTATCTGGATGACGGGAGTCCGCTTCTGGGTACGCGGAACGCAAAAGCCATTTACTTCCTGCGAAATCCCCTGGATGTGGCGGTTTCCTTTTCGAACCATTCCTCATGCGATTTGGACACCACCATCAACAACATGGGAGACCCGGAATATGTTTTCTGCCGGAACGAAAGAAGACTGGCAAATCAGTTGCGGCAGAAGCTGCTGACCTGGAGTGGACATGTGCAAAGCTGGACCGGCGCAGGGGAGCTGCCGGTTCATACCATCCGCTTTGAGGACATGAAGCTCAATCCTTTGGAAACTTTTACGGCGGCAGCAAACTTTATGGAACTGGATTATGACGCGGAGACCGTCCGCCGGGCGGTAGATGCGTCCGTTTTCGCCAAGCTGCAGGAGGCGGAAAAAAAGGAGGGCTTCCACGAGAAGCCTTACATGGTCCAGGCCTTTTTCCGCCGGGGTGAGGTGGGTGACTGGCGCCTCCATCTGACGGAGCGGCAAGTGGGGCAGCTGGTCCGGGCGCATAGAGAGGTTATGGAGAAATTCGGGTACCTCGATCGCCGGGGTGAAATTGTATTTTAAATAATGGAAAGAACCGGAAAACGAGAAAGGATGCAAATGAGAGAAGGAATAAAAGCAGACTCCATTGTGCGGCGAAACCAGGAGATCGTCTCCGCGGATTTGGACGGAGATACGGTAGTAATGAGTATTTCCACGGAAAAGTATTACCATCTGGGGCCGACTGGCGGAGCCATATGGTCCCTGATAGAGAAGCCGGTAACAGTGCGGGCGATCGTCAAAAGCCTGACGGACCAATATGAGGTGGGGGAAGAGCGTTGCCTGCAGGAAACGCTGACGTTTTTGAATGAGATCTACGACCAGGGCCTGGTGGAGCAGGAGGTTTGAATCCGGCCGCATATGCCAGCGGTCGATTTTACCTGCTAGCTCGAAAAGAAATCGGAAAAAGAGAATTGCATGGTAATATTTCCGTCGACCGGCAGACACGACCGGTTCGGTGTGTGCGGTGGCACGACAGCGGAATAGCGGCTCGCATTCCTGCACGCCGGCCGAGAATCGGCTTCTTTTTCTTCGCCCGGATCGCCGGTTTCGACTGTTCCGGGAAAAAATTTAGGCCTTGAAAACCGGGAGCCGACCGGCCGAAATAGTTTTTTTCGCAAATTCAGTATACGAATAACGAAGAAATTGAGGAGACACCAAAATGAATAGCGAATGGACTGCTGCGCAGGAAAATGGAAACAAAAAACGGAAAAAAGAATGGACCTCTCCGACGGTGCAGGAACTGCCGCTTGGCAAAACGGAAGGCGGCAAAATACCAAAGACGTATGAGAATGCTTTTTTTGGGTATGTGAAATCAGGCAGCTAATACGTCCGCGGCAAAGCCCACAAGCGTTTCAGAGCGACAGGTTTGACAAACCTGACGCTCTGCGCTTTTTTGATCCTTGCTCCTGGAGCGCCGGCACTTATCCGGGCACAGCCTGGAAGGATGACACGTTCCGGGTCGCGACCGATTTTTTCATTGACTCGGCAATTCCCTCCGGTTATGCAGCCAAGCCTGCCCCTTCTTCATCGGCCCCCTTCCAACGGTCCGGATCCCCCCGCCATGCTCCCGGTCCCATCGAGAGGCTCCTGCGGGTGGAGTCAGGCCAGATTCCTTCTTTCGACCGACCTTATCCGGAGCATTCGCGCCCGGAGCGCCGCTTCGGCATAACGGGTCGGATGATCCTCACAGGCTGAATCCATGAGTGCGGTTTTCGGTATCTGGCAGCTGGACGGCCTGCCGGTGGATTTAAGCCACATCCGTCTGATGATGGACCGCTTGCGTCCTTACGGAAGACGTGCGCAGCGAATTCATGCGGATGGGAGCCTGGCTTTAGGTTGCTGCCTCGATGGGCTGAGCAGGCACACCCAAGCGGAGCAGGCGGTATTTGTCGATCGGGAAGCGGACCGCGTGATCGCGGCGGATGCATTGGTTTATAATCGCGAATCGCTTCTCCGGGAGCTGCACCCGGCCGGGGGCAGAAATCCATCGGATCCGGAACTGATCCTGGGTGCCTACCGCAAATGGGGCAAGAACTGCCCCCGCCATATCAATGGCGACTTCGCATTTGTGCTATGGGAGAAGGCTTCGCAAAGGCTGATCCTCGCCCGCGATCACCTGGGGGTAAGACCGCTTTTCTTTTTTCACAGACCTGCGGTGTTTGTTTTCGCGTCGGACCTGGATGCCATTCTCGCCCTGCCTTACGTGCCAAAAACGCCGGATGAAGGAAAGCTTTATGCCGTCCTGTGCAATGAAATTGTTTTGGATCCGGTGCATACCGGCTTTGCGCAGGTGAAAAAGCTGGAGCAGGCTCATATCCTCGAAGTGGCCGGGGGACAGTTGACAAAATACCGTTACTGGTCGTTCTGTGCCAAAAAGGGAAAAGACAAAACCGAGGAGCAATATAGCCAGGAGGTCTTCGAAATCGTCCGGGATGCCGTCCGCATCCGGCTGGAGGCCATCGGCGACGGCGCCGGGGCGCAGCTCAGCGGCGGGCTGGACTCCTCTGTTGTGGTTGCTTTAGCCAACCGGGAGCTGCAGAAGATAAATTACCGAATGCCCCTTTTTTCCTGGTCTCCCGATTTCGAAGCGGTGGCCATGCTGGAGCGGGACGAAAGAAGGCTGGTGGAGCTGCCTTGCCGGCAGGAGGGGCTGAGCTGCCGGTATTTCGATCCGTTCCTGCCGGGGGAAGAAGGCCCTCTGTATCCGCTGGAGCAGGAACAAAGGTGGATGGTCCGGCAGGGGGTGCGCTATGTCCTTTCCGGGTGGGGGGGAGATCAGGGCATCAGCCATAGAGCCAATCTGTACGAACTTTGGGTCAACGGCTATTTCTCGGCATTTCTGCAGGAGGCAGCCGCAGCGGCCGGCGGCTCTCCTCTAAAGTTCCTGAGAGTTCTTCTGGGCAGCACGGTCTTTTCCTCTGTCAGGCGCCGGAATTTTACCGGCGACCTCCCCCGGAATCATTGGGATGTCGTCCGGAAGCCTGGGGTCAAGGCGATGAAAAAAAGTCACCCGAAGAAACGGCTCTATTTCAACATCGATCTCCGGAAACATATCGAGTCCGGAAATATCCAGACCCGAACGGAACTCAGCGCCCAAAAGGGCGCGGAAAGCGATATCCGCTATGTGTTTCCGCTATTGGACTTTCGAGTCGTTGACCTGGCCGTATCCATGCCGACGCCGATATTCCTGAAAAGGGGTATCAACCGGTATGTGTACCGAAAAGCCTTTGCCGGAATCCTGCCGAAAGAGATTTGCGATTATGCGCATAAGGACGACCCCGCCAGAATGGAATTCGGGGAGAAGAGTGCGGACGCCGAATGCGAAGCATTGGCTCAAAGGATGGGGAAATTGGACCGAGGGCTATTTTCAGCCTATTTGAATTTTTCTGAAGTCGAAAAAGCGCTGCGTTCGAAGGATCCGAACCGGAGAGGCAACCTGCGGAGAATCCTCGGCTACTGCTGGGACTTGCAGGAGGCAATCGAACGATCCCGATCGGCCCGGATTCCGTAACGGGCCGCCAGGAAAAGATGCCCAAAGCGGTTTAACTTGTTGACTATTGGGGAAGAATGCTGTGCCGGTACCAGAGCGAAAGCCTGCCGTATTTCTGTTCGGAATTCCGGAACAGGGCCAAGCCCGGCTACCGGCTTCGGCTCTACATTTTGCGGAAAGGTTTGGCGGAGAGAGATGGCTGGATCAAGACGGTCCGGGCCATGATTTTTCTTTCCTGGCCGATTCTGGCCTTGGTTCTTTCGTTCTACTTTGCCGGTCGATTCGGAAAAACGGTGAAAACCAGGAAGCCCGGCAGCGCGTTGGGATTGGCGCTGGAATGCTTTGCCCTTTCTTTGTCTAAAAACGCGACACCGCTGAACCATTACCGGTACCAACTTTTTGTCGGAACCAATAAGGACCGGACGGAAAAATATCTCTTCGGCCATGAGGCTCGGATTTTGCTGCCCGCCCTGAATCACAGCTGCGGGGATAGAGTGAACGACAAGCGAAGGTTTTACGAAACCTGTCGGCAATTTTCCGTTCCGGTGCCTGCGGTTTATGCCGGTATGAGCGAGCAGGGGAACCACGCAATGATGGCCGGTGATTGACCGCAGGCCGATTCCCTGCCGTCGGAGGATTTAATTCTCAAGCCGGCAAACGGATCCAGAGACAGAGGCGTGGAACAATGGATATACAGCCAAGGGAAATACTTGTATCAGGATTTCCTGCTTGATTCGGCCGGCCTGATCCGACATATCCGGAGGAATGCCACCCAAGAGAAGGGGGCGATCATCGCGCAGCGGAGAGTCAAAAACCATCCTACGCCGGAGCCCATTGGGGAGCATGCCCTGGTCCTCCTCCGAATCGTCACCCTTTGTGCGGAAGCCGATATGATACGGCATCTGATGAGTGTGCCGATCCTCCCGATCGGGAAGAAGACGTTAAGACCCGACTTTGTGCTTGCTCCGGTGGACGGGATTTCCGGTGTGCCGGGAAGAGCGGTTCCGTGCGGATGGACCGGAGCGGAATATGTCCGCCACCCCGATACCGGCGCGCCGATCGCCGGGAGAATTCTTACCTTCTGGAAGGAGGCGCTGGAGACCGCAATGCGGGCCCATACGCATTATGCCGGTTATTTTTCATTAGGCTGGGGTGTGGCGATTACCGAACAGGGGCCGGCGATCCTGGAAGCCAACACGGTCTGGGATGGTGAAACGATGCAGAAGCCCCACGATCTTCCCTTGGGAGAAACTGCGTTCCGGGATCTCTGTCTTAATAGGATCGCCTTCTGCCGTTCTGTGGACTTCCGCACCCTTCTGTCGTTTTGACAGGCGGCGGGTATGGAAAGGGTTACCGCGGCGGTCTAAGACGGGAGCAATGCTGGGATAGTCGACCCGTTGCCGCGCGGAAGTAATGCGTTGACGATTGTCTCCGAGGATGGCCTGGAGGCGCGGGGCCAGGACGACACCGGCTCCGTTGAACCTGCGGTTACTTCCGTCATCAGGTTTGGCGCTGGGTTACCTCCTGGGTTTTCTGATCCAACCCGGTAATAGCTTGGGAGAGGACTCGCAACTGGAGGAGAAAGGTATGGAGGAACAACGCCGAAGCCTGGAGCACGGTTTCATCGGTGGTCATGGGCTTGACGGTGGCGATTTCCTGCCACCTGGAAATAATCGAAATCCAGAGGAGGCGTAAACTATCCCCGATCTCTTACTCGCCATCAAATCAAACTGGACTCGAGCCGGATTCCGCAATTAAAGCACTGCCCGACGCTGATTTATGTCCTGACAATACCCGACGGCCTGGATTGACCAGCTGAATTAAAACTCCGGCAGTTCGCACCATTATCGCTTGTCGGAGCAGGCAGGCCTGGAAATCCACCGTAACCAGGACAGGATACGATCATGCTTTCAATTCCGACAGCATCGCCGAAATCGAAACAACCAGGAACAATAGGTATCGACGCAACCGCGTGAAAGCATGGTTTCCTTGTTCCAGCATCTGGAGCCAGACCACCTCCAGGATTAGGGAGGCTCCGCCGCTGAAAAAAAACAGAGCGATCGGCTGAATAAGAGCGGACCATTTATCCGCGACAAGCAGGAGTTGATTTCCGGGAGGCCGACCGCGGGACATACCGGCAATCATGCGGGTCCGGGAACTTCGAAGGACACGGCCAAAAAATGTTACTGCGGCATTCGCCTATTCTAGCGACTGCGCCGGACAGACGTCAATACCTTTCTCCGCCCTCCTCACGAGGAGGTTTCCCCGTAGATTTCCTATATTTGCGCTTTTTTGCGCTTTTTTGCGCTTTTCCTTTTCCTGACGACGCAATAAAATGGGTCTACACAGATGGTTGTTCAATACTTACCCTTTGATTTTGGATTGTCCATTTTTAAATGACGATGAGAAGCCGACTGCTGCCTCAGGCGCTTACCGGCACATTGCTTCTGGTGTGCTTTTTCGGATGCCTTTCGCCGCCCAGCAAAAGCATGCGCATTGGAATCAGCCCCTGGACCGGCTATGAACCCTTTTTTATCGCCCGGGAAAGGAGGTTATTCGACCAGACCCGCATCAAACTTGTGGATTACACCTCCAACACAGAATCCTCACGGGCGTTCCGAAACGGCGCGCTGGATGCCGCTGCCCTGACGCTCGACGAGGCCGCCAAGCTGGCCTATCATGGCATGGACATCAAGGTCGTTCTGGTGATTGATTTCTCCAACGGGGGAGATGTTCTGCTGGGGCACCCGGAGATGAGCGGCATCCGGGACCTGGCGGGTAAGAAAATCGGACTGGAAGCCACCTCCCTGGGAGACTACATGCTGATCCGGGCCCTGGAAACAGCCGGCATGCGACTGGCCGAAGTTCAACTGGTTCCGCTGGACAACTCTGAGCAGGAGCGGGCATTCAAGGAAGGGCGGGTGGATGCGGTGGTGACCTACGAACCCGTTCGGACCAAGCTGCTGGCCACCGGAGCCCGCAACCTCTTTGACAGCAGCCGAATTCCTATGGAAATCGTGGATGTTCTCGTGGTGAAAACGGAATTCCTTCAGGAAGGCGGAAAGGAAGTAGAGATGCTGTTGAAAGGCTGGTTCGCCGCGCTGCAAGTCCTGCAAAAGGAGGATCAGGCGGTCTGCCGCTTTATTGCCGGAAGAGAGGGAATTTCCGAAGCGGAAAGCCGCGCCTCCCTGTTGGGCCTGCAATTTCCCGGGCTCGGCGAGAACCGATACCTTTTGAGCGGAACCCACCCCGGTCTGCTTCCTGCCGCCCGGCGCCTGGTGGAAAACATGTCGGAGCACAACCTGATTTCCGGAAAAGTCGACCTGGCTTTCGTGCTTGATGGCAATTGGGTATCCAAGGTCGTTCCATGATAAACAGATACCTTCCCCCCCTGCGAATCTCCCTTCCGGCCATCCTGGTTTTTATGGCACTTCTGGCCATAGGGTTGGATTTCTGGAGCAGCCTTCGGGCCATAGAAAAGGATGTGGAAAGCTCCGGACTCAGCTTCGTAACCCAGGAGATGTCCCTGCTGCAGGGAATTCTCAATAACCTGCTCCGAAAAGAGGATATCGAAGGGATCCGCAGCACCATTGCCAATCTGGGTTCGAACCCCAATACCCAGGCGGCGGTCCTGCTCGATGAGGCCGATCGGATCCTGGCCGGCAGCGACCGCCAGGACATTTCCAAGCCCGCCATAACCGTGTTCCCGGAAATCGAGGCGGGAATCCTCCGGCAGGTGCGGATGACAGATGCCGGTTTTATCCGCCATTCCCGGAACGACGATGCCATATGCGGCTATTACCCGGTGGCCCTGGCCTCCCAGCTGGCCGATCTCAAGCATCATCGGACCGGGGTTTTTTACCTGCGATATGGCTTAAAGGACTCCAAGGCGCAAAGGTATTACGATATCCGCCGCCGGCTGCTTTCTGCCGGCCTGTTTATCACCGGGACTTTCCTGGTCCTGGCGGTTTTCTTCCATTTTGCGGTCACCCGCCGCGTATCCCGATTGTTATCCGCGGTACAAAGGTTTTCGGCGGGCGAGGCCACCGCCAAGGCCAACCTGGCGGGAGGAGACGAGCTGGGTACCATCGCCTCCGCCTTTGATCGCTTGACCGAAACAATCGCGAACAAGGAGCAGGCCCTGCAGGAAAGCCACGAAAACTTTCAGGCACTTCTCAATGCTCCACACGATGACATTCTGATCCTTTCCCGGGACGGCCTTGTTTTGGCCATGAACGAAAGCCTGGCGTCCCGCCTGGGATTTAACGGCGGCAAGACGACCGGCGCCAGCTACTGGGAACTGATTCATTCCGACCTGGCGCAGAGCCGGCAAAAATGGCTGGAAAACGTGCTTTCCACCCGCAGCATGGCCCATTTTGAAGACCAGTGGGGAGACAGGCTCCTGTACAACACGGTATATCCGGTCATCGACAGCCAAGGGGAGGTAGTGCGCTTCGTCATCATCGGACAGGACGTCACCGAGCATCGAAGAGTGGAGCAGGAAAGGGAAAAACTGCAGAGGCAGCTTCTCCAGGCACAAAAAATGGAGTCGGTCGGACAACTGGCAGGAGGGGTGGCTCATGACTTTAATAATATGCTGGGCGTCATCCTGGGCCATCTGGACCTGGCCTTTGAAACCGTGGAAGCAGCTCATCCGCTCTTTGGCGACCTGAAAGAAATTCAAAAAGCGGCGCAGCGATCTGTGGACCTCACCGGCCAGCTGCTGGCCTTTGCCCGAAAACAGACTGTGGCGCCCAAAATCCTCCGGCTTAATGAGACCATCCTGGGAATGCTCAAAATGCTGCAGCGCCTGATCGGCGAGGATATCCGTCTTTCCTGGAAGCCGAATGAGAAGCTGTGGCCCGTAAAAATCGATCCGTCTCAGGTAGACCAGATTCTCGCCAATTTGTTAGTCAATGCCCGCGATGCCATCTCCGGTATCGGCAGCATCACCATCACCACCGATAATGTGATTGCGGATCAGGGTCTTTTCAGCAGACTGGCCATCCCACCCGGCGAATATGTGCTGCTTTCCGTGGCCGACGACGGTTGCGGCATGGACAAGGAAATCCTGGACCACATCTTCGAACCTTTTTTTACCACCAAGAGTCTGGGGTGCGGCACAGGCCTTGGCCTGGCAACCCTGTACGGCATCGTCAAGCAGAACAGCGGCTATGTTTTTGTACACAGCAGCAAAGGCCAGGGAACCACGTTTCAAATTTACCTGCCGCGGGCATTCGGCGACCCGGTACAGACGGCTCCTGCGGAACGGGAGGAAGCTCCGGCCGGCTCGAACCAGACCATCCTTCTGGTAGAAGACGAGGTGGCCCTGCTGAACATGGCCCATCTCATCTTAAGCAAAATGGGCTTCCGGGTGCTGACGGCCAAAAGTCCATTCGACGCTCTCCGCGTCGCTGCCCAGCACTGGCAGGATATCAACCTGCTGGTGACCGATGTCATCCTTCCGGAAATGAACGGCCAGCAGCTGGCCAACCGGATCCGTTCTCTCAAGCCGGACATCCGCTGCCTCTTCATGTCGGGATATACGGCCGACATCATCACCCATCACGGAGTGCTGGAGGAAGGAGTTCACTTTATTTCCAAACCCTTCACCATGAAAACTCTGCGGGCCAAAGTCCGCGAAATCCTCACCTGATGGCCCGGTCTTAAAGGAGAGTCACCGCGCGGCCTGCACCGCTTGTTCCAGACGGAGAACCGTTTCGATATGACCTTCGGCAATCCGCCGGTGGGTGTCGTCGAACGGCAGCACCGGCTCGCGCACCATGGCGGTGGGATAGATTCCCTGGCGATGAAAAAGGTGCTTGAAAAAATGTAGGGAGATATCCAGGTGCTGGTTGGAAAAACAGAGCACCGGCAGGATGGCGTGAAACAGCTCCGCCGCTTTTTCCCTTTGCCCGGCGCACCAGCGGCGGTAAATTTCCGTGTAGATCCAGTACATCCCGGTCGGCAGAAAGGCATGGACTCCCCGGGTCAGCCCTTCCATCATTTGGGTCACCGCCCAGCCGCCGCTCACGTTCAGCCGTCCCCCGGTGCGCTCCAGAATCCGCGAATATTTCACTCCCGCCGGAACGGTCTCCACTTTCAGGCAGCGGAAAGCCTCCACCGATTCGAACAGCTCCTGGATAAGGTCGTCGGGCAGGCCATACCCGCGTGCATCCCAGTCCTGGAGCATGATCATCTCCGGGCCCGTGGAGGCCAGTTCGAAAAAATCGCGCCGGAACTGCTCTTCCCCCTGAAAGGGAATCTGAAAAAGAATATTCCGACAGCCCGACCGCAGGTATTTTTCTGTCAGCTTTCTGGCGGTAGCCACCTCGGCCCCGCCGGTCCCGGCAATCACCGGGACGCTTCCGTCCGTTTCTTCCAGTACCGCTTCCACCATGGCAAGCCGCTCGCCTTCGGAAAGCCGGGATACCTCTGCCGCCAGTGCGGGAACCAGAAATCCGGCCACCCCGGCCCTCAGGGCCTCGCGCACGTGCCCCCGGAGGGCGGGGTAATCGATCTCGCCGGAGGACCGGTACGGCGTGTTCAGAACCGAGACGATGCCGAACAAAGGGTAAAGCGGCTTGTCTGCCATTCCAGGCTCGTCAGCAATCGACATGGTCCCGGAAAAAATGATCGATGGCCGCGCGCAGCTGCGGGGTCACCGTGGCCGGCAGCTGCTTCATCTCCTCCGGGGTCAGCGGCTTGAAATTCTTGGCTACGGACACATTGAAGTCGATGTGCGCCAGCTGCGGCATCCCTATGGTCGCGGCCGCAATCGGAAGGGACATGGCATAGCGGATCAGGATTTCGGGTGAGGCCTTGCCCAGCAGCTTTTCCTGGGCGAAAACCTTCATGGCCGTAATTCCCATTTTCTTCTTCAGCGCCGCCTGCATGGCCGTCATTTCGAACCCGGCGGCGCCGGTCTGCCCCTGTCCGGCCCGGTTGGAGGGCGGAGCATTGCCGATCTGGGCGATATTCAATGCCATCTGCGTGGAGTCAAGATCGTGCCTTTCCAGCAGCGTTTTCAGAACCTGCGGATTGGTGTGGGAGGTAACCCCGATAAAGCGGGTCATCTTCTGCTCCTTGGCTTTCTGCATGGCCTTGAGCTGTCCGTTGGCCGCCTCGATCTTGGCCAGGTCGCTCTCATTTTCCAGAGCATGAATGTGCATCAGGTCTACCTGGCTGACGCCAAGGTTCTTCAGCGACTGCTCGATGATTTTCATGGCATCGTCATAGGTCCGGTTGCCGCCTATCTTGGTCACCAGGAAAAAGTCCTTCTTGTGGGTTTTGAGATACTCCCCAACCCACTGTTCGCTCAGGCCGTTGCCATAGGATGCAGCGCTATCGATGTAGTTAATGCCGGCTTTCAGGGCCCGGTCCAGGGCTTCCAGTCCTTTATCTCGATCTTTGTAGGCAAGCCACCGGCTGCCGGCTCCAAAGGCCAGCAGGGATACTTTCTGCCCCGTACTGCCCAGCAGCCGCATCGGCATCCCCGTCTGGGCATCCACCTCCGTTATGGCCGCCGCGGCAGCCAGGGATAAAAGAAAATCGCGACGCGTCGTTGACATTGGATCCATCCTCCATTCGTTTTCGTTAATTCTATCATTTCGATTTACAGCCGAGTGCATACGAGGAAAAAGTATAATCATCTTGCGATGAATCCGATCCGTGTTCTTTCCATTATCGGTACGCGTCCGGAAGCGGTAAAGATGGCCCCGGTCCTTCTCTGTTTGTCCCGAAATGCAGGAATCGAATCCAGGGTGTGCGCTACAGCCCAGCATCGACAGATGCTCGACCAGATTCTGAATCGATTCGGCCTTGCACCGGATATCGACCTCGACGCCATGCGGCCGGGCCAGTCGCTCGGACAGCTGGCCGCAACCCTTTTTTCCGGCCTGGAGGCCGTGCTTCAGGATCCACGCCCGGACTGGATTCTGGCGCAGGGGGATACTTCCACGGTTCTGGTGGCGGCCTTGTCCTCCTATTATCATCGCATCCGATTCGGCCACGTGGAGGCGGGACTGCGAACCGGGGACAAGTGGAATCCTTTTCCCGAAGAAGCGCATCGCCGGATGGCAGGCCTGGTGGCCGATCTGCATTTCGCTCCGACGGAAGGCGCCCGGCAGAATCTGTTGCACGAACATATCCCGGAATCGCGCATCTTGGTTACCGGCAGCACGGAAATCGACACCCTGCGCCTGGTGGCCGGCCAACCGGCCTCTGCCGAGGAAACCGAATGGCTGAACCGCTGCGGCTTGCTCGAGGAGGGCCGGCTGCTGGTCCTGGCGACAGTCCATCGCCGCGAGCATTTCGGGCTGCCGCTGGAAAGCATCTGCCGCTCCCTGCGATGCCTGGCGGAAGCCTACCGATCGCGGATCCGGCTGGTTTTTCCCATGCACCTGAACCCCCACGTGCAGGAACCGGCACGCCGTTTCCTGGGAGGAACCGAGAATATCCTTTTGCTGCCTCCTCTGGATTACCTTTCCATGATCCACCTGATGAAGCGGGCCGCACTGCTGCTTTCCGACTCCGGAGGCTTGCAGGAGGCGGCCTGCGCCCTGGGAGTGCCGATGCTGGTTCTGCGGGAAATCACGGAGCGGCCGGAAGGTGTCCTGGCCGGAAAAGCCCGCCTGGTGGGCACCGATCCGGCGCGGATCCTTTCCGAGGCCTGCCGGCTGCTGGATGATCCCGAAGCCCGCGCGGCGATGACGGCCGCCGCTCATCCCTACGGCGACGGGCATGCCGCAGAGCGGATTGTGGCCGCCCTGCTCGAGGAAAGCGCCCGGTTACACGAGCCTTTCCATCCAGCCCGCCGGGATCTCCCGGCCTGAGAGGGACTGCGCATAATAACGGAAGGCCTGGCAGGCGAACATGGCGCACCAGGAATTCCAGTGAGCCGGCCGGCCGGATTCCTCCGGGGCGAAGCGTACCGCTCCATTCGGATCCACCATGCATGCCAGCTGTTGCGCCACGAAGGCCAGGCGATGCCCCCATTCCCGCTCCTTCAGGAAACCCTTGCTGCGCAGCAGGCAGCCCAGTCGCAGAGCCTGGGCAAGTACATCCGACCGGCGGTTTTCCTCGCCGGCCGAGGCGATACCTCCTGCGCCTTTCTCTGACAGGAGAACCATTCTTTCTCGATACGCCTCGTCGGCCCGGTTCCAAAGGCGGGAGTCCCGGCCGGCGATTGCGGATAGCGCCAGCCCTTCCATGAAGTAGAAATCCGGGTGAAGCAATCCGCTGGGAAAGGTGCCCGGTATCTCCGGAAGCATAGCCTGCCCGGTCCGCTCCGCGGGGTGTGCCGCTTCCCGCGTAAAGGAAAAAAGACCCGAAAGCCGCAGGGCGGATATGGCTTTCTGCTGGTAGGCTCCGCGGCGCGTGGACCAGCGGTCCGGAATGATTACGGGAAAAGCGTTTTGGACCGGCCGGCAGGGCACCAATCCGCTTTCCTGGCAGAATCCGGCAAGAAGAGCGGACAGCGCCCCCAGGGCCGTTCCGCACGCCGAACCGGCGGTCAGGGTCCGGGCCGTCTGCAATCCGCGGAAAACCATGGCCAGGTCAAAGGAAAAGACGGTACGGGCCCGCCAGTCGGCCTGTCCGTCCAAAACATAAAGGCGGGATGGCGGGGGGCGATCCCGGTCCAGCAGCCCGGCAAGCCATCGCACGGTAAGGTCCGCACGCGGCCGGATTGCGGCCGCCATTTCCCTGTCGGCTTCTGCCAGAAAGGCGCAGAAGGTCAGGAAATAACCGGCCGCCTCGGGGTAAAAAAAATCCGTTCGGCCCTGTTCATCCAGCCATCCGCAGACGGCACCGGCATGCTCTCCCTGTCGGATCTGTATGCCGGAACTCATCAGCCAGCCCTGGATGCGCCCCGCCAGGCAATCGGCTCTTTCTGCCGGTGCAGGCCGCGGTTCGCTTCGGCAGGTCATTCGCTGGTTCCTCCGACGGCGCACGCCATGACGATTACCTTGGAGGAAGGAACCGGAGGACCCCAGACAAAATCCCCATACTCCGCCGCCACCAGAAATCCCTGGCTTTCCAGCCAGGCGTGAAGGTCCGCCCGGCGAAAATAGCGGATGTCCTCCTCGGTGCGAATTTCTTTTTCCAGAATTCCATCCGGGCGGTAGAAACGGTAAAACCGGAAAATGGAATGAACCTGATCCGGCCGATTTTTTTTACGGATCTGCTTCCGCCTCTCCAGAACCCATCCTCCGGGAATTTCCCGGCGGTAGTCCAGGACGCAGCGGTCATCCGGCAGAGCGTGCAGCTCTTCGTCCGGAGTAAAAACATCCAGAAGCATCCGCCCGCCGGGAGCCAGGTGCTCCTTGACCTCCTGCAGGAAGATGCGGCGCTCCTTCTCCTTCACCAGGTAGGTCAGGAGCGAAAAAGGGCATAGAATCCTGGAAAACCGCTCCGCGAAACCAATGCGGCGCATATCCATGGCGACGATCTGCAAGCGGCCGCTTTCCGCCGGGGAAAGCATCCGGCCGCGCCTCTCCTGCAGCCGGCGCAGCATGGGCAGCGACGAATCTGCCGCTACCACCCGCAAGCCGGCCTGCACCAGAGGCACGGTGATACGCCCGGTCCCGCACCCCAGCTCCAGGACAGGGCCCGCGGCCGCCCGGCATTCCCGAACGTAAAAAGCCACGTCCTCCCCGGAATTGTTCTGTCCCATATCCCAGTCGTAAAACCCGGCGATGGTATCGTAGCTTTGCACCGCTTACCTCGCCCGGCCGGCCGGGGCCAGCAGTTGCCGGTAAACCCGGGCCTGCTTCCGGGCGCCATGCTCCCAGCTCAGCGCGGACACCAGGCGCAGGGCTCCCTGTTCCAGCCGGAGGCGGTCGGCTTCCTCCGACAGCAATCGCACCAGAGGATCGAGAAAATCCGCGATGCGATCCACAACCACCAGACCGGGAATTCCGCATTCCAGAAAGCCCCGGGCACCCTCCCGGGTGGAAACGCAGACCCGGCCCGCAGCCAGAGACTCCGCCAGCTTGAGCGAGCTGCCGCGGATGCCGTGCAGGGGATTGATCGTCAGGGCGCAGCGCTGCAAATACCCCATTGTATCGGCGGTCCATTCGCACAAACAAATTCCTTCCTGCTGAAAGCAGTCCCGGCCGGCCGCATACTCCTGGTAATTCCGTCCGCCCAGGATCTGCAGGCGCACCCCCGGCAAGCGACCCTTCAGCGCCGGATATACGCTCTCCAGGAAGCGGACGATTCCTTCCAGGTTGGGCCGATACCGGAACGGCCCCATAAACAGGAGGTCCCGGGATCCGGCCGAGGAGACGTACGATTCCCTGTCGATGGAATCCGCTCCGTTGGGCACGACCTCTACGTTCTTCAACCGGGCCAGCGCTGCATCTTCCTGACAGCAGACCAGGACCCGGTCGTATCGTTTGGCCAGGCGATATTCCCGGCCATCCTGCCTGGACCATCCGGCCTTCTCCGGCGGCCAGGGGACATCATGCATGGTGACCACCCAGGGCGGATCCCGGCGCCTGCGGATCTCGGCCAGCTTCAGCAGTTCGGCATATTCGATCTGCACCAGGCGGGGAGCGCCGGCATCGATCAGCCATCGAAGGCTGTTCCGGAGGTGCGGATGGCAGTGGCTTTCCATGCGGCTTCGGCGGGACATCTCCGATGCCTGTGAGTCCCTTCTCCCGCTGACCAGGTGGATCGACCGGCACGCCTTAAAATAGGGCCTGCTCTCCTCACCGTACCCGGACGCCTCGTCGGACAGCAGGTCCACCCGGTAGGCTGCCGCCAGATGCCCGATGAGCCGGTGCAATCGCACCGCCCCGCCATGCGCCGGCGGATAAATGGCGAAAGGCGTCACCAGGACGATCCGGGGTTTGGAAGAATCCCGCTCGTCCGGCCAGGGGTAATATTTCTGCCGGACGGTTTCCAGGGGAAAGGGAAAATGGGGATAAAGGCGGCCACGCAGCCGGGAAAAGAATATGCCGGCCATGCGCCACAAGGTGACCAGCTCCCGGACCGTCTTCTGATCCTGCCACTGCACCGTCTCCCGGACGGCCTCCTCCGACCCTCCGGGAATTTCGTTGCGCAGCTGGAAAAGAAAACGGTTGCGGCGGAAAATCCGATCAATCTCCTCCTCGCCAAAGAACTTCCGGTTGGTGCAGCGATGTCCGTGTACAACCCGGCTTTCGGGGCAAAAGAGCGATTCGAACCCCAGGCGCCAGGCGCGCACGCCCCACTCGACATCCTCCCAGTAAAAAGGATCATACGGATTGGGACAGGCCATCACCCTTGCCAGCAGGGATTTTTGAAACAGGGACGCTCCGCCTCCGCTATAGAGATGGCCGCGAACCATGCCGTCCTTTTCGGGCTCGGCATCCCATATTTCCAGCCGGCCTTCCCGAAAGCCGTATTCCGTCCAGCCGGTCTCCTCCCGGCGCCGCCTGGAATCCCGAAAAAAAATCTGGGAGGCGATGGAGAAAACGCTCCCGCTCCGCCAGGGAAGCAAAGCGGCCAGAGAATCGGCTTCAAGCTGCATGTCGCTGTTCAGCAGGTAGACCCAGTCGTAGCGCGCCCGGCGCAGGCCCCGTCGCACCGCCGCGTGAAATCGAAGGGGCTTCGGATAAAAAACCCAGCGCGCCGCGGGCACCAGGTTCCGGAGGGATTCGTATTTTTCCGGCCCGCATCCGCTGGCCACCACAAGAATCTCCACCGGCTCCGCAAGCCTCGCCATGGCCGCCGCCAGGCTTTCCAGGCAGGCCTGCAGGACTTCGGGGTGGTCCCTTTCCGGGATCAGCACCGAAATCCCCGGGGACCATCGCTTTCGGGCGGCGTGCCGCTCCGGGCCCCAACCGCGCGGCAGCAGGACCCCCAGCAGCCTTCCCGCGAGGCTTCCCCAGGCCGCCGCAGAGATCAGCAGGGAGAGCATCCGGCGGCGGCGCCAGGATATGGAGCTCATATCGTATTCACCTTTCCGTCAGGGAAGCCTGAATCAGCGCGAAGCCCAGATCGCGGTGATCCTTGCTCGGCCCGTACCGGCTGGGCCGAAAGCGGTGCCGCACGGAAAACTCCAACAGCCATTCGCTGCGCCGGGACCGGGGCAGCGGAAAGCGGCGCTCAAATCCGGGCTGCTCCGGGTCGGGCTGGCGGACTTCTCCGACACAATGTCCATTGCAGAGGATGCTCAGCCGGTTGGCCTCCGGGCCGGACACAAAAGGAAGAATGCCGGCCAGGCGCAAAACGGGGCGGTGCCGGTTTCCGGCAAGCACCAGAAGAGCCTTGGGCCGGCTCCAGACCGCTTGGCCCTTTTCCTCGGTATACCATCCGTGCAGCAGCTGGGCCCGGCCGGCGGGAGCCGAAATGCCTGCCCGGCCGGCTCCCGGATCATAGACCGTTTTCCATGGACAGGCCCGGCAGCGTGGATCCCGGGCCAGCCAGTAATCCTTTCGGAACCGGCGGTACTCCCTGCTGTGCCAGGCTTCTTCCAGGCTCCCCCCGGCCAGACTGCCCATAGGCCGGTCGTCCTGCACCTCACACGGAACAAGGTCTCCATTGGCCAGAACATGGGTGGTATTCCAGGGGTTCTGCGGACAGGAGGCAATCCGCATTCCCTCCCGGAGTGCATTCTGTTCCGTGGCGTCCGCTGCCTCTGCCCCGGCGGGCAGATCGACGGTGAGCTCGGTTTCCGGGTGGCCGGCCGCCGCCTGTGCCGCCCGGGCCAGAAGTTCCTCCCGGAATGGAGGCGTGGGGCAGGAGTCCCGGTGCTCCCACGCAAAGTCCGCCCGCTGCCGGCCCCGGGCAATGACCGGGAGTACGTTCAGCCGGGATATTCCTGCCTGCACGGCAAAAGCGGCCAGCGGTTCCATCTGGGACAGGTTTTCGCGCATGGCCACCATGCATAGATCCAGATTCGGCCCACCCCCTTTCTGTGCGGCGCGCAGGCGGATCAGCCGTTGCAGCTGATTCAGCGCCGAGGCAAGTTGCCCCGTGCCGTAGACCCGGGCATATTGCGCGGAATCCAGGGTGTGCAGCGATACCGTCAGGCGCTGCAGCCGGCTCCGCGCCAGCTGACGGATCGTCTCGTCGCTGACCCGGGGCAGTGCCGTTACCAGTTCGGTACAGGCTCCGGTCTCTGCAGCCAGCTCAATGGCAGCTGCCAGCTGCGGATAGAGAAGAGATTCGCCGGAATAATTGAGGCGGATCATTTCCGGCTGATCCAGATCCTGCATCAATCGCCGGTAGAGGGCCAGGTCCATGTCACGGCCGCTTCCCCATCGCTCCCTTCGCGTGCAGAAAAGGCAATCCAGGACACAGCGGGAGGTCAGCTCCACCCATAGGACCGTCGGCCTGGCAGCGGTCAGCCGGTCAGGAATTCCTGGGCCCAACCAATCCATACCCTCGATTCTCCCGGAGAACCGCCGTTCAGCGCAGCCAGGCGGCCGCGGGATCGTGGCGGTGGTAATTCATGCGGGCCTGTTCCCGGGTCGTGGTTACATAGCAGTAGAAGCATCCGCCGGGGCAGGTCGTATCCATGCCGATATCCACGACCTTCCGGCAGCCGCAACCCGTCCGGGATGGCCCTGCGGCCAGCCGGGAAACGGAACCGCTCATTTCCTTCCCGAACGGCAGGAACAGATCCAACCCGCAGCAGGAGGCCCCGGGAAACCGGCCGCTCCATTCTTCATTGCAGCAGATGCGCAGTTCCATGCCCCGGCTCCGGGCCAGGTCCGAAAGGTCCTGCAAAAGAAGTTCCGCCTCGGCCCCGGCCGACGGCAAATGGGGATATTTTTTAAAGACCGCCTTGTGACGCCCGGGATCGGGCCGGCGCCAGCGGATCGACTCCCCGGCCGGCGCCTTGGAAATTGCTTTGAGGTAGGGCTCCACAAAGCTTACGTTGACGACTCGGGTGGAGCCGCACAGTGCATCGGCGATTCTTTCAAAATTCCGCCGGTGCCAATCCGGCGGACAGGCGGAGGAAAGCACAATCGGATCGTAGCGCCACTGGATGCAGTCGGCTGCCGGCAGGTGCGCGGCGGTGGACAGAAAATCCCGGATGGTGTCTTCCGCCGCGGGGATATCCGGCTCATAGCCCGGGCCGTAGCCCGTAAGGGTGTACTGGAAAGCATAAGGTACGCCGGCAGCGCGCAATTCCGCCAGCTCTTCCTGGAACGGCCCGGCGTACTTGGTCCAGAAAAGGTAGGCAAGAACATCCTCCGGCTTCAGAGATACGGAGAAGCGGCCGTTTCTTCCGCCGCCAAAAACGGTGCGGTATTCCGCAAATCCCGCCTTGCGCCGCTCCCGAAACCACCGGGCATAGTAATGCGGAATATCGGTGCGGCGCGATGCGCTGATTATGTTCATTGCGGAGAGCCCCGCCGATTACCTGCCCAGGATCCACCGGCTCGTGAGCAGAAAGGTGATCCAGGAAACCGCAGCGCTCAGCGCCGTTCCCCAGGCAATGTCTACCAGAGCGACAGCCGTCGGCCAGCCTTTCAGGGTCGCCAGGTTGGTCAGATCGTAGGTGGCGTAGGTAAAAAAGCCGAAAAGGGCTCCGTACAGCAGAGCCCGGGCTGCGCTTTCCTCCGCGATCGCGGGTCGGATAGCGAAAAAGACCAGGCCGGCCGCAAACAGCAGGTAAACCCCCAGTGCGGCCGCCAGGTTGACCTGCGGTCTCAGCAGCGGCCCCAGCTGCTGCTGAAGAAAATCCCTGGCAAACCACCTCAGGTACAGAAAATCGACACACAAAAAAAGCGTAGCTGTCAGAAGATACACGGCCAGCGTTCCGGCCATACCGATATTCATAGAGCCTCCCAACCTCTCCTGACCTCCTCAGGGAATAAGCGCCATTTCCACAATCACCGTGGCGCTGACTTCGATCATCCCGGTTTCAATCGGTGTGGAAACCGCGATTGTCGTATCGCGGTTGCTGGAATTAACCGTCGATTTGACCGCCGAGCTTTCCTCCGCTGAAACGACCTGTCCGGTCCTCATCCCCAGTCCGGAAGCCATTGCCTCGGCGTGCTCCCGGGCGCGCCGCGCTGCCTGGCGCAGCGCCTCATTGCGGACCGGTTCGGAGTCCTTCAGGCTGAAACGCAGGCTTTGTACGGTATTGGCGCCGGCGGCGGTGGCGGCATCCGCCAGGGGTCCGCCCAGGCTGAGATCCGAGGTGGTGATTTCCGCCAGGTTGGTCGTCTTGTAGCCGATGAGTGTGGAAGTTCCATCCGAAGAATTGTATTTGTACACCGGGGCGACGGAATAGCTCACGGTTTTGATGTCCCCCGTGCTGCCGATGACCTGCTGCAGTTTGGCCAGCACCTTCTCCATCTGCGCCGCATTGTCCTCGGAAGACCTTTGCGCCGTCGCTGCCTGGGTAATGACGCCAACGGTGAGCTTCAGCTGATCCGGCTTGACCGAGACGGCAGCGTAGCCCGAGGCTCGAACGAAATTCTGGGCCGGCAGTGTCCGGGTCCAAAGCATGGCGGCCGACGCCAGAAAAAAACCTAACAAAAGCTTCTTTTTCATAGTAGCCCTCCTGTCCCACAGACCCTCTGCAGAAGGCTGCAGGAATCCATCTATGGAATATACCCCGAAAGCGGGAACCGGGAGCCTGCCGAGGGGAAATGCCTGCCTGTCCCACCGGTCGATTGACAACCGGGCGGCCGCTCACTAAAATTTTCCCATGGAATCCGACCTCGACAGGCCGCATGCCCTGGTGATTGTTTCTGGCTGCACCCCCACCATGTTTGCATCAAGGAGAGAACCGAAATGAACAAAATGCTGACCTCCCTTCTTCTTTGGGCCGGCTTTGCCGCCGCCCTATCCGCGCAGGACCTCGCGCCGCTTTCCCTGCTGGACCAGGCCCGCGACTACCGTTCCCAGCGCGCTTCCAGCAGCGCCGCGGACTGGCAGAAGTCCAACGACGACCGGATTCCGGTCGCTCCCGGCCAGACCGTGACCCTGCTGGACGCTGCCGGGCCGGGCCGTATTGCCCATATCTGGTTCACCATCGCCGCCGGAGAGCGGAATTACCCGCGCCGGTCCACCCTCCGCATGTACTGGGACGGTGAGAGCGATCCTTCGGTGGAAGCGCCTCTCGGCGATTTTTTCGCCATCGGCCATGGAATGGATGTGGAACTGAACTCCATGCCGGTGCGCATCACCTCGGAAGGCCGGGCCCGCAACTGCTACTGGCCGATGCCCTTCCGGAAGTCGGCCCGGATCACCTTCACCAACGACGGGAAAGAGCCCATCCGCTCCCTCTACTATCAGATCGACTGGCAGAAAGGGAATTCCCTGGCCGCCGACGCGCCCTACTTTCACGCCCGATACCGCCAGGAAAATGCGCTGAAGGCCGGACGGTATCTGGTGCTGGACGCAGCCGGAAAAGGGCACTATGTCGGCACGGTCCTTTCGGTGCGGGCCAACGCCAGCTCCTGGATCGGCGAAGGGGATGACTTCTTTTTCATCGACGGGGAAGCGGAGCCCTCGCTGCGCGGAACCGGCACGGAAGACTATGTGGGCGATGCCTGGGGTTTCCGGCGCTTCGACGGCCCCTACTACGGAGTGCCCGTCTGGGAAGGGTCCGCCGAAGCGGGCTGCCTGACAACCTATTATCGCTGGCACATCCCGGACCCGATCGTTTTCCGGCAATCGCTGCGTTTCGAGCTCGAGCACACCGGGCCTTTCTCGAACGTGGCCGGAGGTTACGTGGAAAGGCAGGATGACTATGCCAGTGTGGCTTTCTGGTATCAGACCGAGCCGCATAAGCCGTTCGGCGCCATGCCCCCCGTGGAAGACCGGCTGTACTACTCCCTGGACAATGTGCAGGAGCTGAACCTGGCTTCGGTTCTCAGCCAGCAGGCAGGACAGGCGCGCATGAGCGGCAATTCCGTCTATTTTGCCGCCGACGGGCCCGGCTCTCTTCTCGAGGTGGAGTTCACGGTAAAAAAAGAGGGGACCTACCAGCTTGCCGTCTTTCTGCCGATGGGCCCGGAATTCGGCAACTACCAGGTTTACCTCAACGGAGAGCCCCAGGGAACACCGCGCATGCTTTATTCGGCAGCCGCCTACTCGCCGGCCGCGCGGGTTATAGGCACCTATCCCTTGTCTCCGCGCAAATACCGGCTGCGACTTCAGTGCCTGGGCAAATCCCCGCTTTCGCGAGGCTTTGATCTGGCCCTCGGTGCGGTTGCTCTGACCCCCCGTTAAAATATTTCTTGACAAAATGAAATCATTGTGATATCACTTGGATATTAAACGGGAGGTTTGATTATGTTACGGGAAAAGGAAATGAATGGATGGTCCGGGTGGGCCATGTTGCTGATTCTTGTCGTTGTCTTCGGGTCCACAATCTGGATGCTTATCTCCGCGGTAAAGGAACGGGAGGTTCCCCTGGCGATCGCCTCCATTGTGATTCTGATTCTGACCGCCGTCTGCCTGCTGGGGTTGACTGTGGTCAATCCCAACGAAGCCCAGGTGGTCCAGCTGTTCGGCCGCTACAAGGGGTCGCTGAAGGAGCAGGGGTTCTGGTGGGTCAATCCCCTCACCAACCGCCGCAAGCTCTCTTTGCGGGTGCGGAATTTCGAAAGCAACAAGCTGAAAGTCAACGACTTCGAGGGAAATCCGATCGAGATCGCCGCGGTGGTGGTCTGGCGGGTGGTGGAAACGGCAGAAGCTGCCTTTGAAGTCCATGACTACGAGCATTTCGTGCACGTGCAGAGCGAATCCGCGCTTCGGAACCTGGCCACCTCTTATCCCTATGACGCTCACCAGGAGGGACAGATCTCCCTGCGCATGTCCGCCGGCGAGATCGCCCACCGGCTGCAGCAGGAGATCCAGGACCGGCTGACCAAGGCGGGGGTGGAGGTGATCGAGGCGCGCATCAGCCACCTGGCCTACGCCCCGGAAATCGCCGGCGCCATGCTTCGCCGCCAGCAGGCCAGCGCGGTGATTGCCGCCCGGCAGAAGATCGTCGAGGGCGCGGTCGGCATGGTGGAGATGGCCTTGGATCAGCTCAGCCGCAAGCAGGTCGTGCAGCTGGACGAAGAGCGCAAAGCCACCATGGTCAGCAACCTGCTGGTCGTTCTTTGCAGCGACCGCGATGCCCAGCCGGTGGTCAATACCGGAACGCTGTATCAATAACCCAGGTCCGTTTCCCTGAACGAGTATGCCTGAGCGAAAACCGTTTCTCCTGCGGCTCGATCCGACGACCCATGAAGCCCTGCAGCGCTGGGCGGATGCCGAACTGCGCAGCCTGAATGCCCAGATCGAATTCCTGCTGCGCAAGGCGCTGCGCGAAAACGGCCGGCTTGGCGTGCCGGAAGGGCAGTCCTCTTCCGGCCATGAACCTTCCCTGAAAAAATGAGGACGGAGAGAAGCGAGATGATTTCGGAAAAGGAACTGGTTGAGATGGGGCGCCACTGGACGCCGCCCGGCGGACTGCATCGATCCCGGCCGCGCCCGGTCCGGCTGACGGCCGCCGGCCGCGGCCTCCTCCTGCTGTCGATCCTCCTCCTCCTGGGATCTCCGATCCTCGGATCTTTTCTCGGGTGGATGCGGGTACGCCAGGCCGAGGAAGCGCGCCTGCTGGAAGCCGAAGGAGCCGTCGCGGAAGGCGTGGTGCAGAGGCTGTGGCGGGCTGGCGACAAGGGAAAGAAGACCTGGATTTCCTACCGCTTCGGCAACGGTTCCTTCATCCTGGAACAGCGCATCCAGGTTCCGCTGTCCCTGTGGCGGAGGCTCCATGCCGGAGACCGGATCCCGGTCCGCTATGTTCCCGGCCGGCCGGAAATCAACCTTCCCCGGGAAACCCGATGGGAAGTGATGCCGGAACCGATCCCTTTTCTGGCCTCAGCGGTCCTGCTGGCCGGAGGCTTCCTGCCGCTGGCGGCAATCCGGCAACAGAAAAAGCTGCTGGAGGATGGGCGGACGGCGCCGGCCCGGGTCCTCCGGCTGGAAAAAGTGGCAGGACGCAGCCAAAAGCAGGGCATGAAGTACTTTTTCGAGTTTCCGGTCCTCTGCGGAACCCTGGTACAGGGAAGTGCCGGCCCGGTGGAAAAACCCCCGGCGGCGGGCAGCCTGATTACAGTGCTTTATGACGCTGAAACGCCTGGAAAAAACAGGCCCTTTCCTTTTTCCCTGGTCACGACTTCGGAACCCTAGAAGGCAGGCGACAGGGCCGGGATAATTAAAAGTTAAACCGAAAGGCCAGCTGCAGCTGCCGCGGATCGGAGGCCGAGAGACTGCGGCCATAGTTGGTGGAGGACATATTCCCTTCGGGCGGAGCGTAATTGGCCCGGTTGAACAGGTTGAAGGTTTCCAGAATGCCCTCCAGGGAACATCGCTCTCCGACCTTCAGCCGCTTGTTCAGGCGGACGTTCACCGTAACAAATCCGGGACCGATTCCGCTGTTCCGTGGATAGCCGGAGGGCCGATCGTAGACATTTCCGTCTCCATTGTCGTCTTTCCCGGTGGTGATATTGTAGCGGGTTCCGCTGCGCACGGCAGTGATGGTGCTGAAATCGAAACCGCCGGGCAATCTCACCAGCGCGTTGGCGACAAAATTGTGCCGGGCATTGGTAAGGTTGTAGCCCCGGTCGGATCGCAGGTTGAAATTGTTTTGCGGCAACGTGTTGTAATCCTGGTTTTCGTCCTGAGCCCGCGACAGGGTATAGGATGCCATCACCTCAAAATAGCGGTTCATCGGCTTGCGAACGCCCATAAGCAGACCGTGGTAGAAGGAATTGCCGGAGTTTTCGACGTTGCGGATATCGGCAAATGCCGGATTGGGGCGCTTGCCTCCGACCAGAGGATTCAGGTTGCGGGTGCGTAGCAGGCCGGCTCCGCGAACGAAGACGTAGTCCGCCATCAGGACCCATCGATCGGCAATCTCCCGCTCCAGCCCGATGCTGCTCTGATGGCTGTAGGGAGCGCGCAGGTCGGGATCCAGCAGCCGCTTCTGGGGAATGACCGGCACGGGCGTTTTTCCGGAAAACGGATCCGGGTAGTTGGGATTGCTGATCCGAATCCCGGTAATCCGGCTGCCGTTGTACAGCTCGGCATCATTGGTGGCGATCAGGGAAACCTGGTCATAGAACATGCCGAATCCGCCCCGGATCGCGCCTTTGCCGTCACCCAGAAAATCCCAGGCAAATCCGACCCGGGGGGCGAAGTTGTTCCAGTCGTGGCTGGACCCGCCGGCGTTGGTCTCGCCATCCCAGCGAACGCCCAGATTAAAGGTCAGCCTTTTGTTGACCCGCCAGTCATCCAGGAAATAAAAGGCCAGCACGGAGTTGTCGACCACAACCCGGGGATCGCCCATATTCTGCGTATAGGAGAACGGGGGAGCGGAGGGAACATCCGAAACCCACATATACGTTCCTCCGAAGTTGTAGTCCGTCGTCCCGTCCACTTTCACAAAATTGATGTCCGCGCCGAACTTGACGCTATGCTTTCCTCGGAACCAGGAAAAATTATCGACCACCTGGACCCGGTCCTCCCGGCGACTGGTCAAAGCCGCAATGGCCATCCGGCCGGAAATCCAGCTGGGCCGCATCAGCATGGGCCCGACCGGATCGTTGGGGGTGTAGATCCGGCTTGACCGGGCAAACTGAACCGTAGTCTCGTTGAGCCGGGTAGGGGAAATGGAGTAGAGGTTGTTGGCCACCACCGACTGGGTGTGATTCTTCGAGCTGACTCCGGCGGAGGGAAGCACGGTCTCGCCGACAAAGAGATTCTTTTCATCGGAGTTCCCCAGGTTGTAGCGAACCGAAAGCCTTTGACTGGACAGGTACTGGTGATCGATCTTGACGAGCGCCAGATTCCCCTGGCGCGGGCCGGGAACGTTATCCTTGAAAACGGGAGTAACCACGATACGGGGAGAGTCCAGGTCCTGTCGCTCATAGGAGCCGAAGAAATGCGTGCGGTCCTTGACCAGAGGGCCGCCGGCGGAGGCCCCGTACTGGTAGCGGTGAAAGGGCGGCTTCCTAACCGCAACCGGATTTCGGGCATCCAGGTTGTCCGTGCGGAAAAAGCCGTACAGGCTCCCGTGCAGGTCATTGGTTCCGGATTTGGTAATTACATTGATAATCCCGCCACTGGACCGGCCGAATTCCGGGCTGAAGCGGTTGGTAATCACCTGGAATTCGCGGACCGCTTCCAGGGAATAATTGCCCCGGAATCCTCCTCCATAATCCTCCTTCTCACTGGCCCCGTCCATGACCAGGTTTTTGCTGCGCAGCTGCTGTCCTCCGGATACCGGAATTCCCGAACTGGTCGGACCGCTCCCGGCGACCGTCACCCCGGGCACCAGCGAAGCGAGGTCCACAAAATTGCGGCCGTCCAGCGGCATGGAGGTTACCACCTGAGGCGTTACATTGCCGCCGATTTGCGACTGGTTCAGCGAGACCTCGAGCGTGCTGGCCTGAACCTCGACGGAACTGGAGACGGCAGCTATCTGCAGAACGAAAGGGAGGGTGAGCTGCTGCCCGAGAACCAGCTGTATTCCGGCTTGGGTCTGGCCGGCAAAACCGCGGTTTTCCGCTGTAACGTCGTACGTTCCCGTAGGGAGAGAATGGAGAATGAAATATCCTTCGTCATCCGAGGTAGCGCTCCGTGAAAAGCCTGTTTCTTTTTGGCGGGCCGTAACCGCAGCACCGGGAATGATGGCTCCGGAGGCATCGCGCACCGTTCCTTGTATCCGGGCCTGGTCGGCGGCTCGGGTGACAGAGGACGGCAGGGCGATCAACACCATTGCAAAAAGGGGGATCAGATAATTCTTTTTCATGCTTCTATTTTATCCGATTCCTTCCTTGGCTTGGGCGGCTCGGGGCCGAATACCGGAAACCGGAAAAATCGTTCCTCCGGGGCAAGGAGTCCCGAAGGGACGGCAAGATTGCAGTCCGGCCATTGATGGCAGGGGACGGCGGAACAAAACGTAAAATCATCTTTTCTCGACCCCCCCCCGGAAGCGCCGCGTCACCGGAGGCGGCACGGCGGTTACATACTGTTACGCATCGTTCCCTACATAGGTTTTGACTACCTTTCCCCGCCGTTTGGATGTATAGGTTTTAGCTGTCCGTGCGGCATATTCTTGATCTCACATGTGTCGATCCTAAATCCAAGATTCGATTTTGAAAAACCCTGGAGGCTTTAATGCGATACCGTCCCTCCCACACAAGGAATATTCTTTGGGCATCCGCCTGGATTTTGCTGGCTCTTCGTTTTGTAAGCTCCCCCGTTTGCGCTCAGCCGGCGGTCGATCCCTCGACCTTAAAGGGGAAAGTACTTTTGACATGTACCCCGACCTGAGCGAGCTGGAGCCGGATGAACTTTACCCGGTCCCCCAGATGACCCTCGGCGGCAAGCAGGCCTGCTTTTTCTCCGCGAACAACCGGAAAACGGTCCTTCGACATTTCCAGTGGATGAAGGATTACGGGCTGGACGGCGTTCTGATCCAGCGCTTTGTGGGGAGCATTCGCATCAAGAGGGAGGGCGGCGATGTGGTGTTGAAGAATGCCATGGCGGGCGCGGAAAAATACGGGCGGGCCTTTGCCATCGAATATGTCATTACCGGTGGCAATGCCGAGACATTCTTTCAGACTCTGCAGGAGGATTGGCAGTACCTGGTCAACGACTTAAAGGTGACATCTCATCCGAATTACCTGCACCACCAGGGGAAGCCGGTTCTGTCCGTCTGGGGCATGGGCCTGCAGGAGGAGCGCCGCGTACCGCGCGATCCCCGGACTGCCCGACAGATCATCGAGTGGTTCAAAACCACGGCCCCCGAGAATTGCCGGGTATTTTATATGGGCGGTACTCCCTCCCGCTGGCGAACCCTCAGCAATGACGCGCAGACCGATCCCGGCTGGACAGAGGCCTACCGGAACATGGACGTCATTCAGCCCTGGACCATCGGTCGGTATCGCAATGATGGCGCCGCCGACCAGTGGAAAACCGATATGCTCAGCCCCGACCTGGCTTGGACCGCCGAGAACGGAATCATGTACATGCCGGTCCTTTTCCGGGGTTCTCCTGGCATAACCTGAAGCGGGAGTCGCAGAAGGATTCCATTCCGAGAAACGGAGGCGAGTTCCTCTGGCGTCAGGCGTACAATGCCAAACCAGCGGGCGCCGTAGCGCTAAAGATTGCCATGTTCGACGAAGTGAATGAAAGCACGGCGATGTTCAATCTGGCGGCGCACCGCAAGGATGCCCCCGACCAGGGCTATTGGCTCACCCTGGATGCCGACGGGCGGGATCTGCCCAGCGACTGGTATTTGCGGCTGGCCGGGGAGATTACCCGGATGTTTCATGGGGAAATCCCCCCGTCCGCGGAAATGCCCCGCAATCCCGGACCTGGCCGCAGATAGCGGCCGGGAGAACTTCAGACAGGGTTTCGGTATTTACGGATGGCCGCCGTCAAAACGGCATAGAAGCCATCCGGATCCGTCGGAGAGATCGCCAGGACGGTACCGGTACGGAGTTTCCTTGCCAGGATCGATGCGAACCGAGGGCGAACCAGCACGCACCAAAGCAGGGTGAACGGCAATAAAAAGCAACCGAACAACAGGCCGAACAGGGTTGCCGAGGACATCCACTTCGATGTCCAGGTGTTGTCCTGAAAGGCTTTAAACCACAAGGGACCAATTAAAAAAACCGAGCATAGTTTCAAGGCAATAAGGAATAGAAGGAGCGCACCTGCCACGGTGGTTATCATTTCCCAATTATCTGCCCAGAACCTGCTTCGCTCCGTGGGTTGATATTGGATAAAGATCCGGCGTTTGGAAGAATTCGATCGGAGCAGAACGATTGAATCCTTTCCGCGTCCCCGAGTATCGCCTGAATCCGACGGGTCGGAAAAAAGCGACCGTGCCGATCCTATAAACATTAAGGATCTCCCTTTTTTGTCCTTGGGGGAGCCGACACCGGACTTTCCATTCCTCTTATCCGCCAGGTCTTCGGAGGGAAAGTCGATCTTTCTTAAACCGAAAAATCCGACACTCCAAAAAGCAGTGTTAATCAGATTTTCGAAAAGAATGGCAACTTCCTCTCCAGGGAAACGAACCGAGAGACGATCCGGAAAGATTGCCACGACGGGCTGTAACCTTCGATAGGTATAGGTATCCTTCACAAAAGTCACCACCAGAATGGTGATGGTAGCGGTCAAAGCGAAGGTGGAAGAAAACAGGAACGACCTATGCAAGGCTTCCATCCAGGACAGAGTACTCCCGGATAATTTGCCGAGCCCTGATAATTTAAGCACGAGCATGAAAAGCAGGGTATTCACCAAAACCATACCAATGCTCAGATTGGCGGCCAGGCATATCCAACGTTCCCTGGTGTCAATCGGAGATTCAAACAATGCTTTCGTCATCATTGCCTCCCTTGATTTCGAATACTCAGGCAGCCGCAGTCGAATCGATCAGCCGTCCAGGGGATGATCACAGGCTGAAAACCGCATTTATAATCCTATAAGATAGTGGTTTTTCCTCCATAAGGCAATAAGAAACCCTTCCATGAGGCGACCGTATGTATGTCCAGAGCACAGTCCTCCCGATTGTCTTTAGGTCATGGATGGGAAATGATTCGAAAGGTCAACAAATATCTGTATGAGAGCCTGTTTTCAAGAATCTGTCGATAGGACTTAATTAGGTTAAAATATTGGCCCGGTTCCCGGATAAACGGTTAAAGGAGTGTTATGAAAGTCGGTCGACATAAAAAACGGTTAAACAAACTTTCTTTTCTGGTCTTATGCGTGTTTTTATCCGGCCTCTGGCTGCCGTTTGCACCCCCGGGAATGAACACGGCCCAGGCCACCCCCCCCTTGTTGCCCGTGAAGACCTATTTTCCTCTGATCGTCAGTCCCTGGACCTTCTCCTGGCCAATCGCCGCCCAGGTGTTCACCACGGCGGAACAGCAGGTCCACCCGCTTGGATTGTCTGCAGAAACGCCGCAGATTGCCCCGGCCGACGTGCCGCTTTACGCGCAATACGGCTACAGCGCCTGGTACGTTGGGAACGGCCTGCTTCACGTCAAGCGGGCGGAACTGGCGCCCGGCTCCACGAACGCAGTCCCGGCAGCCCGTCTGGCGACCTTTTTCACCATGTCCGACATCCATATTACCGACAAGGAATCCCCGGCTTCGGTGAATTACGTCGCCTGGAGCGCACCTTTTGGCAAGGCCAATTCGTCGGCCTGGTCGCCGGTGACCAATTCTACGCCCCACGTCCTGGATGCCGCCGTCCAGACGATCAATGCGTTACATAAGAAAAACCCTTTCGATTTCGGCATTTCTCTGGGGGATGCGATCAACAACACCCAGTACAACGAGCTGAGATGGTATATCGATGTCCTGGACGGCAAGCCCATTACCCCCAGCTCCGGCGCGCATGCCGGGGCCGCCACCATCGATTATCAGAAACCGTTCCAGGCGGTGGGGCTCGACAAATCGATCCCCTGGTATCAGGTTATCGGCAACCACGATCAGTTCTGGATGGGCTCGGCCTTTGAGAACCCCAAGCTCCTCCAGGCCCATGTGGGAGATACCGTCCTCAACATAAGCCTGAATCCCAATGTCATTGCTTCCGTAAACGAGACCGGTTTCTATATGGGCGTAGTCGACGGCTCGACACCCTACGGGGATATCATCAAGTCCGGGCCCGAAGCCAGCTTTTCCAGCCCGCCGACGGTCGCCGCCGACCCCAACCGCCGCTCACTCGCCACTGCCTCCTCCTCCAGCCGGAATTGGATGAGCGAATTTTTTACCACGACCTCGAGCCCTGTCGGTCACGGTTTCACCCAGGCCAGCGTGGACAACGATTTTCCATCCTACAGCTTCCAGCCCAAACCGGGTATCCCGCTCAAGGTCATCGCTCTCGATGATACCTGCAGGGGAGGGGACCAGCCATTTCCCAATTATGCCCGCGGCTGCCTCGACCAGGCCCGTCTCGACTGGCTTCAGAACGAACTCCAGCAGGGCCAGGACGAAAACCAGCTGATGATTATCGCCGCCCACATCCCGGTCCACCCGCAAACCAACCTCATCGATGACGGAACGCGCATGCGCGTATTCAGCACCCCGACAGATAGCGAGTTGATCGCCATCCTTCATAATTATCCGAATCTCCTCCTCTGGCTCTCGGGCCATCGTCACCTGAACACCGTCAGCGCCCAGCCGTACGATCCGACCGTAGCCGGCCATGGCCCCCAGAACAGCTTCTGGGTGGTGGAGACGGCCTCGCTTCGGGATTTTCCCCAACAGTTCCGGACCTTCGATATCCGCCGCAACAGCGACAATAGTATTTCCATCCTCATCACCAATGTGGATACGGCGGTCGTCGCCGGGTCGCCGGCGGAAAAATCGCGGGGGTATGCCATCGGCGCCGCGCGGGTTGACGGCACCTATCCCCTCTCGAATACCGCTTCCCAGGCTTACAACGCCGAACTGGTGAAGCAGTTGACCCCCGCCATGCAGGCGGTCGTCGCCAGCTGCGGATCGCCGATGGACCGGTAAACGGCTGCGTGGTACGCACCGCAGTATCGCCGGGCGGAACCGGTGTGCCGGATTTCTTCCGCGGCGGCAACGTGAGGCCGGGAATGGCCCGGATCGAAGCGGGCTGCGCCGGGTTCCCGAAGCAGAGGGCCCGTTACGGAACCGTTCCCGAGGGCATGTACGGCGGGAGCGGAAAATGCACCGGTCTTGAAATATTTCCTGATTCCCAAGCTGCCGGCTCCGATCGAAGAGGATCTGTCCCTGGGGATTCTCAACACCATCGACAGGAAAAACTGCCGGCTTTCCCTGTCGTGCGCGGATTAGGCGTTCCCCTTCCACAATTTATGGCCTTGATTTCGCGCACTCCTTCCTCTATGATTTCCGGCGTGCAGAGAACACCTGGAGTGCAGGCTCCGGATTCAGGGCTTGGTGTCAGCCGCTCCGGCTCGGCAAGGAAATCACCCGAAGCCAGGCAGTGATTCATGGTTCGGTTTCCTCCATAACAGGCTCTCATACGTCTGCACCGATCAAGGAGGCCCATGAACTTCCGTAAAAAAGTATTTAGAATTGTCACCCCGCTGTTCCTGCTCTGCCCGGCCGCGCCGGTCGGAGCGCAAATCGAATATGAGCGCATGCGGGACGCCTTTGCCCCGCTCTTTGCCAAAGCCGCGGCCCTGGAGGTGGTCACGACAATTTACGATATCGGCCAGAGGGTCAATGCCCTGCGGATCGACCTCGGCGAAGGTAAAACCTATAAAGGCAGAGAGTTTCTTCCGGACCTTTTTGAAGTGAGTGCGGAAACGAGGGTTCCGGACGGCACCGTGCATTATAAAGGCAGGCGGAAGGTTACCGCCATTTATGCCAGCCCGGATGGAATTCCGGGGCATAGGGTGGCGGAAGGACGCTACATCCTTCTGGAACTTGCCTGCCCCAAAAAGCGCAACCCGGACGGTTCGACCGATGAGGAAGGTTCGGAAACCTACGCCAAGGGCAAAAAGCTGACGCTTTCTTATACGGTCGCTTTCGGCAAGGGCGATCCCAAGGCGCAGACCGGAATCCGAAACCTCCTGGCCGATGACTTTGCCAGGGCGGAAGTGAACATCGGCCCCCGAAAAATGGGATATCGGTATTTCGATCCCAGGAGCGCTTATGCGGCACCCCCCAAGGGGTATCCGTTGGTGCTGTTCCTGCATGGCGAAGAGGAGCGGGGAACGGACAATGAGCTTCCGGTGATCACCAGCAAGGGCGCCTCCCTATGGGTGGAGCTGGCAGCCAGGAATCCCTGCTATGTTTTGGCTCCCCAGGTGGAAGGGGAATGGACCGACGCAGCGAATGACGCCCTGGTCATGAAACTGCTGGATACATTCATCGCCGGCCATAACGTGGACCCGGGCCGCATATACGTGCATGGCTATTCCATGGGTGGCGTCGGCACCTGGAACATGATTCTCGCGCACCCGGAACGATTTGCCGCCGCCATGCCCATGTGCGGCTACGCTCCGGAACGCTGGTATCAAAACAGCGGCAGCGCCTTCGACGCAGTTAAGAATATGCCTGTCTGGACCTTTGTGGTAGCCAATGACGACCCGAAGACCGTGGAAGGCACCCGAAAGGCCGTGGAGCGGCTTACCGTGAAAGGCCGGGAGCGGGAACGGACCACCGGCATCAAGTTCGAGATGTGGACTGCCAACTCCTGCCTTCCGGTGCATGCCTGCTGGGAGCGCGTCTTTTACATCGGCACACCTTACCACTGGATGATGACCCAGTCCCGGGAACGCACCAGGAATTTAACCGTTCACGGCGGCATGACCTATACCAGCCGAAAAGTGACCCCGGAAATCACCAGCGTCACGGACTATGAAATGGACCAGCTCTTTGTCATCGACAAGGGGGACAGGGCGTTCCTGGTCGACTCCGCCATGGGCAACGGCAACCTCCTGGACTACCTTCGCGAAAGCGTGCTGAAAAACAAAGACTGCGACCTCTATGTCTTCATCACCCATGACAACGCCGACCATTTCCTGGGGATGCAGTGGTTCCGCCAAAGCGCCCAGCTGAAGAAGGTCTACCTCTTTCCCGGAGAGGATGCCGGGACGCTGCGCTTCATCCCCAGGGAAAAAATCGAGTACGTGCAGGACGGTCAGAAAATCCCGTTCGGCAGCGACGAGCTGACATTTTTCTCCGTACCGGGCCACACCATCCGCTGCGGCGTGATGTTTTATCGCGACTTGTTTTTCCCGGGTGATGCCATCGGCTCCGGCGACATTTTCCTCAACGCCAGCCTCCAGGAGTTCCGCCGCTCCATGAGACGGTTTGTATCAAACATGGAGCGCTACAAGAAGGAGCGCGACTATAAAACGATCACCCTGTATCCCGGCCACCTGGAATACAAGGATCTCCACCAGGATGGATATGTTCACGACATGCTCGCCTGCGTGGAGGGGGCCATCGATGGATCTATCCTCACCCGCCCCTTTACCCGCAGGGAAACCACGTACGCCACCTACAACCTGTCGAGCATCAGCTACAACCTGGCCTTCGCTTTCGGCGCCAGCGACGAAAGCGTTCAGGCATTGCGGGAGGCCATCCATAGTGCGGATACAGCCAAACCGGAGGAGTATACCCCCATCTCCTTCAATGCTTTCAAAACGGCTTACAGCAGAATAATGATGGACGCTAAACGGGATGCCGTAATGCGCTCCGCGGCCATGGGCAGCCCGCGTACCTATCCCGACCTGCCGGGCGTCATCAAGGAAAAGCCCGCCCGCGACCTGACGGAAGCTATTCGAGAAAGCATGGCGATGCTGGTCAAAAAGTGAAACACCTTTCCCCCGGAACATAGGGCCGAATTGGGAAAGGGTCAAGGTATTGGGAAGTCAGCCGGAGCAAAGTCCTGAATTTATGGGGGGGGCAGGAGCGGCCCCGCTCCTTTGTTCCGCCCCATATTATCAAACTAAAAGGAGAGACGGACCCCCATCTGAATTTCCCGGCCGCCGGCCGCCGAGGTGATCCTTCCGAAATCGACATTGCCGACCGCGGTATTGGGTCCGCTGAAATTCACGCGGTTAAAGGCGTTGAAGGCCTCCAGGCGGAATTGCAGGGCAGCCCCCTCCCAGAGCTTTTGAGACCGGGAAAGACCCAGATCGAAGCGGGCTGTGCCCGGTCCCCGAAGCCGTGGCTCGGTTCGGGAACCGTTCCCGAGGGTATAGGCGGCAGGGGTGGAAAATACGCCGGTATTGAAATATTTGTCCAGCGTCCGCTGGTCGGAAGGAATCACCGGATCGCCGGACCGGTTGGGTATATTTCCGTTGACACCCGGAAGCCCCGTGTTGTTGGCGGAATTGTTCGAAATGATCAGGGGAACCCCTTTAGCCAGGGTAGTAATGCCGCTTAGCTGCCAGTTGCCCAGAATGTGCGAGAACCAGCCGCTTTTTCCCCAGGTTTTGCCCTGCCCGAACGGCAGTTCGTACACGTAGTTCATGACCAGATAGTGGGGACGATCGAAAGCGACAATGGCTCGGTAAAGGCCCAGATTGTTCGGGTCGGCAAAATTGCCTCCGCCCGCAAATCTCTCCGGCGCATTGTCCAGCTGCTTGCTGATCGTATAGTTGGCCTGCAGCAGCAGCCCGCGGCTCATCCTCTTCTGCGCGGAAAGGGTGAAGCCGTGGTAAATCGAGTCGCCCACCGCGTCGCGGAACCGGCTGATGCTCTGGTAGTGGGGCCAGGGCCTCAGTAACTGGCTGTAGCGGACCGTGGCCGCGCTCAGGCCGCCGGTTTTGATTTTTCCGTAATAGGGGTTGGCGACCACGGAGTCCAGCTTCGACCCCAGGCTGATTTGGCTGGCGCTTACGGCATTCCGCTCGCGGTTGATCCAGTAATGCATGCCGCGTCCGCCGACATAGGCCGCCTCCAGGATGATGTCGAACGGCAGCATGCGCTGAATGTTCAGGTTCCAGGTCTGGTTCACGGGAACCACGTAATCGCGAAACGCCGTACTGATGCTGCCTCCCACGCCATCGGACGGCGGATAGAACAATCCCGACTGGAAGGCGTTGGTCAGGGTGGCATTGGGCGGCGGGGTGTTCGGTGCCGCCTGGAGCGGGAGCAGCGAGGTGGCGGTGGTCACCACAAATCCGCTGCCCAGGTCGCTGGGGGCGGCGCCAATGCCGCCGTTGCCCGGAAAAAACTGCATGGCGTAGCCGGCGCGGACCAGGGTGTTTGTGGCGAATTCCCAGGCCAGCCCGATGCGCGGTGCGAAGTTGTTCTTGTCGGGATTGAATTGGGTGCGCGGATTGCCGCCATCCCCGGTAAAGACCAGGCGGCCCCTAAGCCCGCTTTGCGGATCGGTGACCTCCGGATCGAAATAGCCCAGCCGGTTGAAGCGCTCGGTCCAGGGCTCGTTGTATTCCCAGCGCATTCCCAGATTCAGGGTCAGGTTGCGCCTCAATTTCCAGTCATCGTTGACATAAAAGCTCCAATACTTTTGAGAGGCGGCAATGGCCGGATCGAAGGACCACTGCCCGCCGGTGGGCGCGCCGAGCAGCAAAGTCGCCACCCCGTTGCCGCCCACGGTGGCATTGGGATCGGGGCCGTAGGTAAAGTTGCGGTTGAAATCGTAGCGGCCCGACGGAGTTTCCGGGCGAAAGACATTGAAGGCCATGAAGGAAAATTCGAATCCGGTCTTGAGGGTATGGGCGCCGTGAATCCAGGTAAGGTGGGCGATGGACTCGGTGGCATGTTCCGCATCGTAATAATCCGAAGCGCGGTCCGGTCCGAGGGGTGCGAAATCCTGGACCGTGATGCGGGGGAAGTGGAGCTGGCCGGAAATCGCCTTCAGCGATGGGGAAAAGCCCAGCTGAGTCCAGTCGTAGCCTTGGCTGCGCGGGCTGGTTCGGGTGACCTGGCGGGTCAGCCCCACGCGGAACTCTCCGATCAGGTTGGGCCGAAATACGACGCTGTCGCTCAGCATGAAGGTCTGCGGCTCCGTGGTCCGCACCCCCTTCTCTCCGTTGACTCCTTCGCCGGGAAACGCTTCATTGATGCCCGGCGTGGACCGGTCGTTCCGCGAATGCCCGTAGGTGAAAAAGAGCGACTGCCGGGCGCCGATGGCGTGATCCAATCGCAGAAACCAGCGCGTATTGTTGTTGGCCTGTCGCGCGTTCTGGATAAAGTTGTTGGTGATATCCGTGTTGGTCGGATTCGGGTAGAACGACAGCAGCTTCAGGGCCACCGGGTTGAGCCGCGAGGCAGGAATCCTGTTGCCCGGAAACGGGTCGCGTATGTATTTGGAGGGATTGGCCGGATCCGTCCGCGTGGTTGCCGGGTCATAGATCCGGATCAGGTTGCCGCTGCGATCGAAGTTCTGCGAAAAATCGCCGGTCTTTTGCAGAGCGGTCGGCACGGTGTAGATCATGTCATCCGGATTGACTTCCGGGACTTTCTCCAGGGTCACGAAGAAATGCGTTTTATTGCGCCCGTCGTAGGCCTTGGGGATGTAAACCGGACCGCCGAGGGAAAAGCCGTACTCGTTGTGGCGCACCCGCGGCCGCGACTGGCCGTTTCGGTTTCGGGTCCAGCCGTTGGCGTTGAGAATATCGTTGCGGACAAACTCAAAAAGACTGCCGTGCAGCGCATTGGTGCCGCTGCGCGTCGCCGCCGTAAGCACCCCGCCACCGGAACGCCCGTATTCCGCGGAGAAATTGTTGGTAATCACCTTGAACTCCGCTACCGCCTCGAGCGGGGGCCGGTAAGTGTTGTCATTCGTGGTGGTGTTGCGGGTCGTGGCGCCGTCCAGAAGGATATCGCTGGTATTCGAGCGCCCGCCGTTGATGATCGGGCCGGTGCCTTCGTTGCCGGCCGGCATGACGCCTGGCGCCAGCGTCACCAGTGCGTAGGGGCTTCGCCCCAGCAGCGGCAATTCGGTCAGCTGGGTTCTCCCGACGACATTGCCGAGGGAAGCCGACTGCCGCTCCAGCTGCACGGCGGCTTCCTCCACCATCACCGTTTCCCCGGTCAGCTCTCCTACTTCGAGTCGGATGTGGATAGTCGCCGTCAGGCCGACCAGGATCCTTATGTTGCTGACCACCGACTTCTTGAATCCGGTCTGAGCCGCAGTAATCTCATAAGTGCCCGGCTTAAGGTACGGGAGCGTGTAGTATCCCTCCCCATTCGTTTCGGTGACGGTCTGCACGCCCGATTCCATGTTCCTCAAGGTGATCGGTACGCCGGGCATACGCGCCTCGCTGGCATCGGTAACAATGCCCGTGATGGCCCCGTTCTCTACCTGTGCCTGAATCGGAAGGACACATACCAAAGTAAAAACCGCTATAACAGAAAAAATCCTCATGCCTTTCCTCCCTCCGTTAAACACTCTATCTGCTTGTGGATCGTTCGCCGCTTCTGAAATTTTAGTGAATCCTTCCTGGAATTGAGTAGACACAACCGGCGTATCGAACGGCAAGTAACGGTATGCAACATGTGCCAAACCATGCCGTTGGCGATGGTTCGCAAAGATGGTGCCGTAGTAAGCATGTATTGTTATGTACTGCCGTCCCGATGGGGATTGGGTTACCTGCGACCCAACCCGGCACTCACGTACCGGGTCACAATCTGTAGTTCCTTGCGGGACTTGCGTGTGTGCCACATGAGGCGAAATAGCGGAGATCGTACCGTTGTGCTCCGCCAAGGCTTTGGGAGGCCCCGCGTAATCCGGCACAGGACTGTTATTCCGAGGCAACAAGTCCCGTCAGAGACGGCAGAACCACACCCGTCAACCACTGATTGCACCTCCATCCTGTTCAAGCTCCGTCCGAAAGGATTGCCTACGCACCGAATGGCGCTTATTTTTCGGGTGTATGCGCTCCGCCGTTGCCGTCCCGCGCCGTGATTTTATCGGTCATAGCGCAACGTTCTCCTATCGGCAGCGGATAGCAGGTCGATGCGCTTCATTGATTTCTTGCCACAGCTCAGTTTTAGGGTACGTCCCAGGTGAAATCAAGGCAGCGCCGGTTCTGCCGCCCCGAGGGAAGAAGTGGAATCCGGGCCGGTGCCCTCTGCCTCCGAACCGGCCGTCAAAGGTATAATCCCTTCATGAAAAGACGCACCTTCGCCATGACTTTGACCGGCACCGCCATCGGCTCCCTTTGGGGAAACGCCCGGGCTTCCGCTCCCCCTTCCGGTTCTCCGGCCCCTGGCCCGTATGGCGGCAGGGCGATTGACACCCACATGCATCTTCGCCCTTCCCCGGCCAGGGGAGAGAAGGGGGGACCGGAGGTGATCGAGCGCTATCTGCGCCTGCAGGAAGAGCAGCAGATCCGATACTCGATCAATATCGGCATTACCGGCGACCGGGCTTTTTACGAACAGAGCAGGATTCTGCAGCCTTACTCCGGCCGGCTGGGCAGTCTGTATGCCCTGGACTGGAAGCAGATCCGCAGCGATCCGGACTTTTTCCGCAAGGCTCCGGATCTGCTGGAAAAGGCCGTCGAAGCGGGCGCCCTGGGGCTGAAGTGCTTCAAGGATCTGGGCCTCACCGTGCGGGACCGGGAGGGAAGGCTGCTGGCCATCGACGATCCGCGGCTCTTTCCGATCTGGGAAAGAGCCGAAAAGCTGGGCACCATCGTGGCCTTTCACACCACCGACCCGGTGGCCTTTTTTGCTCCGTGGAATCCCGCCAATGAGCGCTGGAAGGAGCTGGAATTGCACCCGGAGTGGTCCTTTGCCGATCGGCAGCGGTTTCCGGAGCGGGACGCGATCCTTCTTCAAAGGGACAACGTCATCCGCCGATATCCGGGCCTGCGGTTCCATGGCTGCCACGTCGGCAACAATTCGGAAGATCTCGCCGCCGCCGCCCGCCGCCTGGACGCCTTCCCGAACTTTTCCATGGACGTGGCCGCGCGGCTCGGCGAGCTGGGACGACACTCTTCGGAAGAAGGGCACCGCTTCTTCACGAAATACCAGGACCGGCTGATGTTCGGGACCGACCATATGTTTTATCCTGACGGGGAAGTCCAGGGCGCAGGTCCCCAAAAGAGGTTTTCCGCGGAAGAGAATGCCCGCTTCTATGGCGCTCACTGGACCTATTTTCAGACTTCCCGGAAACAGTTCGACCACCCCACCCCGATTCAGGGCGACTGGAAAATCGATGCCGTCGCCCTGGAGCCGCCGGTGCTTCACAAGCTTTACTGGGAGAATGCGCGCCGGCTCTACCGCCTGGAGCGCTACGGGCTCAAGACGGATCGTTGAGCGGGAGCGCTCCCCTGAGCGCAGGGGCATAACTTTCCTGATGGCGCGGCAAAAAGTCCCACATCTTCTTATTTCCGTTGGGGATAGCCCTTTTAGGGCTTCGTAACACAGCCCGGGGTTGGCGCGCTTCGCGCCTACCCCGGGTTGGGATACCCGTAGGCAACAACCCGGAAAGGGTTGCGCAAAATCCAGCCATACCAGGTGTTTGCGCAGCCCTTTCCGGGCTGGGTTTTAATCAAATCCGCTTACCCGGGGTAGCGCCTATGCGGCGCAACCCCGGGCTGTGATCCGGAGCCCCTTTCGGGGTTCCAGACTTTTTGCCGGGCCATCTTTCCGGATGAAGCTGTAAAAAAGTACCCCTCTACTGGCGACAGGCCATTCCGCTTTTCTTCCTGCTGTTTTTTTCTTCCCGTAAGTTCATTGTTTTCAAAGGAAGACGGGAAGAGCGGAAAGAAAAGAGGCCGGCTGTCGTCTCATCCTGGAGTCCCCCACGCTACGTGGTACTGGTTTTTTTCCAGCTTCGCGTCATAAAAAGCCCGCTTTCTGAGTTATTTATAATGGAACAAGGCAAAAGCGGCTAAGTTCCATTTTATTAGAGATGGTATTTATCGCCAGTCCACAGGTGACCGACGAAATGCAAGTTCCGATAAGAGCGGCAGAAAAGAATACAAATCAACATCCACGGCGGCGCTCGGAGTCGTTCAAACGTAGAACACGCGCCTTCGGGTTCAGCCCCGCGCGCGGCCCGGTGGGCCTGCCAGGAAGGATCGAGGACAATACCGCTCACGGTCAGGATCAGGAACAAGGAAATGGGAAGGTTCGGACGGGCAACGATCCCCATTCATGTTTGGTCCGTCCTGACATTTCTGCGACAATGAGCGGCAAGGCGCCCGCGAACCAGGAAGATGAGCGGATGCATCTCCGTCAACTGGTCTGGCACGCAGACCGGGTAGCACAGGCGGTTACCATCACCGCATCCCTGGCACACGAGTTGTGCCGGCCGCTCACCGCCATCCTCTCCAATGCCCAGGCCGGCATGAGGTTGATGGCGGCAGCCAATCCCGATCTGGAGGAAATCCGCGAGATTTTTTCGGACATAGTCGCCGATGGAAAACGGGCGGGATCGGTAGTGGGCGGGTTGCGGAACCTGCTTCGCAATAAGGAAACCGTTCGGGAGAAAATCGACCTTGCGGAAACGATCCGGCAGACCCTTGCATTGCTGCACGGGGAAATGCATCAAAAGCAGGTACAGCTCAGCCTGGAACTGGAGCCCGATTCTCCGGTCCTGGCGGATGCGCCTCAAATCCAACAGGTAATCCTCAACCTGGTGATGAACGCCCTCGAGGCGATGCAGACCCAGCCAATCGCGCAGCGGAGGCTGGAACTGAGCCTGCAGCGCAAAAGCAACGGGGAGGCCGTGGTGGCCGTCCGGGACGCGGGTGCCGGCATTCCGGAGAATTACCTGGAGAAGGTGTTCGAACCCTTCTGGACTAGCAAGCAAGACGGTTTGGGGATCGGTCTGGCGATTTCGCGTTCGATCATCGAATCTCACCAGGGCCGCCTCTGGTTTTCGAACAATCCGGACCGGGGTGCCACTTTCTATTTTGCTCTCCCGCTGAAATCCGATCCGCCTCCCGTTGCGTCGGAAAAAGGAACGATTCACTCTTCCGCCCTGAAGGAGGTGGACCCATGATCCCTTCTTATACTAAAGTATTCATTGTGGATGACGATCCATCGGTACGGAAGAGCCTGTTGAGGCTGCTCCGAGCCAGCGGCTGGCACGGGGAAGCATTTTCCTCGGCCCACGAGTTTCTCTCGCTGCCTGCTTTTTCGGGGTCCAGCTGCCTGATTCTGGATGTATGCATGCCGGGGATGATGGGACCGGAACTTTGCGGCATGATGGCCCAAAGACATATCGACCTTCCGGTTATTTTTCTGACCGGAAGCACCAACCCACAGGAGAGCCTGGACCCGTGGATTAAGGAAACCGACGGTTTTCTGACCAAACCCGTTGAGGAAGATAAACTGTTGCGAGCCGTTCAGATGGCTCTGGAGAGACATGCGGCCTCCCAAAATGGAAAACTCCGGCCGGCTTCTCCCGCCTTTAAGCCTGATGACCCGATGCCGTCGGCTGTGGAACCAGGGAATTCGGACCTGAGACATCTTCTTGCCCGGGTGTCTTGAGGAGTTTACGAAATCGGATCCGTTCGGAGAAACGGTTGGAGTGGCGCAATCTTCCATGCTCGTTCCAGTTTTTAACACGATGAACCTGGATTGGCCGGCATCTTTTAACCGGCTGCCGGCCAGGGCCATTTCCTTTTTTTGGATGAGTGCCGCCGGGAAAGCGGAGGATTTCCTGAAGCTTTCCGCGTATCCTGACGGCCGCAGCAAGGAGGCTTCCGACCCCGGCAGGCTGGAGGAAGCAGTTGTCCGGCTTTTCGACGAACACCGGGAGAGGGTTTATCGCTACCTCCTCAACCTCGCGAAATGTCCGGAGGAAGCGGAAGAGATAACCCAGGAGACTTTTTTGCGGCTCTATCAGCACCTTCGCAAGAAAGGCCGGGAGGACAATCTGCGCGGCTGGATATTCCGCGTGGCCCACAACCTGGCCATCACCAAGCAGCAGCAGCGACGCCGTCTGGTATTGCCGAGCCCGTCGGAGTGGGACGAATTCGAGGAGTCCAGAATTGCCACGGCGCCGAATCCCGAAGAACTTCTGTTGCGGAAGGAAAAAATGATCCGCGTGCACCTGGCGGTGGACTCGCTTTCCCTCCAGCAGAAAGAGTGCCTGTCCCTCCGGGTGGAGGGACTTCGATACCGGGAGATCGCAGAGATTCTGGGGGTAACTGTTTCTACGGTAGCCGAGTCGCTCAGGCGAGCCTTGGTCAAACTGACAGGCGAACCCACGCAGGAAGACCGTTGAGGATACCATGAGAATTTTATCCGACAAAATGGCAGGGCCCGCAAGCCATGTTTCCGACGATATGCTTGTACGGCATGCCGATGGTGAACTGCCGCAGCACGAAATCAACCGGATCAACGACCACCTTAAATATTGCTGGAGCTGCCGGACGCGTCGCGATCGGATCGAGCAGGCCATATCCGACATCGTTCAATACCAGGACCGGCAGTTGAAGCCTTATCTGCCTCCGTCCGCCGGTGGAAGGTCGATGTTCCTGGCGCAGCTCGATCAGATGGCGGCCCGGGAATCCTCCGAACCCTGGTGGCGCCGGGCTCTCGCCCTGATCCGTCCCCTCAGCGGGCTTGGCGTTCATCCGACCTGGGCCCGCGCGGCCATCGGCACATTTTTCATCCTCACAGTGTGGATGCTCTGGCTGAAACCTCCCCCGGTTTCCGCGGCGGAGTTTTTAAAGCGCGCGCGGTCGGCGGAAACCCAGTATCTGACAGGCGCATCCCGGCCTGTCGTATTCCGAAAGTTCAAAATCCGCGCCGCGGGTCACACGGTGACTCGCGCCATCTATAAAGATCGGGCCTCCCTCCGCAGGAAAGAACAGCTGGACCTGGATGCAACTGCGTCCCTCACCCCGGCATCCTCCGGTACGGTGGATGTGGCGGCGAATCTCAGGCAGGTTCAAAGTGCTCTCGAGCAGGAATTCATCGCGGCAAACCTCGACTGGGCGGAACCGCTTTCGGTCCCGGCTTATCAGACCTGGCATGATGGCCTGGCGCAAAAAAAAGTGGATGTGACCTCCATCCGGGAAGAACTCCAATTAACGACGTCCACCCCGGAGGGCCCGATCGCGGAAGCCAGCCTGCGGGTCCGTGAGCGCGACTTCCATCCCGTAGCCGAATCGGTCAGGATGCGGGACAACCGGGAAATTGAAATTACCGAAATTGAATATCGGGTAGTGCCGGACGACAGGATATCCGAAGTTTTTCCGGCTGAGCCGGCGACCGACGCTATGGATCCCGCGCCCGCTCCTGCACCGGCTGCCAGCGGATTCTTCCGTTCCGCCCCGAGCGAGGCGGAATTGGCCGAAGCCGAGGTTCAGGCGCTCACCGCCCTGCACGGTATCGGCGCAGACCTGGGCGAACCGGTGGAGATTGTCCGCACCCGCGACCATATCGAAGCCCGCGGACTTGCTGACACGGATGAACGCAAAGCCCAGCTGACCGCTGCCTTGAAGGGAATTCCCAACCTGACTTTCGGGATCCGTACCATTGCCGAAGCAAGCTCGTCCCCGGACGTAAATGGCAAGGCTACACACTCGGGAGGGGCGCCTCGCCCGGGGCCTGAATCGGGCTCTGCGGACCCATCACACACCGCCATGGTTGCCATTAAACTGCCGTTACAGGATTACCTGAACAGCTATTTTGCGGCAGGATACGCAAGGGAATCACGCCTGGCCCAATCCGGCGCGGACCCTATCGCTTCCATCCAGTCTGACATCCAGCATTTCTCCAGGCAGGCAATCACGAACTCCGAACGGGCGATGGCCCAGGCCTGGGCGCTTCAGCGCCTGGCGAAGAGATACACACCGAAGGAACTCGGGAAGCTCTCACCGAAAGCGCGCGGAGCGTTGGAGACCATGATTCGGGACGAAATCAGCGCACTCAGGCAGCCTTTAGCCCAAAACCAGACCCTCCTCACGCCCTTGCTGGCGTCGATCCCTCGTGCGGCAGGGGCCGGTACGGATATGCGGAACATGGCGGGAAACCTGAACTCCGGCTGGCCCGATTTCGCCCATTCCCTATTCGATCTCGTGGACTACGCCGACCGTGTCACCAATGGCCTCTTCGCCGGTGCCGGGTTCCCATCCGGGCTTCCGGCTTCTCCGCCCGGAAAGAGCCCGCTGCATATAAAATCAACCGAGGACCATGCGGCGGATTTGCTTTTCCTGCTCCAATTCCTGGAAAAACAGCTGCCCGGTCTGGAATCACGGATCGCGGATGCATTCCTCACCCCGATGGAATAATGATGGAATAATCAGGGCGTAGCGTCTGATTTCCCGATTCCTCTGTCCCGGAAGCCTGCGACCGGCAGGTCTTCCGCGGTACCGACCTCCGGAGGAAGGGTTCCTTTGCCGGAAGTGACCGCCCCGGCGCATTCTATCCCGCAAATAACCGCCGGTGCACGCCTTTGCCGCTGGCATAGTACTCATGCGCGGCATTCCAATCTGGGTTAAAATACCTATTCCAAATGAACTTATTGAATGCAAAAGTGGTTCTTGCAACCATCATTGTAATGACCACTGTCTCGCCGGTAGCCAGGGGTCAGACGGCAGACCTGTCCGGAATCATCAAGGACAAAACCGGCGCCATTATTCAGGGCGCCGCCGTGACCGTGGCCAACGAGAACACGGGCATTGTCCGGAAAACCGTTTCCAATGACCGGGGTGCCTACTGGATTCCGGTTCTGAATCCGGGGCTTTACCGGGTGACGGTCAGCGCCTCCGGTTTTCATTCGCTGGCCAAAACCGGAGTTGTCCTGAATGCAGCCGATCGCGCGGCGCTCGACATTATCCTGGACGTCGGCACGATCTCCACGGAAGTGACGGTGGAGTCCGAAACAACTCCGCTCCTGCAGACCACACCCGCGATCGGCCTGGTGATTGACCGTGAGTTTGTCGCCAATGCGCCGCTGAACGGCCGCAGTTTTCAGATGCTTCTTGCCATGACCCCGGGAATCGTGCTTGCGGTCGCCAATCCCGGGAACCAGGGTCAGTTCAGCGTCAACGGACAGCGTACCAACGCCAACTACTTCATGATTGACGGCGTCAGCGCCAACTTCGGATCCGGCACCGGGTCCGGCATGGGCACCGGGACCAGCGGTTCCACGCCGGCGTGGTCTATTACCGGAGGCACCAACGGTCTCATTTCCGTGGATGCGATGCAGGAATTTCGCATCCAGACATCGACCTACGCACCCGAATTCGGTCGCATGCCGGGCGCCCAGGTTTCGATTGTCACCCGGTCCGGCACCCGGGCTTTTCACGGCAGCGTTTTCGACTACCTGCGGAACGATATTTTCGATGCCAGGGATTACTTCAACCGGGTGCCTGAGGCCAAGCCGGCGCTGCGCCAGAACAATTTCGGCATCACCCTGGGAGGCCCCATCCGGAAAGACCAGCTCTTCTTCTTCTTCTCCTATGAGGGGTTGCGCCTGCGCCAGCCGCACACGGAGACGGCCAACTTTTTTACGGCAGCCGCCAGGGCGAAAATGGCATCGGTCTGGAAACCGTTTGTCAATTCGAGCCCTATTCCGGACGGCCCGGTGAATCCCGACGGTTTCAGCGCGCCATTGACCATGAACACTTCCCTTCCGGTAACGCAGGATGCCATCAGCCTGCGCGTGGACCACAGCCCGACCCAAAGCCTCAACACGTTTGTGCGCTATAATCACGCGCCTTCGAACTCGATCTCCGGCTTTTCCGATGCGAGCCGGCAAAAGAATACATCGGATATCGAAACCCTGACCATAGGGGCCACCTATTCCATCGACGGGAACAGGCTCAATGACTTTCGTGCCAACTGGAGTCGCAACATCGCCGGGCAATTCCAATATGCCGTGCCGTTCTATGGCGCGGTGATTCCGCCGGAGAACGTCCTCTACCCGGCGGGCTTCAGCTCGAAGGACACGCAAATATATGGGAATGTCCTCGGGACCGCAACCGGCTTCATGATCCGGGCGGGCCAATTTTCCGACAATGTGCAGAGGCAGCTCCACTTCGTGGATACCTTCTCGTGGACGGCGGGGAGGCACAGCATCCGATTCGGCTTCGACTGGCGCGGCCTGAGGCCAAGCCCGTCTTTTACCAAGAACAGCATTGCGCTCTATGCCAGTTACTCGGACCTGCAGGCCGGCACCATTGCATTTTGCTTTTGCGCCGCTGGGGGCGGCAACACCCTCGCATTGGGCAACTACTCCACGTTTGTGCAGGACAGCTGGAGGCTATCGAACCGCCTGACCATGACCTACGGCCTGCGCTGGGAGATCAACCCGCCTCCCTCATCCGCGACCGAGACTCCCGTCTATGCCATGCAGGGAGTCTTCGATACGCAAACACTCGGACTCGCACCCGCCGGCACTCCTCTGTGGCATACACAATACGCCAATTTCGCGCCACGGGTCGGTGCGGCCTGGCAGATAACATCCAGGACGGTGCTGCGCGGAGGCACCGGAGTTTTTTTCGACCTCGGCACTCCCAGCGTGTTGGGCGAGACAGCAACGTCCACTTTTCCGTGGATGCGTTCCCGGCAAACCATGGTGAACGTACCGTTTACCTACAGCGATCCGACCCAATTCCAGGCGCCGGCATTCGCCCTGAAGCCCACGGCGAATGCATCCCCGTTTGTAAAGGCCTTCGATCCCGGCCTGAAGACGCCGCGGTCGTACCATTGGAATGTCAGCTTCGATCGCGAGTTGAGCACGAGCCAGAGCATTAGCGTCGCCTGGATCGCATCCAAGGGGCAGGATCTCATCCGCGGCGACAACCTCCGGCCTGCCGACAACGGCGTGAACTGGTATATAACTGCGTTCCGGAACGCGGACCGGTCGCGGTACGATTCTTTGCAGGTGTCCTTCCAGCGGCGCAGATCGCGCGGTCTGCAGATGTTGCTCTCCTACACGCTGGCCAGGGGAACCGACACCCGGTCGACCGATTATGTAAGCACCACCCCGGACCTCGGCGCAACCAGGGTGAGCGATCTTCCGGACGTCGGGATCAATGAGGGATATTCCGATTTCGACGTTCGCCACAGCCTTGCGGGCGCATTCTCCTGGGAATTGCCCTCTCCCGGGAACCGGAGGGCAGGCCGCACCCTGCTGAAGGGCTGGGCGCTGGACGGAATCGTAATGGCGCGCCAGGGTCTCCCCATTAACGTGGTTGCCCTATCGACGGTCCTGTGGAACGGCGTTTATCAGAGGATCCGGCCGGACCTGGTTTCCGGCCAGCCCATATGGATTTCCGACGCCAACGCTCCCGGCGGCAGGCATTTGAATTCGGCGGCTTTCGCCATGCCGGCCGACAATCGGCCGGGAACCCTCATACGGAACAGCATCCGGAACTTTCCGCTGTTTCAGGCGGACCTGGCGCTCCGCCGGCGGTTCGACCTGACCGATCGGGTCAAGATGGATTTGCGGGTGGAATATTTTAATGTATTCAATCACCCGAACCTGGCCCTCGGCGCCAATGACGTATATTGGCACCCGGTCTACGGCGGCTTCGGATACGCGACCATGACGCAGAACGATTACCTGAGCGGCAGCTTCTTCAGCAACCAGGGAGGCAGTGTAAGTCCGCAGTACGCTGCCGGCGGTTCTCGCTCCGGCCAGTTCACCATCAAGATTAGCTTCTAGCCCTTAATCCAGCGAGGCTATCCCGCCCGTTTGGAGAGCCCGGTTTGCTGATGGCGGATTAGACCGTTACCGGCAGAGCGGTTAGCGAGTTGTCGTGGGCGGTCGGCGCCTTGCCGTCATCGAAGAGCACGGAGTGGGCTTCGGACCCGGCGGTATTCCAGGTTCCCCGGGCAAACACGACTTCCGCTTTCCTCTTGATTTCCCTGTTGAGGAGCTCTACAATTCCAGATTATCAGGGCCGCAAGATTCCCCTTCCACTCAGAAGAGCGCGGAGTGGGAAACGACTTCCCGATTCATCACCCGTTTTTGGAGGAGAAATGCGAAACTATTTCGTAACATGGGCCGCTTTCCTGTCTCTGGCCGCCGGGCCGGTCATGAATTCCAAAACTTTGTTGGCCCAGGGTTCGGTCACCGCTACCTTATCGGGAATGGTTGTCGATGCTTCGTCGGCCGTCGTTCCGGGGGCGAGCGTTACGGTTAAGAACAACGCCACAGCAGCCGTCACTTCCGCCCTATCGGGCCCGGAAGGACTTTTTACCATTCCGGCACTCGAGCCCGGCAACTATACGGTAACGGTCGCTCTCCAGGGTTTTAAGACCGCCGTCCTTCAGGACGTCCGGCTCAATGCGGGCGTACCGGCCAATATCAAAGCCGTCTTGCAGCTGGGGGAGCTGTCCGAAACCATTGTCGTCGAGGGAGCGACGGACGTCGTCCAAACGCAAAAGACGGCGGTAACCGTCACTCTGACTCAAAAGCAGATCACCAGCCTGCCGCTGGCTGGCCGCGGGGCTTTTGAACTGGTGACCTTCATGCCGGGAATTACCACCTCGGACGGCAGCTCCCGCGGCGCCATGGTGAATGGTCTGCCCACCAGCACAGTGAACATTACCCTGGATGGAATGAACATTCAGGACAATTACGCCAAGACCTGGGATGGGATGTATACCCGCGTAAGCCCGCGCCTGGATGCCGTGGAAGAGGTGACCATTTCTACGGCGGCGCAGGGTGCGGAAATGGCCGGCCAGGGAGGTGTGCAGGTGAAATTTATCACCCGCTCCGGAACCAATGAGTACCATGGCAGCATTTACTACTACCTGCGCCGCGACTGGATGAACACCAATACCTGGTTCAACACCCACCGAAATGTGAATGCCCAGGGCGTGCCCACCACTAAACCGGCTCTGTCGCTGTTCCAGCCGGGCGGGCGCATTGGCGGTCCGGTGAGAATCCCGGGACTGTGGGACGGACGAGACAAGCTTTTCTTTTTTGTGAACTACGAGTGGGTCAGTTCTCCGGGTACCAACAATGCGACCCGAACTATAATGAGCCCGCTGTCCGAAGAGGGAAAGTTCCAGTACACCGGGGGAAGCACAGTGGATCTGATGACCCTGGCCGCAAAAAACGGCCAGACGGCAAGAATCGACCCGCTGATTGCCAGGCTCCTGGCCGACGTGCGCGCCTCCACCCGGAAGACCGGAACGGTCAATGCCACTACCGATCCGCTGACCCAATCCTTCGTGTGGCAGCAACCGGTAACAAGCAAAACGACCTATCCCACCGTCCGCCTGGATTATAACCTGACCGCCCGTAACCGCATCACCTTCTCGCTGACCCGGAATTACCTGGTTTCCGATCCGGACACCACCAACAACATGCAGCGTTATTTCCCGGAATTCCCGGTTCATGGAATGCAGGATTCCCTGCGTTATTCCGGTCAGGGTTCCTGGCGCTGGATGTTATCCAGTACCCTGGTCAATGAATTTCGCTTCGGAAAGACCGGAGGAGCCACCAAATTCTCGCCTGACCTCAGCAAGGAAATGTTTCAGGGTACCGGATACGGCGGAATGAACGGATATGCCATAAACTGGTCGAACTTCAAGAGCATCTCCACCACGTATTACAATTCTGCCAGCGGTTATTCCAACAGTTCCCGCGAAGGGAAGACCATGGTTTTTGAGGATACCTTAAGCTTGGTCCGCGGCCGCCACGCCATAAGCCTGGGGGTATCGTATACGAAAGCCGATGTGTGGCAGTACAACAACCAGAAGGTGCCCGCCGTCACGCTGGGTATGGTTTCGGGTGATCCAGCCGACGGCATGTTCAACACCGCCAATTTTCCCCGTGCATCCACGACCGATATCAACAACGCCAAGGCACTCTACGCCGTACTGACCGGCCGGGTCACAGCCATTACCCGCAATGCCCGCATTCAGGCCGACGGCACCACATACGAAATCCTTGGCGAAAGCAATCAGCTCGGCACCCTGCCGCAGTGGGGGACTTTTTTCAGCGACTCCTGGCGGTGGAAGTCGAACCTGACCATCAATGCCGGTCTGCGCTACGATGTCCAGCTGCCCTTTTATGCCCGGAATAACAGCTACTCGACGGCCACGATCGCCGATATTTTCGGAGTGTCCGGAGTCGGCAGCAACTTCCAGCCCGGGTCGACTGTAACCGGCTTGGGGAACCTGTTTAAGCCCGGCACACTGGAGGGTTCCGTGACCACATTTAAAATGCTGGAAAAGAACAAGAACGCTTACAATGTGGACTGGGGAAATATCGCTCCAAGCATCGGTGCGGCCTGGACGACCGGATCCGATAAAGGCCTTCTTCATGCGCTGCTGGGGTCCGCGGGAGACTCCGTACTCCGCGGGGCCTGGAGCATCGCCTACCAGCGGGGAGGAATGAGCGACTTCACCGGAGTATACGGTTCGAATCCCGGCGTTGCCATCGATGTTTCGCGCAATCAGACCAACGGAAACCTCGGCCCGTTACCGGTTCTGTTGAGCAGCAGCGATTTGGGCCCCCCTGCGGCCAACCTGAAGAGAGCCTACCCGATGGCTGTGCCGACCGCTACATCCAGTGTTTTCGCTTTCGACCCCAACATTAAAACTCCCAAAGCTTTGTCCTATTCATTCAGCTGGCAGCGGAAAGTCTCGAAAAATACCGCCGTGGAGGCCAGGTTCATTCACACCAACAGCTATGACACCTGGACGGCCGGCGGCCAGATCCCCTTAATGAACTATAATGAGCTCAATATCGTAGAAAACAAGTTCATCAACGAATTCCGGCTGGCGCAAGCCAATCTCCAGGCCAATATTTCCGCCAACCGCGGTGCCTCCTTTGCTTATGTCGGTCCTGGTACCGGTACCGTCCCCCTGCCGATATTTCTGGCCTACCTGAACGGATCGAATGTGGCCGGAGACACCGCCAAATACACCGGCAACAGCTGGAGAGACACCACTCTGGTTCAATCCATGTATCCGTTGAATCCGAATCCTTTTACCGCCGCAAATAACATCTGGTCCAATTCAACGTACCGGGCCAACGGGATTGCCGCTGGCTATCCGTCGAATTTCTGGGTAGCCAATCCCAATGTGGGAGGCGCCTACGTGGCTACCAACGGCCCCAAGACCAGCTACAACGGAATCCAGTTGTCGCTGAATCGCCGCTTCGCCCGAGGACTTCTGTACCAGCTGAACTATACCTATGGCAAGGGCTGGATGAATCAGTTCTACTCTTTTCATAAGCCCTACAAGGCCACGGAAATGAATTACACGAACATTTACACCAACCAGGGCGGCAGCGCCACCGGCAACGTGCGGCATACCTTTGTGGGCAACTGGATGTATGACCTGCCCTTCGGGCGAGGCCAGCGCTATCTTACCGGGGCGGGCGGTCTGCTGGATCGGATTGTAGGAAGATGGAGTTTTCAGGGAGTTGCCCGGCTGCAGAGCGGGCGCATGCTCGATTTCGGCAATGTGCGGCTGATGGGAATGACGGCGGAAGAATTGCGCCAGTCATTCAAGATCCGCAAGATAACCGATCCGGCCAACCAGTACCGGACGCTGGTCTATATTCTTCCCCAGGATATGATCGACAACACCATCAAAGCCTACAGTGTCAACTCTACCGGGTACGCCGGCGAAGCCCCTCAGGGGCGCTATTTTGCGCCGGCCAATTCCCCGTCCTGCCTGGAATCGGCGGTCACGTCCACCAACAGCTGGAACACGGCCGGGGGCTTTGGCGAGTGTGGCGTGCGCAGCCTCATCGTTACCGGTCCGAGCGTCGTGCGGTTTGACTTCAATTTTATCAAGCAAATCCGGGTGACGGAAAAACTGGTACTGGAAGGTCAGCTTCAGATCTTCAACATATTCAACAATGTGAATTTCAATCCGGTGAGTTATGTCGGCAGCGTATCCGACTCCTATCAGGTCACCAGCGCTGTCAATCAAAGCCGGACCATGCAGATGGCCTTCCGGATCAGCTGGTAGCCGTCCGGGTTGTGGGAAAAAAGGGGCAGCCTGGCTCTGCGCTCTCTGTGCCCTCTGTGGCCAAAAAAAAGTTCCGCCACAGAGAGCACAGAGGGTTACTACCTCTCCATCCTATTTCGGGCTCCAGCCGGATCGCTGACCCGGAGCGCTCACCACTGGCGCAGGGGCGGAACTTTCCTGACGGAGCCGCGATCGACCTCCGAGGGAACCAGCAGCACGGTGAGCACGGATCGGGTCGCAGACGGCAGCCGTACCTCGAAGCCCAGCAGAGTGGTCCCCCGATTGGGATTTTCAAACGGTCGGGACGGAGCGGTCGGCCAGGTCCGGAATGCGGCTCCGGAGGGCTCGACAATTTCGACCCTCAGCCGCCTGCCTTCCCGGCTCAATTCCGCAATACCCGGACCGCCGAGGTTTACCTCAGCCGAAGTCAGCATGGTCCACCGCACCACGGTATCTTTTCCGGCCGCAGCGGTTTCCACTTCGTCGCGCACCACCACGTAACGGCTGTCGGCAATGCCGATTCCGCGCTGCGCCGAGGCCAGCAGGCCGCGGTAAACGGACGACAGGTCCAGGACCGCATTCAGGAATGAGGACCGCCGGGAGACCCGGGTGATTGCGGCGCTGCCTTCGACTTTTTGCAGGGCATCGTCCACCGTAAGGGTATTGTGCACCCGGTTGCTATATCGAAACACCTGCCAGCGGTCGGAATTCTGCCCCCGGTCCCAGAGGTTCACTCCGTTGGTTTCCATGGTATTGTAATTCTCGGCGCCGAAGTCCATGGCCCAGCGCACCCCTCCGGACTCCATGACGAACGAGCCGGCATCCATGTGCCCATGGTTAATCGATGGGGACCCCCCCTTGACACCGACGAAGATGGCCCCCGGATCCCTCCAGGAGGTGCGCATCAGCGCTACCGGATTTTTCCCATGGCCCAGCCACAGCCGGGAGCCCGGTTCCCTGATCTTTCCCAGGTCCATGCCGACCCCCCAGAGCAGCAGGGCCGGCAGCAGCCGGTTGCTGCGGCGCTCCTCGGCATCGAGGGCCGCCAGGTGCTGTTTTTCCACCCAGAGCAGGGAAGGGTCCTTGCTCCGGGCGGCCAGCCAGAACATCGCCGGCTGAAGCCCGCTGCCGCTGCCGCTGTCGGAGTAGTTGAAGCAGTCCCCGGTCGGTCCGGTCATGTTTTCCAGGTATCCGGCTGTTTTCAGAAATCCCGAAGATCGGACCAGGCCGAAATCCTGTCGAAAAACTTTTTCCACCGCACTCAGGAAAAGGACATGAAAGCTGGTTCCGTACCCCCAATAACCGTAGCCCTCCGGATAGGCGCCATCCGGAAAATAGTCTTTAGCCGGCAGGGCGATCGAATCGATGGCTCGCCCGATGATCTGCCGGGCCAGTTCCGGCCGCTCCTCGAAAATGGCCAGCGCCCCGTAGGTCATCCCGGCATTGCACACCTGGTTCCAGTTGTGGGAAGCCTGCAGCCAGCCGTTGTGGCGGGCATCCAGGCTGGGCTCGATTCCTTTGCGGAGAATCGCTTCGCGGAGGATGCGCCGGGACGGCTCGGAAAGTTCCCCATAAAGCCAGTCGTAGCCGATCGAGACGGCCATGGTCATTTCCGCTACATCCAGAAAATGCGACGGATTCCAATCGGAGAACGCGGATACCGCCAGCAGCTCCTTTTCGGCTCTCTCCAGATAGCGGGCCTCCCGGGTCATGCGCCAGGCATAAGAAAGGTAAAACACCCGCCGCAGGCACTCCCGGGATTTATCCAGCAGCCGGCGGCCGGTCTGGATGCGCTTCACCGGCGGCAGGGGAAGAATGCGGTCGCACTCCGACAGGATGGCCCGATGGAGCCCGGCCCAGGAAGCATTCGACGTGACGGCGCGGTGGACGGCTTCTTCTTCTCCCCGCAACAGCAGCAGGCGCGGGTGTTCCGGCAGCCGTGTCCATTTCTCCAGCCCGGTCTTCGCTGCGGGAAAAACCGGGAAAACCCAGGAGCAGAGCAGCAGAAAAGCAGCCAACCGTCGCATCATCGTAGAGTCCTCCCAATGTAAAAGGTTACCGGAAAACGACCGTTCGGTGTCCGTAGACCAGAATCCGGTGCTCCAGGTGTGCGGCCACCGCACGGGCCAGCACGATTTTTTCCACGTCCTTGCCGTGGCGGATCAGCTTTTCCGCCGATTCACGGTGGGAAACCCGCACCACATCCTGTTCGATAATGGGCCCTTCGTCGAGCGTTTCGGTGACATAGTGGCTGGTGGCCCCGATGATCTTCACCCCGCGCTCATAGGCAGCGTGGTACGGACGGGCCCCGGCAAAGGCGGGCAGGAAGGAGTGGTGAATATTGATGATCCGGTTCCGATAGGGCTCGATCAGCCGGGAAGTCACGATCTGCATGTAGCGCGCCAGAACCACCAGGTCGATCCGGAACTCCTCCAGCAGAGCCAGCTCGGCGCGCTCCTGCTCCTGCTTGTTCTCCGTGGTGATCGGGAAAACGTAAAACGGAATGCCGAATCTCTCGGCGGCCGACTGCAGGTCGGTACGGTTGCTGATGATCAGCGGTATCTGGCCGTTCCACTCCCCGGATTCGGCCCGGGCCAGCAGGTCGAAAAGGCAGTGAGGCTCCCGGGTGACAAAAATGGCCACCCGCTGCTGCCGGGAGGAAAAGTGCAAATCCCATTTCATCTGAAAGGAGCGGGCCACCGGTTCGAAGCGGGATCCGATTTCTTCGCGGGGAATCCGGAATCCTTCCATGCTCCACTCCAGGCGCATGAAAAAGGCACCGGCTTCGGCGTCCACATGCTGCTCGAGGTCTTCAATATTGCCGCTGTGTTCTCGGATAAAGGCGGTGACGGCAGCGACAATCCCGCGCTGGTCGGGGCAGGAAATCAATAGGATGGCATTGTCTTTCATAAATCCCCAAATTACGTGAAAATAATGTATCTGTTTTCCGGATCAGCAAACTATAACCGCAACGACGATCAGAGAAAAGGGGGAGCCTATGGGAGGAATCGGAAGCAGCCGGCGGCTGCGGATCGCCGGGATGGTCTGCGCATGGTGCCTGGCAGCTCTGCTTGGGACGGGCGAGAGCCGTAGCCCGGCGGCGGCCAAGCCTCCCGTTACCGGCCGGCAACCCTGGACCCGCCAGGCTTTGGGAGAGAGCGCTCCCGTCCTTCGTTTTGCGGTTCTTTGCGACCGCAGCGGCGGGACGCGTCCCGGCATTTTCGAAAGAGCCGTGGAGCGGATACGGCTCCTGCAGCCCGACCTGGTGCTGTCCATCGGAGACCTGATCGATGGCGCCGCCGCATCCCCCGCCGAGCTGCAGGCCCAGTGGGAAGAACTGGATGGAATCGTCTCCCGTCTGCCGGCCCGTTTCTTTTATGTGCCGGGAAATCATGATGTCTCCAAAACTCCTTTCAGCACGGAGACCTGGCAGAAGCGCTACGGCCCGCTTTACTATCATTTTGTTTTTCGAGGGGCCCTTTTCCTGTGCCTGAACTCCGACGACGGCCAGCCGGGACAGATCGGGGAACCGCAGCTCCGCTATGTGCAAAACGCTCTCCGGGAGCAGGCCAAACCGCGCTGGACTTTTGTTTTCGTGCACAAGCCGCTCTGGGATATTCCCGACACCAAGGGCTGGGACACCGTGGAAAAGCTGCTGGACGGGCGTCCCTACACCGTATTTTCCGGCCACACCCACGAATACCGGCACAGCAAACGAAAGGGAAGGGATTATTTCGGGCTCTCCACCACCGGCGCCGGGTGGAGCAAGGAGCGAAAGCCCGGCGAATTCGACCAGATCGGCTGGGTGAGCCTTTCGACGGGCGAGCCCGGCGTCGCTATTTTGAAGCTGGATGGCCTGTTGGCACCGGCGGATCTGCCATGAAACCAACCGATCCTCTTTTCCGCCTGAGGAGCTGCCGCAAGGAATCGCATGGAGTGGGGCATCGATCTGATCCGGACGGATCACCCCTTGCGGCTTTTCCGCGCCCTGGGGCTACATAAATGATGCGAATGCGGATGCTCTGCTTCGTGGTCCCGGCTGCCTGCGCCGTTGTCCTATCCTCTTTTTCCTCTTCCGAAAAAAGTCCCGCCGGATTCATCGATTTGTCCCGGGCGCACATCGTGTCCCCGGGAGGACCGGTCCTCGATAAAGCCTGCCAGATGCTGCAGGAGGAGATCCGGTCGCGCACCGGAGTGCAGCTGGAACGGGCCGCGGCGGACCATGAAAACCCCGCCCTGGTGGTGGGAACCCTCCTGTCGTTTCCGGAAGGGCCGCCCTTCGGGCTGCCGGACCGGCAGTCCATCCTGGCAGGAAGCGTACCTCTGCCGGAAAAGCAGGAAAGCTATGCTCTTTGGGTGGACCTCCCGGCGCATAGACCTCCTCGCCTCTACGTCCTGGGGCGAGATCCGCGCGGAGCACTGTTCGGCGCGGGACGGCTGCTGCGCCTCCTGGAGATGAGTCCCGGAGCAATCCGCCTGCCGTCCTCCACCCGCCTTTCCTCTTCTCCGGCCAAGGCCATCCGCGGCCACCAGCTGGGCTTCCGCGCCACCGCCAACAGCTACGACGCCTGGACCCTGGCGCAGTTCGAGCAGTATATCCGCGACCTAGTCGTCTTTGGCGCCAACAGCATCGAGCTGATTCCTCCCCCGGCACCCGGGCGCAAGACGCCGCTCATGCCCGCCGATCCCTGGGAGATGAACCGGCAGCTCAGCCGCCTGGTCTCCTCCTACGGGCTGGATGTGTGGATCTGGCTGCCGGTGCAGACGGCGCTGTCGGACCATCCCGAAACACAGGCCCGGGCCAATCAGGAAGCGGAACGGCAGGCGGCTCTCTTCCGCGCCTCGCCGGTCATTGACCACCTCTCCATCCCCGGCGGGGATCCCGGGGATAATTCTCCCGACCGGCTGCTCCCCTGGCTGGATGCCAACACCCGGGCGAACCTGCTGGCCCTCCATCCCAATGCCAGGATTTGGGTTTCCAACCAGGGATTCGACGAGTCCGAAAACGGATTCTTTTTCGGGGCCCTGCGGCTCCATCACCTGCACGGAG
>CAINFC010000100.1 GCA_903847975.1 uncultured Acidobacteriota bacterium | reverse complement strand
TTTTTAGGCCTTTTTCCGGGCCATCATTTTTGATAATCTCGTAAAAAGTCGTGATTCGATCAAAAACAATCTCACAAACGAAATCCGTTTGGAGTTCAAGCTTTAGCTTGCTTGCCACGAGCGGAAACCTGCTTGAAGCACGCAGCCTAAAGGCTGTACTCAAAACGGCTTTCGTTTGAAAGTTTGTTTCCGGGTGTTTTTAGGCCTTTTTCCGGGCCATCATTTTTGATAATCTCGTAAAAAGTGGAAATTTCATTTTGTTCTGCCGTCCCTGACGGGACTTGCGTGTGTGCCGCACGGGACGAAATAGCGGAAATCGTACCGTTGTACTGCGGCCTTGCCTTGTCAGGCCCTGCGTTTGCCGGCACAGGACTGTGATTCCGAGGCATAGTCCCGTCCGGGACGGCAGAGCGGGTCCATCCACCACTATCGCCAGGGCTTTCCCCCGGCGGAAATCCGAAGACGGGGGACTTTACGTGATATAGTTTTCCGGCGCACTTCCGCTCCTTCGGCCGGATGGATCCGCAGGACAAAACTCAATTTCAATGAAAACGGGGATTGGCATGAGACATTTAATAACTTTTGCTTTGCTGTTGTTTTCCGCTTTTTTTACTGCCGCTTCGGCCGCGGACCTGGACCTGACGCGGGCCGTCCTGGTCACACCGCCCGGGCTGGCGGGCACGGAAAACAAGGCGGCCGTCATGCTGGCCGAAGAGGTGGAAAAGCGCACGCAAATCCGGCTGGCCCGCAGTTCCGCCTGGCCGGCTCCGGGAATCCCGGTGATCGCCGTAGGCCCCGCCGGGGCCCTGAAAAATACCTTCGGAGCGCAGGCCACCCGGTTCCCCGCAATCGTCGGACGCGGCCTTGCCGAAGGCTTCAGTCTCTGGACGGAAACCGGCGGCAGCGCCCCGGCCGTCTGGGTGGCCGGCCGTGACGCCCGCGGAGTTCTCTACGGCACCGGATACCTGCTGCGGCAGCTGCGTACCGCCCGGCAGAAGCTGTCCCTGCCGGAAAACTGCACCGCCGACTCCGCCCCGCAGACCCCGCTTCGCGGCATCCAGCTGGGATACCGCCCCAAAACGAATTCTTATGACGGGTGGAATGCGGCGCAGTGGGAGCAGTACATCCGGGAGCTGGCCTTCTTCGGGTGCAACGCCATCGAGCTGATTCCCCCGGTATCCGACGATGCCGCCGACAGCCCTCACTTCCCCCAGCCGCAGATGCAGATGATGGTGGAAATGTCCCGTCTGGCCTCCGAGTACGGAATGGACGTCTGGATCTGGTACCCGGCGATGGCTCCCGATTACTCCCGGCCCGAAACGGTGCAGAAGGAACTGCAGGAATGGGGAGATGTCTTTCGCCGGCTCCCGCGGGTCGACGCGGTCTTTGTCCCCGGAGGCGATCCCGGGCACACGCCCCCCAGGGTCATGTTTCCATTCCTGGAAAAGCAGACCGCCAACCTTCGCCAGTACCATCCCAAGGCCGCCATGTGGCTTTCTCCCCAGGGGTTTCACCAGGAATGGATGGAGGATTTTTACGAGCTGCTCAAGCCCGAGCCGGCCTGGCTGGGCGGGATCGTGCACGGCCCCCAGGTCCGCCCCGATCTGCCGGAGCTGCGCCGGCGGGTTCCGCGCCGCTACCCGATCCGCGATTACCCGGATATTACCCATACCATCCGCTGCCAGTTTGCCGTGCCCCGGTGGGATACCGCTCTGGTCATGACCCTGCACCGCGAACCGATCATCCCCCGACCCATGGACATGGCCGCCGTTTTCCGCAGCAACCGGCCTCACACCGCAGGTTTTATCGTCTACTCCGAGGGGTGCAACGACGATGTGAACAAGATCGTCTGGCTGGCGCTGGGCTGGGACCCGCAGATGGCTCCCCGCCGGATCGTGCAGGAATATGGCCGGGTTTTCATCTCCTCGTCTCTGGCGGATGACCTGGCTTCGTCCTTCCTGGGGCTCGAAGACAACCTGCGCGGGCCGCTCCTTTCCAATGAAGGCGTGCTCCGCACCCTGCAGCTTTTCCAGAACATGGAGCAATCGGCGCCTCCGGCGGTCCTGCAGAACTGGCGATTCCAGATGGCCCTCTACCGGGCCTACTACGATGCCTTCGTCCAGCAGCGGCTGCGCCACGAAAGCAGCGTCGAAGACCGGGCCCTGCGCGTCCTGGAAGAGGCCCGGAGAAAAGGCACGGAGCAGGCCATGACCGCAGCCAGGGCGATTCTCGACCAGGGGGCGGCCGAGCGGGTAGCCCCGGAATGGCGGATGCGCACCTTCCAGCTTGCCGAGGCCCTGTTTCAGAGCATTCATATGCAGCTGAGCGTTCCCCTCTACCAGGCGATTGCCCGGGACCGCGGTGCCAACCTGGACAACATCGACGTGCCGCTCAACAACCGGATGTGGCTCGAGCGCCGCTTCCAGGAAATCCGCCAGCTTCCGGAGGAGGCCGCGCGGCTGAAGGAGCTGGCTTCCATCCTGGAGTGGACCAATCCCGGACCCGGCGGCTTCTACGACGACCTGGGCGCCGCGGGCCGCCAGCCGCACCTGGTCTCCGGCGCGTCCTACGAGGAGGATCCCGGCCACTTGAAGCACCCGTTCTATGGGATTTCGCGCGATACCCGGGAGCAGCCGGCCTGGAGACTGTCTCAGATCAACCACGCGGAAATCATGTGGGATGCACCGCTGGAGATGCACTACCGCGACCTGGATCCCCAGGCCGTCTACCGGCTGCGGGTCCTGTACGGGGGGGAAACCAACCCCAACCGCCTCCTCCGCCTCACCGCGGACGGCCAGGCGGAACTGCAGCCCTATGCGCGCATCGAAAAACCGGCCGAACCGGTCGAATACGCCATCCCCGCGTCGGCCACTGCCGATGGCGAGCTGCGCCTGCAATGGTCACGCAAGCCCGGGCTCGGAGGAAACGGACGAGGCTGCCAGGTGGCCGAAGTCTGGCTGATCCGGAAATAGGGCCGCCGGGCGGATCGTTCCGGCAAGCAGGACGGTTATCCCGGAGTCGGGAAGCAGCGGTCGGGCCGAAGGCCGCACGGAAGGAATTCGGAATCTCCTTGACGGAATCCCCCTTCCTTCTTAAAATGATCGGATATAACCGTGTATATCCAAGGATCGATTTGTCTTAATTACTATTTCAGGAAAGGACCCCTCTTATGAATCAACACCTGATGAGCGGATGCGCCTGCTGCGGGTTCAGCCGCCGCCGGTTTCTGGCTGCCGGCTGCGCGGGCTGCCTGGGCGCGGTCGCGGCGCCGGCCGCCTGGGCGGGCCCCGCCAAAAGCGGAAAGATGCGCATTCGGATCGTCTATTCCCTGCATGAAGAAGTACAGGCCCGTCCGGACTGGCCCAACCAGGGATTCGACTTTCGCCCGGTCATGAACCGCATCAACCAGGAGCTGGTCCGGCGCTTCCCGAAGTTCGAATTCCTGCCCACGATGGCCAACGGGGAAGAGCAGGCCAGGAAAATTCTGGCCGATGACACCTCCGCCCAGGTGGACGGATATATCGTTTACCAGATGAACTGCTGGAACAAAGTCGTTCAAACTCTGGCTACCAGCGGCAAGCCGGTTCTCTATGCCGATTTTCAATACGGCGGCAGCGGCGGCTTCCTGGTTTACACCGCAGGGTTTCTCACCAGCAAAGCCCCCAATTTCGGCTTTGTCGCCTCCTCGCGGATGGCGGATCTGGTGGCTGCCGTCCGCTGCTTCGAGGAGATTCAAAAAGGAGGAAGTCCGGCGGAATTTTCTGCCGCCGTTACCCGGGTCCGAATCAAGCAGACCCCCAGGGCCGGCAACCTGGTCTGCCAGACAGACACCTTCCAGGCCCCAGCCCCGGAAGAGACCATCCGCAAGCTCAAGGCATCCCGAATCCTGGCCTTTCGCGGAAAGGAATCCGGGCCGATCGGTGAAATTCTCGGAATCCCTGTCGAGCACGTTCCTTTCACCGTGCTGAACGACGCCTGGAAAGTTGCCGACAAGGACGAGGCGCGGGCCGTGGCGGACCGCTGGCAGAAGAATGCAGCGGCCGTCATCGGGGTAACCCGGGAAACCCTGGAAAACTCCGCGGCGATGTATGTCGGCATGAAATCGGTCCTCAGGAAATACGGCGCCAATGCCATTACCGTGAACTGCCTGGGAGGCTTTTACAGCGGTCAGATCCAAGCCTATCCCTGCCTGGGATTTCATGAGCTCTGCAACGAATCGCTGATCGGAGCCTGCGAGTGCGATACGCGCTCCACCGCCACCATGGTCCTGATGAATATCATGACCCAGGGGCGCCCTGGCTATATTTCCGATCCGGTGGTGGATACTGCCAGGCGGCAGATCATCTACGCCCACTGCGTTGCTTCCAACAAGCCCTTCGGGCCCGCCGGCGCGGCCAATCCTTTTACCATCATGACGCACTCGGAAGACCGGCAGGGTGCCTCCCTCCGCTCGCAGCTCCCGATCGGGTACATGACCACCACGCTGGAACTGCACCAGGACCGCAAGGAGATCCTGTTCCATCAGGCCAAATCCGTCGGCAACGACCCGGATGATCGCGCCTGCCGCACCAAACTGGCCGCCGAGCCGATCGGCGATATCGAAAAGCTGTTCACCCTTTGGGACCGCTGGGGCTGGCATCGCGTGACCTGCTATGGAGATCTGAAAGAACAGGTGGATGCCCTGGCGGGAACCGTGGGCTGGAAAGTCGTTCGTGAAACCTAGCCGGCCCGGGTCTGCCCCGATAGGTTCCATGCCCGGAAAAAATGAGGCGGCCGTCTACTCGACCGGAGAGGGCCGGCTTTGCCCCGGATGCGGCCGGCCGGTAGCCGGATGCCTCTGCCGGAAGAAGGAATCCGCTCCCCGCGGCGACGGCATAGTCCGCATCGGACGACAGACCAAGGGCTGTAAAGGAAAAGGGCTTACGGTCATTACCGGTCTCCCTCTGGGACCCGACGACCTGGAGGAACTGGCCCGCCGGCTCAAGCAGAGGTGCGGCGCCGGCGGCACGGTGAAGGACGGAGTGGTCGAAATCCAGGGGGACCATCGTGAGCTGCTCATAGGTGAACTGCAAAAACAGGGGTACAAGGTAAAACGGGCCGGCGGATAATTATTTTGAACGGAGATTGATATCGGATGAAAACACCTTCGAATCGAATGGTTGAACTGCAGCTGGAACTTCCTCCCGCACCCAAGCCGGTCGGGATTTACAAGCCGGTGCTGGTTGTGGACCGCTTTCTGTACGTTTCCGGGCAGGGGCCGGTTTGCGCCGACGGGTCCCTGCTGACCGGCAAGGTGGGCAGCGATCTTACCCTGGAAGAAGGAAAGAAGGCAGCCCGCCAGGTGGGCCTGACCATGCTGGCCACCATCCAGACCCACTTCGGCGATCTGAACCGGATCAAGCGGCTGGTCAAAACGCTGGGAATGGTCAACAGCGCCCCGGACTTCGGGCAGCACCCGGCGGTGATCAACGGCTTCAGCGAGCTGATGGCCGAGGTCTTCGGCGAAGAGCACGGCATCGGGGTGCGCAGCGCGGTGGGGATGATCCTGCCTTCCAACATCGCCGTGGAGATCGAGGCCATGTTTGAACTCCGGCCGGAGGAGGCCGCGGCGGATGAATGCAGCGCCCAGGGATGACTGGTATGCCGTGGATAACGTCGGCGAGATTCCTTCGCCGGCTCTGCTCGTCTATGCCGACCGCCTGGAGGAGAACCTCCGGATCATGCGGAAAACGGCCGGCGGGACGGAGCGTCTCCGCCCCCACCTCAAAACCGTAAAAATGGGGGAAGTCGTCCGGCTGCTGCTCCGCCACGGAATCGGGAAATGCAAGTGCGCCACGGTAGCCGAGGCGGAAATGGCCGCCCGGAGCGGATCGCGCGATATTCTCCTGGCCCTGCAGCCGGTCGGGCCCCAGCAGGAACGCTTCCTGGCGCTTGGCCGGTCCTACCCGGAGAGCCGCTTTTCCGTCATTGCCGACGACGGGGAGGTGCTGCGAAGCCTGTCCCGGGAGGCGCATCGCCGGGAAACGGAAGCGACCGTCTTTCTGGATATCGACAACGGCATGCACCGCACGGGGATTGCCCCGGGGCCGGAAGCCGTTTCCCTGTACCGGATGCTCTCCGCTCTTCCGGGACTGAAGGCCGGAGGACTGCACGTCTACGACGGCCACATCCGGGAAAGCGACCTGCAGCGCCGCATCGAAGCGGCAGATGCCGACTACGCCCCGGTCGAAAGGATGATCGGCGAACTGCGTGCCGCGGGGTGTGCCGTGCCGGCCGTCGTCGCCGGGGGTACGCCCACCTTTCCGGTTCATGCCCGCCGGCCGGAGGTGGAGCTGAGCCCGGGGACCTGTTTGCTCTGGGATGAAGGGTACGGCACCCGGTTCCCGGACCTCGGGTTTTCCCCCGCGGCCCTGGTCCTCAGCCGTATCGTCAGCAAGCCCGGAGGAAACCGGATTTGCCTGGATCTGGGGCACAAAGCCGTCGCCTCCGAAATGCCGCCCCCGCGGGTCCGGCTTCTCGGGCTGGAGGACGCTCTCTTCCTCAGCCACAGCGAAGAGCACCTGGTCCTGGAATCCGCGGATTCCGCCCGCTGGAATGTGGGAGACCCCGTCTGGGGCATCCCCATGCACATCTGCCCGACTGTGGCCCGCTTTGACAGGGCGGTTGTCGTCCGCGGCCGGAGGGCCGACGGTGAATGGAAGATTGAAGCCCAGAACCGAAAAATTACCATTTAGGACTGCAAGGAAGACGCTATGCGCAAGGAGGGGACATGGGGTTTTCGAACCGTTTGAGGCTTTGCGGAGCGGCCCTCTTCCTGGGCCTGCTCCCGGTGTGCGCGGCGGCGCAGGATCTGAAAACGATCGCCCTGCCGGAGCCGGTGCGGAAAGGAGGGCTCACCGTGATGGAAGCCTTGTCTCTCCGGGCTTCCGTCCGGGAATGGTCCGACAGAGAGCTGACCCCGCAGGAGATTTCCGAGCTGCTCTGGTCGGCCAACGGCATCAACCGCCCGGAAATTAAAAAGAGGACCGCGGCGTCCGCGCTGAACGCCCAGGACGTAGATCTCTACGTTTTCCTGAAGGAAGGAGTCTACCGGTATGAGCCGGTACGCCATGCGCTGGAACCGGTGGCGGCCGGCGACCACCGCAAGGAAATTCCTCCCGCCGGGCCCAGGCCGGCCGCGGACGGGAAGGTGCCGCCCCTGCCTCCGGTCCATTTGCTGCTGATCTCCGACCTGTCCCGCTTCAGCGCCGGAACGCCGGAGCAGCGCCGGGAATGGGCGGCTCTGGATGCCGGGATCGTCAGCCAGAACATAGCCCTGTTCTGCGCCGCCAGGGGGCTGGGCACCCGGCCGCGGGCCTCGATCGACAAAGAAAGGATGAAAAGCCTGCTGCGCCTGAAGGAAACCCAGGTTGCCTTCCTGGAGCACCCGGTCGGCTATCCTCCGCCCCCCCGATAGAGCGGCCCGGAGCGCGGCATGCAGCGCCTAGGAAAATACCAAATCCTGGAAGGGCTGGGCCATGGCGCCATGGGAGTGGTCTACAAGGCGCTGGACACGCAGCTGGAGCGCCTGGTAGCCCTGAAAGTCATGAACCCCCACCTGCTGGGGTCCGGCGAGCACCAGCAGCGCTTCGAGCGGGAAGCCAAGGCGGCCGGCCGTTTGCACCACCCCAACCTGGTCACGATATACGAATTCGGTTCGCTGGAAGGGTGCCACTATATCGCCATGGAATTCCTGGAAGGGGAAAGCCTGGCGGAGATCCTGCGCGCCGGTCCCCCGGTGGCCTTCGAAACCAGCCTGCAGTGGGTGATCCAGATTTGCCGCGGGCTGGAGCATGCCCACAGCGCGGGCGTCATCCACCGGGACGTCAAACCGGCCAATATTCGCATCACCTCCGATGGGCGCGTCAAGATACTCGACTTCGGAATCGCCCGGCTTCTCGACTCGCACCTGACCGGCACGGGAAAAATCTTCGGCTCCCCCTCCTATATGTCCCCGGAGCAGGCCCGCAGCTCCCGCGATGTGGACGGCCGTTCGGATCAGTTTTCCACGGGAATCATCCTCTTCGAGCTGCTGACCCGGCGGCATCCTTTTCACGCCGAGAATATCCCCGCCATCCTGCTGCGGATCACCATGGAGACGCCGCCCCGGTTGCGTGACCTTTGTCCGGGCCTGCCGCCGGAGCTCACGGACATTGTCGCCCGGGCTCTGGCCAAGCGACCGGAGGACCGCTACCCGGACTGCGGAGAGCTGGCCTATCACCTGGAACAGGTGCTGTATCGCCTGGAGTCGGAGCGTGCCGTCGAGCCGGTCGACGAGTCCCAATTGCCGACCGCATGGTTCCGGCTCGACGAGATGATCCTGCCGGAATCTTCCCGGGACTCGGGCCCCCAAGCCCCGTCTTCCCCGGCGCCGCCCCGGATAGAGCCGGCTCTCCAGGAAGGACCTGAGCCCTCATTTTCTCCATACCCGGATTTGCGCCCGGGCGCCCGGGACTGGCGGCGCCATCTGGCGCGCTATCTTTCCCACCCGCTGTTTTGGTTGGCCGGCGGCTGTGTGGCCCTCGCCTTCGGCTTTTACGGCATCTACCAGGCCTGGATCCTCCCTGCTACCGTAAAACGGGAATCGCCCAGCCGGCCGGGATTGTCCCTGCCCCAGCCGGCGCCGACGGAAAGAGCAACCTCGACCACCCTTGAAATACCCGGGATCCATTCGCAGGATAACACGACCACCACCTTTTCCCTGGTTCAGACCACGGCCACAACCGCCCGGGAAAACTACCGCCGGGTCCTTTCCACGCTTCTCTGGGTAACCACCAGTTCGCCGACTCCGACAGTTCCCTTTCTGGAAGAGTTGCTTTCATCTACGCTTCCCCACACCACCACAACGACCCAGGCCATGGTCGTTTGGCCGACGACGACCACGCTGCCGGCACCGCCGGAGACCTCCACTACGACCAGCGAGCCATTGCCGAGCACGCTGCCGGTGTCGGAGAGAGCTAGCCATCTGCCGGGGGAGGAGTGGCAGGACCCGGTTTCCGGCGTACTGTTTGTCTGGATTCCCGAGGGGCGTTTCATGATGGGCTGTTCCCCCGGCGACTTTCAATGCCGCCCCGACGAAAAGCCGGTCCATTCCGTAACCATAGGCGAAGGATTCTGGCTCGGCAAATTCGAGGTCACCCGGAGCCAGTGGCTCAAAGCGATGGGAAAGCTCCCATCGAATCCCTTCCTCCCGTCGGCCCCCAGAGAACCGAACCGGTCTCAGGAAGAAGAACTGCCGGTCGAGGGAGTGAACTTTCGCGATGCCATGCAGTTCCTGCAGCGCCTGAACGCACGCGGTCCGGTCGTATACCGGCTGCCGACCGAAGCCGAATGGGAATACGCCTGCCGGGCGGGAAACCCGTCACCGCGCTACGGGGAGCTGGACCAGATCGCCTGGTTCGACGGGAACAGCCGGCGGGCAACTCACCCGGTGGGCCGCAGGCAGCCCAATGCCTGGGGCCTGCACGATATGCTGGGTAACGTCTGGGAGTGGTGCCTCGACTGGTACGGTGCCAGCTACTATGCCTCCGCGCCGGACCGGGACCGCGGAGGGCCCCCGAGCGGATCTATACGGGTTTCGAGGGGCGGATCCTGCCTCACGGCCCAGGACGGAATCCGCGCCTCGTATCGCGGCGGGGGCAGTCAGGCGCTGGACCTGGGGAAGTGGGGACTCCGCCTGGTGCGCACGGCGCGCCATCCCGTCCGCCTTTGAACAATCGGGGTCAGCCTTGCGCGATTATGCCTGCCGTCCCTTACGGGACTTGCGTGTGTATTGCTCCGCCATGGCCTGGTGAGACCCCGCGTAAACCGGCACAGAACTGCTGTTCCAAGGCAAAGTCCCTTTCCCCTTCCCAAATGTACAGATGGCTTTTTTCTTCCTTCCTGATCTTCCCGTCCGCATGTGAAAAGATAGGACTCACAGGAAGAAAGGAAGAGCGGGAAGAAAAGCGGGAGGGTTCGTCGCAAGTAGATTCGAGATTTTTTATCGGCTGGTTAAAAAAGATGGCCCGGTAAAAAGTCCCACATCTTCGAATTTCCGTCGGGAATAGCCCTGAAAGGGCTTCGGATCGCAGCCCGGGGTTGGCGCGCTTCGCGCCTACCCCGGGTGGGGACACCCGCAGGAGGCAACCCGGAAAGGGTTGCGCAAAATCCAGCCATACCAGGTGTTTGCGCAGCCCT
>CAINFC010000099.1 GCA_903847975.1 uncultured Acidobacteriota bacterium | reverse complement strand
TGAAACGGTCGCGCGAGGAGCGCCGAATGTTGCCGGAGATACGAAATCTGATCAAGGGCTTGCTGGCTTCTAAAGGGCCTCAGAAGGTGATCCCTGGTGGTCTCACCAAGGCTGCAGGATAACTGCATCGGTTCTGTAAAAGTGCATCGGGCGGTTAAAAGAACGAAAGGCAAGGCATGAACAAAAATTCGATAATGATCGATCCGGAATTCAGGGCCCTCCTGACTCCTTTGGCACCCGAAGAATATTCACAGCTGGAAGAAAACATTCGGGAAGACGGGTGCCTGAATCCGATCTTCGTCTGGAAGTTTAAAAGCAACTACTACATCGTCGATGGCCATAACCGGTATGAAATCTGCAAAAAGCACCGGATATCCTACACGACCCTGGATGTGCATTTCGACAGCCGAAACGATGTGCTTTTGTGGATTATCAATAACCAGTTGGGCCGCCGCAACTTAACCGACTTCAACCGCGGAGAGCTGGTGCTGAAGAAGAAGAAACTGGTGGCCAAGCTGGGTCAAGTCCGGAGGTTATCCTTTTTGCACCAAGGACCGGAATCTCCCGTGGTGGAAAAATTTCCACCACGGGAAGAAGGAAAAACCAGGGACCTTTTAGGCGCCGAAGCCGGTATCAGCGGACGGACCCTGAACAAAATTGAGCAGGTGTTAGACCATGGCGCCCCGGAACTCGTTCAGGCTGCTCGCAAGGAGGAAATTTCCATTCATTCAGCGGCAGCCATCGCTACTCTGACCCCGGAGGAGCAATCCCTCGTAATGGCCAAAGGTAAAAAGGCGGTTACGAAAAAGGCGAAAGAAATCATGGAGAAACGGGAGCAGGAAACTCGGAAAAGCAGCGATGGCAATACAAAACTGTTACCTCCCTGCATCGGGATGCAGTTTGCCCGGATTGCGGTAATGAAGCTTTGTGAAATCAGGGAAGACGATTTGGAAAGAACCCAGGCATTCAATTACGTGAAAGGATGGATTGAAGAACATGCGTAAGAAATTCAAAAACGGAAACGGCCAGGCCCGGCTTGAAATAACCCGAAACTACGATTTGTTTGAAATGAACGAATTAAACCGGCCCCTTCATGAAGATAAGGATTTGCTGGAATCCATGACCCAATTCGGCTTCATGCCGTCGAAAGCCATCCACTGCGCCAGCGGGGAAAACGGCAAGCTCCGGATCATCGAGGGCCACCACCGGCTCTACTATGCCAAACGCTTGGGATTGCCGGTTTATTACATCGTAGATAACTCGGTCACAGATATTTACCTCCTGGAAAAATCCACGGAGCTTTGGAGCCTGGACGATTACGTTTATTCCCGTGCCCAGGCGGGCAATACGGATTATGAGACTTTGGTGTCCTTCAAGGAAAAGCACCACCTGACAACCGGGGTTGCGGCCAGCCTCCTGGCAGGAACCGCCACCGGCAGCAATTACAAAGCAGACCAGTTAAGGGCCGGCGAATGGAAAGTCGGCGGCGATACCTTGTATGCCCATCGGGTTGTGTCAATTATCGATGGGATGAAAGCCCTGGGGATTCCCTTTGCCACCCATGGGAACTGCGTGGCGGCTATTTCCCGGGTCATTCGGGTTCCGGGATTCGAGGACAGCGTATTTTTGGATCGGCTGGGAGGGAATCCGGCTCGGTTCCGGAAGCGATCGACCATCAACGAATACCTGGATGAAATCGAATCGGCTTACAACTATGCCTCCCGGAGCAAACGGATCAATCTTTCTTTCCTGGCCAAAGAGATCTCGCGAAAACGCCAGGAATCCTTCGGGCAATGTAATTTAGTTTAGACCGCACCCCTCCGGCCATCCGCCAAGATTACCCGGAGGGAGCGGGGCCACAGACGATGTAAGGCGTAAGCGGCTTCCTGCATTTTATCCTGCCGCCTAACGTCTCCAAAACAAAGAGGCAGTGTTTCCGAGAAATACACCTGGCGTATGCCTGCAAAACGATACCAGATTACCCTCCCTTGGCCTATCAGTGCCAATCGGTACTGGAGAACCTACATGTTGCGAGGATTCAAAGGACCGGTGACGGTGGTCAGTCCAGAGGCAAAAGCCTACAAAAACCAAGTGGCCCAAGCCGTCCGGTATGCCGGATTCCGACTTCCCATCGCCGGCAAGGTAGCCGTTCATCTTCAACTCTATCCCAAGCGACCGCAGGATTGGGAGAAGCGCCAAGCCGCTGATCCCCTCAGTTGGGACCAATCCGTAAAGTGCCTGGATATCGATAACGCCCGCAAGGTGCTTTATGACGCCCTGAGCGGGGTGCTGTTCGATGACGATCGTTGGATTTGGAAGGATTCCGCTGAGAGAATGGTCCCGGACGGAGAGGCCCGAGTGGTAGTGAGTGTAAGGAGCTTGCGGTGAAATCAAAGGAGAACAAACTCATGGATCCATCGGAATTTCAAACCACTCTGCTGAACGGTTTTATGGACCGTCTGGCGAAACAATGCCCGGAGCCATCCCCGGAGACTCGACTGGTAATGGCCATCATTAAAAAGGCGATCCAGGATGTCCTGTTTCGGGAGCAGGACTGGGAAAGAGCTGTGAAGATAACAGGAAAGTTTTCTGCAGGTGAAATTCAAAACCAGGTAAATGAACGATTGCGTTGGAAAAAGGATGCCGGAGATTTCCTGCTGGGTGCCAATGACCGACTTAAGCTGTGGACGGATGGTGCCGGGCTGGATTTGCAATGGGTCCGGGACAAGATTTGGAAACTGTTGGTCGTTCTGCGGAAAGAATATCGGAAACAGAATGCCCGCCGGGTGCCAAAGGTGGCCTGAATGAAAACATCAACTATGAAAACCGTTTTACAGTTGCCCGATGATTGGTCGGAGGAAAACATTACCCTATGGTGTGGGACATTTGATGACGCCCTGAGGAAGTACCGGGCTTTCTGTTGTTACCGGCGTGGATCTCAGGCTATTGACTATTCGGCATATGGAACCGCCAGCCCGTTCCACCTGGACCGTGTGGATCCTTCCGACTGGCGCGGGTCGTTCTACCTATTGAAGCGCTACCTTTACAGCCGTCGGCGGAGCATCTTCGTATTTCATCACATGCTGGGTCTGCCCCGAAGGAAGACAATGAAATTCCTGGGGATGACCAGCGGCAGCGTCTGGAACGAGGAAGTCGA
>CAINFC010000098.1 GCA_903847975.1 uncultured Acidobacteriota bacterium | reverse complement strand
CTCGCCAGGTTTCTGGTAAAGGTTGCGGAGATGATTTTCTGGAAACCCTGCAGCGAGCGGACATCATTTTCGTGCAGCAGGCCGCGGCGGTCCGGGGGAAGGTTGAGAAGGAAGGAGGCTCCCCGCCCGACGCTCTGATAGTAAAGGTCCACCAGCTGCTGTGGAGTTTTTACTTTGGCATCTTCCGCCGCATGGTAAAACCAGCCGGGCCGGATGGAGACATCGCATTCGGCGGGCAGCCAGTCCGTTCCCGGCCGTTGCCCGCGGGTCAGCACCTTGGTGTCCGCCACCTCTCCCGGGAAAAATTCCGCGCGGTTCAGCGTCGCCCAGCAGGGATCGCCGGCAATGCCCCGCTCGTTCCCCACCCAGCGCACGTCGGGGCCGCCGTCGCTGAACAGGCAGGCCAGCGGCTGAAGGCGCCGTACGATGTCCCAGGTGGTATTCCAGTCATAGTAGGTGCGGCGGTCGATGCGGCGCTTTTCGCGCGCCCCTCCGTAGTAGCCGTCTCCGCCGTTGGCGCCGTCGAACCAGACCTCGAAGAGCGGACCGTATTGCTCGAGCAGCTCCTGCAGCTGGTTGCGGTAATACCGGATGTATTCCGGCTGCCCGTAATCCCGGTGATTGCGGTCCCAGGGCGAAAGGTAGAGACCCATCTTCAGCCCTTCCCGGGCGCAGGCCTCGGCCAGGGCTCGAACCACGTCCCCCCGCCCTTCCAGCCACGCGCTGTTCTTTACCGAGTGCTCGGTGAAGCGGGAGGGCCAGAGGCAGAAGCCGTCATGGTGCTTGGCGGTCAGGATCAGGCCTTTCATGCCCGCCTCGCGGGCGGCGCGGGCCCACTGCCCGGCATCCAGCCGGGAAGGGTGGAATACGGATGGGGACTCGTCTCCGTATCCCCACTCCTTGTCGGTAAAAGTATTGACCGTAAAGTGGATGAAGCCGTAAAACTCCATTTCATGCCACATACGCTGGCGTTCGCTGGGGACCGGCCCATAGGGCGCCGGCGGAGCGACCGCAGGACCGGCGGCTCCGGCGATATCCGCCAGCAGCAGGAAGGCTCCCATCAGAAAGCAGGCTCTTCGAAAGCAAATCATGTTCTCTTTCTCCCGTCCGGACCTCCCGGCAAAAGGACTTTCCCTGCTGCCGGTCGGTTCCTGCAGGATCGTAAATTGAACGCGGATCCCAAGTCAAGATGCCCGGCTTTCCCCCGGCGGATCCGGGAATTTCACATTTGCTTTTTGCGGAACATTGAGCTTCCGGCTCGCCTTGAGTATTATTGCAATAGCTTCAGGCGATGATGGACTTAAGGTACGCATAAATAGGAATACCAACCAAAGGAGAGATTCGTGGCCTTACACCCTCTTGCTGGAAAACCCGCTCCCCGCGACAGCTGGATCCATGTTCCCCGGCTGATTTCCGCGTATTATACCGGAAAGCCGGACCCGGCTGTCGCCGCGCAGCAGGTATCGTTCGGAACCTCGGGACACCGGGGCTCCTCTCTTGCCGACAGCTTCAATGAGCATCACATCCTGGCTGTCACCCAGGCCATCTGCGAACTGCGCCGCCGGCGCAACATCGTCGGCCCGCTGTTTCTGGGTAAAGACACCCATGCCCTTTCGGAACCGGCTTTTGCCACCGCAGTGGAAGTTTTCGCGGCCAACGGCGTGGAGCTCATGATCCAATCGGGAGGCGGCTACACGCCCACGCCGGTG
>CAINFC010000097.1 GCA_903847975.1 uncultured Acidobacteriota bacterium | reverse complement strand
TGGCTCCACGGCGACAAGGGCCAGCGCATTCGCGAGCTGCACAAGGTCAACGTCTTCGATGTTTCCATCGTGGCCCAACCGGCCTATGAGGCCACCAGCGTGGCCTACCGCTCGCTCGAAGAAGTGCGGGCCTACGGCGAGTCGATCCTGGCCAGGGATCAGAAAGAGCGCACCCAACCGCAGGAGAGCAAGGCAGCCGAACCGGATCCGGTAATGTTTGCCACCCGGCGCCGACATCTGCGGCTTTTGGAATTGAGTTTATAGGTTACTTCCCATCAGTAGTCTGAGCGCGCGCCCGACGGGGCTGGAGCCAGGAGCTATCCGGCCGCTCAGATCGTACGGGACCCCGGGTCCAGGCGACCCGACCAACCCGACCGGCACGGACCGCTTCCGCCCCCGACGCCCGCTCACCATCGGCGGGTCTTGTTTGTACTGCGATTCCTTCGAAAAGGAGAACTCCCATATGCCCACTTTAAACGATAAGCGCGTCGAGCGCGGCCGCCTGATTGAGGAGATGCGCCACATCCTCGATGCGGCCGAAAAAGAGAAACGGGCGCTCACGTCCGAGGAGGACGAGCGCTGGAACCGGCTCGACAACGACCAGGATGCCCTCGGCAAAACCATCGAGAAAGAAGAGCGCCAGCAGGACCTCGATGCCGAGATGCAGCGTGCCGTCCATCCGCCCGGCCCGGAGCTCTTCGGACCTCCGAAACCGGACCTTACCCGGCCCGCCGATGCCCGCAGCGAGCAGCGCGCTACCCCGGAGTATGCCCGGGCCTTCAATTCCTTCATCACCCGCGGGCTCAACCGCATCGATCCCGTCGAAATGCGCGCCCTGCAATCGGATGTCGATTCCGCCGGCGGCTACATCGTCGCCCCCGAGCAGTTCGTCAACCAGCTCTTGAAAGGCATGGACGACCTGGTCTTCATGCGCAAGCTGGCAACGATTATCCCTGTGCCGACGGCCACCAGCCTCGGCGTGCCCACCTTGGAATCCGACCCCTCGGATGCCAACTGGACCTCGGAAGTGGCTTCCGTCACCGAGGACAGCTCCATGGGTCTCGGCAAGCGCAGCCTGTTCCCTCATCCCCTTTCCAAGCTCATCAAGATGAGTAACGAGCTTATGCGCATTGCCACCATCCCAGCCGAACAGCTGGTCCGCAACCGCCTGGCCTATAAGTTCGGCATCAGTCAGGAAAAGGCTTTCCTGACCGGCAACGGCCTCGGACAGCCGCTCGGCGTCTTCATCCCCTCGGCCAACGGTATCAGCACCAACCGCGATGTCAACACCGACAACACCTCGACGGCCGTCACCGCCGACGGACTGATCAACGCCAAGTACGCCCTCAAGTTCCAGTACATGACCAAGGCCGTCTGGCTTTTCCACCGCGATACGATCAAGATGATCCGTAAGCTCAAGTCGACGACCTCCGGCGATTACGTCTGGCGCGCGGGCCTAGCCACGGACCGGCCTGACACCATCCTCGATCTGCCCTACTATGTGAGCGAGTACTGTCCGAACACCTTTACCACCGGCCTTTACGTCGGGATCCTCGGGGATTTCAGCTTCTATTGGATTGCCGACTCGCTCGATTTCAGCATCCAGGTGCTCGACCAGCTCTACGCTGCCAACAACCAGACCGGCTACATCGGCCGGATGAAGACCGACGGCGCCCCGGTGCTCGAGGAAGCCTTTGTCCGCGTCAAGCTCGCGTAAGGAGGAGAAAGAATATGAACCTGATCAAGAAAACCAAATTCATGTCGGCCGTCACCCCGACGGCCGGTGTAGCCGGAACTTCGGCGATCAACGGCACCACGCTCGATGTCCAGGGCTTCGAAGGCATCATTGCCTACGTCCGCTTTGGGGCGATCGTCGCCGGCGCGGTCACGTCGGTAAAGATTCAGCACGGGGACGCCTCCGACCTGAGCGATGCCGCCGATATCACCGGCTCCTCGGTCACCGTCGCCGATACCGACGACGAAAAGGCGGTGGTGATCAACCTCCACCGTCCGCTCAAGCGCTACGTGCGCGTGGTCGTTTCCCGTGGAACGCAGAACGCCACCGTGTCCGAAGCGCACTACCAGCTCTACGATGCCCGAAAAGCACCGACGACTCACGATACCTCAGTAACTGCCGTGCTCGTAACGGTTTAATCTGCAATCAACGAAACCGGGCCATCCAGTCATGCCGCTGAAACTGATCCATGCTCCCACATTCGAGCCTTTGACCATCCAGGAGGTCAAGGGACAACTCCATGTGGACGGATCCGCGGAGGATCTGCGACTCGAAAGCCTGATCCGGACCGCTCGCGATCAGGCTCAGCACCTGACCGGGCGTCAGCTGGCCACGGCCACTTACGATTACGTACTCGACTCGTTTCCGGTATGCGCCCAGAAGCTTGAGCTGCCTTTGCCGCCGCTGCAATCGGTCGAGTACGTGAAGTACTACGATTGGCAGAACACGCTGCAAACCCTAAGCGCGGATGACTATCTGGTCGACCAGTTGGCGTCGCCCGGATACCTGGTCCCACCGATCGGCTGCACCTGGCCGAAGACCTGGATCCGGCCCGACGCAGTCACCGTTCGCATGGTTTGCGGTTACGCGGAAGAGTCCGGCTGCCCGACCACTCCGGAGGGGATTCGCCAGTGGATGCTTCTCTACATTGCCGCCCTGTTTGCTTTCCGGGAGCCGCTCGGCAGCCAGAATAACGTCACGCTGCCGCGCGATTACGTGCAAGGTTTGCTGGATTTATCCCTTGTCGGGAGGTATCCCTGATGCAAGCGGGCCGTTTAAACCGACGCATCACCCTCCAGCGGAAAACCAGCGCCACGGATTCCTTCGGTGCGGAAGTTGCGACCTGGACTGATGTCACAACCGTATGGGCTGCGATCGAGCCGCTTTCCGGCAGGGAGTTTTTCGCCAGTCGGCAAATCAATGCCGAGCTCACCACCCGCATCGTGATTCGCTACCTGGCCGGCGTTGTCCCTGCGATGCGAATCGTTCACGGCACAAAGCTCTATGACATCCTTTCGATCATTGACCCCAGGGATGCTCACGTGGAGCTGCAGCTGTTGTGCACCGAGAAAGTGAGATAGCCATGGGAAACGACACCAGCATCAGCGGCCTGAATGAACTGCTTTCGGCATTCCAGAAGCTCCCGGTTGCCATCGAGAAAGAGGCCGTCTCTCCTGGAGTTGAAAAGGCGGCAGAAATCATGGTGGCCGCGGTAAAACGGCGTGCAAAACGCAGCCAGGTCCACAGACACCACCAAAAGTACGGCCACCGTCCGGGCTTTCTGCATGATTCAATTGAAAGCAAGAAGCTGAAGTCGGAGGGGGCCGTATCGATCCTGGTCGGCTACCGGAAGGAAGCCTTTTACGCTCCTTACCTGGAAAAAGGAACCCGGTGCATGAAAGCCACTCCATTCCTGCGTCCGGCATTCCAGGAAGCCAAGGCGGAAGCGGAAGCGGCCGCGGTCGGCATCATAAAGGACAACATCGGTAAAGCGGTGGAATCCACGAGACCCATGAAGCCATGAGCGTGGAAATGGCTATACGCACCAGGCTGGTTACGCATCCGGGAACCAGCGCCCTGATCACATCCCGGGTTTTTCCGCAGCTGATGCCCCAGGGCACGATACTCCCGGCGGTCACCTATTCCGTGGTCTCGCGGACAACGGAGCCAACCATGGGTTACGCGAACTCCGGAATGTGGGCGACTCTGATCCAAATCGACTGTTGGGCCGAAACCTATGCCGGAGTAAAAGCCCTGGCCGACCAGGTGCGGGCGGGCCTCATGGACTGGCACCAGGAATCGCCCGAACCAATCTGGAGAGTGCTCCACCAGAGCGAAGAGGATTCCTTCGAAAGTGAAACTTCTCTGTTTCGAGTATCCATGGATTTCGAAATCCTGTCACCGGCTTAAAGGCTTATTTTAAACAATGGCAATGCAATCCCCGGAGGAATCCCGGGGGAGTTGTATTTCAGGAGAACCATATGGCCAAGAAGGTATTTACCAATGCCCAAATCAAGCTGGGCGGATTGGATATTTCCGATCACTGCAGCCAGGTTGCTATCGATGAAGACCAGGACCGGCTGGAAGCGACCGCATTCGGTGACGGTTACAAGCAATTTGTCCTCGGGTTTAAGAGCTGGGAGGCGTCTGCGGAAGTATTTCAGAATTTCGCCACCATCGATAAGCACATTCAGGCGATCCGACACAGCACCGTACCTTCGGCTGCTCTTTCTGTCCTGCCGGAAAAAGGGGTATCCAAGTCAGATGCGAATCCCGAGTACTCCGGAACGGTTCAGATTACCAAATACCAACCCATCAATATTGCGGTCGGCCAGGTTCCCAAGTTCACTTTGAACATGGTCGGAACCGGAGCGCTCGACACCGCAACCAGCTAAACCTATGAAAGAAGAACATATTGTCACCATCGAAGGGCGCGAGTGCTGGAACCTGGCTTGTGAAGACCTCGCCTTTCGAAACATCGGGGATTCGAATATCATCTGGCACTTTCGCCCCTACTCCGATGCTTCGGCGAAGAATCTCCTCAGGGCAATTTCGAACAAATATGCCCAGATGCCCTCCGGGGGATTCCAGCAAATCCCTGGGGACCCGGTTTCCTACCTGCCCTTCTTCGATGCTCATTTCCTGAGAATGGAAAACGTGTTCGATGAATCGGGAAACGCCTTACCTCTGGAAACCCAGCTGCAATGGCTGGAGGAAAACCCTCAGGCCAAAGTCCAATGCATCGAGGGAGCGTTCAATCCAGAGCTGGTGGCTTCTCCCGACATCCAGTCCCTTGACGGGAAGGCCGTTCTCCTCTTCTCCCAGCTGTCCGCGAGCAAGCATAAGGTGAAGGCCTGGTGGGGTGGGGCAATCCGCGAAATTGAAATCACCCACAAATTGGCGAGCCCCAAAGCGAAGGACCGGCTGGAATACGACCGGTCCTCCACCAACCGGATTGAATCTCGCCGGAACACGAAAACCCTTCAGGTGGTTCGTGATTTTGACCTGATTGAGTCTCTATACGCCAAGCTGATCGATTCCATGGAAGGTTCATGCGTATGGGGGAAGCCCTGCCTCGCGGAAAACAAGGCCGAATGGATCGCCAAGGTCCCCTATTGGTGGAAATTCGCTGCTGTGGAGGACATTTTCAGTCAGGACCGCTCAAAAAACGTGTAATCACGGAGAACCTTTCGAGGATTCTCCGTGGCTATTACGAAGGAATCGACGAACCAAAGTGCGAGATGGAGCATTCCTTTGTGGAAATGCTCCAAGCGGCAGGAAGCGGCGCCGATCAGGAATTGGTGCGTTTGAGAAATCCTGATTCCCGGCACTGCCGTTGGCTGGAAAAGGACCCCTGGGCCTGCGGTCCTTGCCGGTTCTCCCCTCTGAACGGTCCGAATGGGAAAACATTCCGATCCATTGCGGAATATCCGGACCTTCTGGATGATGCCTTCCGACTGATGGTCTGCATGCAGGCCCGTTTGGTCGACCCGGATGAGATGACAACAGCCGAACTCGAAATGCTTTGCACCATGCACCGTGAGAAGCCGGTTCACAAAGCCAAATTATTTGCAGATTTAATCACCGCCGGTGTTGCCCAATTGTTTTCCGGCCATGGAGTCGGATGATGATGGAATTGACGGAAATCGTTCCCTATTGGCACGAAGCAATGCCAGCAATTGGAGGGTTTTTTGACAATCCGGACACACTTCCAGGTGCAAGAGCACTCGCTCAAGCCTTTTCCCGTGCAAAAACCCGCCAACGAATCGGGTCAGCAGCCAATCACTGCACCTTACGATGATGACCTCCCAGTTGAATAACGATCATTGCGAGTAATTTGCGAAACTTTTTTTAATAAGTCATGGGCAACCAGGTATTAGGAAAACTCCTCATCAACCTTCGCGCCAATCTGTCCGAATTCCAATCGGATATGGCCAAGGCCAGCAACATTCTGAAAAACGAAGTTGCGACCATGGGGAAGCATGCTGCGGCTATCCAGCTGCCGATCGCCGCCATTGGCGGCTT
>CAINFC010000096.1 GCA_903847975.1 uncultured Acidobacteriota bacterium | reverse complement strand
CGTCGGGGTCCGGCCCGATTTCCTCGACCAAGTTAGCACTTTCGTTGACTTCCCCGGCATGCTGTGTTATTTTGCGGAGCGGAACAAATCGACAGAATGTAAGCCATATGGATACGAATCCGGAAAAAACTCCGCTGCACGGCGAACATTTGCGCCTTTCCGCCCGTATGGTGCCGTTCGCCGGATGGGAAATGCCCATCCAGTACTCGGGCGTCATCGCCGAGCACATGGCCGTCCGGACAGCGGCCGGGATCTTCGATGTCAGCCACATGGGGGAGATTTTCATCTGCGGCCCGAAGGCGCTGCAGGTGGTTCAGCGCACCACGACGAATGATGCTTCCAAACTGAAGCCGGGGCAGATCCAGTACTCCGCTCTCAGCAATCCCCGGGGGGGATTCGTGGACGATGTGCTGGTTCATTGTCTGGCGGAAGACCAATATTTCCTTTGCGTCAACGCCTCCAACACCGCCAAGGATTTCGAATGGCTCTGCCGGCAGTCCGGCGGAGAGGCGGAGGTGGAGGATGCCAGCAGGCGCTATGCCCAGATGGCCATTCAGGGTCCCCAGGCTCTCTCTATCCTGCAGACCATTGCCGAGGTCGACCTCTCGGCGATCCGCAACTACTGGTTCGTGCAGACCAGGCTGCTCGGGGCGGAGACCATCGTGTCCCGGACCGGATACACCGGGGAGGACGGGTTTGAGATCTATTGCCCTCCGGACTCGGCGGCTGGCATCTGGGGCCGGTTGATGGAGGCTGGAAAGCCAAAGGGGCTGATGCCGGCCGGCCTCGCCGCCCGCAATACGCTGCGGCTGGAAGCCAAGATGACCTTGTACGGGAATGATATTGACGACACCACGACGGTGCTGGAAGCGGACCTCGGCTGGATCGTCAAGCTGGAAAAGCCGGATTTTATCGGCCGGGAAGTCCTCTGCCGACAGAAGGAAGAGGGTGTGAAGCGCCTTCTGGTCGGCTTCGAAGTTCCGGGCCGGGTGGCGGCCCGCGAGCACTACCCGGTTCGCAAAGATGGAAAGGAAATCGGGACGGTAGCCAGCGGCAGCTATGCTCCCTATCTTAAGAAGAACATCGGTCTGGCCTACCTGCCGGTGGAAATAGCCGGCCCCGGAACCTCCTTCGAGGTTGTCGTACGGGATCAGGTTCATGCGGCGCAGGTGGTCCCCACGCCTTTTTATAAGCGACCCAGGCACATTTCCCCGGCCGCGGCTCCCAGTCCGAGCCGAAGCCACGGGGAGAAACACATAGAGTAATATTCAGTAGAGGAGCATGCATGATTCCAAGAGGCTTGCATTATACCAAAGAGCACGAGTGGATTCGGCTGGAAGGCGAAGCCGGAGTGGTGGGCATTACGGACCATGCTCAAAGTTCACTGGGAGATATTACCTTCGTGGAATTGCCGGCGCCGGGCAAGTGCTATGCCGCCGGAGAAACCATCGGTACCGTGGAATCGGTCAAGACCGTCTCTGAAATTTACAGTCCGGTGAGCTGCGAAATACTGGAAGTGAATTCCTCTTTGAATGACCAGCCGGAACTGGTGAACACCGACCCTTACGACAAAGGCTGGATGATTCGGGTCAAAATCCGCAAACCGGATGAAGTGAAAAAACTGCTGAACGCCGCCGATTACGAATCCTTCATCGCGGAAAGTTAGAGGTCCCGATGCGATACGTCGGCAGCTCCGCGCAGGAGCGACAAGCGATGCTTCGGGAGATAGGAGTTGCCGGAGTGGCCGACCTCCTCGGCAACCTGCCGAAGGATCTTCTGCTGCAGGAACCGCTGCCCCTGGATGGCCCCCTTTCGGAAGCCGAGCTGGCTCGAAAAATGGGGAGCATGGCCGCCCGGAATGCCGGCACCGACCAGTGGAGCTGTTTTCTGGGGGCCGGCGCTTACAATCATTATATTCCTTCGGTGGTGGATGCCCTGGTTTCGCGATCGGAGTTCCTGACGGCTTACACTCCCTACCAGGCGGAATTGAGCCAGGGCACCCTTCAGGCTGTTTTTGAATTTCAGAGCTATATCTGTCTGCTGACCGGTCGCGAGGTCGCCAACGCCTCCCTTTATGACGGCAGCACGGCGGCTGCGGAAGCCGCTTTCATGATTTCGCGGATTACGGGTAAAAAGCGGATTCTCATCAGCCAGGGGCTGCATCCGGAGTACCGGCAGGTGCTGGAAACCTATACCCGCCACACGCCGATTCAGCTGGAGCCCATCCCTCTGGACTCCGAGTCGGGAACCACCCGGGTCGAACATCTGGAACAAGCCTGTCAGGGGCAGGATGCTCCCGGGGGCATTCTCCTGCAGTCCCCCAATTTCTTCGGATGCCTGGAGGATGTGGCGGAACTCTCCGCGGCGGCCAGGCGGCAGAGCGCCCTGCTGGGAGTTGCGGTGGCCGAGCCGATTTCCATGGCCCTGGTTCCCTCGCCCGGATCCCAGGGTGCGGATATCGTTTTCGGGGAAGGGCAGGCTTTGGGCGTACCCTTAAGTTATGGCGGCCCTTACGTGGGCTTTTTCGCCACGCGCGACGAGTTTCGCCGGCACATGCCGGGGCGCCTGGTGGGCCGGGCCCGGGATGCCAAAGGCAGGAGCGGTTTCGTGCTGACCCTTTCCACGCGGGAGCAGCACATCCGCCGGGAAAAAGCGACCTCCAACATCTGCACCAACGAAGGGCTTTGTGCCCTGATGGCGTCCATTTATCTGTCCGCGATGGGGAAGCACGGGCTTCGTCAGGTGGCGGAGCAGAATATGCAAAAAAGCCATTGGCTGCAGGAGCAGGTAGCCGGCATTCCAGGCTTCGGGATCCGCTATGGCGGACCTTTCTTCAACGAATTTGTGGTCCGGACGCCGATCCCGGCACGCCAGCTGGTCCGGCGGCTGCTCGGGAAGGGATTCCTGGCCGGCCTGCCGCTGGACCGCTACGATGCGCTCCGTGCGGACGAACTGCTGGTTTGCGTTACGGAGCAGGTGCGCAGGGAAGAAATGTCGGGACTGCTCGAGCAGCTGCGGTCGCTATAGGTTTCGGATGGAGCCGCCGGCCGGGGTTTTTGCCTTGTCGCACCATGAATTGTCCCGCCGGATCAGGCGGGTTGGGGATTTTTCATGAGCCTACTTGATACGAGAGCTGCCGAGCACCTCTGCTTCAACGAACCGCTGATCTTTGAAATTTCCGGTGGGGGTCGCCAGGGATTTGCGCTGCCGGCGATCGATGTGCCCGAGCGCCCCCTGGCGGAGATGGTGCCCGGCGGGCGGCTCCGGGAAACGCTGGAAGGATTTCCCGAGGTCAGCGAGGTCCAGGTGATGCGTCACTACACCCGCCTTTCCACCTGGAACTACAACATCGAAGCCGGCATGTACCCTCTCGGCTCCTGCACCATGAAGTACAATCCGCGGGTCAACGAGCAGATGGCGCGGCTGAAAGGTTTCGCCACCGCCCACCCCCTGCAGGAGGAAGAAGTCTCCCAGGGCTGCCTGGAGGTGATCGACGAGCTGCAGAAGGCGCTGCTGGTCATTACCGGGCTGCAGGCGGTCACCCTGCACCCCGTGGCTGGAGCGCACGGCGAGCTGACCGCGATTCTCATGATCTGCGCCTATCACCAGTCCAACGGGAGCGCCCGCAAGGTCATGCTGGTTCCGGATTCGGCCCACGGCACCAACCCCGCCAGTGCGGCCTACGCCGGGTACGAAGTGGTCACCCTGCGCTCCAACGAAAGAGGGTGCGTAGACCTGCAGGAGCTGGACCGGCTGATGACCGACATGGTGGCCGGGGTCATGCTGACCATACCCAACACCCTGGGGATTTTCGAGGAGAATATCCGTGAAGTGTCCCGCCTGGTCCACGATCGCGGCGGGCTGATCTACATGGATGGCGCCAACATGAATGCCCTGGTGGGGCTGGTTCGTCCCGGGGAAATGGGGGTGGATGCGCTGCACCTCAACCTGCACAAAACTTTTTCCACGCCGCACGGCGGCGGCGGCCCCGGCGGCGGGGCGGTAGCGGTATCGAAGACCCTGCAGCCGTTTCTCCCCGTACCGGTCCTGGAGCGGAGCGCGGAAGCGGACGGCCGGCTGGCCTGGCGGGAGGATATGCCTCAAAGCATCGGGCGTATTCGCGCCTTCCAGGGTAATTTCGGGGTGATCGTCCGGGCGCTGAGCTACATCCTCAGCTGCGGGGCTCCCGGAATGCGGGAGATCGCCGAAGCCGCCATTGTCCATGCCAACTATCTGCGCAAGAGGCTGGAGGGGACCTTCCACCTCCCGTTTGCCGCTCCGCACATGCACGAGGTGGTGCTTTCGGACCGGAATCAGGCATCCTGCGGCGTAAACAATATCGATATCGCCAAGCGGCTGATCGATTTCGGATTTCACCCGCCCACTGTTTCCTTCCCGTTGATCGTGCCCGGGGCTTTGATGATCGAGCCGACCGAGAGCGAAAATCGCGAGGAACTGGATCAGTTCGTCCAGGCCATGCTGGAAATTGATGCGGAATGCCGGCAGAAGCCGGAAGTGCTGAAGTCCGCTCCTCACCGGACCCGCCGCAGCCGGTTCGACGAAGCGACCGCCGCGCGCAAGCCGGAGCTCCGCTGGGCCCCCTGAGCGCCGCCCCGCCTAAGGCAATACGGTTTTTCTTCCGACACTCTGCCACGAGCGCATCCGAGCGGATGGTTTCGAAAAAATCGTTTTTTCGTCCGGTTCTGCCGTCCCTGACAGGACTATGCCTTGGAATCACAGTCTTGTGCCGGCTTACGCCGGGCCTGACGAGGCAAGGCCGGATTACAACGGTACGATCTCCGCTATTTCGTCCCGTGCGGTAAACACGCAAGTCCAATAAGGGACGGCAGAAAAAAATGAAATTTCGACTTTTTGCGAGATTATCAGAGCGGATAACCCGGCAAAAAGGAACCCCAAAGGGGTTCCGGAATACAGCCCGGGGTTGCGCCGCAGGCGCTACCCCGGGTATGCGGATTTGTTTGAAAACCAGCCCGGAAAGGGCTGCGCAAATACCT
>CAINFC010000095.1 GCA_903847975.1 uncultured Acidobacteriota bacterium | reverse complement strand
CTCTATGGAAATCCCCTGCGGGGATTCCCACAGAGGCTTGGAAAAACCTACGGTTTTCCCACATTCCCACAGGCCCGGCGGCGGAGAGACACTACCTTATTTATTCTACTTTTCTGTCTTGACAATGGGGTACACCTCACACAATCATCGGACCAACTTCCAGACACAGTCGATAGGATTGAGGTCTGGCTTGTAAGGCGGCAAAAAGAGAAGCTGAAGATCTGGCTCTTGTTCCCAGCGCCACTGTGCATGAAGACGGGCATGATTATACTTGGCGTTAACAACCATAACCACAACCCGTCGTCCGGAACAACGGGATACTCTTCGAAGCTTTCGATAGAAACCCCAGGCTGTCTGGGCATCAAATTGTTCGGACTAACAACCCCCCAGGAATTTTCCGTTGCGAATCCGAACCGCCCCTAAGTATCCAACCGATTTGCGAGTCGGGTGGTGCAGCAAAACGGAATCTTTGATTTCCTGCGGGATCCACATTCGACAGCGCGAGCCGTGTTGCTGTAAATGAACTTCATCCATGGCCCACAGGTCTATCTTAAGATTCAAAACCAGTCGGTGAAGTTTTTTTATACGTAAGTCTTTGTTGATGACACGGTAGAAAGTCACCTTGCAAAGCAGAGGAACACGATCAGTTGTGTTGGGGTGTAATCACATGACGAAAACAGGGAAATCCTAGTAGACGGGTCTTACTGGAAGAGCCGCTATCCAAGCCAATTGCGCCCCAAAAAGAAGATAACCATGCCTCCGTAAGGTTGAGACTCCTTCCCGGAGTTACCTCGGCGAACGCTTGCTTCGATTCCACCCCACCCCCCGCCAGCCACCGGGCAAATCGCAGGATAAGTTGCCTGATGTTTCCAAAAATCCGAGCAGATCCCACTTCAAATGAGACCAGCATAATTGAGCATTTCCCCGATGATAGGCCAAATAAATGGTCCATCGATCCGTACACAAAATGCCGGAGAAGGTGGCGCCCAACAGATTTTCCAAAAAAAATTTTCCCCGAGAGGGATCCAACCAGTAGAAAACGTATTGAGCCGTCACAAAGGCCCACATCCAGAGCCGTTTCCCGTTCATTTTCCAGCCGGTTTCATCCACATTCAAAACTTCCTGCCGCGGCAACTCCTTTTGCAAATCCTGATAAACGGACGATACCACCGTCGAAGCTTCTTCCACCGAACTTTGAATGCGTCCTAAGCTGATGGGAACCTGAAGCATGGTTTCCAACATCGATTCCAAAACCCTTTGAGGCATTAGTCCTTGTACCGTTAACCAAGTAATCCAAGCCACCAACCAGGACCAAAGGTGCTCTGATGTGCTCGGGGAAGTTCGCCGTGATTCTTGGTTCCACAAATGGGACAGTTTATCTGCCAGCACTGGTATTCCGTTACTTCAGCCAACACAGGCGGAAGATCAGTAACCAAAAATAGCGGCAGGAGAACTCACATGAAGCAGAAGCGATTTAGCGACGAACAGATCATCAAGATACTCAAACAAGCGGAAGCCGGGATGAAGACGGCGGATCTTTGCCGGCAGGAGGGAATTAGAGAGCAAACCTTCTACCGTTGGAAGTCGAAATACGGACAGATGCAGGTATCGGATGCCAGACGGTTAAGAGAATTAGAGAAAGAAAATCATCGGCATAACAATTGTTGGCCGATGCGCATTTAGATAATGCTGCCTTAAAAGATTTACTGGAAAAAAACTGGTAGAGCCCGACCAACGAAGGCAAGCAACACGATATTTGATCGAGTGTCGAGCCTACAGTGAACGTCGGGCTTGTCAATTGCTGAAGATCTCCCGGACGGTATTACTTTACCAGGCGAAAGGGACAGGAGATGAACCGCTGCGATCCCGTTTGAAGGAGTTAGCCACCCGGTACCCGAGGTATGGGTATAAGATTTTGCACGAAATAGCCAAGCGGGAAGGATTAGTGATCAATGTCAAAAGAACGTATCGGATTTACCGGCAAGCCGGACTGCAGGTGAGAACCAAGAAGCGTAAGAAGCTGCCAAGGCAGCAGCGTACGGAGATGGCATCCCCGAAGCGGCCGGGAGAACGCTGGTCGTTCGACTTTATTAGCGATCAACTGGCCAATGGACGCCGATTCCGAATAATGAATATTGTGGACCATTATTCTCGGGAATGTCCTGGACAGATCGTGGATTTTTCTATTACCGGGATACGGTTAACCGAGTTTATGGCAACTCTGCCGGCTCTGCCCAAGGAAATGGTCCTGGATAATGGGCCGGAACTCCGGTGCAAGGCCATGTATGTGTGGGTGGAGAAGATGGGGATCCGGCTTCATTTTATTGACCCTGGGAAGCCCATGCAGAATGGATGGATCGAAAGCTTTAATGGACGATTTCGGGATGCCTGTCTGAACGAGCATTGGTTTACCAGCCTGGCGGATGCCTGTCGGACCATTGCTGAGTGGAGAAGGCATTACAACCAGGAGCGTCCTCACAGCGGGCAGGGTTATCGGACCCCTTTTCGAGCTCGACACGACTGGGAGGATATCTATGGAAAAGACGGACGCGCTGCGTCCTTGGAAAACTCTCCGAGTTTCCCACTTTCCCACAGGTCCGACGAAAATAATCTCTCACTCACAAACTGGTACTAATTCCGGGTTACCGTCAGAATTACACCCAGATAAAACGCGTCTGATCGAGTTTGGGCGGTTTGCTGAATGTAACCGGAAGCAGCGAGGAGAAGGAAAACCGGAAACGTTTGATTTCTTGGGTTTCACGCACATCTGCGGTAAAACCCGGAAGTTAAAGCTGGTTACGGTGATTCGAAAGACAATGTCCAAGCGGCACAGCGCCAAGTTGCACAATGTAAAAATGCAGCTGCGCCTCCGTATGCATGAATCAATCGAATGGTTGGGTGCCTGGCTCAAGTCTGTGGTACAATGCTACTTCAACTCAGTAATGTCCGGTTAAGAAGTTGCCTGTAGCCCTTCAGACGGTATGAGATCTGGTTTGGAACCGTCAGAAGAATCGTCGTCCGCCTGGTCTTGTGTCGCGCGACATTCATTGAGAAT
>CAINFC010000094.1 GCA_903847975.1 uncultured Acidobacteriota bacterium | reverse complement strand
TACAGATTATGTATACACGGCTCGCGTTACAATCCCTTCAATACCTTTGGGATCAGTTTCCTGCCGTGGCGATCCTCGGAGCCCGTCAGGTGGGAAAGACCACCCTGGCCCGTCAATTTCTTCCTGAAGCAACCTACTGCGATCTGGAAGATCCCTTTACCCGGCAATTGTTTGAAGAGCAGCCCCGTTTTCAGCTGGAAACCCGGGGGACGGAACCAATGATCCTGGACGAGGCGCACCTGGTCCCTTCCTTGTTTTCTGCCTTAAGGGGAATTATTGACCGGAACCGGAGCCAATGTGGCCGATTCTGTATTCTGGGCTCCGCTCAGCCATCTCTGATCCGGGCGGTTTCCGAATCGCTGGCAGGACGAATCGGGATTCTCGACCTGGATCCGCTCTGCTCGGCAGAAACTTCGACGGCAGAACCGGTTCTTGACTGGCAAACTCTCTGGCTGCATGGCGGCTTTCCGGATGCGGCCAAGGGCGACTTTCGCCTCTGGTGGGAATCCTACCTTCGTGCCTTTGTGGAACGGGATCTGCCTCAGCTCGGCCTTCGCCCGCAGCCGGTTCTGTTCCGCCGGCTGCTGACCATGGTGGCCCACCAGCACGGCGGGCTCCTCAATTTATCGGACCTGGGGGCCTCCCTGGCCGTTTCTCACAATACGGTCTCGCACTATATCGATATCCTCGAGCAGACCTTTCTGGTGAGAAGGCTTCCTCCCTTTTTTAGAAATATCGGAAAACGACTGAGAAAGAATCCCAAAATCTATATCCGGGACAGCGGGTTGCTGCACCATCTGTTGAATATCCCGACTGCGGAAGACTTGCGGCACCATCCCGTCCTGGGAAGAAGCTGGGAAGGATTTGTCCTGGAAGAGATCCTGCGCCGGGAAAAGATTGCCCATCCGCATACCCAATTTTTCTTCTGGCGCACAGCCGGGGGAATGGAAGCGGATCTGGTCCTGGATCGGGGCGACCTGCGTTTTGCCGTGGAAATAAAATGCGGAGCGCTGGAGCACGCCAACGAGGCACGGCGTTTTGCCGCCACCCTGGACGATATAGGGGCCGTGCAGGGATTTATCCTCGATCAGGGAACCGGACGCCGGTCATTGCATCCGCAGGTGGAATGCCGCGGTTTTGCCGATGACCTCCTGTGGCTTCCGTAAAGGCGGGTGCCCCTGATTTCTTTTATGGAACGGCCGCGAGCCGAAAGCCGAAGTTGGGGGCTCTCCGGTCCGGCGGCGCGCTGTAACGGTTGGCGGCGCGGCAATAGAGCGGGGGGCATTTGAAGCAGCCGCCGCGGAGAATTCTTTTCGTGCCGTCGGGCGGTCCGGTGGGATCTCTTTGCTCTTCGCAGGGGTACGGCCCATCCCAATCCAGACACCACTCGAAGACATTTCCGTGCATATCATAGAGGCCCCAGGCGTTTTTCTCCTTCATCCCTACCGGATGGGTCGTCCCGCCGCTGTTGCCGGCGTACCAGGCGATCTGTGCCAGGTCGGCCTCGGTTTCTCCGTTGGAATAGCAGCCGGTGGTTCCTGCGCGGCAGGCGTATTCCCACTCCGCTTCGGTCGGCAGGCGGAAGGACTGCCCGGGGAAAACAGCGGAGAGCCTGACGACGAACCGCTGGGCATCCTCCCAGCTGACATGCGTCCGGGGCTGTGCCCCGTCAGGGGGTGCTTCCGGCGGCAGCCCCATGAGCGCGTTCCATTGTTCTGCGGTGACCGGCGCGGAGGACAGCCAGAAATCACGGGAGAATGTGACCAGGCGCTGCGGCGCCTCGGAATCCTCATGGCCCTCCTCGGCTACCGGGCTCCCCATCCGGAAAGAGCCGGCGGGGATGAAGGAAAAATCCAGGACGGTTTCGCCGCCGAGGGAAAGGGTCAGGCTTTTTCCGGCGCCATGCCCCTGGTTTCGGATCATTTTCATGGTATTCCTCCCTCTCCCGAAATTGGTTTCACAGGGATATTTTTACAATAACCCTCCATTGACGGCAAGAGGGATGGTTGTTATACTTAGCCGACTGACGAAGTCAAGGAACGGATGATGCGATCGATCAGCAGCAACCCCAAAGCGCCTCCGGACGGCGGCCGGCTTCAGGAAGGCCCGGCCGGAAAGTGGAAGGTCCTTTTTCTTTGCACGGGAAATTCCTGCCGAAGCCAGATGGCGGAAGGATGGGCGCGGGCGCTCCAGGGGAGCCGGGTGGATGCCTGGTCTGCCGGCCTGGAAACCCATGGTTTGAATCCCGACGCGGTCCGGGTGATGGCCGAAGCCGGAGTGGACATATCCGGCCACCGATCCAAAAAGGTTACGGAATTGCTGTCGGTGCCGTTCGACCTGGTGGTCACGGTTTGCGGTCATGCGCAGGAAACCTGTCCGCTCTTCCCGGGGAAAACCCGGGTCATGCACGTCGGCTTCGACGATCCGCCCGCCCTGGCCAGGGAGGCTGCTACGGAAGAGGAGCGGCTGACGCCGTATCGGCGGGTCCGGGACGAAATCCGACAGTTTGTGGCCACTCTCCCGGAAGTCCTGGAGGCCCGGGGATGAGCCCCACCGGGGTGAGGCTCCCGGGCGGAGGCATCACGAAAGAAGAACACACACCAACGAGACGGGAGGGGAAATGGCGGAGACAGCAGGCACAGCCAAACGGCTGAACGTATTTGAAAGGTACCTGACGGTCTGGGTAGGGGCCTGCATGCTGGGCGGCATTCTGCTCGGCAAACTGCTGCCCGGCCTGATCGATGCCCTGCGGCGCCTGGAATTCGGGGCCGGCAGCCAGATCAACGGCCCCATTGCCGTTCTGATCTGGCTGATGATCACTCCCATGATGATGAAGGTGGATTTTGCCGCCATCCGCGATATCGGCCGCCGCCCGCGGGGGCTGGTCATAACCCTGATCATCAACTGGCTGGTGAAACCGTTTTCGATGGCCGCCATCGCCTGGCTGTTCTTCCGCTATTTATTCGGTACCTGGATCAACGCCGCCGAAGCGGACCAGTATATCGCCGGATGCATCATTCTGGCGGCCGCGCCCTGTACGGCCATGGTCTTTGTCTGGAGCTATCTTACCGACGGCGACCCCGCCTACACGCTGGTGCAGGTTTCGGTCAACGATCTCATCATGCTGGTTCTCTTCGCGCCCATCGTGCGGTACCTGGTCAGCGGCGCCTCCTCGCTGGAGGTTCCCTTTCGGGTCCTGCTCTATTCCGTCATCGTATTCATCGTTATTCCGCTGACCCTGGGCATGGTTCTTCGGCGTCAGCTGATTCGAAGTCACGGGAGGGAATGGTTCGAAAACATACTGCTGCCGAAGTTCGCTCCGGTCAGCATGATCGCCCTGCTGGCCACCCTGGTCCTGATTTTCGGGTTTCAGGCCGATAACATCACCGGCAAATTCATTCATGTGCTGCTGATCGCCGTGCCCATTCTGATCCAGGTCTACTTCAATTCCTCCCTGACCTACGCCCTGATGCGGGTTTTCAAAGTGCAGTATTCGGTGGCCGCTCCCGGCGCACTCATCGGCGCCAGCAACTTCTTTGAACTGGCGGTGGCCACGGCGATCGCGCTGTTTGGCCCCGGCTCCGGCGCCGCCCTGGCCACGGTGGTGGGCGTGCTGATCGAGGTTCCGGTCATGCTTTCGGTCTGTTCGGTGTGCAATCGCACCCGGCATTGGTTTCAGGAGGCGGATGCGACCAATTAGGTGGTTTTCATCCGGCTCCCCGGGGGGCGCGCAGGCGTTTGCCCGGAAGAGTCCTGACGGTTTTATTCATAAAATTACGGGAGTTACAATGAAAAAATTATCTTCAATTCCATGGCTGCTGGCTGTCGTTCTGACCCTTTCTGCCGGCATGGCGGATGCCGTTGCGGCGGAAAACCGGAGCCCGTATGTTGCCTATTACTTCCATACCACCCAGCGATGCGCTACCTGCATGAAAATCGAGGCTCTGTCGATCGACTCGATCAACAAAGCCTTTCCGAACGAGCTGAAGAGCGGAGCGCTGGTTTTCCAGACGGTCAACATCGAGGAGCCGCAAAACAAGCATTTCGTAGAGGACTTCAAGCTGATAACCAAATCGCTGGTCATTGTCAAAGTGAAGGACAACAAGACCGAGCAGTTTCGCAATCTGCCCAAGGTCTGGGAACTGGTTCACTCGCCCGAGGATTTTGCCGGCTACGTGAAAAGCGAAATCTCGTCTTTCATGGCGGGGAAATAAGGCCGGTATTTATGGGAATTGTCAGAATCTACGGTCCCGGGTGCGCCCGGTGCCGGAAAGTGGAAGAGATGGTCCGGCAAGCAGTCGGCGAAACGAACCCGGACTTCCGGGTGGAGAAGATAACCGATATCCAGGAAATTATTTCGCTAGGCGTCTTATCCACTCCGGCCATTTCCGTAGACGGAGTGGTTAAATCCTCCGGCCGCATACCCGAGCCGGAGGAAATCAGGCAGTGGCTGCTCCCGTAGTTCCCGGGTTTTCTTCGCGCAACAAGGAGACATCTTCATGCTGGAAACGATGGTGGACAAGTTTATTTTTCGAGTTCCGGAGGAGCTGTATTTCAATGATACCGGCCTGTGGGTGGCGGTGGAAGGATCGCGGGGCCGGGTGGGACTTTCCGATTTTGCCCAGCAGTTGAACGGGGATGTGACCTTTGCGCATATCGCCCCGGTGGGAACCCTGGTGAAAGCCGCCGGGGAACTGGGCAACATCGAGACGGTGAAAGCCGTTCTGGAGATGCCCTCCCCGGTCAGCGGCCGCATTGTCGAAGTGAATCCGGAGCTGGAACTCTCCTCGGAACTGATCAACCTGGACCCCTATGGCAAAGGCTGGATCGCCGTGCTGGAGCTGAGCGACTGGGAGGAAGAAAGAAAAACGCTGCGGAGTGCCACGGACTATCTGGAGTTCGTCCGGAGGACGGCGGAAGCGGAGCTGCAGCAATGAACCCCAAGGCCTTTATTGTCCCCTGCAGCGGCATCGGGAAAGCGTACGGCAGCGTGGCCCGGGAAAGCGCTTTTTGCGTGACCGAAGACCTGCGCCCGGAAACAAGCCGAATCATGCCTCTTTCCCTGCTGGTGCTTGGCGAGGAGGAGACCAGGGAGGCTCTGGCCCGTACGCCGGTCATTGCCGTTGACGGCTGCAAGCTCTCCTGCGCCGCCAAGGTGGCGGCCGAAATGGGGGGAGAGGTGCGGCATGCGCTGCAGGTGCTGGATACCTTCCGAAGGCACCCCGAATGGAAGCCCGAGGGGATTTCCGAGCTGAATGAGGCCGGGCATCAGCTGGCCCGGGCGCTGGGCGAAGAAGTGGCCCTTCTGGTGGACGAAATCAAAGACGAGGTGAAAAATGGCTGATCTTCCCCCGAAAAAAGTCGGTCTGATCTCCTGTTCCGGTGAGGAGATGCCGGAAGGAACCATTTCCCGCCTGGCGGTCCGGAAAGTAATGGAAACCATGCAGAAAGGGAAAACTGCAACCATCTGTCTCCCCCTGTTTCTGGCCGGAGGCGAAGGGGATCGGGCCTTTGCCCGCGCCTACCCGACCATCGCCATCGACGGTTGCGAGAAGCGCTGTGCGGCCCGGGGAACGGAGAGGTACAGCGGAAAACCGGCCGCCGGTATTGTGGTAAGTGCTTTATCACCGCATGCCCGTGAGGAGCTGGGAACCGCCCGGCGCCTTTCCGCCTGCGGCCGGGACATGGTCATGGCGACCGCCACGGCGATGAGTCAGCTGGTTGACCGCCTGCTGGAATCCTCGCACGAGACGGAAAACCGGCCCCGGGAAAATTCTGAGATGGCCGCAGCCGGCATTTCCGGAATGAACCAGGAGGAAAAGTGATGTCCCGCATGGCCGTCTATAACACCACCGTATCGTGGAAAGGGGAACATTGGGGCCGCCTCAAGATGGGGAACGGCCCGGAAATGGATTTTTCCGCGCCCCCCGAAGCGCACGGTCATCCGGGTGTGCTGACCCCGGAGGATGCCTTTGTCGCCGCGGTCAATACCTGCATCATGATGATGTTTATCTGGACGGCGGAGCGCTTCCAGCTGGATCTGGTTTCCTACGAATGCCGCGCCGAAGGGACCAAGCTCATCGAGCTGGATCGAACCGAGATCATTACCCGGGTCGTACTGCGGCCCGGCATTGTGGTTCGCTGCGATTTGTCCCGGAAGGAAATTGTGGAAAAGCGGGTTGCCCGGGCCCTGGAGACCGCACAGAAATACAGCCTGGTGGCCAACTCGGTAAAATCGCAGATTCTGATCGAGCCGGATCTGAAGCTTCTCCATGAGTAGCCGTTACCGGGCTTTGGCCCGCCAACCTCGAAATTAAGGGGCCGATAAGCAATGGAAGGGTTTGTTGCCGCTTTGGGGAGCGCCTTATGGCTGGGGATTCTCACTTCGATCAGCCCTTGTCCGCTGGCCACCAATCTGACCGCGGTTTCTTTCATCACCCGTGAAATCCACCTGCCGTGGCGGACCCTGCTGTCGGGCCTGCTCTATGCCCTGGGCCGCTGCCTGGCCTATGCCGTCCTGGCCTGGCTGGTGGTGAGCAGCCTGCTGGAAATTCAGTCGGTGGCCCTGTTTCTGCAAAGTTCCATGAACCGGATCATGGGACCTTTGCTGATTCTCGTCGGGCTGTTTCTGCTTGGCCTGATACGGATGACCGGGCTGAGCGGAAACTGGATCGCCCGGTCGGGGGAGCGGGTGGGCCGCCATGGGATCTGGGGCGCTCTTCTGCTCGGATCGCTGTTCGCTTTTTCGTTCTGCCCGGTTTCGGCCGCCCTGTTCTTCGGCAGCCTGATCCCCATCGCCGTGGAGCGGCAATCGCCGATTATTCTGCCGGTGGCCTATGGGATCGGAACGGGTTTGCCGGTATTGGCTTTGGCCTTCGCGCTTTTAGGCGGAGTGCAGTCCGCTTCGCGTTTCTTCCGGCAAATGACCCGCTGGGAAAAGCCCGCCCGAATGATAACCGGCGCCGTATTTGTCGCTGCCGGCATCTACTACTGCTACTACTATCTCTTTTCCTCCGGGTTCTGACCGGGGCGCCGCCAGCCGGGCGGGAGTTGCATGGGAGACAACTCCTGACCGGTTGGCCGCCGCCCCGGTCAGCGCGGCGGCCGTCCCGGCTTCCGGGCGGTGTTCCCTTTCCCGGCAATCTCCTCCTCGCCGGTGCGGAAGGGACGGCCCGAAATCCTGCCAATACAGAATCGGTTATGCGGATCGAAGCCGGTTTTTCAGGAAACGGCGGATCCGGGTTCGATTCCGGAACCCCGCTTTCGCCGACTTGACTCGCACCGACAACCGGAAACCGGAAAAAGGATATAATCGTTCATCTTCCTATGCCGTTGCTGGAATAGGTTTAGACTTGGAAAAAGCTTGTTTTTTCGCTCCATTCAACCGAATAAGGAGTTGGAAAATGAAAACGGGTACTCCTTTGACCTTGCTCCCGGTGGCTGCTCTGCTGGTTGTTGCACTGTATGGCCTGCCTGCGGAAGCCGGCTCCGCCGCCGGACTCAACTCCCGGGAAGCCGCCCTGGCTGCCACTCCGCAGGAGGTGCTGATCGACTCCTTCGATCACTGGACCATCGGCGGTGGCTTCATTTACACCAGTGAGATTCCCTCGGTCGATTACCCCGCCCCCTGGCGCTTCCTGCGACGTCCGCAGGACGGCATGGTTTCCCGGCTGCTGGCCTATACGTCCACCCTGGGTGCGCCGCTCTGGGCCGTGATGCGGGCCGACGACTCCGGCGTCTACTACCTCAACCTGAGAGTTTCCCCTGCCCAGCTGGAGTTCCGTGCCGCCGCCGCGGCCAATACTCCCGTGGCTGTCGCCCAGGTTGCGACCACCGCCGACCTGGTTTTGGCTTCGGATGACGCTTATTATTATCTGGCCGAGTCGGCCCAGGTATCGCGGGGCCGGCGGGACACTTTCGGCGCATCCGCGATCAGCACGCTGGCCGGCGTAAATTCCCTGTACGTGGACGATTCCTACCTCTGGATGATGAACAGCAGCGGCGTATATCGTCAGGGGAAAAATTGCGTGACCGCATCCTGCCCAGCCGGATCCCAGCTGGAGCTGTGGGCCAACGCCCCGGGCGGCAAGCACCTCCGCCTGGTTGACGGTACGGCCTATTTCTGGCGAAACCCCGGCAGCGGATGGAATCTATATAAAATGATCGGCGCCAGCAAAGGCTACAATCTGCTCTACACCGATGCGACCGGGAACCTGGACGTCAGCCCGGTGGTGGCCAGCGCCACCCACCTTTTCTGGGTGGAGCTGCCGCCTTCCGGGGGGATGCGCATGCGGCGCATGCCGGTGGGCGGAGGAACGGTGGAAACCATCGCCAGCGGCAGCACCATCGGTTCGGTGGATCTGAAGCAGCTCTACAGCGATGCCCAGGGAGTTCTTTATTACAATGGAGTAGGCCTCTACCGCATGCCCTTTTCGGCCGATGCCGTGACCTGGAACCTGGCGGTTTCGGGGATGCAGGTGGTGCAGGTCAACCAGAACTGGACCTTTTCGCACGGGGATGTGCCGCTGGTCGGGGACAAATCCACCTTTGTGCGGGTCGTCGGCATGCTGAAGAGCGGCACCAATGCCGTTGGCGTCGAAGGTGTCCTGCACGGCACAACGGCCGCCGGGGCAGCCCTGCCCGGCTCACCTCTGCGGCCGCTGCCGCACAAATGGCTGCCCAACCTGTTCCGCGGGGTGGTCCCGGAGCTGAATACCACCCAGGAGTACTGGCTCTTCATGCTTCCCGCCACCTGGGACGATCCGGGATCGATCCGCCTTAAGTTCGAAATCGATCCCCGGCATATTTTTGACGATCCGGATCTGAGCGATAATACCAAGGGCTGGGACGACATTGTCTTCCGCAATGCCCCGCCGCTTTGCGCCGTATTTATTCCCGTGCACACCCACAATCCGCTGCCGACCATCCACGACCCCTGGTTTGCCGAAGCCGTAGCCCTGTGGAGACGGCTCTGGCCCGGCCCCGGGGTCTGGACCTACCAGCAGGTCGCCCCGATCGAAGAGCTCGAACTCTGCTGGTGGGGCCCGTTTCCCTACCCCTGTTTCGGCCCCTACGAACTGGATCAGGGCTCGGATTGGGACAACTGGATACCGGATGCGGACAAGGTGCTCCTTTCTCTTTTCGACCGGTGGCTCATTTCGGACGATCCCGATGAGTGCGATAACCGCGGGGCGCCGGTCCATTACGTGGGAATGGTCCACGCCCTGGCGGACGCGGACAGCAACGGAATGGGCAGTACGGCAGGGAATTTTTTCTGGGCGCGCATGCCTTTGGCCAGCAAGTATCCCGATTTCGACAACTGGAACTGGCCGTGGTCCGGGACAACCATGGCGCACGAAGCCGGCCACAACTGGTACCGCAACCACGTCCGGTGCGCAGGCACGGAAGCGGACGTAGACAGCCTCTACCCATACGGCGACTGCACCATAGATCTGTGGGATGCCAATGTTCCGGAGGCGCACTGGGGCTTCGATGCGAGAACCCTGCAGTTCATCCATCCCCAGGAAACGGCCGATCTGATGTCCTACGGTTCTCCCCGATGGATGAGCGATTACACCTACAAGAAGATCATGGAGCGCATCGGCACCGGAACGGCACTCTCCAGGGCTGCCGCCGGGCGAAATATCACGGCGCCCCGGCTGAACCAGGTTTCCTTTGCCGCGCGGGTGGACGGAGCCGTGGATCTGACCTCCGGAGAGGGTCGTCTGAACTGGGGCTGGGTTATGCCGACGGCCGCCTTGAGCCGCAGCGTCCTTGGCAAGTGGCAGGGCCTGGCGGGCCCCGACGTTTCGCAAAGCAAGCCCGCCGGCACTTCCGGAGCTGCCCTGGCCCCCACCTACCACATACGTCTCCTGGACGCCAGGAGACTGCTCATCAGCGACACCGTTTTTGTGCCCCAGCCGCCCAGCAGCGAACCGAACCGTCCCGGGGCCGGCAGCCGCAAGGCGATTTTCTCGGTCACCTTCCCCCATCCGTCCAGCCCGGTGGTGGCCGCGGTACAGCTGATGCGCGACAATGAAGTTCTCGACGCGCTGACCCCCGGCGCGGCTGCGCCTTCCCTGCGCATCGTGCAGCCTGCCGGCCTGGAAACGTACCTTTCGGAGATGACCATTCAATGGGAAGCCGCGGATACCGCGGAGGACAAGCTGCGTTTCCTGGTGCAATACAGCCCGGACAGCGGCACCCGGTGGATGACCCTGGCGTCCGATCTTCCGGCGGCCAAGGGCCAGACCACCCAAAGCCTGACACTCCCGGATCTGGCTTGGCTGCCGGGTACGGGCTCACGCCTTACGGGCCTGATTCGAATTGCCGCCAGCGACGGCTATCACACCACGATGGCCACTTCCCAGGCTTTCCGGGTGAGCAACCAGCCGCCTCAGCCGACCATTCTCGGGCCCGCGGAGGGCCAGACCTTCGCCCCGGATCAAAGCATGAATCTGGCCGGGATGGCCGTCGATGCGGAAGACGGCAATCTGGGCGACAGCGCCCTGAGCTGGCAGATCAGCCCGGGGGGATCTTTGGGCACCGGCGCCAATAAGGCCCTGGAAGGATGGCGCCCCGGGAGCTACACCCTTACGCTGACGGCCCGCGACTCGGGCGGAACGGAGAGATCGGCATCGGTCCGGGCCGCTGTGGCGAATGTCGTGGTACCCAAAGTCATCGTGCCGGTCCTGGACGGCCGGTGCGGCGACGGAGCCTATGATGCCAGCCCCCGGCTGCCTCTGCCTTTCCATAACGCCGGGCGCGGAACGGTAAAGCTGGCCCGGACCAATACGCATCTCTGGGTCTGCTTCAGCGGGCTGGATCACATCGCCGGCTATACCGGCGAAGTCGGCGTGCTGGTCGATCCCGACCGGAGCGGCGGGACGGGCCCGCAGAGCAGCGATTATGCCTTCTTTGTGCTGCAGGACGGCTCGCCTTATGTCCGCCAGGGAAACGGCAGCACCTTCTCGGTGGTCGGCTCCGCGGAGGGGCTGGCTGCCCGGGTCAGCGGCAACAGCTCGGTCTGGAATGTGGAGATGCGTATCGAAAAGTCTCTGGTGGGAAGCTGGGATCACCTGGCCGGGATGGCCTTCCAGTTCAGCACTGCGGCAGCCGGCACCCTGGTGCCGGTGTCCTACTACTGGCCCTGGCTGTCCACCAGGAACAATCCGTCGACTTTTGCCACGGTCGCCCTGGGGCTCGTGCCGCGCATCACTTCGCTTTCCAGAGAGACGGCCGAAGTCGGCGGCTCGGCTTTTTACCTGACGGTTACCGGAACGGACTTCACCGGTTCCGCCCAGGTGCTTTGGGACGGCCTGCCGCTGGCCACCGCGGCCTTTCCTCCCGGTACGGCTCTCGCCGAGGTGCCCGCCGACAAGCTCGTCGCCGCGGGAGAGGTGGCCGTATCCGTACGCAACGGCACGAACGACTTTCTGTCCAACTTCCTGCCCTTTGAGGTGCAGAATCCGGCCCCGGTTTTATCCGGGATTCAGCCCGCGACCGTCCGCGCCGGCAGTCCGGCGTTCCAGGTCACGGTTGCCGGGACCAATTTTATGCCGGGAGCCGTCGCCTGCTGGAACGGGGAAGCCCGGACAACCGAAAGGCTGAGCAATACCCAGCTTCGAGTTCAAATCCGGGACACCGATGTGGCCGCGCCCAGGACCGCCGGCATTACCGTTTTCACGCCGGGTCCGGGCGGCGGCACCACGGCTCCGGCCAGGATGCGGGTCCTGACCGATACCAGCCTTTACCTGCCGGTGGTCCTGAAATGAACCCGGGCAAATCCGTATCGGTTGCGCGGATCCGGGCCGATAATCCGGGAAACGGCGGATCGGGAATCCAGTCAGGTACCCGCTTTCTCCCATGGGAAAATGGGTGTCCTTTTTTTTCTTTTTTCTTCTTTCTAAAGGACGATCAGGTCGCGGGGAAATTCGGTCAGCGGCCGGGCCCCGTCGGGAGTGAGCAAGACCATATCCTCGATTCGCATGCCCGCCCGGCCGGGAAAATAAATGCCGGGTTCAACCGTCATGACCATCCCGGCTTCCAGCCGCGATACCTTCTTGCAGGAGAGAGAAGGTGACTCGTGCAGTTCCAGCCCGATGCCGTGTCCCAGGCCGTGGGTGAAACGGGTGTCCAGCTGTCTGCGCTTCAGGAACTTTTGGACCAGGAGGTAGAGTTGATCGCTCCTCTGCCCGGGGTGTAGGGAGGCAATGGCCAGCTCCTGGGCCTGCCGCACCGCCCGGTAGCGATGCTGCCAGACTTGGTCGGGCTTTCCCAGGTGGAAGGTGCGGGTCATGTCGCTGGAATAGCCCTGAAAAACGGCGCCGAAATCGACCACCACCCAGCCGCGGCGCGGAATCCGGCAGGCGGAGGCCCGGCTGTGCGGAAATCCGGATCTTGGACCGGAAGCGATCACCGGATCGAAGGACAGCTTTTCGGCACCCTGCTTCCGCATCCAGCACTCCAGTTCCGCGGCGATCTCCAGTTCCATGCGGCCCGGCCGGATCCATTGCATCAGCAGGAGGCAGGCGTGCGAGGCCAGCTCCGCCGCCTTCTGCAGGCGCGCTAGTTCCGCCGCTTCCTTGACCGCCCGCAAACCGTCCAGCCAATCCTCCTGGGGAAGCCACTGCATCTTGCGGGAGGTTCGGGCCTGCAGCCGGGAAAGAAAGGCGACGCTGGTCCGCTCGGCTTCAAAGCCGATTCTCTGGGCCCCAAGCTCCCGGAGGGCCAGGGCCGCGCCCTCCTCCCGTTTTCCGGTTACTTCCCGGATCTCGACCCCACGGGTTTCTTTCAGGGCCTGGGCGGTGTAACGGGAGTCGACCAGCAGAATGGGAGCCGAGCGGGAAATCAAGGCCAGGCCGGAGCTTCCGGAAAAGCCGGTGGCGTAGCGTATCTGGGGGAGGTGGCCGGTCAGCATCACCTCCAGGCCCCGTTCTTCCAGAGCGCGGCCAATCCGTCGGCGTCGGGCCGACCAGGCGAAATCCGGCCAGTTGCCGGAAGGCTCCGGGGATCGGGTTTTCAGGCCAGCTCCGCGGCGAAGTTCTTCTCTGCCTTCTGCAGCTCGTAGCGGGCCTTTCCCAGGCAGGCAGTCCGCGCGAGGATCAGCAGCAGGAAGTAGGAGCTGCCGACCGAGCGCAGCAAAATGAAATTCCGTCCGGAAACCAGCATCAACTCCTGCAGAACCGGCTCGGAAAGATCGCCGATGGCCTTCTCCCCGTTCCGGAAAAGCCGTGCGCCGTGCGCGGCCAGCGGTTCGAACGGGCACTCCGGATCCCGCGTCCGGCTGTCCACTACCAGGCCGTCCAATCCGGCCAGTACGGCAGCCAGGGAACCGGGAATGCGGTCCAGCAGGCCTTCAAGCAGTTCATTCAGCATGCAAAGGCACGATCCTTGTGCAAGAGTTCCCGGTTGTCTTTCCTCATCGCTACTGGGAGGCGATGGTCGGAGTGATGAAGAAAAGGACTTCGTCGGTGGTTTTCTGCAGCGTCCGCTTTTTGAACAGGTTTCCAAACACGGGAATGGAACTCAGCCCCGGAACCGCATCCGTCGTTTTGCGGTCGTCGTCCACCAGAATTCCTCCGATCACCGTCGTGCCGCCGTTGGCCACCAGTACCACGGTTTCCGATTCATTGGTCTTGATGGACGGTATGCCGTTGACCACCCGGGTGAAGTCGGCCACGTTGTTTTCCACCTTGAGCTTCATCTGGATGGTGTTCTCGTGGGTGATGAGCGGCGTGACCCGCAGGGTGAGGGCGGCATCCTGGTACTGAATGCTGATGGTGTTGTTCTGAATGGTCTGCACCGGGAACCGGATTCCCTGGCGGATGGTTGCTTCCCGGTTGCTCTGACCGGAGACGGAGGGCCGGGAAATCAGCTTGGCCAGTCCGCGCTGCTCGCCGGCGGTGATGGCGGCATCCAGCTGGAAGGTGTCCAGGATGGATCCTATCTTGACGCCGATCTGCCCGTTGTTCCGCAGGGCGTCCAGGTTGACGTTGGGCTGCACGGAGTAGGGAGAGGAATACCGCACCGGGGGCCCGCCCACGGTAACCCGCTCTCCGTATCCGGCCAGGAAACCGAGGTTCACGCCCACTTCCTGGGCGAAATTCCTGGTGGCCTGAACCACGCGGGCCTCAATCCGCACCTGCCTTTCCGGAGAGTCCAGGTTCTTGATCAGCTGATTCAGAACCTCCAGGCGGGGAGGGATATCGGTCAGGATCAGCGTATTGGTCCTTTTGTCGGCGATAATCGTGCCTTTGGACGAAAGCTGCTTGTCCACCAAAGCCACAACCTGTTCCGCATCGCCGTAGTTCAGACGCACAGTCACGGTCTGGGGTTCGAGGGAGTTGAGTTGGGCGGTCCGCAGGTTCTGGATCGCTTTTTCTTCGTCCTGCAGCGTCTGCTTGCGGCTGACGCGGACCACATTCCCTTCAATTTTCCGCTCCAGCTTGTGTGTGGAAAGCGCCAGGTCGAAAATCTGGTCCCAGGGGACAGCGTTCATCTGCATGGTGATTTTTCCGGAGACGTCGGGGTCCACGGAGATGTTCAGCCCGCTGATTTCGGACATCATCCGGAAGAAATCCACCAGGTCGAGATCTTTGACCTTCAGGTCGATTTCTTCGCCGATATATTGGGTGCTGGTGGCCTGCAGGTTCTTGTTGCCGCCCTGGCTCACCTTGATTTCCGCCGTTCCCGCTCCGGCCGTTTTTTCGGGCTCCTCAATCGGCTTTCGGTCGGCGGCCGCCGGCGGCTTGGAGGGGGCGGGCGGTTTCTGGATCACGATGGAAGGAGTCTTGGTCCGGGTGATGACCGGCTTGGATGGCGCCGGCGAGGCAGTGCTCTTTACCGGCAGAACGCTCTGCGAGGAAAAAGTCGAAGCCAGGGCTTCCTCCGGGCTTTTGGCCAGCGGAATGCGCTGCACCACGGCAGGGGGCTCTGCGGCGGCCATGGTTTCCGCCGGGGGCGCAGCAGACTGCGCCGTCACCGCCGGTTCGGGAACCGGGGCGGTCGCCGGGATGACCTTTACCGGAGCTTCTTCCAGCTCCTGGATTTTTTTCTCAACCGCTTCCGACTTCGGTGCGGCCTTCTCGAGAGCCGCTTCCCTGGCCGGTTCCGGCGCCGCTGCGACAACCGGCAGCGGGGGAGTTTCCACGGCGGCCACAGGCTTTTGCGGCTCTTCGGCCGGTGCGGCCGGTTTTAACGGAGTCGTTTCCACGGCGGCTGCCGGGGACGGCACAGGCGCTTTGGGCAGCTCGACGCTGGCCGGGACAGTCGGGGGAAAAAGGGCCGGTGCTCCTTTTTCCGGAGCGGAGACCTCCGTGGGCCGGGCGGAGGAGGAGGGCTCCGGCTGTGCTTCCTTGCGGTCGATTTCCGGAGTCTTTTCCGGCGCCGGGTCTTCCTTCCCGGGAGCGGCGGCCGGGCTCTCGCTGGAAGTGGCCAGAGGCTTATTTTCGGGAGGCAGGGAGCTTTTCGGCACCGAGGGCAGAACCCGAATCCGGCGCGGATTGGGCTGCATGGAGGCAAGCTGGAAATGTCCGGAGGAGGAGGCGGCGGATGCGGCGGCCGGTTTGGGAGCCGCAGGCTCGGTTCCGGCCGGAGTCGCAGCCGGCGGAGCTTCTGCCGGCGCCGGCGAGGCTGCGCTGGTTATGATATTCTGGGTAATCTGCGAACCGGGGGCAGCGGCCGCCTCTTGGGGTCTGGCAGGTTCCGGTTTGGCTGGCGCCGGCGCGGGCGCGCTCTCCGCCTCCTTTTTGAAAACCACCCGCATCTGGCTTCCGTTGCGAACCACATTGTAAGCACCGGCGCGATTGCCCAGCGTCATGGTTACGCGGGTGATGGCCGGGTTCTTGGCTCGAAACTGGGCGACGGTAATATCTTTCACGGTCTCGGTGTGGTCCGCTACGGGAATACGGCCTGCCTTTACCTCGTTATTCAGCTGAATCAGGTCAATTACCAGGCGCTTGGGATTGCTTAATTCAAACTGCTCGAAGCGGTATTCGCCGGTGGCGTCCATGGACACGACCAGGCTGCCGGCCGCGGGGGTGGCCGTCACCCGGCGCAGGGAGTTTTCGTATTTTACCGCCGCAGGGCAGAAAGCTCCTCCAAGGATGGTGGCGAAAACCGCCCAGCGGATGCTTCGGCCTGAAATGGAATATTGCCGCATAAATAATGACCTCCTGATTCGCTCACCCCATACCTGATGAACTAGGGAGCGGGATGGACGGAGACTGTGACCTCTTGCTGCCGAACCACTATGTTATTACTCTTTATTTCACGAACAAACTTGACGTAGCTGTCGCCGATTTCCCGGATGACGCCGTCGTACAGGCGTTCTCCTTCGTGCAGGAAGTAGGTGATGCTTCCTCCTCCGGATACCATCGCCACCTTGGTTCCCATACCCTGCACGATGCCCTGGAGGACGATCTCGGAAATCAGAAACCCGGTTGGTCCCGGCGGCCGGCGATTGCGCGGCGGTGGAACGTCGATGACCTCCACCGTAGGCTGCTTTTCCACTTTCGATTTGTCCAGAGGGCTCTTGAAGGGATCGCGCTTGGACAGGGAAATGTACGAAGGCAGGGAAGGCGGCGGTGCCGGTGCCGGAGGGGCTTCCTTGGCGGCTTCCTGCGGCGCGGGAGCAGGAGCGGGAGGGGCCGACCCCTGGGTTTGTGCGGCAGCCGCCACTGTCGAAAGCCAGACGGCCAGAAGGGCCGCGCCCACCCTGTCCTTGGAGATCGGACGGGAGCAGGTCGCCCGGTAATCCGGGGCTTCCGGCAGCGGACAATTCTTTTTGCGATTCGCGGGCAAAACGAATACGGTTGACATGGCTTTCCTATTTAAGGACGAAGGTGGTGGTAGTACAAGAAGCCGTAAGAGTTTTCCGAGCCTCTTCGGAATTGGGAATCCGTTTGATATTCAGATTATTTACATTCAGGATACGGGAGTGCTTGGCTACCTTATCGAAAAAAGCGCCCAGGCTGTTGTAGAAACCCTCAATTTCCATCTGGATCGGCCATTCGTCATACATGTCCTTGGGGACCATCTTCTGCGGACGGAAAGTTTTCAGGTGCACCTGGGAGCTGAGGGCAAACTGCTGTACCTGCCGAATGATTTCGGTGGTCTCTTTTTCATCCGGAAGGACGATTTTGAGTTCGTTCAGACGGGCCTGCAGCGTGGCCAGTTCCCGCTTGTACTGCGGGAGCTTCCTTTCCATGGCCCGGAGCTGATCGATTTGGGCCTGCAGCTGGCCGATATTCTGCCTCAGGGATTCCGTCTCCAGGTTCACGGGCTGAATCACGTAGAAGAAAAACATGATTCCCGCCACCACGGTGAGGGCGATCAGGACCAGCAGTTGGGTGTTGGTATCCTTCAGGTTGATATTCATAATCGTTTCGCCTAGGACTTGGTTTTGGATTCGGCGACAACACAGTTCAGCGAGAACTTTACCGCCTGGGCTTCTTCGGTATAGTACTCAATGTCGATGTTTTCAAAATAGCCGGACCCCTTGAGCTTGGCGATGAACTCCGGAATGATCTCTGCCGAAAGCGCATAGCCCTCCAGGTGAATCTGGTTGTCTTTCTGGGTCAGGAGCTCGAACCAAAGGGACGGCTCTTCCGGTAAGGCGGCAATGAGGACGTTTAGCAGCCGGACCGGACCGGTCTGGTTGCTTTTGAGCTTTTCGATGATCCCGATCCGGGCGTCCAGCTCTTTTTTCTGCTTTTCCAGGCTGTCCGAAAGTTTGCGCAGTGCCTGCAGCCGGTCCAGCTCCGCCTGGTTGGCGGCCATCTCCTGCATCGCCAGTTCCTTCTGGTGATTGGCATACCACCAAGTCCAGCCGATGGCGCCGAAGCACACCAGGATCAGCAGAGCCGCTAGAAGACCCATCCGGTTGACTTCCGGGATCAGGGAGCGCGCCGGCTGGACGGTTGCGGCTTCCGCCTTCGGCTCTTTCAGCAAATTGACCTTAATCATCGGTCAGTCCCCCATGGTGCGTAAGGCCAGTCCCACCGCGATGGCCATCTGGGGGGAGACCATGCGCATGTGTTCCGGGTCGAATTTTTTCGGATCGTAGGAAATATTGCGAAAGGAATCGAACTGCTCCGCGGGAATGCTGAGCTTGTGGCTCAGCAGGTTGATCAGGTTGGGAACATGGGCGCTGCCGCCGCTGATCAGCATCCGGTCGATGTTGCTCATGTTGGTGCTGGTCTTGAAGAAGTCGAAGGTTTTCGAGATTTCCATGGCGATGATTTCGGAAACCGACTGGATGATGTGCGTGGACTCCTCGGCGGATACGCCGGGCACCGGATTTCCGAACTTCAGGTTGTCGGCGTCTTCCCAGGAAAGGTTGAATTCCTTTTGAAGGAAATCGGTGTAGTGGTTGCCTCCCACCGAAATGTGCCGCGTAAAAACAAATTCCTTGCCGCTGACGATGGTCACGTTCAGCAGGCTGGCCCCGATATTGAGCAGCGCCACGGTGGTGGGGGTCGTCGGCTGATAGTTGATTTCGTAGGCATTCAGCATGGCGAATGCATCGACGTCGACGATGGCTGCCTTCTTATCCGCCATGGTGACTACATCCACGCGCTCGGAGATTTTCTCCTTCTTGACCGCCGCCAGGAGGACGTCGATTGTGCCGGCCTCCGGATTTTCGGCGAGGAGCTGGAAGTCCAGGTTCACTTCGGAAAAGGCATAGGGAATATACTGTTCCGATTCCCAGCGGACCGTTTCGTTGATGTCTTCCCCCCTCTGGTAAGGCAAGGTGATCTTTTTTACGATGACGGAGTGGCCCGAAAGGGAGGTGCAGACGTTTTTGCTCTTAATCTTGTAGTCGGTGAAGATGCGGTTAATGGCGTCCGCAACCGGCAAGGTCGTGATGATCGTCCCATCGATGATGGTCTCGGGAGGCAAATACTCCAATCCCATCTGCACCATTCGGTAGCCACCTCGATGCGGGGCGAGCTGGATAGCCTTAACACAGCTGGAGCCGATATCAAGTCCAACGATTGGTTTTTTTGAGAACCACATAACCCCTTGCTCTGGTTAAAAAATTTAATATTTTCAGGATGAAACGACTTTCAACCTACAGTCAATTATAGATAATTACATGTAACATCCCATTAATCAAGCATAAATATCAGATTTGATAAAGAATGTCAAGTAAAAAAGAAATTTATCTTTGGAAGGCGGAAAATGGTGTGCCGGGTACGGACCGCAGGAATGGACCGGAAAAAGCAGATAAATAAAGAAGAAGCCCCTTTCGCGGGTGGCAGAGAGCCCGCCTTCAGGGGAAAGGCCATGCGGAAATGGTACCTCCCTTGTTTACAGTCAGTTCGGGCCGTCCTCCGCGTTTTTTCTAGCCGGGAAAAAACAGAAAAAAATGAAAAAGAACTTGACACAATAAAGATGTTCCGCTATCTTTGATGGTTCTTCCAGTATGTTTTTTTTAAAGAGCAGGGGTTCGCAATTGAAAACCTATATTTCGAAAAAAGAAGATGTAACCCGGCATTGGTACTTGCTGAACGCAAAAGACCGGGTTTTAGGCCGACTGGCCACACAGGCCGCCGATTTGCTTATGGGCAAGGGAAAGCCGGAATTTGTCCGCTTCATGGATGTCGGCGATTTCGTCGTCATCATTAATGCCGATAAAATCCGCATGACCGGTAAAAAGACCGAACAAAAGATGTACCGCCACCACACGCTTTACATCGGGCACCTGAAAGAAGAAAGCGCCCGGAGCCTGATGCAGCGCAATCCGGAACAGGTGGTACGGCAGGCGGTGGAGGGAATGCTGCCCAAGAACAAATTAGGCAAGGCGCTGGCCAGGAAGCTCAAGATCTACACGGGCGAGCAGCACCCCCACGCAGCCCAGGCCCCCGTGGCCCTGGCTGCCGAATAAGCGGCAATTCACACTTTCCATTCATTATTAATTAAATAAGGAGCTTTTCTTGGCAACCGACTTTTACTACGGAACAGGCAAGAGGAAAACCTCCACGGCCAGGGTCTTCCTGTATCCGGGAAACGGACAGATAAAGGTAAACGAGCGGGATACGGCTCACTACTTTTTCCGTGACAGCCTGCGTGTCATCCTGCAGCAGCCTTTGGCGCTCACCGAGAATGCGGACAAGTTTGACGTTGTCGCCAATGTCCATGGCGGCGGATTGAGCGGCCAGGCCGGAGCGATCCAGCTCGGGATTTCCCGTGCTCTTTTGTCCTTTAATCCGGAGTTGCGTTCGCGCCTGAAGCGCGCGGGATTTCTGCGGAGAGACCCGCGAGCCAAAGAGCGGAAAAAATACGGTCAACCCGGTGCCCGAAAGCGGTTCCAATTTTCCAAACGTTAATCTTACAGGAGGTCTTTTTGATCACCATTTCCATGAAAGACCTGCTCGAGGCGGGTGTACATTTTGGGCACCAGACCAAGCGCTGGAACCCGAAAATGAAGGATTACATCTTCGGGGAACGGAACGGTATCTATATCATCAACCTGCAGAAGACGATGCGTCTCTTCAAGGATGCCGTGGATTTCATTACCGAGCAGGCCATGCAGGGGAAACGGTTCCTTTTTGTGGGAACCAAGCGTCAGGCCCAGGAAGTTATTGCGGAAGAATCCAAGCGGTGCGGGCAGTACTTTGTGAATGAGCGCTGGCTGGGCGGGCTGCTTACCAATTTTCAAACCATCCAGAAAAGCTTGAAGCGGTTGAAAGAGCTGGAAGAAATGAAGACTTCCGGCCATTACGACCTGGTGAGCAAGAAGGAAGTCGCGCAGCTGGAAAAAGAGCGGATGAAGCTCGAAAAAAGCCTGTCCGGGATCTACTCCATGGATCGTCTCCCGGACATCGTTTTTGTGGTGGATTCCCGCAATGAGACCATCGCCGTCAAGGAAGCCCGGAAGCTGGGCATTCCGATTGTGGGCATTGTCGACACCAACAGCGACCCGGATGAAGTGGATTTCGTGATCCCCGGCAACGATGACGCCATGCGCTCCATACGGCTGATCACCTCTACCATTGCCGACGCCATCCTCGCCGGCGGACAGTTCTACCAGGTGCAGCTGGCCGAACAGCGCGCCGCGCAGGTGGAAGCCGCCAAGCAGGCGGCCGCGGCCGCCCGGGCCGAAGGACGCGAGGAAGGGGAAGGCGGCCGGGATGCCTTCGGGCGCAAAGGAGCCCAGCGCCATGGCCTGAAGATCAAGGACCGGCTGCGTAGGCCGCGTCCCAGCGGCGCGCCCGCCTCATCCGCGGATGGCGCTCCCGCCGAAGTATCTGTGGAATCTGCAGCAGAAGCGGCTGCCGGCTCCTCGACGGAATCTGCGGTCCCCGTGGATAGCCCGGCAGAAGGTTCAGGGGCGATTCCTGCCGCCATGCCTCTGTCCGAAGCAGCCGAGAAGGAAGGCTCGGTCGCCGTTTAAACCGCCTGCGCCCGGGTGCTTTTCCCGAGGGGGAAGGGATCGGGCGGCTCGGAGCGGCGGACCGGATCGGGCCTCTGCCTTTGCGCCGGTGTGATTCCGGCGGTCTTCGGAAATCGGAAGTTTTAACACAATGGGATAGCGGGTTCACGATCGAAGTCGGAGCTAGCTATCCCGAAATTTTTTCATTCACTTTTTGGAAACGGATTTTATAGCATTATGTCCAATATATCGGCATCGCTGGTCAAAGAGCTTCGGGAAAAGACAGGCGCGGGAATGATGGATTGCAAGAGCGCCTTGGCGGCAACGGATGGAGACATCGAGAAAGCAGTGGACTACCTGCGCAAGAAAGGCCTGTCTGCCGCCGCCAAGAAGGCTACCCGCGACACCAAGGAAGGGCTGGTGGGCTCCTACATCCACGTCGGCGGCAAAGTCGGCGTACTGGTGGAGATCAACTGTGAAAGCGATTTCGTCGCCCGCACCGATGAATTCCAGGGCCTGGTAAAGGACATCTGCATGCAGATTGCCGCCGCCGATCCGCGCTTTGTCAGCCGCGACGAGGTCACGGCCGACGTTCTGGAGCGGGAAAAGGACATCTACCGACAGCAGGCTCTGGCTACCGGCAAACCCGCCGCCGTCGTGGAGAAGATCCTCGAAGGGAAAATGGACAAGTTTTACGGGGAGGCCTGCCTCCTGGAACAGGCTTTCATCAAGGATCCCAATGTCACCATCCAGGCCCTGGTTTCCGCGAAAATCGCCAAGCTGGGCGAAAACATCCGTGTGAACCGGTTCACCCGGTACAAGATCGGCGAATAGTAATTTAATTCATGGGTCCGGAGGATCAACCATGACCTCGGAAGCGAAGGCACCGAAATTCCAGCGAATTCTGGTAAAGCTAAGCGGGGAGATGCTGCTCGGCCGGCAGGGCCAGGGAATTGATCCCGAGGTCTGCCGTGCCATCGCCGAGGAGATACGGGAGGTGCACGGCTTCGGAGTGCAGGTGGCGGCGACCATCGGAGGCGGGAACATCGTCCGCGGGGCCACCATCTCCCAGGCGGGCATCGACCGCGTTTCCGGGGACTACATGGGCATGCTGGCCACGGTCATCAACGGACTGGCGCTGCAGGACGCGCTGGAAAAGCAGGGCGTCCCGACCCGCATGCAGACGGCCATCCCCATGAGCGGAGTGGCCGAGCCGTTCATCCGCCGCCGGGCCATCCGTCACCTGGAAAAGGGCCGGGTGGTGCTTTTTGTGGCCGGTACCGGCAATCCATATTTTTCCACCGACATGACCGCGGCCCTGCGCGCGGCGGAGATCAAAGCCCAGGTCATCCTGAAGGGGACCAAGGTGGACGGTCTGTATGACGCCGATCCAAAGACCAATCCCGGCGCCAGGCTGATCAAGGAAACCACCTGCCAGCACGTCCTGGAGAACGACCTGCGGGTGATCGATCCCCCGGCCATCGCCCTTTGCATGGATAACCATATCCCTATCCTGATTTTCAACCTGCACAACCGCGGGCACCTCTGCCGGGCGGTTCTGGGGGAAGAGATCGGGTCTCTGGTCCGGGCGGATTAGGCGGGAAACCGGGAAGCGCGGTAAAGCTATACTTTTTTGGAACCCAAGCCAGGAGAGCAAGCATGACCAAAGAAATAATCAATGATGTGAAAAAGCGAATGGGCAAAACCCTGGAAGACCTGCAGAAGGAATTGCAGAGCGTCCGTACCGGCCGGGCATCCGTGAACCTGGTGGATCACATCCTGGTCAACTACTACGGTACCCCCACTCCCGTCAACCAGATGGCCACGTTGAGCGTTCCGGAGCCTACCCTGGTGGTGATTCAGCCCTGGGATACCTCCACCATCAAGGATATCGAAAAGGCCATTCTGTCTTCCGACCTGGGCATCACCCCTTCCAACGACGGAAGGGTCATACGGCTTCCCATTCCATCCCTGACCGAGGAGCGCCGCAAACAGCTGGCCAAGCAGGTTCTGCATGTCGCCGAAAATCACCGGGTAGCCATTCGGCAGATCCGCCACGACGGCAACGACAAAGCCAAGAAGCTTCTCAAGGACAAGAAGATTTCCGAGGATCAGGAAAAAGAGGCCCTGAAGAAAATCCAGGAGATGACCGACCAGCACATTCAATCCGTCGATCAGCTGGCGGAAAAGAAACAGACGGAGCTGCTCAGGATCTGACGCAGCGGAACCCCGCTTCCTGCCAGGCGGCCTTCGGCAGCCGGCCGGAGGATTGAATTCGAGCTTGAAACTGCCATGATAAATGCAACCGATCTTCGCAAGGGAATGTACATTTCCCACAATAACGATTTGTACCAGGTGTTCAGCACCCACCATCATACCCCCGGGAATCTGCGGGGCATGATCCAGGCCAAGCTGCGCAACCTGCGCACCGGCGCCATTATCGAGCACCGGTTCCGCACCGCCGACCGCGTGGATAAAGCCATTCTGAACGAAGTGGAAATGGAGTACCTGTACTTCGACGGCCACAACTACCACTTCATGAACACCGAAAACTACGAGCAGATCATCCTGGGGGAGGACCTGCTCGGAGATGCGGTGCAGTACCTTCTTCCCAACTCCCAGATCAGCGTAGTCTTTCACGACAGCAAGGCGGTGGGCATCGAGCTGCCCGCCTCCGTGGTGCTCAAAGTAACGGAGACCGAGCCCGGCCTGAAGGGGGCTACGGTCAGCAATGTCAACAAGCCGGCCACCCTGGAAACCGGGCTGGTGGTTCAGGTTCCTCCCTTCATCAACATCGGGGAAAACATCCGGGTGGACACCTCGGAAGGACGCTACCTGGAGCGGGTGAAGTAAACCGGCCATGCCTGCGGGCCCCCAGCCCGAAGGCCGGGAAGCCGGGGAGAGCGCCGAGCGCATCCTCCCCCGCCGACATGCGGGATGGCAGCCGGGAACAGCGGTTCCCGGGCTCCATCCCTTTTTTGTTTTCCGCCGCCGCCCGAGCTCCGGGATGGAAACATAATTCCTTTCGGGACCGGCGTGCCGCGAAACTAATTTCACGGCCGTTTCGTAAGAATAGGAAAAAAGAGAAACACCCGAAATCTGGCAACCGGAAAACTTATGATCATTGAATTGCAGGACCTGAAGGTCGTTTACGGCCGGCTGACGGCTCTCGACGGGATTACCTTTCGCATGGAGGAAGGAGCGACGGGCCTTCTGGGGCCCAATGGGGCCGGAAAAAGCACGCTGATCAAAACCGTGCTGGGCTTTCTGACTCCCCGAAGCGGAACGGCATTCGCCTTCGGCATGCCCACCGAGCACCATGCCCGGGAGATCCGCCGCCGCATCGGCTACATGCCGGAAAACGACGGTCACATCCCGGGCATGAATGCCGTCCAGTTTACAGCCTACTGCGGCGAACTTTGCGGCATGCGGCGTTCCGACGCCCTGCAGCGGGCGCACGAGGTGCTGTATTACGTGGGCCTGGAAGAAGCCCGCTACCGCAACATCGAAACCTACTCCACCGGGATGAAGCAGCGTATCAAGCTGGCCCAGGCCCTGGTGCACGATCCGGAGCTGCTCTTCCTGGACGAACCAACCAACGGCCTGGATCCCAAGGGCCGCGAGGAGATGCTGCAGCTGGTCGCCGAGATTTCCAGCCGCCGGGGAATCAGCACCCTGCTCTGCTCCCACCTCCTTTCGGATGTGGAGCGAATTTGTCCCAGGGTAGCGGTGCTGCACCAGGGGCGGATCGTGACCCAGGGGGCGATTGAAGAGCTGCGCGGCGAGCAGGGAGATATCTACGAGCTGCGCATTAAGGGGGAAAAGGAGCCCTTCCGGGAGGAGCTGAAAAAGGCCGGCTGCCGGGAGCTGCCCTCCCACAACGAAACCATGAGGGTGGCCCTGCCCTCCTCCTGGGGGCCGCGTCAGGTCTTCCAGGCGGCGGCCCGCAGCGCGGTTCAGATCCGCCATCTGGTGCCGGTCCGCGACACGCTGGAGGACATTTTCATGAACTCGATCGATGGAGGCGAACATGCCGATTTATGATCTGGGCTATCGGCACTGGAAAGGGAAGCCGCTGGCCGGCGAGCGCCGCTGGTGGACCATCACCCGCGCCGGCGTGGGGATGCTGGTCCGCCGCCGCAACTTTCTCATCCTGCTGGTGATCTCCCTGGTACCCTTCATCATCCGCGGAGGCATGCTGTACGCCTTCTTTTTTTCGGAGCAGCTCCATTTCCGGCTGCCTCCTTTCTTCAAGCTGGACGAGTCCTTCTACTACGATTTTCTGAAATGGCAGCTCTTCTGGATTTTCGTCATGCTGATGTATGCCGGCTCCGGCCTGGTGGCCAACGATTTGCGCAGCAACGCCCTGCAAATCTATTTCTCCAAGCCCATCCGCCGCATCGACTACCTGGCGGGCAAGCTGGGAATTCTCGGCACCTTCATCCTGGCGGTGACCCTGCTTCCCGGTTGGCTGCTGTTCCTGATCCACATGCTTTTTGCCGGCGACGGGCAACTGCTTCAGCAGAAAGCCTGGATTGCCGTTTCCATCCTGCTTTTCTCCCTGCTGATGGCCCTGATCAACGGCATGCTGATGCTGGCCTTCTCCTCCTTCAGCCGAAACAGCCGCTTTGCCGGACTGGTGTTTTTCGCCTTTTATTTTTTCAGCGAATCGGTCTACGGCCTGCTGCGGGTCATCAGCCGCGATACCAACTGGGCCTTCTGCTCCCTGAAAAATAACTACCTGCGAGTCGGCGAGGCCATTTTCGGACTGCCGAGCAGCTTCAACATGCCGGTCTGGCCTTCGGTGCTGGTGCTATCGGTCCTGGGTGCCGCTTCCTTCCTGGTGCTGTACTGGCGGATCCGCCCGGTGGAGGTGGTGAAATGACCGACGGGATTGTGACCATCGACAAGGTGTCCAAGTGGTACGGGCAGGTCATCGGGCTGAATGAAGTCTCCCTGGAGCTGCGGCCCGGCGTGGTCGGATTGCTGGGCCCCAACGGATCCGGCAAGTCCACGCTCATGAAGCTGATCACCGGACAGCTGCGGCCGGACAAAGGCAGCGTGCAGGTTTTCGGCCAGGCCATCTGGAACAACTATCCGCTGTACCGGCGCATGGGCTTCTGCCCGGAGCAGGATGCCTTTTACGAGCGGATGACCGGAAAGCAGTTCCTGGTAAGTCTGGCCCTGCTGCAAGGGGTGGGCCGCAGCCGGGCGGTGTCCAAGGCGGAGGAAATCCTGGAAAGGCTTTTCCTTTCGGAGGCGGCCGACAAGAAAATCGCCGGCTACAGCAAGGGGATGCGCCAGCGGGTCAAGCTGGGCCAGGCCCTGCTCCACGACCCCGAGCTGCTGCTGCTGGATGAGCCGCTGACCGGCATGGATCCTTTCGGGCGCACCAAGACGATCCGCCTGATCCGGGAGCTGGGCCGGCAGGGAAAAATGGTGCTGGTCTCCAGCCACATTCTCCATGAAGTGGAGCTGATGACCCATGAAATCCTGCTCATCCACCAGGGGCGCATTCTGGCGGAAGGAAACATCCACACCATTCGTGAACTGATTGACCGTCATCCGCACCGCATTTTCCTGCGCTGCCCGGAGTACCGCCGCCTGGCCGCGAGGGTTCTGGCTTTCGAGGACATCATCAGCGCCCGGCTGATCCCCGAAGAGCAGGCGCTGGAGGTGGAAACGCGGCAGCCGGACCGGTTTTACAGCCGCCTCCCCTCCTTTCTCGAGGAGCATGACTTTACGGTGGAAGAGCTCTCTTCCCCGGATGACAACCTGCAGTCCGTTTTTGAGTACCTGGTAAAATAGAGAAGAGAGCCGCAGGAATATCCTATGAAAGCCTTCTGGATGGAATTACAGACTACCACAGAGCTGGCCTTTGAGCAGCTGTTCTGGAGCCGAAAAACCCTTTTTGTGGAAATACTGGCCCTGCTTCCGCCGGCCATCGCTCTTTTCTGGCGCATCGGGATCAGCAGCGGCATTGCCCGGCCGCTGGTGTCGGCCGGAGGGCTTTTTTCAGCCATGATGACCACCGCCTACCTGCAGTTTCTGGTGCTCATGGTTTCCCTGTTTTATGGGACAGCCCTGATTGCCGACGAGGTGGAAAACAAAACCCTGACCTATATAACCACCCGCCCGGTTCCCAAATGGTTTCTGCTGCTCGGCAAGTACCTGGCCTACCTGCTGATCGGCACCGGCATTACCTTTCATTCCATTTTCCTGACGTACCTGGTGCTGTTTTCCATGGACGGAGGGAGCCGGCTGCTGCAGGAAATCCCGGTTTTATTCAAGGACCTCTGCGTGGTGTTCCTCGGCGTGCTGGCTTATGGAGCGATCTTCTGCTTTCTGGGCACGGCGACCAAGCGGCCGCTGGTCATCGGCCTGACGTTCTGTGCCGGCTGGGAAAGTCTGATCACCTATCTGCCCGGAGTCACCCGCAAGCTGACGGTGATGCACTTTCTGCAGTCTCTTTTTCCGCATATTTCCGGGCAGGAAGTAGCCCTGCTCTTTCCGAACCAGAGCGCCGGCATCGGAGAATCGATCGCCATGATTCTTTTTTATACCGCTCTGTTTTTCAGCCTTTCCCTGGTGGTTTTTAACCGCAGGCAATACCTCTTTGACCAGTAAGAGGCCATGCCCGCGGATATCGCCTTTCTCTTCCTCACCCGGCACGACAACGCCTATTCGCTGAATCCGCTGGCGGCGGCCGTCGAGTCGCGCTGGACTTCGCGGGAGGTGGAGACGGTTTTTGTCAAGAACCCGGCGGAACTGGATCGGATTCTGGCCCGTGCTCCGGGGGATGGCCGGCAGGTAATTCTCGGCTGGTCCTTCTGCTCCGTGGACTGGCCGCGCGCCGTGCGGCTGCTCCGGGAAATCAGGCGGAAGCATCCCGGCAGCCATCTCCTTCACCTGGCCGGCGGCCCTCATGCCGGCGCGGAGCCGGAGCGGACCCTGCAATCCGGATTCGACTGCGTGGCCATCGGAGAGGGCGAGAATATCGTTTTGGGATTCGTCCAGGCCCTGCAGGAGGGCCGGCCGCCCTGGGAGGTGCCGGGCGTTGCGGCACTGCGCGACGGGCAAATGGTCGGCGGCGGCCGGGGAGCGCCGGCCGACCTGGACGCCTTCCCGCCCTATCCCCTGCGGCACAACCGCTTCCAGCCGCTGGAGATCACCCGCGGCTGTCCTTACGCCTGCCGCTACTGCCAGATCTCCTACCAGTTCACGCCCCGCTTCCGCCACCGCTCCGCCGAAAGCGTCCGGGAGTGCGTGGGGCAACTGCACGGCGCCGGACTGCGCGATATCCGATTCATTTCTCCCTCCTCGCTTTCCTACGGCTCCCCGGATCGCACGGTGCACCTGGAAAAGGTGAGCGCCCTGCTGGAAACCGTCCGGGAAATCATCGGGAAAAGCGGGCGCATTTTTTTCGGCACCTTCCCTTCCGAGGTCCGCCCCGAGCATGTTTCCCATGAGTCGCTGCGGCTGTTGAAGAAAATGGTGAACAACGACAACCTGCTCATCGGCGCCCAGTCCGGCTCCGACCGGCTGCTCGAAGAGTGCCGGCGCGGGCACTCGGTGGCAACCGCCGTAGAGGCCGTGCGGCTGGCCTTGGAATACGGGTTCAAGCCGCAGGTGGACATCATTTTCGGGCTGCCGGGGGAAAGGCCGGAAGAAGCCCGTGCTTCCCTGCAGCTGGCGGAAACCCTGGCCGGGTGGGGGGCGCGTATCCACGCCCATACCTTCATGCCCCTGCCCGGAACGCCCTGGCGGGGGCAGGTGCCCGGCACGCTGGATCCCTCCACGCAGCGCCGTCTCAAGCAGCTGGCCGCCTCCGGCAGGGTATTCGGCAAGTGGGAAGGGCAAATCCGCTCCGCCCGGCAGCTGGCTGCCGATGCGCCCCGCTGACCTTCCCGCCTTCCTGTTAAAAGACGGGTCTTACGGGTGGCCGAGGTGGGAAATCCGGGGCAGCAGCATTTTGTACTCCTCGTAGGTGACGCCCGACTGCCAGTGGCCGTTCCACATCGCCAGCCCGATGAGGCCGAAAAAGACCGCCAGGAACAGGAGCAGGAAAAAGGCGGGAGGAACGGGGTATTTCCAGAAGGCCATGTCCAGAGCACCCCGGGCCGGGCAATGGCTCACGCAGGTCAGGCAGCCGGTGCATTCCGCGGAGCGGATCCGCTTTTTGCGGTCCACCGGCAGATAGGCAGGGCAGACCCGGGCGCAGCGTCCGCAGCCGATGCAGGTCTTTTCGTCGCGGCTGATTTGGAAGGGGCTGGCCAGGCTGAGCAGTCCGAGCAGCGCGCCGTAAGGGCAGAGATAGCGGCACCAGAAATTCCGGATCGGCAGGGACAGGAGGACCAGGACCGCCAGTACGATGAGCGTGGTCCGGGTGGCTTCGGTAAAGAAAAGAAGCATCTTGACGTCGGCGACCTTCCAGTAGGGATCCGCCAGGAAGGCCCGGATGTCGGCGGCCGTCATCCGGAAAAGAACGATGTACAGGAAAAAAGCCAGGAGCAGATACTTGACGGCGCGCAAAGGAATATCGAGAGCGGCGGGAGGCACCAGGCGCCTGCCCATCCAGCGCTCGCCGGTTTTGTACAGCGCCTCGCTCAGCGTGCCTACCGGGCATATATAACCGCAGAACCCTTTCTTCAAAAGCAGGGCGGTGAGCAGCGCGGCGCCGAACAGCACCAGTCCCGCGGGGTGGATGGTGTCGAAGTGCCCCGTTTGCAGCCAGTAGCGCAAGGTCATCAGCGACCCGATCGGCAGAAACCCATCTACCATGGGTGGTCGGGCCACGATCTCCCCGCGGCCGTAAAAGTGATCCGCAAACCGGTAAAACTGCCATCCGGAGTGCAGGGTCAGCAGGAAGACGGTCCAGATGACGACCCGGCGCATCGGGGCGGCATGGGACCGCCTGAGGGCAAAAGATTTTAGTTGACGGGAAAGTTCGGACATATGCCTTCGGCTCGTTGGAAATTCGGGGAAAGCGGCTCACTCGCGGCGGATTACGGGTAGTATCGCCCGAGCTGCCCGACGATGGCCCTTTTCAGGGCGAGGGGATCCAGTTCGCCGGACTGCCGGAAAAGAACTTTGCCTCCCGGCGCTACCAGCAGGGTATAGGGAAGAGCGCCGGACCACTGGGCATCGATGGCTTCGATCAGGCGGTACTTGTCGTCGCTCCCGAACAGGAGGTTCCGCGCCGAGGACTGCTGCTTTTTAAGGAATGCCAGGACGGCTTCCGATTTTTCGGGAAGATCCACGCTGACGGTTACCAGCTCGAACTCCCGGCCCCGGTACATGCGGAAAATGGAAATGAGCTCCGGGAACTCCACCACGCAGGGGCCGCACCAGGTAGCCCAGACGTTGACCAGGCGGAGCTTCGGGGAATCGTTGCGGAGCAGGGTGCGCAGGGATTCCGTGTCGGTCTTTTCCAGGGTGACCTCCTCGCGGGCCCAGCGCTCCCGGGCGCTCTGGGCCGCGCCGCGCTTGTCGCTCCACTTGACGGAGCAGCCGAAGGTCTTGGTCTGTTCGACGGGAACCGGCTTTTCCGCCAGCAGTGCTTCCAGGGCGTTGACCGCGTCAAATTGCGTGGCTTTGCCGAAGCGCTCGTTGTTGTCCACCCGGCCGACATAGCGCAGCTTTCGCAGCCGGTCGAAAATAAACACGTGCGGGGTCGCGGTCGGACCGTAGGCCCGGGTGGCCGACTGCCGGTCGCCGTCATAAAGATAAGGGAAGGTGAAATTCTTTTCCCGGGCGCGAATTTTCATCTCTTCCAGGGAATCGCCCAGGTCGGTGTAGCCCAGCTCGTCGAGGCGCACGGCGCGCGGGTCGTTCGGCGAGATGGCCACCAGGGCGACCTTCCGGTCGCGGTAGCGATCGGCCATCTGCTGGATCCGGTCCTCGTAGGCCTGCGCCGTGGGGCAGTGGTTGCAGGTGAATACCACCACGAGAATCCGGGCCTCGGCAAAATCCTGAAGCGCATACTCCCGGCCGTCGATTCCCGGCAGCCGGAAATCGGGAGCGGCCGCACCGATTTCCAGTGTCGCCGGAGGAGCGCCTTCCGTTGCTCCCAGGCAGCGCAGCCCGAGAAAAAGACAAATCACCCATCCGTATTTCATCGTTCCCCCCTCCCTTCGTCTACCAATACTATCCCATATGAATGCCATCCGAAAACTTGAACTTTAGGCGCAGATTGTTTACAGTGTCCCTCGGAAAGCCAAGATAACTGAAGGGAGAATTCAATGGCAAACAAGAGTTCAATCGGGAAGGATTCCGCTGCGGGGAAGAGCGATCTGCTGGTCATCACCGGGGCGGGCGGCTTTATCGGCGGCAACCTGGCGGCCTACTTCCGCAAAAAAGGTTTCTCGCGCATTCGCGCCGTGGACAAGAAGCCGCTTTACGAGTGGTACCGGCGGGTCCCCGGGGTGGAGAGCCTGTGCCTGGACTGCAGCGTGGAGGAGAACTGCCGGCGGGTGTGCGAGGGGGCGGCGGAGGTCTATAACCTGGCGGCCGACATGGGCGGCATGGGCTTCATCGAGCGCTTCCGGGTGGAATGCCTGCGCAGCATCCTGATCAACACCCACATGGTGGAAGCGGCCTACCGGGCCGGCGTGCGGCGCTATTTCTTCTCTTCTTCCGCCTGCGCCTACAATATCCTTTTGCAGCAGGATCCGCAGGTACGGGCCCTTAAGGAAGCGGATGCCTATCCGGCCATGGCGGAGCGGGGTTACGGGTGGGAAAAGCTGATGAGCGAAATGTTCTGCCAGGAATACTGGCACGAGCGCGGCATGAAGACCTTCATTGCCCGATTCCACAATGTCTACGGCCCTTACGGAACCTGGGCCGGGGGGAGGGAAAAGGCGCCCGCCGCCCTCTGCCGGAAGGTGATCGAGGCGCTGGATACCGGCCGCATGACCCTGGATATCTGGGGCGACGGCACCCAGACCCGCAGTTTTTGCTATATCGCCGACGTAGTGCAGGGAATCGACCGCATCATGCACTGCGAGGAGCTGATTGCCACCCCGATCAATCTCGGCTCCAGCGAGCTGGTTTCCATCAACACCCTGGCGGACAAGATCGAAAAGATCGCCAGGGTGAAGCTGGAGCGCCATTACGATCCGACCGCGCCCCGCGGAGTGGCCGGCCGCAACAGCGACAACACCTTCATCCGCAAGGTATTGAAATGGGAGCCCGGCACCTCCCTGGATAAAGGGCTGGCCGAAACCTACCGGTGGATAAAAACGCAATACGCGGCAAGGAAAAAAGGTCTGCGCGTCGTGGAATAGGCGCGCGGGGGAGGATGGCATGCAATCCCGTTGCCCGGCACCCATGGCCCGAGTGATCGGTGCCATTCCCAACCGCCTGGCCCTGGCCGGCGGCTGGATCGACCAGCCTTTCGTCTCGCGGTGCAACCCGAAGCCGCCGGGATCGATGGTGGTGGTCTCCCTGCATCCCGACTTCCGCTTCATGGCTCGCAGCGGATGCGCCGAGGGGACCCGCACCCTGGCGATCGAACTGTGGAAGGGCCGTCTGCCGAAGCGGCGCCGGGAAGTCCTGGTCCGCGAGCTGTATCGGGCTGAAAACGAAGGGAAATCCGAACCCAGCGGATCGCAGGACATGATCGGGCTTATTTATCCGGGGATCAGCCGGCTGGATTTCGACTTCCGTGTGGAACAGGGCGTGTTTCCGGCGCGGATCGAATCCCTGAACAGTCGTTCTGCCGTCCGCTGGCTGGAAAAGGTCCTGCACGTTCTGCCGGTGGAATCCCGGCCGGAAGGGTACAATCCGCTGGGAGAAAAAAACCTGGATCCCGCCTGGATTGCGCGCCTCGGCCGGACCGGCCGGGACTGCTTCGACGCCATCCGCTCCCGCGACGCCGGCGCTCTCGGCCGTTCGATGAACGAGTGCATGAAGTGCTGGGAAGCGATCCTGCCGCAAACCGTGCGCCATCCCCTGCTGCGCTCCGATCTGCCGGACATTTTACGGGCCTATCAGAAGTGCTATGCGGGGGCCATGTATTCCGGCTGCGGCGGGGGCTACCTGCTGATCGTCTCCGAAAACCCGGTCCCCGGCGCTTTCCAGGTCCGGGTTCGCACCGAGCCGTGATCCGGACCTTCCCACACCGCGCAGAAAGCCATGTGAATCCGCCGAAAGGGAGGAACCGTCGAAATGAGCCGAGCTTTCCGGAAAACGAACCGGGCGATTTATTCCGGCGGGGTGCTGCCGGTTCTGCTTTATTTTCTGCTGCGGACGGCCGCCGCGGCCGCTGCGCCGCCCGTGGAGCTGCGCCTGGCGGCGCCGGTCGAGCGCTGGGATGAAGCCCTCCCTCTCGGAAACGGCCTGACCGGCGGGCTGCTCTGGGGTCGGGGAAACGAGATTTTCCTTTCCCTGGATCGCGGAGACCTCTGGGACGTGCGGGCCCATCCGGCTTTCGTGCGTCCGGGATTCGATTATGCCACGGTGGTGAAGCTGGCCTCTTCCGGGCAGGCCGACCTCCTGAACAAGGAATACTCCCGGGTGAGCGACTACCCGGCCAAGCTGCCCGGCGCCCGGCTGGTGCTGAAGCTGGACCCGCGCTTCCAGGCGGCATCGTTCGTGCTCGACCTGCAAAATGCCCTGGGTGCGGTGGAATTTGCACCGGGGCGGCTGGAGTGCTTCTTCAGCGCCACCCATCCGGTGGCGATGCTCTTTGCGCCGGGGCCCGCCCCGGAAATGAGGCTGATGGCCAACGAAGCGGTCCGAACCCTGGGTTACGAAGCGGCATCGCCCGGGCGGGACGCGCAACGCGTGTGGCTTCTGCAGAAGGCAGCTCAGGGATTTCAGTATGCCATTCTGGCGGACAGCCGTCCGGTCCGGGGCGGCACTCTGGTGGCTATTTCCCTGACCACCAGCGGCGAGGATCCGGATCCGCTGCGGCTGGCGCGGCAAAGGGCTTCGGACGGGCTCTCTGCGGGATTTGCGGTCCTGTATGCCCGTCACCGCCATTGGTGGAAGGCGTTCTGGGAAAAGTCCTCGATTTCCCTGCCGGACGAAAAAATCCTGCAGCACTATCGCCTGGTGCAGTACTTTTACGGCGCCGCCTCCCGCCGCGGGGCACCGCCCATGCCCCTGCAGGGAGTCTGGACCGCGGACGAAGGGAAGCTACCCCCGTGGCACGGCGATTATCATCACGACCTGAACACCCAGCTTACTTACTGGGCCTACCTGGCCGCCGGGCATTTCGAAGAAGGACGCGCCTTCCTGGATTTCATGTGGAACCTGAAACCGCGCCACGAGGAATTTGCCCGCACCTTCTGGGGGCTGCCCGGGGGAATGATCGTTCCCGGGGTGATGTCCCTCGACGGAAAGGCCATGGGGGCCTGGTTCCCGTACACCCTCTCCCCCACCATGGGCGCCTGGGTGGCCCAGGCGTTTTATTGGCACTGGCGCTACGAGATGGATCCGGAATTTCTGTCCGGACGCGCCTATCCCTATTGTGCGGCCATCGGAGAGGCGCTGGCCGCCCTGCTGAAAGCCGACTCCCCGAACGGCAGGCTGCGGCTGCCGCTCTCCAGCTCTCCGGAAATTCATAACAACACCCAGCAGGCCTGGATGAAGCCCAATACCAATTTCGATCTTTCCCTGCTGCGCTGGCTTTTTTCCGCCAATGCCGAGATGGCCGAAGCGCTCTCCCGGCCGGGCGAGGCGAACCGCTGGAGGGAGCTTCCCGGCCGGCTGGACCCGCTGGCGGCAGCCGCCGACACCGGGGCGCTGATGGTATCCCCGGAGGAGCCGCTGGCCGAATCTCATCGACACCATTCGCACCTCATGGCGATCCACCCCCTGGGGCTGGTGACGATCGAAGCCGGTCCGGACGATCGGAGGCAAGTAAGGGCCTCCCTGGCGGAGATCGACCGCCTGGGAACCGGCCAGTGGTGCGGCTACAGCTTCAGCTGGATGGCGGCCATGCGGGCCCGCGTCGGAGAGGGCCGGGAGGCGCTGCGCTATCTTGCCGACTACCTTGGCAGCTTTGTCTCCCGCAACGGATTTCACCTCAACGGAGAGCAGACCCGACGGGGCCTCACCCGGTATCGCGATCGCGCCTTCACCCTGGAAGGGAATTTCGCCGCGGCGCAGGCGGTTCACGAGATGCTGCTGCAGAGCTGGGGAGGCCGCCTCCGGGTTTTTCCCGCCGTGCCGGAAGAGTGGACGGAAGCTTCCTTCGAGCGGCTGCGCGCCGAAGGGGGCTTCCAGGTAACCGCAGAGCGGAAGGAGGGCCGTACGGTCCGGGTGGCGGTGCGTGCCGGGGTTTCTCAATCGCTGCGGCTGGAGGATCCCTTCGGCGGCCGCCGCTATCGCGCCAGCCGTCCGGTGCAAAAGTCCGGCAGCGAAATCCGCGCCGCGCTGAGGGCCGGTGAGACCCTGGAGCTGCGCCTGGCGAACGGTGCGGCTCGATAGGCATCCGTTTTCCTTTGGCTTGTAACTCGCTTCGTAATAAGATAGACTAGTCTAAGACCCGTCGAAAGGAGATTCCATGGAAACGATCGGTACCTATGAAGCCAAGGCCCATTTTCACCGCCTTCTGGATCGGGTGGCGAAAGGGGAGCGCATCACGATTACCCGTCATGGAATTCCGGTAGCTACGTTACAGCCCGCGGATTCGACCCGGAAAACTCCGTTGCCCGAAGTGATTTCCCAGCTGAAGAACTTTCGAAGAGGGCGGCGCCTGGACGGCCTCAGCATTCGCGAGATGATTGAGGAAGGGAGACGCTGATGTCCCGCCTTTTCGTCATCGACAATTCCGTGGTGATGGCCTGGTGTTTCGAGGAGGAAGGAAGCCGTTACTCCGAGACGGTGCTCGACTGCCTGGAGAAGGATACCGCACTGGTTCCGGCCATCTGGCCTCTGGAGCTTGGGAATGCCCTTCTCGTTGCGGAAAGAAGGAAACGCCTCGACTATGCCTCGGTGGTCCGGTTTCTGGATCTCATCGGTATTTTGCCGATCCGGGTGGAGCCGGAAACTCCGGAAAGAATGCGCAAAGAGATTTTTTCCCTGGCGCGCGATCAGCGTCTTTCGACCTATGACGCTTCCTACCTGGATCTGGCCATGAGGACCGGACTGCCCATGGCCACCCAGGACCACCTGTTATGCAAGGCGGCTCAAAAGTGTAAGGTGTCTCTCTTTCCTCCTCATCGATAAGCCGACCGGCAACCGCTTCTCCTGCCTTCCTGCTCTTCCGTTCTTCCTGTGAATTTAGTCGGGGCCGGCCTTCATTTCCCGGGAACCCAGCAGCCGGAAGCCCTTCAAGAACATCCGGCTTCCGGCATAGAGCTCCAGGGTTCCATAGGCGCTGCTTTCCGGAGGAGGGCCGTCCACCATGGCTTTCAGCGTGCAGTAGTGGATTCCGCCGATCCGCCGGTAGTCGTTGAGGTGATTGTGCCCCTGGAGGACGGCGGCCACCCGCCCCGAAGCTTCCAAAACCTTCCGCACGGCGGCGGCATTGCGGACGCTGTAGTGATCTCCGCTGTCGAGCCGGTGGTGCAGAAAAACAAGGGACGGTAGGGTGGAGCGGCGCAATTCGGCCTCCAGCCATTCGACCTGCGCCGGGGGCAGCAGCGCATCCTGCCAGTCGAACTCCCGGCCGCCGTAAGGGCGGCCGTCGCTGCTGAAGGCGGAATCCAGAACGATGCCGCGGTATCCGTTCAGGGAAAAGGAATACCAGCTCTGTCCGGCGCCCCACGCCTCCAGGAACTGCTTCTTGGTCAGGGTGAAGACGCAGTGGTTGCCCAGCGCAAAGTAGCGCGGTGCCCGCAGCCCGCCCAACACCTCGAGAATGCGCCGCAGATCGGCCGTCTCCTGCGCAGCTGTGGGCGAGGAATCCACGAAATCTCCCAGCTCGATGGCGGCATCCACTTTTTCCCGGTTCCAGATCTCGACCGCCTCGCCCAGCTTGGACAGGGAAGCCCGGTACTCGCGGGCACCCGCGGCAGGCTTGTCCGCAAAGTGGATATCGGTGGCCAGACCGATCCGGGCCAGGGGCTGCTCCGCCGCAGCGGGCAGGGCCGGACAGGCGGCGGGCAGCAGCCAGGTTCCGGCCTGGGTTAAAAAAAGACGGCGACTCATGTCGGCATTCCTTGGCATGACGCAATTCTACAGCAGCGGCTCCTGCCGTTCAACCCGGACGGTGCCGACGCTCGCAGCATGCTCGCCGCCGCAGGCCTGGCCGATTGACTCTGTTTCTCCATTCTTCGTATAATAGCCTTAAGGCAAAGGGGCAGCTGACATGCTCCGTTTGCCCTTCCCTCAGTCGGTTTTGGTATGGATGCCCGGTCCCTTTTGCCAATAGGAAACAGGCTATGATTCTGATCAACCGGCGGGAACTGGCATGGAGCGCGCTGGCCGCCTCGCGCGCCGCGGTCCCCGCTTTGCCGCGCCCCACGCCGGCCCAGGCCGCCTGGCAGGATTTCGAAGTGGGGATTGTTTTCCACTACGACATGCCGGTGTTCGCTCCGGAGGGCTGGAAGGATTACAGGGAGGTTTTCGATCCGAATCTTTACCAGCCTCGCAAGCTGGATACGGACCAGTGGCTAGAGGCGGCCAAGGCGGCGGGCTGCCGCTATGCCATTTTTACCGCCACCCATTTCAACGGTTTTCTGCAGTGGCAGAGCGACCTTTACCCGTACGGTCTGAAGCAGACCGGCTGGCGCGGGGGGAAGGCGGATCTGTTCGGCGATTTTGTCACCTCCTGCCGCAAAGCCGGCATCCGACCCGGCGTTTATCTCAGCTGCCACCGCAATGCCTACCAGAAGGTCTGGAGCTACCGGGTCAACCGGGGGGCGGGAGGACCGGAGCAGGCCGCGTTTGCCCGGCTGGGAGCCCGGATGACCGAGGAGCTGGTTTCGCGCTACGGCCCGCTCTGCGAGATCTGGTACGATGCCGGAATTCCGCACCCGGACAGCGGCGGGCCGGACGTGCTGCCGGTGGTGGACCGCCACCAGAAGAATATCGTCTTCTACCACAGCCCGCAGCGGCGCGAGCACCGCTGGATCGGCAACGAAAGCGGATTTGCCGGAGACCCCTGCTGGGCTACCATGCCCGATCTGGCTGCCGCAGACCGAGCTCACCAGCAGGCGGGTTCCCACCGGGAGCTGCTGCTGCACGGCGATCCTCAGGGGAGCCTGTGGAGTCCGGCCATGGTCGATGTGCCCATCCGCAACCACGAGTGGTTCTGGCGCCCCGACGACGACCGCAAGGTATATGCGCCGGAAGAGATGGTGGAAATGTACTACCGGTCGGTGGGGCTCAATTCGACGCTCATCTTCGGGGGGACCCCGGACCGCGACGGGCGGATCCCGGAAGCGGACATGAAAAGCTATGCCGCCTTCGGCCGCGAGATCCGGCGCCGCTTCCGCCGGCCGGTGGCCGAAACCGGGGGTCGGGGAGCGGACGTCCTGCTGCCGCTGCCGAAGCCCTCGCGCATCGACCATGCGGTGATCATGGAAGAAATCGCGGAGGGCGAGCGGGTGCGGGAATACCGGGTGGAGGGGCAGACCGGAGCCGGGACATGGACCCTGCTGGGTGCGGCGCAGTCAATCGGCCATAAGCGGATTCATCGCTTTCCGGCGGTGGAGGTCGCCGCGGTCCGACTGCGCGTGGCGCAGTCGGCGGCCGAGCCGCGAATCCGCCGCCTGGCGGTGTACCTGGCGGAGTAAGCCGGCAAAAAGGAACCGATGCGCGACGGGCTTGTTCAACTAAGAGGGACCGTTGGCCCGGAGCCCGGTTTCAGCGAGCCTCCGTTCCCAAAGGCGCCATGAGGAGCTCCCTCCTAGGGCGATGGCGGCCACGAAACCTGCCTGAGCCGCTTCGCGGGAGTGGCGCAGTGTCCAGGAGACTTCGGCATGCGCCAGAGATTCCCCCAGGGATCCCTGGCGCAGCAATCGAAGGGACTTTTGAAACTCTTCCCGAGCGGCGCCGGATACCTTGGCCAGCTCGCCCAGTTCGCATGAGCAGCGCGGGCAGGCCGCGCTGTCTTCGGCCAGACCGGTTTTTCCGCAAGCCGGACACGTCAGCGTCGACATGGCTAATCTTCCAGGTAGAACAGCAAATCGGAGAGGGTGTCGTTGATTTCCTGCAGCCGGCCCCAGCGGCGCTCTTCGATGGCCTGCCGGCTTTCCTGCAGGTGTTTGCGTATCTCCTCCGCATCCCCGGCGGCAACTTCCTTCTGCAGCAGGGCTTCCGCCCGGCGGCGCAGATCCTTGGCGGCAATCAGCAATTCCTGCCTCTCGGCAGGCGCCTCGGATGCGGATTCCGCTTTCGAAGAAAAACGATCGGCAGTCCCCTCCGGTTCTTCCTCCCGGATCAGACTTTTCAGGTTCCGGCGGGCGGCCTCGAAATCGATGACCCCGGCGGCGTGGGTGTCGAGGACCGCCGATTTGGAAAGGCCGGTGTTTTTTTCCGCGGCGGTAACTTTCAGCATGCCGTTCAGGTCCAGGGCAAAATGAACGGTGATCGGGTTTCCGGCCGGTGCCCGGCTCAGGTTTTCGATCATGAAATCGCCGATCAGCCGGTTGTCCTCCGGAAAGGGCTCCTCGCCCTGGTAGGCGGCGACCTGCACCTCTTTCTGGTTGTCGACCATGGTTTGAAATATCTCGCTCTTGGCAGCGGGCAGGGGCGTGTTCCGGTGCAGGATGGGGACGCAGACCAGGCGCGGGTAACCGTACTGGTCGCTTACCGCCACCATACTTAAGGTGTGGGGCGTAATGTCCACCAGGACCGAATGCTGTTTTTCTCCTCCCAGAACCCCTCCCTGAATGGCTGCGCCCATGGCGACGATCAGGTCCGGGTCGATTTCGAAATGGGGGTCGGTTTGCAGCCGATCCCGCAGGAGGTTCTGGACCAGCGGAGTCCGGGTGGCTCCGCCGACCAGCATCACCTTGTGAAGGTCGCCGGGGTTCAGCCGGGCATCGGAGAGCGATTGATGGACGCACTCCAGGGTCTTTTCCAGCAGCGGCAGGATCATCTGCTCATACGCGTAACGTTCGATCTCCAGTTCGAGATGATTCCGGCCGTCGATGAATTCCTCCCGGATTCGGACATAGGGCTCGTCGGACAGCCGGCACTTGGCCTTTTCCATAATATCCTTCAGGCGGCGAAGGTTCTGGGGAGTAGGGGCCAGCTCCTTATGGTGCATCTTCCGGAATTCCTCCCGGGCGTAATCGACCAGCAGCTGATCGAAATCGTCTCCGCCCAGGCGGGTATCGCCGTGGCTGGACTTTACTTCCACCACTCCGGCTTCCACCTGCACGACCGAGACGTCAAACGTTCCCCCTCCCAGGTCGTAAACCAGCAGGTTCTCCTGGCCGCGGCTTCCGGCGCCATAGGCCACGGCTGCGGCCGTCGGCTCGTTTAAAATACGTACGACTTCCAGGCCCGCCAGCCGTCCGGCGGTCTGCGTCGCCTTGCGCCGGATATCGTCAAAATAGGCCGGCACGGTAATGACCGCTTTCGCGATCGGCTGCCCCAGTTGTTTTTCCCCTTCTTTTTTAAGCTCCAGCAGGATCAGAGCGGAGATTTCTTCGGGGCTGTATTCTTTCCCGCCCATGAGGATTTTTGAAGTCTCTCCCATTTTGCGCTTCACCGACAGGACGGTATCTTCCGGAGAGGCGATCATCTGGTTCCGGGCGCTCCGACCGACCAGGATTTTCCCCGCGAGGTCCAGTCCCACGCAGGAAGGCATGATGACGTTGCCGTGAACCGGAACGACTTGCAGAACATCCTCCCGTACCACCGCCAGCTCCGAATTGGTGGTGCCCAGGTCGATACCGACGATCATTTCCTTCATGGTAATGGGTCCTTCTGTCTGTTTCTATTTCAAGGAATTCACTTTTACCTGGGCCGGCCGCAACAGCTCTTCGTCCCAGTAATAGCCGGGAGCCGTTTCCTCCAGCACCAGGTGCGGTTCCAAGTCCGTATGACATTCCGTCTCGGTGGCCGTCATTTCTTCGGGGTCGAAGATCCTTCCCAGGGTTTCGATACGACGCAGACCCTGGCGCTGCAAAAGCACTTCAAAGTGTTCGGCCAGGATTTCGAGAGCCTGCCGCTGGTTTCCCCAGGCTTCTTTCCAGGCAGCATCGCGGCTCCACCAGGACTTAGGGGGAGCGTTCTGAAAGGCCCGGCCTATTCGCCTGAGCCGGTCCCCGAATTCGGCCATCAGAAAGCGGGTGGCCCGCTCGGAATTTCTGTCCGGCTCCGGGTCGGCAAAGGAAGAGACGGATTCCCCATTCTCGCCCCGGCTTTGCCGTTCCGATTCCAGCCGGTTGGCCAGTTCGCCCCATTGGCTGAGAGCTTCCGCCAGGCGCCGGTTCGCTTTGCGCGCTTCCGCCTGGGATGCTGCCCAGAGAGCGTAAAAGGAATAGAGGTCCGGGGTCTCGGGGCGCTCGGCCGGATTCTCCGCCGGCCCGGGATCCTCTTCGTCCTGTTCGAGATCCTGCAGGCAGGCCTCGAATTGAAGGCGAAGCCTTTCTTTCCACTCGGCGCGGTTCATTTTTGATTCGGGGGTATCTGGCATTGGCATAAAAATTCCTTTAGCGTTTCCCAGTCCGGAGGCTCCATCGAAGGCCGCCAGCGAGCGTGGCGGAGAAAAGAATCGGTCAGCGAAGACCCGGCGGAACCGGCAGGAAAAAGCCGGAATCCGATCCGCTGCGACTCGTTGCGGATGCTTTCGTAGGCCTGGTGGATGATCCGGAATCGTTCCGGGTCCTTCTCCGGAGGGGCTTTTTTTATCGCCTCCAGATAGGTTTTGCGGATGGTTTCATCGTCGGCGTCCGGCGGGACATCGAGCACAAAAAAGGGATTCATTTTTAAAACAATCTCCGGAAGAAGGATTTGGGCGGAGGGCTCTTTTCCTTCTCGGCCTCCTGCCGTGCCTGTTTCTGTTTCCCGGGTTGAGGCGGTTCCGGCGGCGCGGGAGGAAAAAAGCGTTTCATCCCCTGGCCTTTTCCCGTCTTCCTGCCAAAAATGAAATCCAGATCCGCTTTGGGAATTGTCCCGGTTAAACCTTGTCTCATGATTTTCTTTTCCGCGGGGCCCATGGTGCTGACCATTTCCTTATAAGCGCAAATCAACTCCCGCCCCGTGGAGTTGAGCACCTTCTGGAGTATATCCGGCAGGGGTATGGGAGGAAGGGTATCCAGGTCGGGCGGTTCCCCGGCACCATCGCCCCACAGCTCATCCAACTCCTCCTGGAAATCTTCAAAATCAGGGGGGGGAAGATAGAACTCTTCGGGCCTCTTTAACCGCAGCTCGTTTTCCAGGAGCCGAATCGCCGTCTCATCCCTTCGGGCCATCGCCTCTTTCAGGATTTCCCGGTAGGTCTTCTCCCGCTTGCCGGGGGAAATGGATTCCGGATCCGCACTGCGCATTTGATAATAACGGATCAGGGGATCTGCGGGATCCTTCTTGAGCCAATTTTTAAAGTAGGGGTCCAGCCCGAAAAAAAACCGGTGATTGGGGGAGAGGAGCTCCAGGAGGTGCAAAAGGTCCTGGCGGCTGAACGAACTCCGGGCCGCTTTCTTCATCCCCTTGAGAATCAGATTCTCGGCCAGGGACAGGGGCGGCAATCCCGTCAGGGAACTAATATAACGGTACACGCGCAACAGCCAGAGGATGTCGCCGATTTCGATCCGGGACTGCACATACCGCTCCAGTTTCTTCGAAAAATCGTCATGGGCGTAACCCTGCCGTGACTGGTAGACTACCCAAAGAATGTGAGCCTGCAGAAGGAAGGCCGCTTTGGAAGGAGCATCCGCTTCGGCTTTGGCCAGCCATTCCTCCGCCAGGCCGGCAAAGCCGGCGGAGAGTTCCAGAATTCCCCGGCGCAGGCAGATCGTCCAACGGCTGCGGTCCAGGTTGTCCTTGGTGGCTAGCGCATACTCTCCGGTGAGCAGCTGCTCGATCACTTCCCTTCCCTTGGGGAAGGAGCGTTTTTCGAAATGCTGACGCGCCAGGTGGAAGTGCATCCGCACATAATCGTCCATCAGCTTGGGGTCCAGCCGGTCGATCCGCCTGGCCTGCTCCACATACTGGATCGCCTTGGTAACGGCTTTGCGCTCCAGAAAGTAACCGGCAGCCTGGCATAAAACATCCTTGTCGCCGGGGAATTGCCGGGCCATTATTTCAAGCAGGCGCCCGAGATCTTTTTTGCGGTCCAGCTGCCGGTACAGGTCCGCCAGCAATTGGCAGGCTCTCTTTTGAGTCGGGTCTTCCTGCATGCTGCATTCGAGAAGCCGGATGGCCCGGCTGGCATGCTCCGTTTTAAGCAGTGGGGCTTGCTCTTTTCTGTTTCCCGGCAGGGGGCTGGAGCAGCCGGCAAAAACGAGGCAGGACGCTTCGGCGAGATGGGCAATGGACCTCAGGCGCGGGCTGGATCCGTAAAATTTTTCCTGAAGATGAACATAGCTTTTCCAGTAATCCTGCCATGGCTCATGGTGGCTGTCCGCGGTGTATAGAAAGCAAAAGGTTCGCAGGCCCACCAGTCGTTCGGCATCGCTTTTCCAGGCTCGGTTTTCCTCCAGATCCTCGAAAAAGTCGGCGGTCTGCTCCACCCCCTGTTCGGAGGCCATCAGCATGGATTGGCAGCAGAAATCGGTCAAGGCTCCAACCCAGTCCGGTTTGAGGGATGGGAACGCAGGCAGGGACCGGCGCAGGAAGGCATATGGTTCGATCGGATTCTGCGGGTTACCTTTTTTTTCGGCGGCGAGAAGCAGGGGGGCCAATCCCGGTTGCCGGGCCAGAGTGCAAAATGCCTGCATTAAATGAGGCTCCGGTACCTCCCGGGCCTCCCGGACCGGTTCGGTCCATAAGCGGTATACCTTCTGTGCCTGGTCGGGAACCGTGTCTTTTTCGATCCCTTCCCAGAACTGGCCGGCCCGCTCGAATTCACCCTGATAATAAGCGATCAAACCCTTGATCAACAGCTTCCAATTTCGAAAAGGGGAGCGGGCCGATACCGGACGCAGGGATTCGCCGGCTTCTTTCCACTGCTGCTGTGAGACGTGGTGGAGGGCCTGCCAGATCGACTGAACCTCCCCTCCGGAAGGCCCGGGCAGGGCGCTTTGCCGGTTGGGGGCGAAATCGAATCGAAGGACGATCCAGTCGGCCGTCCGGGAACGCCAGGAGGCATCGGTACAAAAAGAAGGATCGTCCAGGGAGGCCAGTAATTCGGCCGTGGTGCTTTTGGCAGTCGGCGCAGCTCTTTTCATCTCGACTTCCAGCAATCGAACGGTTTCCGGCGGAGCGATGGTCCTGAGATAGGTCAGGACCTGTGCGGCCTCGGAGGTGAGTCCGCGGGAAGCCATTTCCCGCGCCAGGCCGACATTGGCCTCAATGATCAGGGGGAGGAAACGACCGGGATCCTGTTTGAGAACCGATTTCGCTTCATCCCGGGCTTTTCTCCAGCGGCCCTGGGAAAGATGGTCGCGGATATTCTTTTCCTGTTCGGCAAGTTGACCAGGGTTTATTATGGCTTTGTTCATACAGGATTTCCTCGCCAAAGCATGAGGCAATTATACTGGCGAAAAAACCCTGATTCATAAAAAAAATATGAATGATCCCCGGTCAGCCGGAAAACCCGCAGGTATCGAAAAAGCAAAAAGGCTCCTTTTCAGAAACGGTACCATGCTGCCCCTGTCAGTCGGAGGCGGTCCTTGATTCCGCTGCTCCTGTACTGCTCGCTCCACCAGCTGGAGGCTTCCACTCCGATCTCCATGTTTTTGTGCAGCGAATAGAACAGATTCCAGAAAAAGCTGGAAGATCGTGCCGTCTGGCGGATATAACCGGATTGTTCTGTCGGTCGCTCGGTTCCAAAGCCGCCATTGAGTCGCATTAACCGGCTTGGGGTCCAGGTCAGCGAGGCCCAGCCGCCCTGCAGCAGGACGGCGGCATCCGTGATCCGGGCCGGTTCCGGAGAGAAGCGGTATAAATCCTGCGCCACTCCACGCCAGATTTCCCCCCGGGCGGTGAACAGCCGGCCGAGCGGCAGCTCGAAATCTCCTCCAAAAACCCAGTTTTCCAGGCGGGTTGTCTCGCCGATGGAGGCCCGCGTAAAGCTCTTGCGGCCGTAGGATCCGAACAGGTCCAACCGGCCCTTCTGCCCGCCGGGCGCAGGAAATTCCAGGCAGATCGCCGGCTGGAACACCCAGACGCCCAGATTCTGCAGATCGGCCGGCAGGGTGGAATCGTCGATGTGCGTATAGGTTTTTCCAACCGCGACGATGGTTTTCAAGCCGAAGGACTCTCCAAGTCCGGTGCGGTGGCTGAGGGAGACCAGCGGCCTCCGGCTGCCCAGGTCGCCGGTGTAGGATTCCGAGGGGAAAGCGATGGAATCGCTGCCGACCGGTCCGACGACATCGCTGGTTTGCCCGGCGGTGAGGACCAGGGAGCGGTCGGCCCATTCCATGGAGACATAGCCGTGGCGCAAACGGGGAATGGGGGTGCTCGGATCGCTGCCGCCGAGAAAATCGAATTCCACGCGCCCGCCGGTGCGGGCGCCCAGCACGGTAGTCCCGCCATAGCGCAGCCCGATACGGCTGGCGGAGGCGGAAAGATCCGAGCTGTGGAACGGGACGGCCCCCGGAAAAACAGAGGAGGATTTGTTGTTGCTGCTGTCCAGAACGGTGGTGACATCCACCGTACCGTAGAGCGCAAGGTCGTTGCGCGCGGCAGCCGGCTGTGTCTCCGCAGCGGGCGCTGCCGCGGCCGCCGGCACCGCGGAGGCGGCCGGAACGGGTGCGGTTTTCACTTCCGTTTGCTGCAGGAGAAGCTTTTCCAGGCGGTTCACTCTTTCCTGCAGTTCCCTTACCTGCTGCTGCAGCCGGGCGATTTCCTCCGGCGAAGCGGCTTGTCCCCAAAGGGAAGACGGCAAAAAAACCGCTGCCAACGCGGTTGCGATCCATAGGTTTTTTCCTACTTTGTTTTTCGTGAAACGCATGTCTTGCTCCCCACAGGACCCAATGGAATTCCAGGCTTGTCCCGCGGAACCCAATTTACTGCAATCCCTCACAGAGCGCCAGCTTTTTTCCGATCCCGGTCGGCACAGGAAGGATACCCGCGGTCCGGATCCGTACTTCCACGGAAAGGGATATCGAAGAAAAAGGAAGAAAAAGAAGAGAAGAAAAAGGACACCCGTTTTCCGAACCGCCAAAGAAAAAATGGGTGTCCCGGACTTTGTATCCCGGACTTTGTAGCAATAGTGGATATTGTTTCTTGGAATTCCGCTCAGAAAATTTTGCCCCAGACGATATCATCCCCGGGTCCGACCTGGAAGTCTTGGACCGTGACCACTTTGTCATCGGACTGTCCTGCGGTGCTCTTCAGGGCTTCTGCTTCCCCATTTTCCCCCCAGCTGTACAGCAGGAATCCTTTCGCGCCTTTCGTATAAGGCATTTCCCTTCCGGTAAAGGGATCCGTGGGAACCTCCTGAATAAATTGCGGAACCAGCGCGGAGAGTGCTTCGGGATACGCGCCGCTGGCGCGCTGGAAGCGGTTCAGAGCCACGGCAATCCGGGCCTGGCGCAGAAGGGTCTCGGTTTGCAAGGCGGAGCGAATGCCGCCTACCCAGTTGGGCATGGCCAAGTGCAGAACAGGAGTTTTCCAATCGAGAGCACGAATTTCGCTTTCCAGCCGGGTTCTTTCTTCCCGCCCACGGTACCAGGGTTCCCGGCTCAAAGCGACCGCCTCGGCAAAAAGGCCCAGCCCGCGAATTTCATCCCTGGCTCTCCAGAAAGAGAATACCGGAAGGGCGTAAAGGTAGTAGTAGTAACTCTTTCCACCCAGCAATCCGGGCAGGTCACCAACAGGGGTGGCGCCCCGACCGTTTAAGGCGTCGTAAATTAATTTAATGCTCAGCGTTTCAAATTGATAGGATCGCGTTAGGTTTTCACGCGGATTCGGTTTTGCCAGGTCCTTTTCCAACTCCGCCAGGGTGGATTCGGAAAAGGTAGTACCGGGAACGATTTGAGCCAGGCCCTGCAGTCCGATATTATGCACGGCATTCCCTATTAAGTGGGAAACCAGGAAAGTGGGATTCCTGATCAGCTGTCCCAGGCGGAGGATGGCGCCGATATCAGAAAGGGCCATGTCCGCTTGACCGTTTTTCAAGCAGACATAGGCATCCAGGACCAGCAGGTTGGCAAACGATCTGGCTGCCAGCAGATTGGGCAAGCGAGCGGTCCATATGCTCCGACCGGACATGGTGTGCTCGACCATTGCTTCCGGAGAGGCCTGGTCCATCAGGGACACCTTCCGGAGTTTTTCGAGGAAAGGCCGATGCTCTGCCACCACGGCGCATATTTCTTTATCCTCCCCCGGCTTTAGAAAGAATACCCGTAGCGAGGTCTGGCTGACCTGGTACCAGGGCCAATCCGCTACACGGGCATTGTTCGGAGCTTGAGGATCCCCGCCGGCTTCCGGAGAATACAGAAAATTTTGGGCGCTGTTCTTCCAGGAGGCCGCTGGCCGGGCGGCACTTCCTTGCCCGGTGTTCAGAAGTTCCGGGATCTCCATCAATATCTTTTTCCCCTTCAGTTCTGCCACCAGAGTATCCCTGCGGCTTCCCTCCACCCGGTTCAAGATAGCGATGCAGATGCCCGCCAGGACAACAATGCCTAACAGAATGAGGCGAAGACGCTTTTTGGGGTTTTTTGCCACCTGGCGTTCGACAATTGCTGCATTGTTTTTCATTCAATTGCTCCCATTGCCTGTTTCAATTTGCTTTTGTCTGGATGCGAGTGTTGTATGTTCCGGTGAAGTAGTCCACCTCCCGGAGCGAAGCCACATCGAATGGTTAATATCTTTCCCTACCGGACAACATCCGTCAAGAAGCAAAAAAACCCTGGCTGTTTGCGAATTTGAAGTGGTCTCCGGACTCATGGCTGCATCGGGTGTGGTCGAAATCCTTCAGGATGCGATCCCCTTCCCTGGTCCCGTTGGACGGAGGGTCGAGTTCTTAGACATCCCTTTCCTGAGGCCCTGTCCATCCAGAGAATCCACTTGCCGGGGTCCGGGTAAGTCCCGCCACGGACGTAGGCTAGCGTACCCGTGAAATAGCAGGCAAACTGGGCGGCATAAATATTCGATTCGCTGCCGGTTCGATTGATCGACTGCGAAAGGTCGGGAATAAGCGGAACAGGAGCTCCGGTGACGGCCGGGCGTGAAAGATCGAACGGGACCGCACAAAGCGTACCCTGGCGTGCAAAAAACAGGTTTCCGGACTCGGAATACCGGGCATGGGCTCCTTCCTCCAGGAGGATTCTCTGTTGATGGGAGCGGAGATCGAGTAGCTCCACGCGGGGATTATTCCATCGATCCGGAGCTACCTGGATGCTGAACAGCAGCGCTTGGCCCCCCGGAAGCCATCGAGGCAGAACAACCCCGAATTCTCCCTTGGTAAGGTCGGAAGCAAGAAGAACCTCCGGCTTTCCGCTACCTGCAGGTACCGTCATCCGCTCCCTCCGGTTGGGGGAGAAGACGATGCGATTGTTGTCGCCCCAGCTGCTGCCCCAGGTTTGTGTGGGCAGAGGGCGCAAGGATACGGCCGTGCCGCCATGGACCGATACTTTTTTGAGCGGACCTTCGGCCCAGAATCCAACCCACTGTCCATCCGGGGATAGAAAAGGATCCAATCCCTTCTCCGTTCCGGCAATCGGCAGCGCTTCCCGCTGGTCCAGTTGCCGGAGGAACAGTTGCGACTCTTTTTCCACCGTTCTGCAGAAAATCAGCGACTGGCCATCAGGAGTTATGGTCAAAGCCGCTCGGGTTGGCCGATTGGTCTCGCTGGGTCCTCCCGGATACCGGGCGGGATCCAGACCGACTTGCACGCGGAGCAAGGGCTTGGATTCAGGGCCTGAAAAGAAACGGGCGAGGGCCAGGATCAGCAGGGTCCCCAGCAGCAGCCCGGCTGCACCTGCCATCCAGGTCGGGAAACGCTGCCGGCTCGCCTCGGAGCCGGGTCCCGCAAGGCCGTCTCCAACTCGAAGCGGGCATCGCCGATGTCCCGCATCGATATTGCGGATCTTTCTGAAGACAGCAATGCAGAAGCCCCCTGGCTCGCCATGGGGCAGCCGCCGGGAGCGCCCGCCAGTCAGGCTCATTTTTCAGGATGGCGGCCAGCGTTTCCGTGATGGTCTCGCCCGGAAAGGCCCTCTGCCGGGAAAGACATTCGAAGAGGATGCAGACGACGGCCCGGATGTCAGTACGCTTGTCGATGTTCCTGTCGGTGGAATGCTCGGGGCTCATGTAGTCTGCGGTTCCCAGGACCACACCGGCCTGGGTCAGCCGGACGTTAATGGCGTGGGTGTCCGCCTGATCAGGGTGGAATACGTTCCGCTCAGAAGTCTTGGCCAATCCGAAGTCCAGCACCTTCACCGTGCCTTCCGCGGTCAGCTTGATATTGGCGGGCTTCCGGTGGCGGTGGATGACGCCTTCTCGGGAGCGGCTTCCAGCTCAAAGGCAATCTGCAGGCGGACTTCCAGGGCTTTGCCGATGGGCAGCAGTCCTTGAATCAACCGCTCCGCCAGCGTTTCGGGTTCATCTCCTGGCTCCCTTCTTCAAGCGGCGATACAGCCAGGTCTTGGCCAGGTCGCAGTCCCGCCAGACGGTGTCGGCAGAAACCTGCAGCACTTCGGCGCTCTCCTCCAGGCTCATTCCGCCGAAGAAGCGCAGCTCCACGACCCGTGCCTTGCGCGCATCGATTTCGGCCAGCGCTTTCAGTGCCTCGTCCAGGTCCAGCAGGTTCTCATCCGGCTCCGGCGATAGGCAGGCCGATTCCTCCAGTTCCACCTGGCGCAGGTCGCCGCCGCGCTTCCGGGATCCGCGGGAGCGGGCGTAATCCACCAGGATTCGGCGCATGAGGTTGGCGGAGATGGCATAGAAATGAGCCCGATCCTGCCAGCGCAGGTTTCCGGCATCGACCAGCCGAAGGTAGGCCTCGTTGACCAGGGCGGTAGTCTGCAGCAGGTGGCCGTCCCGCTCGCGGGCCATGTAGCGGCCGGCCAGGCGCCGCAATTCGCCGTGAACCAGCGGCAGGAGCCGCTCCAGGGCCGAGGATTCACCCTGGCTCCAAGCCTGCAATAGCCCGGTAATTTCATGCGCCAATGGCATAGTTTGGGAAACCTTCGATTGGTACCGCACAGCCCAATGGATTGCAGCTATTATAAATATAAAGGGAATCGGTTTTCCACATTTTCTTTCCGTTTCGCAAGGATTCGAGCCAGTTCCAGCGAAATCAAACAAATAGGAAATGAAATTTGGACCGATCAGCGGCGAAACGAGGTAGACCTTCTCGATGAGCTTCGCCCGGGTGCGCCGACAGGGCTTGCGATAAGGGGTACCGTCGGGGTCTGCGGAGGATTCTGCCGCGGGAGGCGAAGGGCAGGGCGCGGCAGCGGCTGTCTGGGCGGCTTTCTGTCTCAGGCCCCTGCTTTGATTGGAGTATTGGCCCGGGTGCGGATGAATTGTTGGCCGGGAGGTGGGATAGCGCCGGATCGTGTGGGAGCTGTTCCCGTAATGTGCTGGTGAGATCTTCTTCTGTTGTGCCGGCGTCGTCACTACGATCGATGTTGCCGTGACCGTCCTCACTGTCGCCGTCACGCCACCGAAGGTCACCGTCGCCCCGGACTGAAACCCGACCCCCGTGTTCGCCGCCGCCGGCCCGCCCGCCAGCGATTCGCCGCTCGGCGAAAAGGAGGTAATTGTGTGGGCCGGAAACGGCGTTTGGAAGGTCACGTCGGCGCCGTAGCTGGTCCCGCCGCTGTGGGTCGCGCAGGCGCGAGCGTGGTAGGTCCTGCCGGCCGACAGGCCGGTGATGCTGCTTGTAAATGTCCCAGGCGCCGCTGCCGTCCGTCATATGGCTTCCCGACATCGTGGCATTGGCAGACGTCTCCCCGCAGACACCGCGCGCCGTTACGGGCAGGCCGCCGTGGCCGCGGTCGCCAAAATGCCGGTCACGGATCCCGTTGTGACCGTCGGCATTCCCACGACCTGTCCCCCGGCCAGGGTCGCTGCCGACGTCAGGAAGCAGGTATCGCCGTTGTACGCGGCCGACACCGCAATGGTGCCGGTGCTGCAGAGGCTGAGGCCCCAGGTGGCAGTTGTGAGCGCCCATTATCCTAAATATATGGTGCGGGGTGTGGAGTGAAAATGGAGAACAAGTTCGACGGTCAGTCGATAATAGAGAAGGATTGAAGGAATAAGGAAGGGTTCCATCGAGAAGGATATATAATTGAAAGTGTCGAATAAACTGTAAGAACGCTCTCTTCGCCTTTGCCTGACCGGGATTGGGGCCCGAAACCATTCCGCGACGGTCAAACGGCTATGCTTGGAGGCTTACGAATTGGACTACTGGACGGTTGTCTTTCTGTGGATGGCCTATTGCACGCTCCATAGCTTCTTGATCAGCATCCGTTTCACAACTCTGATGATGCGCCTGCTGAAGAACTACTATGCCTTCTACCGGATTTTTTACGTGGTCATTTCAATCGTACTGCTCATTCCACTCATCCGGTACACGAACGAATGGGAATCTCCCACAATCGTGTCCTACGAGGCGCCCCTGTCGTTTGTCCGGTATGTGCTCCTGGCGGGGTCTGTGCTGCTGTTTTTCCGGGCGTTTTTCTTCGATTACGACTCCCTTTCTTTTTTTGGCATTCGTCAGGCGCTGAATTACGCAAAGCCAATGGCCTCTTCAAAACCAGGGGAGCTGAGACAGAATGGATTGCTGGGAATCGTCCGACATCCGATGTATTCCGCACTCCTGATCTATCTTTGGTGCCAGACTTTCAGAATAATTGACCTCGTGATCAACACCCTCCTGACTCTTTACATACTCATCGGTACATGGCTTGAGGAACGGAAACTTATCCTGGAATTCGGCGAGGCGTACATCCGGTATCAGCGGCAGGTGCCGATGTTGGTTCCCTCGGTAACGAAGTGGCTGAAAGCCAGGGAAAACGGTTGAAAGCAGTTCCCGACGCTTCTGCCGAAGCTTATGGGTAAAAAGCAGCAGGAGCGGTTGGGAGTCGAGGGGAGGCAGAGGTGGAAGGAGCCGTCGGGGCCGGAAAACGCCGTCGATGGTCCTCCGCATTTCCGGGGTCCTGCGGAGGAAAACCTTCGGCGGGAAATCTATTCGGGGAAGGTGGCCAACGGGCGGGATCCGGACGTCTACTCTGTGCCCTGACCGCATCGCCGCGCCTCCCGGCCCCGGCGCGGCCGGGGGAAGCGGCAGACCATCACCGGGGAGATGCGGGAAAGCCGGAATCGGCTGCCGGGCCAGGATGTCCAGGCAAGGCCAGGGTCACTCGCCGATCCTGTCGACGGGAAGGGAAGAGTTTTCCCCAAGCACCCGTCCGATGCGCCGGTCAGGAATGAGCCACATTAAAGCGAAAGGAAAAAGGGACAGCCAGAAGAGAAGATGAAGGTTTGCCCAGAGGATCGCACCGGATACATGACTTACGGTATGCAGCATGTGGTGGTGATTGTTCCAGTAAATGCCGATGTAGACAAAGCTGAGCAGATAACTCGGGAATACCGGCAGAATTGGTTGCAGGGCAATCAACTCGCCACCGGAGGGGACCTTCATTTCTCATTGTCAGCGACGACAATGCTGATCTGCTTAACCAGGCGAACAATCAAACCAGAAGGTTGCTTCAAAAAGAGGACAGATTGCCGAATTTCCCGGCGGGAACGTTTTCGAGTGCGAATATTCTTACCTTCCGGAAGGGTGTGGAAAAACATCGTATTGCGCCGGTTGCACCATTTGGGGTGCCATGATGGGTACACCCACCAGACAGGCAGAGCTAACGACCATATACCTGTGCATCCGGACCGGAGAACGGATTCAGGAGTTCAGACCATAAACAATTGATATCCGTGTGGGGGAGCGGAATCCGGACCAATGCTTCGAAGGAGAGATAATCTGCTTTTTCCGTCACAGGATTGGTCAGGAGAAAAATCTGCCGATCCTCCCCATTCATATGGGGTAAGGAATCTACTGGAAAACTTCTGACTTTATCCCCTTTCGACCGTATTCCTCTGCTCTGATAATTTTCTTACTCTTAGGCCATGGAGGACTAAAACCATGGCTGACTTTTTTCAAAATGGACTGATCACCACCTTGCATCGGCTCAGCAAGAATGGCCGGGCCCATATGGAGAAGGGGTTGGAAGAACTGGCTGAAACTTCCCCGATCGGACTGGTATTACCGGCCCTCTATTCGGAATTTGAAGGTCCGGCGATGCCTAAAATCATCGAACAGCTGCGGCGGGTTCGATTTTTACGGCGAATCGTTCTGTCGCTGGACAGCGCCAGTCAGGAGCAATACCTGCAGGCCCGCCAGGCATTCGCTGACTTTCAGATCCCGGTGACCATCCTGTGGGAGGATGGCGTGCGCATTCAGAACCTGTTCCGGTTGCTGGAAGCCAACGGACTTTCCGTCGGACCTCAGGGCAAGGGAAGAGGTTGCTGGCTGGCTTTTGGCTATCTGCTGGCGAAAGCAGACTGTGATGTTTTTGCCCTGCACGACTGTGACGTCTTAAATTATAATCCGGAACTGCTGGTACGCCTTTGCTACCCGGTGGTAAACCGCAACCTGGGCTTCTGGTTCTGCAAAGGTTACTATGCCCGTATCAGCACCCAGATGAACGGAAGGGTTACCCGGCTCTTCGTTACCCCCATGGTTCGGGCCATACAGGACCTGACTCCGGAAATCCCGTTTCTTCGTTTCGTGGACAGTTTTCGATATGTGCTGGCCGGGGAATTCGCCATGAATTCCTACCTGGCGCGCACAATCCGCATTCCCGCGGACTGGGGTCTGGAAATGGGTGTGCTGGCGGAAGTATATCGGAATTGTTCGTTGGCCCGCATTTGCCAGGTGGACATTGCCGATCGTTACGATCACAAACATCAGGACCTCACTTCCGCTTCACCCCATCGCGGACTCCAGCGCATGACCTACGACGTTGCCAGGTCCCTTTTGCGGACCCTGGCCGCAGAAGGTGTGGTGTTTTCCTCGGATCATTTACGGAGCCTGATGATCCGCTATGTTCGCAATGCCGAGGATGCCATTTCCCGCTATTACGCGGATGCGGTCCTTAACGATCTCCCCTTCGACCGGCACAGCGAGGAGTTGGCGGTAGAAGTTTTCGCCCGAAGCCTGAGCTCCGCAGCCGGCGATTTCCTGCAAAAGGCGGATGGACTGCCCTTGATCCCCAACTGGAATCGGGTCCTGGCGGCAGTACCGAATTTTTTTGATTTGCTCAAAGAGGCTATTGCCCAGGACGAGGCCATCTCAGCCGCTTCGAAGAGCATCCTTGAGCCGATGAGGCTTTCGGCATGAACCTGTCGGCAATGCCGGCCGGTGCCGCCAGGGATGGAGATGCACCACAACAGGCGGATATGGTGGTCGGTATTTCCAGCTTCCACAATGCCCGCACTATAGCCCATGTCGTCCGGGCAACGCAGGCGGGCTTGTATAAATACTATCCACAGTACAAAAGCGTCATTGTAAACTCGGATGGGGGATCGACGGATCGAACCCGGGAGGAGGTTCTTTCGGTACAATGAGACGGTCCACATCTAATATTGGCAGCGTGGCGATCGCCATCAGTCTGGCCCTTGGTCTGGGTGCCCGGGAAACTGTGAATTTTTATTTGTTGAACCGATGCCTGAAAAAGAAGCCCCTGGAGGAAGAGACCCCATCCGCAACATCCTCCTGGGACCATTTGTAACGGCCAAGTCAGGTACCACTCGGGGGATAGACCATCGGAGAAAAACACCCTACAATACAGAAAGGTAGTGCCGGATCGGATCTTTTCTATGAACACCATTGAGCAAGCAGAGGCAGCCCGGGCAAACGTTACCACACCTTCCCACCGCTGGTCGCCGCTGCTGATCGGCTTTGGCGGATTGCTGATACTGATTGTATTTATCACCTTCAGCACCTACCATCAGGCCACGAAGATATTTGGGGAAATGTCCAAAACTCACAATGAGTTTCGAAAAACCGATGAGTTGCTGGCTTCTATCCGGACCGATATTTACCTTTCCAGCATTCTGGTTCGGGACTACCTTCTGGACACCTCCCTGTTTGGAGCCATCTCGATCCGACAGGAATTGGCTCGCAGCCATGCGGACATTTCCACAAATCTGGATTCGCTGGAACGCCGGTTTGGCAAGTCCGATGCAACAGCAATCACCCAGTTTCGAAGGGAATTGAATGCCCGTATGGCCGCTCTGGATCCCATCTTTGGCTGGACCGTCAAAGAAAAACAAGCCAACAGCAGCTCCTTTTTAAGAAATACCGTAATGCCCCGGCGGGAGAGAGTGCTTGGTTTGGCCAAAGAAATCCAGGAATTGAACGTTTTCAACTTTGAGCGTCAGGTACAACGTCTGCGCGGGCAACAGGAGGATTTCGGAGGTTATCTGATCCGGCTGATGATTCTCTCGCTGCTTGCCGGTTTGCTCGTTGCCGGAGGCAGTATCTACCGAATTGCACGCCTGGAGCGGCGTACAAAAGAAGAGTTTCATCGGGCGGAATCGGCGGAAAGGGAGATGAGGCTTTTATCCCAACGCCTTGTCAAGGCACAGGAAGAGGAACGAAAAGCAATCTCCCGCGATCTCCACGACCAGGTCGGGCAAGTCCTGACCGCCATGCGGTTAGGATTGGGAGGCTTGGCCCAATTACGAAACGGTTCCGTCGAACAATTCGATGAAGCTCTGGGAGAAATCAAGCATCTGACGGAACAGACGCTTCGACTGGTACGTGATATGTCCATGGGCCTGCGCCCTTCGATGCTCGATGACCTGGGCCTTGAGCCAGCCCTGGAGTGGTTGTCGCGGGATTTTTCAAGGCGCAGCGGTTTGTCGGTTACCAATGAATTCGACGGGGTCCTGGACCATCTCCCGGAGGCCCACCGGACCTGCGTTTACCGTGTGGTCCAGGAGGCCTTGACAAACTGCGCAAGGCATGCGAAGGCGAATCGGGTCAGGGTGGTTCTCCATGGGAACCCCTCCCGTGTCTCCGTCGTCGTGCAGGACGACGGGATCGGCATGGAAGCAGACATTCCCGTCCGCCATGGGATCGGCCTGATCGGCATTGAAGAACGGGTTCGGGAAATCGGCGGCAAAATGTTCTGCGAATCACAACCCGGGAAGGGAACTTTAATTCGTGTGGAAATTCCCATCCCACCGGAGGAAAAGCAATGAGCGCTACACGGATATTGGTTGCCGACGATCATGGCGTGGTGCGGAAGGGATTACGATTGATGCTGGAACAGGATCCGGACACAAAGGTTGTCGGAGAAGCCGCCGATGGTCGCGAAGCCGTACGACTGGCGGAGGAACTGCAGCCGGATATTGTGATCATGGATATTTCCATGCCGGGGCTGAACGGGATAGAAGCTACCAGCCAGATTATTAAACGATCGCCGGATATTGGGGTTATTGTCCTTAGTATGCACTCCGACGTGGGGTATATCCTCAGAACTCTGACGGCCGGAGCCAAGGGATATCTGCTGAAAGAATCCGCGGAGAACGACCTGCATGCTGCCGTACGCTCCGTTCGGAAAGGCAAGCGGTTTTTAAGTGCCGCTATTGCCCATAGTCTGCTGGACGATTATGTGAATCAATTGCGTCAAAAAGGAATGGAGGATTCCTACGAGCTGTTGACGGAACGGGAAAAAGAAGTACTGCAACTGTTGGCTGAAGGTAAATCGAACAAGGAGGTGGCCGGCCTCCTGAATCTCAGCGTGTATACCGTGGAAACCCACCGAACCAACCTGATGCAAAAGTTGAATCTGCACAACACCGCCGAAATCGTACTTTACGCAGTACGGAAGAACATCATTCATTAGCCCCTGACGCTCCCCTTTGAAGGGCGAGATCTCCCCTGTCCGCGGGATTTTATACTCCTTATCGCCAAGCTATACTGGGCAGGTCAGGTGCCTGGACCGCCTATGTCGATTATGTTTAACGGGTGAGATGATGCGAATGATCGTATGGAAACCAAGGGTTCAAACAGGATCGCTTTTCAGAAAAATCCTGGTTTTCTCTTCTCCGGTTTGGATGAAAGCGAAACGATTCGGCAGGCAAACAACCTTGCCTGAAGAATTCCAGACTGATTTATCTCCGTGTGGAACGGTTTTACGGACAAACCCATGCGCCGGCACGCCAGAAAAAGACCGTTTCGTAAATGCTCTGCCGGGAGGATCCCGGAAGTGTGGAATACAACGAAATCAGCGGCATGTGAGATTGGGGGCATAATTCTCAGCTTTTCCAACGCGATGTGGGATCTGGTGCGAACCTGATTGTGGAAAAAGCCCAACATACGGTATGTGACCTGCTGGTCCTTCCTTTTCACTCGCGAGCCGGGTTAATGGGGCAATCGCCGGATTACGACATTGAGCGCATCGTGAGGGCAGTAAAATGCACGGTCCTGTTCGTAAAAAACGGGGAACACCATCAGAAAGTGCTGGCGGCCACCGATTTCTCGGACAAGGCGCTGCCTGTAATCGAAAAGGCGGTGGAAGAGTACCGCTGCAGAGGATCGGCCCTGACTTTGTTGCACAGCCTGGATTTGACCCGTCCGCATACGCCCGATATGTTAACAGGCTTGATTTGCCCTGGCGGAATTATCTCTCCAATGGAATTAAAGCGCCCCCATCTGCAGGCGGATTGGCGTCCAGGGGAGGCCATGCGGCAATTTACCAACGATGGGAAAACCTGTGTTGCCAATATGCCGCCAGGGGTTGCCATTGTCGAACTTGCCAAGCAGTTGGATGCCGCGCTGGTCGTGATCGGAACAAATGGACGGACCGGACTGGCTCGACTGCTGATGGGGAGTGTTGCGGAACAGGCCATCCGTATGGCGCCTTGTTCCGTCCTGGTTGTTCGCAAACATCCGGATTCCTCCATAACGCTACCGCCGTCGCAATTCCATGCAAAGACCAAAAGGTGAACGAACGAGAGGTGCCTGGGGTTGGATGAACCGGACCCTATGTTATAATGTCATCAGGGTGCATTGATCCAGAGTGGAGCGATGCAGGTCTAAACTTGGGTAGTCGGGCCGCTATCCAGAATCCTTGACGTTGCGAAGGTAACGCCTACCCGTGTGTCCAAAAGGAAATTCACGGGTAAGAGGAGGTGGCTATGGCCAGATCGTCCGTCCCAGAACCCCTGGATTCGCAAGAACGCACCAATCCATCCACGGGTTGTTTGCCCTTATTTCTGCGGCTCACCTGGATGGCATTCGGTAACCTGGCTCTTTTCATTTGTGCGGGATTGATTGTCAGGCAAAGCGCTCCCATTTTCACAGATATTGCTTACTTTTTAATCGTTGTCGGCTTGGTACTGGCTCGTTACATCGATATCACCCAATGTAACGGATTAACTTCGGATGAAAAGCCCGCTACCCTGGCAGACTGGCGAAGGTATGCCGTCCTGCTGGTGCTGATTGCCACAAGTCTTTGGGTTCTGGCCCATTGGGTCTCTTCCCTCGGCTGGATTTGAGGCGATGCAGGATCGGTTTCCCGCAATGAACGCTCGGGCCATTGCAAAGCGAATCGCCTTGGGAGTCATACTTCTGGGGCCGCAGACCCTCCTGGCATCCGTTCCAGGCAGCCAAGCACATGAGGACCCGGTCAGCCAAATCGCTCTGCCGCTGGTGATCATTCTTCTGGTTGCCAAGCTGGGAGGGGAATTGGCGGTACGGGTCGGCCAACCTGCCGTGTTGGGCGAACTACTGGGTGGGGTTCTAGTCGGAAATTTGTCCTTGCTGGGATTCCATAGCATCGACGGGTGGCGCACAAATCCCTCTCTTGATCTTCTGGCCGGTTTGGGGGTGCTGATCCTTCTCTTTGAAGTCGGGCTGGAATCCACGGTCGGCCAGATGCTGAAAGTGGGATTCTCTTCCTTGCTGGTTGCCACTCTTGGGGTCATCACTCCCTTCCTGCTTGGCTGGGGGGTAGGGGCCTGGCTTTTGCCGGGACATAGCATTTACGTCCATGTCTTTCTGGGTGCCACGCTGACCGCCACCAGCGTAGGGATCACCGCCCGGGTACTTAATGATCTCCGCCAATCGCAAAGCGCGGCGGCTCGAATCATCCTGGGCGCTGCGGTCATCGATGACGTTCTGGGACTGGTGGTGTTGGCCGTGGTTTCCGGAATGATTGCCGCCGCGAATGGTGGCAGATCCATGACCTCTGTTGATATTCTGATCATGATAGCCAAAGCGGTCGGATTCCTGTTCGGCTCTCTTTTTCTTGGCGTTCTGTGGTCCCGAAGGCTGTTTAACCTGGCATCCAGACTTCGCGCCCATGGCGTTCTTCTGGCCACCGGTCTCTCCTTTTGTTTTCTCTTGTCCTGGATATCCGGTCAGATCGGGTTGGCTCCTATCGTGGGGGCTTTTGCCGCCGGTCTGATCCTGGAGAACGTTCACTATCGCGATTTTACGGATCGGGGGGAACACGGACTGGAAGATCTGATCCACCCAATCTCTTCCTTTCTGGTCCCCGTTTTTTTTGTAGTGATGGGTTTGCGCACTGACCTGCGATCTTTTCTGCAACCGGGAGTCTTCGGCCTGGCTATTGCGCTAACCTTGGCTGCGATCCTCGGGAAGCAGGCCTGCTCCCTCGGGGTGCTAGGAAAAGGTGTAGACCGTCTGACTGTCGGTCTGGGTATGATTCCGCGAGGCGAAGTCGGGCTTATTTTTGCCAACGTCGGCCTGGCTCTGTCCTTTGGAGGAAAACCCATTATCGATGGATCGACCTTTTCGGCAGTGGTGGTCATGGTAATGATAACCACTATGGCGACCCCGCCGGCTCTAAAATGGAGCCTAGCTCGCAAGCATGTACTCCAAGGAACGGGAAGGTAAAGACCTCGGCACGTAAAACCCATGAAGACAATCCCTCGGTGCGTTCGAAAGGAGGAAAAGCTATCGATGGCTGATTTAACGGTCTCAGTTGATCCCAATAAAAAGACCATTCTCCTTGTGGAGGACGAACCGGCGATCATGGAAGTGACAGCGACGATGCTCCGTTATATGGGATATAAAGTTTTAAGAGCCTTTACACCGAGTCTGGCTATCTGCCTTGCCAAGAAGTATGCGGACGAAATCCACCTTTTAATGACGGATGTTCACATGCCCGAAATGAGCGGGCGCGATCTCGCCGGTAAAATTCTGCTGTTTTTACCCGGGATGAAAATACTTTTCATGTCCGGCGATGTAAGCGACTTCCTTTCTCCCAACAAAGGATTTTGCAATGGTGTTTACGTCATCCAGAAGCCTTTCTGTTTCAATGATCTTGCCGATATCCTTGAGAAGGTTTGGCATAGGCCTGCGTAGGATGCCGGCAGACTGATATCCGCGCCCCAAAGCCAATGCGAAGGTAGTACTGTTTCTACGGACCTTTATAGATCCGATCATTGCTTTTCGAGCCATGCAGGCGTCGGTTTGCTTTCGTTATGTAAACGGTCCATAGACGAAAGGCGAACCTCGTTTCTTTGGGGTGCCTTGGAGGATTCCAGCAGCAGGATAATTTTTCGTCTTTTTGGCATAAGCATGGATTCCATTCACTTCCGCTCCATACTCCTGGTGCTCCTGGTCTCCTTTCTTCTATTTTGCATTGGGACCACTTTCTGTGAGGTGTACCCCATTGTCAAGACAGAAAAGTAGAATAAATAAGGTAGTGTCTCTCCGCCGCCGGGCCTGTGGGAATGTGGGAAAACCGTAGGTTTTTCCAAGCCTCTGTGGGAATCCCCGCAGGGGATTTCCATAGAG